>JAGRCP010000065.1 GCA_020433455.1 Caldilineaceae bacterium | reverse complement strand
GCACCGGGGTTTGACCCCGGTGCGGACGCCCGGTAACGCGGCCGCGTGGGTGATTTCGGGAGCGCCGGACGCCAGATCGCCGCGGGTTCTTGCGAGATTGATCTTTCACGCCCCCGCCGTCTTGCCACTTTGCACCCTGACCACTACAATAACCCCGGCAGGTACGAGACTCGGTCTTTGCGGCCGAGTCTCTTTGCGTGTTTTGACAGACCGTTTTGGCTCGAATCAGAGTGTGAAAATATGAATGCAATGCAAGCAACAAAAAATGAGATAACGACAGAGAATCTTCAGCCTCGGGACGATATTCGCAACATCGCCATCATCGCGCACGTGGACCACGGCAAAACCACGCTGGTGGACGGCATGCTGCGTCAGACCCATGTCTTCCACGCCAAGCAGGACGTGCAGCAGCGCATCCTCGACTCCAACGACCTGGAGCGGGAGCGGGGCATCACCATCCTGGCCAAGCAGACCGGCGTGGAGTATAAGGGCGTCACCATCAACATTGTGGACACGCCCGGCCATGCCGACTTCGGCGGCGAGGTGGAGCGCATCATGAACATGGTGGACGGCGTGCTGCTGCTGGTGGATGCGGTGGAGGGGCCCATGCCCCAGACTCGCTTCGTCCTGCGCCAGGCTTTGGAGAAGGGGCACAAGGCCATCGTTGTGGTCAACAAGATCGACCGCCCCGCGGCCCGCCCCGATCACGTGGTGGACGCGACCTTTGATCTCTTCATCGACCTGGGCGCGAGCGAGGAGCAGGCCGAGTTCCCCGTCATTTACACCCGCGCGCTGGACGGGCAGGCCGGCTTTGATCCGGATGATCTTGCCTATGACCTGACGCCCCTTTTCGACACCATTCTCGATCACATCGATCCGCCGTTGGTGGACGCCAACGGACCGACCCAGATGCTGGTCACCACGTTGGAGTACAGCTCCTACGTGGGCAAGATCGCTGTCGGCCGCCTGCGCAGCGGGACTATTCGCACGGGACAGTCCATCCTGCGCATCGCGCCCGACGGAACCCAGGCAAGCAATAAGGTGAGCCAGGTTTACAGCTTCCGCAATTTGCAGCGCCAGGAGGAAGACGAAGTGCATGCGGGCAATATTGTGGCCGTGGCGGGCATTGTGGATGTGGGCATCGGCGATACCCT
The DNA here is from genome assembly GCA_020433455.1 of Caldilineaceae bacterium. Lineage (GTDB taxonomy): Bacteria > Chloroflexota > Anaerolineae > Caldilineales > Caldilineaceae > JAGRCP01. Next base: position 37,064 of record JAGRCP010000065.1, on the reverse strand, counting down.
GGCCGACCCGGCCGATCCCCGGCCCCTGCCGCCCATCACCGTGGAAGAGCCCACGGTGCGCATGACCTTCAGCGTCAACGACAGCCCCTTTGCCGGGCGGGAGGGCAAGTACCTCACCAGCCGCCAGCTTCGGGCTCGCCTGATGGAGGAGCTGGAACGCAACGTCGCTCTGCGCGTACGCGATACAGAGAGCGCGGCCAGCTTCCTGGTTGCAGGCCGAGGAGAACTCCACCTGGCCATCCTCATCGAAACCATGCGCCGGGAGGGCTATGAATTTTCCGTTTCCCGGCCCGAGGTGGTTTTCAAAACCGATGAAGACGGCCGGGAACAGGAACCTTTTGAGCAGCTCTTTCTGGAAGTGCACAGCGACTATCTGGGCACGGTAACGGAGATGATGGGCAAGCGGCGGGGGCAGCTACAGGACCTGCGCTATGGTGAGGACGGTACCGTCTATGCTGAGTTTATCGTGCCCACCCGGGGGCTTTTGGGCTTCCGGCAGCCTTTCCTCACCGCAACCCGGGGAACGGGCATCTACCATGCCCTCTTCCACGGCTATGCCGCTGTCGCCGGCCCCATCGAGACCCAGCGCCTGGGCTCTCTGGTCGCGCTGGAAAGCGGTTCGGTCAGCAGCTATGCGTTGATCAACTTGCAGCAGCGGGGCTCATTCATCGTGGAGCCGGGGGATGAGGTCTACAGCGGACAGGTGGTAGGCGAGCACATCCGGGACGATGATCTGGTGGTCAATGTCTGTAAGGCCAAGCAGCTTACCAATTTCCGGGACAAGCCCAAGCAGGACAATGACGGCCTCAGCAGCGCCAGAAATATGTCGCTGGACGATGCAATTCAGGCGCTGAAGGATGATGAATTGCTGGAAGTGACGCCCGGGGCTTTGCGCATTCGCAAAAAGGAATTGAATCACGATCTGCGCCAGCGGGCCATCAAGCGCGCCAAGCGCGAGGCGGAGGGATGATATAGTTGTGGGGTGGTAGGGAAGTTGGGTGGCGGGGAAATAAAGCAACAACAGGCTAACCCCAACAACCCCACACCCCTCAATACCCCCCCAACTCCTCGGCCAAAGGCGTGAGAATCTCCAGCTTCCACGGTTCCATGCGCGGGGCAACCGAGCAGGCTGTGCTCAGGATGTAGCCGCCGCCCGGCTTGCCGATGCGCAGCCGCTCCGCCGCGTGGGCTACGATCTCCTCTTCGGTAGCGGCTTCCAATAATTCCACGGCATTCATATTGCCCTTGATGAAGACCCGGTCCCCAATCAGCGGTTTGGCGACGGCCAGTTCCGTGTTGCCCAGGGGCGGCGGGTCCAGCGTGTCTACGCCCTGGGTGCCCGATTCTAGCATAAACTCCAGGCGGTCGCCGATACTGCCGCATGTGTGGGTATAAACGGGTACGCCTGTGGCCTTCACCGCGTCCACCACCTTCTTCTCATACGGCACCACAAATTCCCGATACATCTTGGGGGACAGAAAAGGCCCGCCCACGAAGGCTGAAGAAATGAGCACCGCGTCCACGCCGTGCCTGGCCTGGGCCACGGCCCACGTCACCGAAGACTCGGTCAGCCTCTCCAAAATGGCGTGGGTTTTGGCCGGATCGATGATGAAGTTCATGAGCGCGTTTTCGTAGCCGAACAGCTCCATGAAGTGGGTCAGCGGCGAAAAGACTTCGCCGTGGACCGAGATTTCATCTCCCACCTGGGCGCGTACCAGGTCGATGGTGCGCAGGAAATAAGGCGGAATCTCCCGCAGGGGTCCCTTGCCCCGCTTACCTTCGATCCACGGGATGTGGTAGACGCCCCATACGTAGCCCATAAAATCGTCGAGATTTTCCAGGTTATCCGGGTCCAGCGCGGCAAAATCAGCCCGATCCGGTTGGGCAGTCCGGGGCGGCGTATGTTGTGCGTTGTCGTCCCAGGGGATGAACGTTGTGCCGTATTGATCCCAGGTCAGAATCTGGCCGTCCGTATTTTCGTCCAGCGAGACTACGTGACTCAGGGCGTCGGCCGGCCGGCCGGGCATGTTGATCAGGATGCCGTCGAAGCGATAGCGGCGTTGAATCTGCACCAGTGCGTCGGCAAAGCCCTCGCTGGTGAACCAGATTTTGTGGGGCGGAATATCGGTGTTCAAAAAGTAGTGGCCAATGGCCAATTGGCACATGACGGGCACGCGGTCCGCGGCTTTGCCCTGCATGGCCAGGGCCATGCGTTCTCTTCCGTTCATGCCGGTTACCCTTTCACGGCGCCGCCGGTGAGTCCTTGGATGAATTGTTTGGACATCAGAAGATACAGAATCAAAATCGGCAGGGAGGACAAGGTCAGAACGGCCAGGATGCTTGTCCAGTCGGTTTGATACTGGCCGAAAAGCAGAGATGCGCCCAGCATAACCGTACGGTGCTGATCGGCGCGGATGAAGATCAGGGGGAACCACAAATCGTTCCAGATGGGGATCAGGTTGAAGATGGCCGAAGTGGCCAGGGCCGGGCGGATCAAGGGCAGGACGATACGACTGTAAATGCGCCACTCGTTTGCGCCGTCCACCCGCGCTGCGTCGCCGATCTCCCGGGGAATGGAGCGGATAAAGGTCGTCAGGATGAAAACGGTAATCGGCAGCCCCATGGCGATGTAGACGGGGAAGAGGCTGTAGATCGTATCGGAAAGGCCCAGGGCGATCACGATTTGCAAAATATTGATGGTGCCCAGGCGGATAGGAATCATGAGGCCGGCCAGGAAAAAGATGTAGACGAAGCCGGCGGCGGGCGATTCCCAATTGGCCAACGCATAGGCGGCCATGGAGCCGAGCAGGAGAATGGTCAGCAGCGAAAGAACAGTGACAAAGAGGCTGTTGCGGAAGTAAAGCTCAAAGTGACCGTTGGCCCAGACGCTCTGATAGCCCTCCCACGTGATTTCGGGCGGAAAGTTGAAGGGGTTGCGGAATATCTCCTTGCGCGGCTTGAGGGAGTTGACCAGCATGGTCCATACCGGAAAGAGTACGACCAGCGACCAGGCCGTCAGAACCGCGTAGGCAGCAAAGGTTGAAATTCGATGTCGCATCATCTCACCAACTACAGTTCATAGGTGCGTTTCCGCGAATAAAAGAGCCAGATGGAAACGCCCACCAGCAGGATCAGGAATGTAACGGTGGCCACGGCTGCGCCCACGCCCATATCCGGCCGGGCTACGGGCGCTTCGCCGGCAATGCCGGTACGGTAGAAAAAGGTGGCCAGCAGGTCCGCCGCATAGCCCGGCTCGCCCCGGGAGCCGGCCATGGCATAGATAATGTCGAAGGCGTTAAAGTTGCCCACGAAGGTAAGGACGGAGACGATGCCGATGACCGGCATGAGCAGGGGAATTTTGACCCGCCAGAATATCTGCCACGGCGATGCGCCGTCAATGCGCGCGGCCTCGCTCAGGGAGTCAGGAATGGTCAGGAAGCCGGCCAGAAACATCATCGTGGGGAGGCCTACCCACTGCCATGATGAGACCAGCGAGATCACAATGAGGACCAGGTTGGGGTCGCCTAGCCAGGGCCGCGCCAATGCATCCAGATTGACCGCTTCCAGCAGCTTGTTGACTGCGCCCCAGCGGGGATTGAGGATGATCTGCCACAGGAAGCCGGTGACCACGATGGACATGGTGGCGGGAATAAAGATGATGGTGCGGAAAATATTGTGGCCCCGGATGCCCGACGCCAATAAGGTAGCGAAGAGAAGCCCCAGAGTGTTCTGGACCAGCATGTGGATGAGGAAGAAGACTACCGTATTGCCCAGCGCATTGAAAAACTTTTCATTCCAGAGGGGATTCGTAAATAAATTGACATAATTGTCGAACCCCACGAAATGATCCGGCGTCAGGCCCGTTCCCGTGTAGAAGCTCAGGCGCATGGAATTGAAGAGGGGAAAGGCCATAAACGCCGTATAGACGATGAGCGCCGGCAGCAGGAACAGTATCCAGATGAGCTGGCGACGTCGTTTGTTCTCTCCTGCGTGCTGATTGTGCATGGAACTCCTCGAATAGACAGGGGCGGTAAAGAAGCTTGCCTGTATTTTGCAAGCAAGCTTCTTTACCGCATACGCGCTCTTCACACGTTATTTTAGGACCGACAACATGGATGTAGCCTGCAAGCTGCTCTTACTGTCCGCAGTTCTGGGCGGCCTCCAGCCATTGGGCCAACCCTTCTTGTAGCGCGTCGGCGGCTTCCTGGGGCGTGGTCGTCCCGTTGACGATGCCCACCGCGCCGCTCTGCATGAGCGTATAACCGTCGGGATCGCCGTCCAGGAGCACGGGCCACGCCCAGCGTACGTCCAGTCCCCGGCCTTCATTCATGGCCAGGAAGGTGTTGGCATGCTCGTTTTCCAGCGTGGGCACTTCCGTGTGGATGGGGAAGAAGCCGGGCAGTTCGTTGGCCAGCAGCGCCGGGATTTCGTTAGACGCCATCCAGTCCAGGAGCACCTTGGCAGCTTCCTTATTTTGGGAAGCTGCGTTCAGACCGATGCCTGCGTCCATGTGGAAGGTGACATATTCTTCCGTCTGGCCTTCGGGTGCGGGAATGGGGAAGACGCTCCAGCTGAAGTCGGTGATATCCTGCTCGAAGACGGGAATGTCCCAGGAGCCGCCCAGCCACATGGCCGCCTCACCCAGAATAAAGAGCTGCTGGCTGTCGTAATAGTTGAGCGCTTCCTGGCCATCCGGGAAGTAAGGGGCCAAATCGGCTACAGCCTGGAAGGCAGCCACTGCATTTTCGTCATTGAAGCAGCGTTCGCCGCTCAGGTAGGCCAGGCGCCCTTCCCGCCCGCCGATGAACGTGGGAGCCAGGTTCATGAAGACGATCTCGGCGATGGTCCACTCGTCGCCCGATGCATTGGCGAAGGCATCGTACTCGGCATCCTGGACGGCTTGGGCCGTGGTCAGCAGCTCTTCCCACGTCTCCGGCACGGTCAGCCCCAATTCGTCAAAGAGGTCCTGGTTGTAATAAATGCCGTGAGAGACGGCGATGAAGGGCACGCCGTAGGCAAGGCCGTCATCCGTGGCCCAGGGCGAGCGGGCTGCTTCGGTGAAATTCGCCTGCAAATTTTCGACGTCATCCAGCGGCTCCAGGAAGCCTTCTTCGTATAGCTGACGCGAGGTGGAGAAAGAGCGCAGATAGAAGAGATCCGGCGCGGTCCCGCCTTCGAGCTGGGTCCGCAGCGCGGCATTGTACTCGCTGGGGTTGCTGGGATCGAATTCGACCGTGATATTGGGATGTTCGGCATGGAATGCGTCAAAGATGCGATTCATCTGTTCCACATCGTCAGAGCGCCAGGAGCCCATGGTGAGCACCACCTCATCACCTGACGCGGCCGCGTCTCCGGCCGGCTCTGCCGCAGCGTCATCGCCTGCCGGTGCGTCCGTTGCGGGGGCAGGCGCAGCGCATGCGCTAAAGAGCAGGCCCATGATCAGCACGAATACCAAATAGAATTTCCGTGACATCTTCTTCTCCTGTGGGTTGAGTATTTCAGTGAAGCCAACAAAACGGATGCCGCTGCGCCCATCTCCGAAAGAATGAGCCAAAGCCAAAATTTGGGACCGGGAACGAAGCCGGATACATCTCTTTACATAGAATTTTTGACTCGAGCGCGGGGAGCAGTGAACGCAAAATCCTAACCAGGCAACGTCTACATCGTATATTCGCGGCCTTGTATTTGTCAATTAGAATTCCGCGCAACAATTCGTCTACCATATACGGCAGACGGGCGAGGGACAACAATATATTGAATAGTTGTCGCCCATGCTCTCGAGTAGGTTTGGCATACTCAATCGGGTGGGATGGGAAAAAGGAACGTCGGCGGATTGGAGAAGGAGCGTCGATCCGCCGTTTGATGAACGGCAAAAGATTTCTTTCTGCCGCGCGCCTCCTGCTTTGCTCCTCTGCTCCATCTCGTTTATTCTGTCAGCTTGGAGAGCGTATATAAAGCAACCTTGTGAGCGACCTGGAAGGAACGATGATGAGCGAACTACACGCACCTGCACGCACCCGCTTTGCGCCCAGCCCCACCGGCTATCTGCATCTGGGGGGACTGCGCACGGCGCTCTTTGCCTGGCTTTGGGCGCGTCATACCAACGGCCAATTCATCCTGCGCATCGAAGACACGGATCAAAATCGCTATCAGGAAGACAGCCTGGACGATCTCATGCGCGGCCTGCGCTGGTTAGGCCTGGAATGGGATGAAGGCCCCGAAGCAGGCGGTCCTGTGGGTCCGTACATTCAAAGCCGGCGCAGGGAAATCTACCAGCGGTATGTGCAGCAGCTCATTGACGATGGTTACGCTTATCGTAGCTATATGTCCGCCGAGGAGCTGGATGCGCTGCGGGAAGAGCAGCGCGCGCGGGGCGATGCGCCCGGTTATGACCGCCGGGACCGATATCTCACCCCGGAGCAGATTGCCGCGTATGAGGCGGAGGGTCGTCCGTCGGTCGTCCGTTTTTCTGCTCCTTTGGAGGGCAAAACCACCGTCCACGATCTCATCCGCGGCGATATCACCGTGGAGAATGAGAGCGTGCGGGACCCGGTTATTCTCAAGAGCGACGGGCTGCCCACCTATCATCTGGCCGTGGTGGTGGATGATCATTTGATGGGGGTGACCGACGTCCTGCGCGGCGAGGAGTGGATTTCTTCCACCCCGCTGCATCAAATGCTCTATGCTGCTTTTGATTGGGATGCGCCCCGCTTCATCCACCTGCCCGTGATTCTGGATCCCAGCGGCCAGGGCAAGATGAGCAAGCGCAAAAAGGTGGTGGACGGCCACGAATATCTGGCCCAGGTCCACGAGTTTATCGACGCGGGCTACCTGCCTGAGGCGGTTTTCAATCTCCTCACCAATGTGGGATGGAATTTTGACGCGGAGCGGGAAATTTTTACCCGGGAAGAAGCGATCGAGCGGTTTGACGTGGCCGACATTAACCCGTCGCCGGGCGCACTGCCCTACGCCAAGCTGGAGTGGCTCAACGGCGTCTACATCCGGGATATGGCGCCGGCCGAGCTTCAGGCGCGTCTTATACCCTACCTCAGTCGGGGGCTGGACATCGCCGAGAGCGATCTGGCCCAGGACCCGCGCCTGCCCCTGCTCGTCCCCTTGATTCAGGAGCGGCTCAAGACGTTGGCCGAGGCCGCGGAGAAGGTGGAGTGGGCCTTTCAGTCGGCAGATGAGATCGACTATTCCAACACCAAGGCGCTTCTGGGGAAGAAGCTGGACGCTGCCCAGAGCGCTGATGTCCTCGCGACAGGCTATGATCTCATCGAAAATGCCGAGCCTTTTACCGCTGACGTGCTGGAGCAGGCCTTTCGGGCCAAGACCGATGAATTAGGCCTCAAGGCAGGGAGCTTTTTCTCCCCCTTTCGGGGGGCGCTCACGGGCAAGATGGTCGCGCCGCCTCTTTTTGACAGCATGGTTGTATTGGGGCGGGACGAGACCCTTATCCGGGTGCGCAACGGTGAGGCCGCCCTGCGCAAGGCCGCACTTGAAACGACATAATTGACTCGACCTCAACCGGAGCGGGGAATGCTCCGGTTGAGGTCGCTAATCTTTAGCCCAGTTGGTAAACTCCGACTGAAATAAGCCAAGCAACTCCTTCCAGAGGTGGAAGCCCCTGATTTCTGCCGTGGCATTTACGCCGTAATGAGCAAGTTCACCTTTCTCTATCCCTCCGCTTGAGCAGGATAAAGGCCAGATGAATATGCGGGCAGCGTCTACCCGATATATTGTTGTTGCGCGCCCCTCAGCATTATATGCTGGATGTTGAAGCAACTGTATACCAATGCACGATCAGCATTGAAACCGGCTTTATCGACGCTGCACAAACCCGTTACTCCTTTAAGACAATTGAGGGGTGTGTTTGAAGTGGGTTGATTCTGTATGCTCGGCTATCCAGGCGACAGTTGAAATCGCCGTCTGGTATGGGAAGCAGGCTTCTATTCAACCGAGTTTGTTTGTAGAGCAGACGGTTTGTGCCGACACACCCAAATGATTCCAAGAATAGGTTGACTATGTACTCCATGCAAGCACGATTTCTCTTTTCTCTCTTGTTTTTGCTTTTGTTGATGACCCTGCCGGGCAAAACCGCGCTGGCAGCGGGTCCGGTTGCAACCGATGACATCGTCCTCGTCGCCGAGAACGGCTCCGTGGTCATCCCCATGCTGCTCAACGATGATGATGCGGACGGCGACACGCTCTCTGTAACCGGCACGACAACGCCTGCCAATGGCGCCCTGAGCGACAACGGCGACAATACCTACACCTACACGCCGACGCCCGGCTATATCGGCGCGGACAGCTTCACCTACACTGTCAGCGACGGAAGCGGGACGGACACGGCCACGGTGACCATTTCCGTCAACGCGGCCATCGACGGCGAGGCGACGCGGGATGCCCTGCTCAGCGGCGTGAGTTCGCTGGCCGGTGACGGCGACGGCGGGACCCTGACTGCCTTCGGCCCCACGGCCTATGTGGTCAGCTACTGGGGAAGCCAGCGCAGTCCCATGGCTGCCGCGGCAAGCTGGGGGTCGGGCCGGGTTGTGGCCTTGCCTGATCAACAGGCGTTTGACCTGGCCGCCCGCAGTGGCATAGGCGACACCGGCCAATTCTTCAGGAACGCCATCGCCTGGACCACCGGCACGAGCGACCTGGCCGTCGGCATCGTCACCTACACGTCCGAAAACCGGGACTGGCTGCAAGCCCAGGGATATACCAATGTCACCCTGGTCGATGAGACCGGCTTGGCCGCGGCATTGACGACGGCTGACGTCTTTGTGCCCGGCTGGCTGGGCGACACCGAACCCCAGGCCAATCTGGATACCCTCCGCGACTTCATCATGGGCGGCGGCGGCCTGCTGATCGCCGACTTCGGCGAGGGCTACAACCTCTGGTGGGGCAAGCCCGTCTCCCAGGCGCCCAGCAACCTGTTGCTGCGGCAGGCCGGCCTCGCATTCGGCGCAGGCGTGACGACTGACAACGGCGCTGTGCCCGTAACGCGCGGCGTCGGCCAGGTCATCAGCGACGTGTTGCTGGACATGCTGACTGACTCAACAGGCTATAGCAGCGACGAATTGGACGAAGGCGGAAGCGTGATGAAGGCGCTCTTCACCGCTCTGCCCGCCGATGACCTGCTTATGGCGCAACTGGATGCGTATTTCACGGCGCGCATCAACACCATCAACCCCACGCCGGACACGCCGGTCAGCGATCCCTTTGAACAGATGCTGCTTCTACGCGAATCTGCTCTCCTCCGCGCAACGCCCGCGGCCCAGGTCACCGCTCACCGCACGGCCGAAGCCCTCTATGGCGTTATTCCGCCTGACGCGCCCCGGGTCAACAAAACCGTGACGCTGGATACCAGCATAGGCCGATGGCACGCGACCGGCCTTTACGCCGTGCCGGGCGAGCTGATTACGGTCCAGGTTCCGCCTTCTCTGGTCGGCAAGGGCTATAACATCCGCATCAGCGCCCATGCCGACGACATTTCGCGGCGGCCTGCCTGGGAGCGCTTACCCCAGGTGGACCGTGTCTATCCCATCGAGAGCGCAACCATGGAGGTTGCGGGCGCGTTCGGCGGCCCGATCATCATCGACTTCGGCTCAAATGCATATGCCCCGCCGCCCAACCTGGGCTTGATCGACATCACCGTCAACGGCGCGATTGAGCAGCCTTACTTTGTCCTCGGTCAGCACACCGACCAGGAATGGCTTGACACATTGCGTGACAAACCGGCCCCCTACGCCATTTTGGTCTCGCCCAGCATGATTATCGCCTGCCGTTCGGCTGAAGTGGCCGCGCTGACCGAGCCCACCGCGCTCATGAATTGGTGGACCGACGTTGTCAACGGCCAGGATTGGCTGGCCGCACGCACGACGCCTCGCACCGGCCCCGAACTGATGAACGTGGATGTGCAGATCTCGTTCGGCGCCGCCCACTCAGGCTTCCCCTACCAGGCGACCGACAGGGTGTGGAACAACCCGGCCGATTGGGACACATTGCCGGTTGAAGGCAGTTGGGGCGACTTCCACGAGTTGGGCCACAACCACCAGCGCCTCTGGTGGACCTTCGACGTTGACATCGAGATAGCGGTCAATATTTTCTCCAATTACTCCATGGAGAACCACGCCTCCCAGCCGACGCAGAGCAGTTGGAGCTGGACAAGCGACCCCATCGCCGTGATGGACAATGCCATTACCAGCGTTGCGCCCGGCGGAACCTACAGCAGCAAATCCAGCCGCTGGGCCTTCTGGTTTCAGTTGGCCGACGGCTTCGGCTGGGACGCCTATCACAACGTTATGCAAAGCTACGAAACGGATATCAGCGCCAATCGGCCGACAAACGAGCAGCAGAAGCGCGATCAGTGGCTGACCCGTTTTTCCAATGAGGTCGGCTACGATCTCTGTCCCTTCATGGTTGACACCTGGGGGCTTGAAGCCAGCAGCGGCGCCTGCGATTCCGTGAGCGCCCTGCCCGACTGGATGCCCATCTACGGTTCACAGGAGCTCTATACAACCTTCACGGATACGCCTGTGACATTGAATCTCACCAACGACGCGCTCACCATGGACAATATCGCCACGCTGGTCGCGATGGATGCTGCGGCTATGCACGGCAGCCTCGTGAACAACGGCGACGGTACGGTTACCTATACGCCCGCGCCCGGCTTCTACGGCACTGACGTCTTCACCTATACGGTGCGCAGCAGCGGCGTCAATACGGTCCAGGATGTGGCGCATATCGAGGTGACGCCCGTCTGCACGACATCGCTCGAGGTCACCTCGGTCGCGGACAGCGGCGACTGCACCCTGCGCAACGCCGTAACGACAGCGGTTGCCGGCGACACCATCACCTTCCATCCGGCTATGGCCGACAAGACCATTCGTCTGGCCAGCCGCATAAGCATTGACAAAAACCTCACACTGGACGGCGGAGCGGACGGAACCACCATCAGCGGCGACAGCAACGGCGACGGCACAGGCGATATTCAGTTGTTTAAGATCGAAAACTCTAAAAACGTGACGATGCAGAACCTGAACATCACCGGAGGGCGCAGCACATCCGGTGCGATCATCGCGGCCTGGTATTCGACGCTGACGCTCAACAACATGACTTTTGTCGGCAATGTCTCGACCCAATACGGCGGCGGCGCTGTCCATTCCCAGGGCTATCTCCAAGTCAACAACAGTACCTTCTCCAATAACCGCGCACCGTCCGCCGGCGGGGCCATCACGCTGCGCAATAACAACAACAATATTCGCAACAGCACCTTTATCGGCAATCAGGGCGGCTCGCTCGAGGCCCTCACCGGGGCCGGCTGGACAATCGCCAACACGGCGATTGCCAGCGCCAGCGGAGCGGACTGCAGCGGCGAACCACCCTCCATGAGCGTGGGCAACTGGATCGGCGACGGCGGCTGCGGCGCTGTCCTGGCGGCTCGCACCACAGCAATGAACGCTGATCCGGGGCTGGAACCGCTGGCCGATAACGGCGGTCCGACCCTCACATACGAGCCTCTGTCCAGTAGCCCGCTCGTCAATGCCGGCGACAACACGACCTGTCTTTCCACCGATCAGAACGGCAGGCTGCGTACGGACGCTCAGTGCGATATTGGTTCGGTGGAGTATAACGGTCCCTTGGCAGTGAGCCTGGGATACATTCACTCCGTCCGTAATGGAGATGGCGCAGTTGATTTTACATGGCAGACGCTAACGGAAAGCGGCGTGGCCGGATTCAACGTGCTTGCAGAGATGCCGTCCGGATTCCAAACGGTCAATAACCAGTTGATACCTTCTCATGTCATTGATTCGGTAACGCCGGTTAATTACAACGCAACGTTGACTATGGATAGTGAAACGTTCTATCTTGTGGAGGTGGGCGTCAATGATGCCACGCGCCGGATGGGGCCGTTTGTGGTGGGTCAGGCGTATGGTGAGCGCAGCGAAGAGGTGAGGCAGATATACTTCCCCTTTGTCGGTAGGAGATAGCGATTTTTGTGGTATTCGTGTCAGGGAATATTGCCGGTCGCTGATTGGAATCATGTCGCTGACGGGAGAAATTCCAATTGCCCGATTGTGGCCTGAAAATTTGCCGTTGCGCTCACTCTGTGCTACTATCTTCCCTCGTTGCCGCCGATGGGGGATAGTTTAATCGGCAGAACGTCTGACTCTGGATCAGATGGTTGGGGTTCGAATCCCTGTCCCCCAGTCTAACAAACAAAAGCGCCTGAACCGTTACGGTTCAGGCGCTTTTTATTCGGATCGATTCAACATGGACTACGGGCGGGGCGCGCCCGTCACCCTATCAACTTACCACTCTGTATATTGCACCGTCTCCGGCTTGCCCTGCTTGTGAAAAACAATGCCGCCCAGATATCCCTGCAAGATTAGATCTCCGTGACGATAGACCGGCGTCACGGGCATGCCCAGTCCGTTGCGTCGGGCGTGGATGGCCAAGGCGCTGTTTTGTCCGCCCTCATAACCCAGGCGCACCCAGGCTGACCAGCGAATTTCGCCCAGGTCCTGGCCGGCAGCGCTGCCGGTCGCCGCGGGGAACGGCGCATCGGCTTGCGGGGCTGGGGCCGAAGCGGGCCGTCCGCCCGGTCCGAAAACGGTGGGCATGAAGATGGTGTGATCTCCCTCGCCCGGTTCGCTGATGGGATCGCCGATTTCGCCTTCGCCCGGCTCGCTTATAGGCCCGCCGATTTCGCCGCCCGAGTCGATCGCGCTGCGGGGCGCCTCTTGCCAGACGACGAAAGTGGAAACGTGCTGCTTGGCCGGCAGCCCGCCGCCGCAGATGACCTCGGCCGCGCCGTCAGGCGCCCAGCACCAGGGGCCCGACTCATCCCGTTCGGGTACAAAGTTGGAATCCGGACCAATGGGAATGTTGATCCAGCCGGAGCGCTCCTTGGTCTCCCGGTGAACATAGCCTTCGTAACTCGGGTCCCCCAGCTTGGCAAAGCCGTCGGACCAGAAGCGCACGGGATAGAACCTGCGCAGCTCTCCGTCCTCGCCCAGTACGGCCACGAAGAGATGGTGATCTGCGCCCGCATCGTCAAAGTAGTCGGGCGCGCCCCACGGCTTGAGATAAGCGTCCCGAGCCCACTGAGGAATGGAATAGGGCGTATCGCTGGGCTCCCACGAACCGTTGATGGTGGTAAAGACATCCTTGACCAGATAGACCTTATCGCCATTCGGATCCGGGTTATCCGGCCGATCGGCGATGGACTGGATGGACATGTTCATGTGGTTGAACCATGGCGTGATGCGCTGATCGATTTCAATCGCGGGTTCCGTGGGTTCGGTCGGCGGTTGAACCGGTTCGGTCGGCGGTGCGACGGGCGGCTCAACCGGCGGTGCGACGGGGGTGCCGCCGTTCACGGCGGCTTCATAGGCCGTACGGTCCATCGCCTGCCAGACGGCAAAGGTGGAGAGGTGATGACGCGCCGGCAGCCCGCCGCCGCACATTACTTCAGCCGCGCCTTCCGGCGCCCAGCACCATGGCCCTCGCTCGCCCCGCTCGGGCACGTAGGAACTGCCCGGCCCCATGGGGTTGTTGGCCCAGCCGGAATCGGACTTGGTGCGGATGGTGAGATAGCCTTCATAGCTTCCGTCGGCTAACTTATCGAAACCGTCGGACCAGAAGCGCAAGGGCGTATCCTTGATGAGGTTGCCGTCCCGGTCCAGCACAGCGCCGAAGAGGTGGTGATCCGCGCCCGCTTCCAGAAACTGGCCGCTGAGATAGGCGTCACGCGCCCACTGCGGAATGGAGCCGGTTTCGTTTGACGGTTCCCACGAGCCCAGGTAAGTGGTAAAAACATCCCTGAGCACGTAGACCGTGTCGCCGCCGGCATCAGGGTTGTCGGGCCGTTGGGCCAGCGTCGCAATCTGCATGTTGTAGTGGTCAAACCACTCGGTAGTGCGCCGCTCGATGGGCGGGGCGGCAGGCTGAGTCGGCTCCGGTTCCGTCGGTTGGGGTTCCGGCTCTGCGGGCGTCGGTTCAGTCGGCGTAACGGGGTTTGCCGGCTCGCTGCTGCCCGGTTCGGTGATGTCGCTGTCGTGGGCAAAGTCGTTCACGTTGGTATCTACCTCTTCCCATGTGCCGCGCGGTGAGCGCGCGGCCAGTTGATCAGCCACGGCGCCGGCAATATCATAGGAGCCCCATGGCGGATTGTGGCCGAATGTAAAGACGGCATAGCCCAGCACCCGGCCGGAAAAGCGTTCGGCATAGGCTCCGCCCTTGAGTAGCTGATTGACATAATTGTCGGCGCTGGTGTACGTCTGCCAACCGCCCCGATCGCCCTGAATCAGCCCGTCAATGCCATATTCCGTCACGGCGAACTTGACTCGTTTAAAAGGCAGACGGCGCAGGACCTGATGCTCCAGACGATACAGGTACCAATCGAAATTGTTGTCCGGGCCCCAGATATCGGGCATGCCGTATTGGTGAACGGAAATGCAGTGATCGTGCTGCTCGGCGTACTCGATGACCGGATAGACCCGTCGCCAATCGGCCATGCGGTCGTGCTCAGGCAGATCGGGGTTGCCTACGCTGAAGCCGAAGATGGCGCATTTGTACCCGTTGGCATCGGCCAGGCGCATACGCTCCTGCTCAAATGCGCCCAGCAGGGGCAGGGTATCCGCTTTTTGCAAGACTTCATTGGCGAATTGCCAGTAGTCCACCTCGGGAGCCAGGCGGCTCATTATCTTTGCATGAGCCCAGGCCGCGGCCTCTTTTGGATTGGCCCGGATGCGCTCATCAATGACGTTGTCCGGCTCAAAGATGCGACCGATGATGGCGGTGGCGGGGCAAGCCTCGCGCAGCTGACGGACCTCGTCCGGATTGGGATCCAGAACCAGGACCATGCGCGGCTGCCAGCGACGCAGCAAATCCAAATGGCGTACGACGCCGCCTACAATGTGAGGCCCGATAATGGCGCCCCGGGGGACGAGCAGCCGGCGCAAGTAGGGTTCCGGATCCACATAGCCGCACCAGCCGTCATTTACGGCAAACGGCGTAATACGCATGCCGAAATGAAAATGGGGCGTACTGCCGGCTCCGCTGCTGCCGCTGAACCCAATCTGATCGCCGCCCTGGACATTCTGCTGGGGGGCGACGGTGGCCCGATCCAGATGTGCATAGAGGGATTGACCCCAGTAGTGACCCAGCAGCACGTAGTGACCGAAGCCGTCAGGCTCGTCGCCCACGGCCAGCACTACCCCGTCCTGCACCGCCATGACCGGCGAGTTAGGTGCGGCATTGAAGTCCATGCCGTTATGGCCGCGTAAGGGAACGCCGCCGCATGCAATGCCGCCGTAGCGTTCAGGATCGGCGCCAAAGCCCTGGATGACCGAGGCGGAACCGATCAGCGGAGGATTGGTTAACATACAGAATCTCCCGAATTGTGTAATCAAGCAGGCAATGGGGCGGTGCTCTGTGCGCTATGATAGTCGAATATGTAAACATAATCAACTATGTAAGTAAACATAAC
Source organism: Caldilineaceae bacterium (assembly GCA_020433455.1). Classification (GTDB taxonomy): domain Bacteria; phylum Chloroflexota; class Anaerolineae; order Caldilineales; family Caldilineaceae; genus JAGRCP01. Next base: position 21,562 of record JAGRCP010000065.1, on the reverse strand, counting down.
AGCAATGCTGATACAGTTCCGGGTGAACACCCCGGCAGAAATCCTACATGGAAATCCTACGCGGAAATCTCACGGCTCCGCCTCCGCTAGGCGCTGCATGCAGATTCCTGCCGGGATGCGTTAGTCTCCATACTCCGTTTCGGCCAAACGACGATGGGCCGTCTGCTCGTATTCCAACTCGTGGGAATCGCTTTCGGGAGGCGGCAAGATATCCTTCTCTTGCCCGTTCCGGGATTCCGCGCCGCGGCGATCAGCGATGTCCAGCTTGTCGGCCGCTTCACGCTTGAACTGCTGGGTGTAGAGGCGATAGTAATGGCCGCCCAGCGTCAGCAGTTCCTGGTGATTGCCGATCTCGGCAATGCGCCCGTCTTCGATCACCAGGATGCGGTCCGCATTGCGGATGGTGCTTAGCCGATGCGCGATGACAAAGCTTGTTCGCCCTTGCATGAGCGTTTCCATGCCCTGCTGGATGAGGGCCTCCGTGAGCGTATCCACTGAGCTGGTCGCCTCGTCCATAATGAAGATGTCGGGCTGGGCCAGCACGGCCCGGGCCAGGCTGATGAGCTGCTTTTGCCCTACGGAGAGCAGATTGCCGCCTTCGCCCACCTCTTCATCATAGCCGTTTGGCAGGCGCTTAATGAAGTCGTGCGCGCCCACCAGCTTGGCCGCCTCCTCCATGGCCTGATCCGTGGCATCCAGCCGACCGTAGCGCAGGTTCTCCCGGATCGTGCCCGAGAAGAGATGGGGCGTCTGGAGCACCATGCCGATCCGCGACTGGATAGCGCGCTGGGTAAAGCGGGTGTAATCCTCGCCGCCGATGGTGATGCGGCCGCGCTTGGGCTCATAGAAGCGGGCGATGAGGTTGACGATGGTGGACTTGCCGCCGCCCGTGGGCCCCACCAGCGCGATGGTCTCGCCTTCCGCCACGTTGAGGTTAAAGTCGCTTAGCACCGGTTTGCCTTCCTCGTAGAAGAAGTCCACGTGGTCGAAAACCAGATCTCCCCGCATATGCTCGGGCGCATAAGCGTCGGGCTTATCCACAATTTCCGGCTCCGAGTCCAGGAGCGAATAGATGCGCTCACCGGATGCAATCGCCTGCTGCATGCCGGCATAGACCCGCGCTACCTCCTGGATGGGCCAGAGCATGAAGGTGATATAGGAGATAAAGGCCTGAATGCCGCCGATGGTGATGCCGCCTACCTGTGCACGCAGGCCGCCGTACCAGATGACCGCGCCCACTGCCAGGGCGGCCAGAATCTGGACCGTCGGCAGGAAGAGTGCGGAAAGCCACGCCGCGCGATAACCGGCAGCATACATGTCGCCCGAGAGCGTTTCAAATTCGTCCAGATTTGCTTCTTCCCGCCGCAGGGCCTTGATGACCCGTACGCCGGTAATGGTCTCGTTGTAGTGACCGGTAATCTGGGAGTTGATGCGGCGCACATTGCGATACTGAATGATGATGCGCTTCTTGAATTCCAGCGCCACCGCCACGATGATCGGCAGGATGACGGCGACGATTATGGTGAGCTGGGGGCTGATCATCCACATGAAGATCAGCGCGGTGCCGATATTGAAGATGCCCCAGGTCACATCGAGCATGCCCCAGGTAACCAGTTCAGCGACCCGGTCCGTATCAGACGTGACGCGCGAGATAATCCAGCCCACAGGCGTGCGGTTGTAATAACCCAGAGAAAGCTGCTGGAGCTTGTTGAACATGGCCTTGCGCAGATCATAGCGCACTTTATGGCCCAGAATGCCGGTCAGATAGATAAAGCCGAAGACCGCCGCGGCCTGGATCACGATGAGCGCGCCGTACTGAATCACGATGCTGCGCAGGGCCGTCACGTTTCCGGCGACGATGCCCTCGTCGATAATGCGCTTGCTGAGAAAGGTGAAGTAAGAATCGAGAAACGAGACGACGGCCACCAGCGTCAAAAAGATCAGCGTCTGAACCCAATAGGGCTTGAGCTGGCCGACAATCCGCCTGATGGTTGCGCCGTTGAATTGGGTCTCGAATTCCTCTTCCTCAAATTGTTCATACTGTTCGGACACGAGTTAGTTCCTCCTCGAGTTCGGTTTCCATGCGCGTTTGCGCTGCGTAGATATTCCGATACATGCCCGGCTGGTTCACCAGTTCGGCATGGGTTCCCCGTTGCACGATGCGCCCCTCCTTCATGACCAGGATCAGGTCTGCACTCATGAGGCTCTGGATGCGGTGGGCGATGATAAAGGTGGTTCGTCCCGCCATGAGCGCTTCCAGCGCGGTGCGGATGAGCGCCTCGGTCTCCGTATCCACAGCCGATGTAGAATCGTCCAGGATGAGGATGCGGGGATCCTTGAGCAACGTCCGGGCGATGGCCACCCGCTGCTTCTGACCGCCCGATAGGGTTGTGCCCCGCTCGCCTACCAGCGTGTCATAGCCGTCCGGGAACTTGTTGACGATGACCTCGTGGATGGCGGCGAAGCGGGCCGCTTCCTCCACTTCAGCTTGCGACACGGTGCGTCCTACGCCGTAGGTGATGTTGTCCCGCACCGTGCGCGAGAAGAGGAACGGCTCCTGCTCCACAATGCCGATGAGGTGGCGCAGCGTGCTGCGCGAGTAGCTTGTCAGCGGCACGTCGTCCAGCAGAATCTCGCCGCTGGTGTAGTTGTAGAAGCGCGGCAGCAGGTTAATGAGCGACGTTTTGCCCGCGCCCGTCGCGCCCAGCAGGGCGATGCGTTGACCCGGCCGGGCGGTGAAGCTGATATCCGTCAACACCGGTTGCTCTGTACCGGTATAGGTGAAGCCCGCATCCCGGTATTCGATCTTGCCCTTCACGCGGGCCGGCAGGACGGTATCGCCCGTTTCCAGATCCTCCCGCTCTTCCCGTACTACCTGGGCGACACGGCCGAAGGAGACCATGCCGGTGGACATCTGGATGATCATCCGGCCCAGGTTGCGAATGGGCCAGATGATCCAGATGATCATGCCCGCATAGGCAAGATACTCGCCCACGGTGATGCGCCCGTTGATAGCCATGAGCGCACCCACGGTGAACCCGGCAAGCATCTGAAAGCCGCAGAGAATGTCGGAGAAGGGCCAGTAGAGGGAGTGCATGAGCAGCAGCCGCTTTCCCCGGCGATACATTTCGCCGTTTATTTCCCCGAATCGCTCTTCTTCATAGGGCTGGCGCGCGAAGGCCTTGACCACCCGCACGCCGCTCAGATTTTCCTGCAGCGCGCTGGAGAGAATCGCTTCCTGCTCCTGATACCGTTCATAAACGTCTGACACTTTGCGAAAGAAGAAGAAGGACAGGACCAGCACCACCGGAATCACGGCCACCGAGATGAGGGCAAGCTGCACGTCGATGAGCATGATCGCAGCCAGATTAACCACGAAGAGCATGATGATGCGGCCCGTCTCAATCGCCTGTTCGGCAAAGAAGCGGCGGATGGCGTCGATATCCGATGTGGCCCGCTGGATCAACTCGCCGGTAGAGGTAGTATCGTGATAGGCGAAGGTCAGGCGCTGGATGTGGTTGAGCATATAGTTGCGCAGCCGCTGGACGATGCCTTCCGATGTGCTTGCGGCCAGCTTGCCGCTGTAGAACGTAAAAACGCCCTGGATTACGGCCAGACCGACAAAGCCCAGCGCAATAAGGTACAACGCAATGGGCTTCTCATCCGCGACCAGGTACGTATCGATAAACCAGGCCAGCAGCAGGAAGGTGAGCGTGCGGGCGCCGGTTGCCAGCGCCAGGCTTGCTACCGCGCCTGCATACTCGCCCCGAAAGCCGCCCATGAGCCGCCACAGCCCTTGCAGGCGGTTATGCTGCGCTGCCTGCTTGATCTGTTTTTCATGTTGTTGATGTTGGTTTACTGCCATAACTGCCATGTTGGGACCTCAGGAATTTTCAATAAAAAAAACGTGACCACCGGACTTTATCTTCCGGCGTCCACGTTTTTCTTTGGCAGCGCGGCAAAGAGATTCCTCCTTGTCGCGCTTTTCCAATCAAAAAAGCCGCAGACGCCGTTTGTAGTGCGCTGCGACCGTAATCGTCTATCTGCTGGATTGTCTAATCGACAGCAGGCGCACTACTCCCTTGATAAGCTGCGAATCCGCCCTTAGAGGTACGGATTACGGGCATAACAGGAATCATCTTCATTGTGCGCCCTTTCCTGTACGGCTAAAAGTGTAAAAAATAAATGGTAAAAGGCTGCCGTTAAGTTGTTAATCGATTTCGCAACGGCTTCAATTTACTTTCAAACGAAGCCAGAATAGCACATACACGCGGGGCGTGTCAATAGTCAATTTGGAGAAATTTGTGAAATTAACGGTTAAAATTCATAGCGCCCATGATTGTTTGTGTGTTTGTGTGTTTTGAGGTTTTCGTGATCGGTCGGCCGCGCCGGGACCGGTCGATTGCTCCGCCAACCGCTAAAAAACGCCTCAGCGATTGCTGCTGTCTTCCGAATGTCTCCCGGCGGCCTCGCCTATGGTAAAATCTGCCGGCGAATCACGCAATCACGGATGTTACGCACGTCATGCTCAGAGGAGCGTAAGGATGAATCGACTGCCCTTCATCGTTTTTGGCGCGGTTATCGGACTCATGGGCGGCTTCAGCTTTGGCATGGTCATCTTTCCCTGGCTTGCCGATCAGATTATGCCTAACCTGCCCCGGATGTTCTACCTGAATGTGGCGCGCATGGGGCTGCCGCTGTCGCTCTTGTGGATTCCCGGCGGTGCACTGGCCGCCTATTGGGGCGGCGCACGGCGGGGCGCATTGCTTATGGGCCTTTCCGGGCTGATTGCCGGCGGAATCTACGCTGCAGTCGTTGCGCCGGGCAGTCACTTTGCGCCGCTGGTTGGGCTGGCTGCGGGCGCGGGGCTCCTCTACGGCGGGGGCGCGGGTTTGCTCATCGGCGGCGGATTGCCGAGCGCGGAGATGATTCCGCCCAAAAAGTAATAAAGAGGAAGAAGAAAAGAGAAATTGGTTCTGACTCACCGTACGCTGTTTCTCATTTCTCCTTCCTGATTTCTTTTTCTGACTTCAAGGATACTGTATATGGAAATCGGCATTATCGGTCTGCCCAACAGCGGGAAGACCACAATTTTTAACGCATTAACCGGCAGCGATACCGCGACGGAGGCTTTTTCCAGCGGTCAGGTAGAGGTGCATACGGCGGTGGTGGCCGTGCCGGATCCCCGGGTGGATGCGCTGTCCGCGTTGTTCAATCCCAAGAAGACGACCTATGCCCAGGTAACGTTCAACGATATTGCCGGCTTTGGCAAGGGCGCGGCCAAAGCCGGCCTGGCCGGACCGCTCCTCAACGCTATCGCGGCCAATGAAGCCCTCATGTTGGTGGTGCGCGCGTTTGAGGACGAAAATGTGCCCCACCCCGACGATTCCGTCGATCCCGCCCGGGATATCACCGTGATGGAAGGCGAACTCCTGCTTTCGGACATGGCCGTCATTGACCGCCGGTTGGAGCGCCTGGCTTCCATGAAGAATCGGGGGACGCCCGAAGAGCGCAAGGTCATGGCCGCAGAGGAAGAGCTGCTGCAGCGCCTCATGGCCGCGTTGGAGGATGAGACGCCCCTGCGCGATATCGAGTTGAGCGAAGCTGAGCGCAAATCCCTGGGCGGCTTCGGCCTGATGTCCCTCAAGCCCCTGCTCATCATTATCAACCAGGGCGATGATGATGACGAGCGCGCTGTGGCCCCTTTGTTGGACGCGCGTACAATTGCCCTGCGCGGCCGTTTGGAGGCCGAACTGGCCCAGATGGATCCGGATGAAGCGACCGAATTTTTGGCCGACTTCGGCATTGATGAGCCGGGCCTCCACCGTGCGATCCGCCGCTCGTACGCCATGCTCAACCAGCAGAGCTTCTTTACCGTGGGCGAAGATGAAGTGCGCGCCTGGACCGTGAGCCGCGGCGCTACCGCGCCCGAAGCGGCCGGCGTCATCCATAGTGACTTGCAGAAGGGCTTTATCCGGGCCGAGGTCATCAGCTACGGGGACCTCATGGACGCGGGCGGCATGGCCGAAGCCCGCAAGCTGGGCAAGCTGCGCCTGGAGGGCAAGGGCTATGTGACGGATGACGGCGACATCATGTCCATTCGCTTTAACGTATAGCCCAACGCCCCTTCATCGTGCATCTTCCCACGGATTTGCGCTCTGCTATAGCTCCCCGTAAATCTCCCCGAATTTTTTTCTGAGGTACTCCAGGTAGGGCCCCAACTGGAGCGGGCCGCCCGTCGCCCGCTCCAGCAGTTCGTCCGCGGTAAATTTGCTGCCGTGACGATAGATATTGGCGCGCAGCCATTCATGCAGCGGACCGAATTCGCCGCGCGCGATCTCCTCGGGAATGGCGGGCTGCTGGGCAACCGCCGCGGCAAAGAATTGGGCCCCCATGATGTTGCCCAGGGTGTAGCCCTGGAAGCTGCCGCCCATGAGTCCTCCATACCAATGCACGTCCTGGAGCACGCCGTCCCGGTCGTCCGGCGCGCGTACGCCCAGAGCCTCTTCATAGCGCGCGTGCCAGACCGCGGGCAGATCGGCCACGCTGACCGTGCCTTCCAGCACATCCATCGCCAGGCCGAAGCGAATGATGACGTGCAGGTTGTAGGTTACCTCGTCGGCGTCGGTGCGGATGAGAGAGCGCATCACTTTGTTGATGGCCCGATAGAATGCCTCTTCCTCAACGCGGCCCAACTGATCCGGGAAGGCGGCCTGGAGGCGCGGGTAGTAATAGCGCCAGAAGCCCCGACTGCGTCCCACCATGTTTTCCCATAGGCGGGATTGGCTTTCATGCACGCCGGCCGAAGTGCCGTCGGCCAGCGGCGTGCCCGCCAATGCCGGGTCGATTCCCTGTTCGTACATGGCGTGGCCTGATTCGTGCAGGGTGCTGAAGAGTCCTTCGTTGAAGTCGCGCTCTTTGAAGCGCGTGGTGATGCGCACATCGTCGATTGCCAGCGCAATAGAGAATGGGTGGGGCGACAGATCCTGGCGGCCCCGCTTAAAGTCATACCCGTAAGCCCGGATGACTTTTTCGCCGAATGCCTGCTGCGCGTCAATGGGGTAGGCTTGGCGGAGCATGGCATCGTCCACGGGCTCCCGGCGACTGATGACGTCGGTCATGGCGGTGAGCGCGTCCTGTAGCTCGGCAAACAGGGGGCGGATTTGGGCTACCGTCATCCCGTAATCCGCTTCGGCAATGTGGGCGTCGGCCGGATGATCGATCTCGGGGAAGAAATCTGCATAGCCGCGGCTTAGGGCTACCGTCTTCTCCAGGAACGGCCTGACGGCCGCGAAATCGTTGGCCGGGCGCGCGTGGGTCCAGACGTCGTAGCTTTCGCTGGCGTGGGCCGTGATCTCGGCCATGAAGTCAGCCGGAACCCGGGTTGCGCGGTCGTATTGGCGGCGGGTCACGCGCCAGAGCGCAGCATCATCACTGTCTGCGGGCAGGCTTTCGGCATAGGGTTGCAGGGCGTCGAGCAGCTTGCCCACGCCCGGATCCGTGAAGCGCTCATGGGCGAGACGGGTCAGCGTCGCCATGCGTCGCCCCCGCGCGGCGGTTCCGCCTGACGGCATGTAGGTGGCCTGATCCCAGTAGAGGACCGCGCCGGCTCCGTTCAGATCGTTCACTATCTGCAAACGGCGGCGCAATTCATCCATTTCAGATCTGATCTTATTTGACATAATACTTGCTGTCCTTGGGTTGATGTACGGTTGATGGATCAACGTGAATTATAGGTCGGATAGGAGAAAAAGCTCAATGAAAAAAATTTCCGTTTTTGCCTGTGTAAATGCTTTCACAAGGGGAAATCTTTGGCATTCCATGGAGCCGAGGTTATAATGCCTTTTGGTTAAAAATTCGAGAGGTTTCACAGCAGGTTTGGCCGTTTGCGGTTCGCCTGCTGTCGTCCGGGAGGGGATTATGAGCGAAAATAATAAGAACGCCACAGACGCTGTAGAAGCCGTGGAAGAGATGGTGCAACACGCCGCGCACGACATTGCGGATGCTGCTGCTTCTGCTGTTGAAACGGTTGAAGAGATTACAAAAGAAATTGGGGCTGCGGCCGCTGAAGTGGTGCATGAAGCCGCTGAAAAAATTGATGACATGGTCAAACACGGCGGCGCTCAGGCCGATACCGCGGCCGAACCCCTCTCCGACCCGGTAGCTGAAGTCGGTGGTGCAACGACTGGGGAAGCGGAAGTCACCGAGGTTGCTGAGGCTACCAGGGCCGCGGACGATGGCGCTGTTGCCGCAGACGTCGTGGCTGAAGCGGTTGAAGTCCCGGCGGTTGAAGAGGCCGGTGATGATGACGCGCCGGTGCAGGGGAGTCCGGCTGCCGAGGAGCCTGCCGCGCCCGTTGCTCCCGAACCTGTGGCGGAAGCGCCCGCGGTTCAGGAGCCGGTCGCCCAGGAAGCGGCTGAGGCTGAAGAGGCCGAGCCCGCTGCGGCGCCTGCCGCGGCCAAGGCGGATAGCGCAGCAACGGCCGATGAGAAGAAGCCGCACAAGCCTGCTGAAGACGATGACGCCCAGACCAAGGTGGTAAGGTTGGCCGTCGGTCAGGAAGTCGAAGGCGTGGTCAAGCGTACTACGGATTTCGGCGCATTTATTGATATCGGCGTCGGTCGCGACGGCTTGGTCCACATCTCCGAACTGGACGTGCGCCGGGTAGACAAGGTTACCGACGTGCTCCAGAAGGGGCAAAAGGTCACCGTCTGGATCAAGAAGCTGGACCGGAAGCGCAACCGGATCAGCCTGACCCTGGTTTCGCCAGACACCAAGACGATCCGTGATTTGAAAAAGGGCGACGTACTGCCCGGCAAGGTGACGCGTATCGTTCCCTACGGCGCGTTTGTAGACATTGGCGTGGGGCGCGATGCCCTGCTGCACGTGCGCGAGATGGCCGAAGGCTACGTCAATAAGCCTCAGGATGTGGTGAGCGAAGGCGAAGAGCTTGAAGTGCGCATCATTGAAGTGAGTCGCCGCCGGGGCCGGATTGATGTGAGCATCAAGGGCTTGCGCCCTGAGCCGGAAGCCGCTCAGCCTGTCCAGGAGGAGCCGGAAATCCCTGAGGATGAGCTGGAAGACGCCTTTGCCGACGTGGAAGTTTTGTCGCCCATGGAATTGGCTTTCCGCAAGGCTATGGCTGATGAAGAAGGTGATGTGGATGGCATGACGCGCAAGCGCACTAAGCGCGCGCGGCGTAATGAAGTGCGTGCCATTCAGGATGAAATCATCGCACGGACGCTGGACGGCAGCGCAAGCTAGCCAAACTGCTTAAACAGACAGGCGGCGGGCATTTGCCCGCCGCTTTTTTTGTTCTGCAAATTGCCCCCGCCGTTAAAGCCCAACGCTTGAGGCCGCTTTTTGCTGTTGGGCAGCAGCTTCAACCGTCCAGACCCGGAGGTTATCCGTTCATGCTATCTTGTGCTACGATTACGCTTCTTCTATGCCGCCTGATTCACGGGAGAAATCGCCATGTTGACAAGAGAGATGCAGGAGGAGCGTGAAAATCAGATGCTGGCGCCGTACGCCATGCACAGTCAGGACAGTCGCGGCCGCGCCGTACCTGAGGACGAGCATCCCTATCGCACGTCCTATCAGCGCGACCGGGATCGCATTATCCATACGACGGCTTTTCGTCGCCTGGATTATAAGACGCAGGTCTTTGTCTATTCGGAGGGCGATCACTACCGCAATCGATTGACCCACAGTATCGAAGTCGCTCAGATTGGCCGTACGCTGGCCCGCACCCTTTGCTGCAATGAGGACCTGACGGAGGCCATCTGTCTTGCCCACGATTTGGGGCATCCCCCTTTTGGCCATGTGGGCGAGGAGACGCTCAATGACCTGATGGCTGAATATGGCGGCTATGATCACCAGAAGCAAACATTTCGCATCCTGACCAAGCTGGAGAATCGTTATCCGGAATTCCCCGGCCTCAATTTGACTTATGAAGTGCTGGAAGGCGTGGTCAAGCACGATACCGACTATGATGTTGTGGACGCCCGGGATTTTTCACCGGAGGAGCGGGGAACATTGGAGTGCCAGATCAGCAATCTGGCTGATGAAATCGCTTATAACACCAGCGACCTGGATGACGGACTGCGGGCCGGGATTCTGGACCCGAACGCAGTTTTGCAGTTGGAAATCGCCCAACGCGTTATGGCGACCTTTGATGACGATCCGCCTTTGGACCTCCACGTCGATCTGGCGCGCCATCGCTTTATTCGTCGCCTGGTAGGAATTCAGGTTTCCAATGTTCTCGGCGCAACGCAACAGCGTATTGACGATGCCGGAATTGCGTCACTGGCCGATCTGCGCGCCCAGCCCGAGAATGTGGCCACGTATTCTCCTGATCTGGCTGTGGCCAATCGTGAGTTAAAAGCCTTTCTCTTCGCTAATTTCTATCGCCATTATCGCGTTGTGCGCATGGCGGCCAAGGCTGAGCGATTGCTCCAGGATCTTTTCCATGCGTATATTGCACTGCCCGAGCAGCTTCCCCCGGAGGTGACGGAAAAGGCGGCCCAGCGCCCGGACGGCCTGCATCGCACCGTTTGCGATTACCTGGCCGGCATGACCGATCGCTACGCCATTCTGGAACACAAGCGTTTATTTGATTACGAAGAGCGGGTCTGAGGGATTAGTCTTTTTGGATGATGCGCGCGTTTACTTTTACCTGCTTGAAGAGCCCGTCCTTGTCGTACGTCACGTCCAGAATCTTGCAGAGCATGATAAGATTCTTGCCTTCCAGCCGATACTCTATGCCGGGTTGGGCCACGATGGGCGCGCCGAATTTGCCCGACTCTTCATTAAACTCTTTTTCCAAGCCCTGATTGACCACATACTCGCTGATTAGCGTGCGCCGGTAGTCGTCGGGGCGGCTGGTATCAACCTTGTCGAACATCCATGAGTCCAGGGCAATCACGCGGCTGGGATCGCTTTTGAGCGAGCCGTTTTGGAGGTTGACGCCCATACCGCATGAGCCGATGACCCTTCCCTCATGATCGCTTATCGTGTATGACTCATCGTATTCGTATTCTTCCACGCCGGCGGGATAGTGGAAGGTGTAATCGCCGCGCGTCGCGGCCTCTTCCCGCCGCGTTTGCCGGGTCGGGAGGGGAGAAGCCGCTCGCTTTGTCTCCACCGCAACTTCGGCTATCTCGTCAACTTCGTCAATCTGGTCGATATCGTCCGGCCAGGCCGGTTCATCATCCGCAGCATAATGCTCCCTGCTCGCCTGGACAGGGCGATACTCGCCGTCTACCACATCGTACTCTTCCCCTGCATCCTCATCGCTGAAGGAATAATCGGCGTATTCACGCGGATCGACGCTTGCTCTCAGTGTGGAAGGCGGCTCGCCGTGCTCATCAAACTCATCGCCGATTACAACATCCGCCTCCCGAGCTTCGTATTCCCGATCATCGTATGAAGCCGTGTAGCGGTCATCATATGCGGCCTGATTTCTGTCTTCGCGGCCTTGGTACGCCTGGGCGGACGACGCCTGACGCTCACCGGGCATGATGACGTCGCGCCTGTCGTGCGGGAATTCTTCCACGCTGGACCAGCTGTCCTGAACCCCGTCGGCGCGGGATGCGTCCATCCGCCGGCGAAGCCACCGAATGAGCCACAGACCGCCAAAGATCAGCAGGATGGCCACCAGTAGTTGCACCAGGCGAGTCCAAAATGCACGCGGTGAACGGGCGCTCGACGAGCCGACCGCGCCCGTTTCGGTTTGCGTCTGATTTTGGGCTGTCGCCGCGTCGGTCTGGGCGGCGGTTGCGCTTGCATCATCCGCTGCCATGCCCGTTTCGACGAGGAAGTCATTAATGGGCAGGTTATAGGCGCTGCTCAGATCAGCGGCCAGACCGTAGATATTGTTGACGCGCACCCTGCTGTTGAAATCAACCGGCGTTTCGAAAATGCCTGTGTCCGGCATGGCGTTTGCGTTGAAATAGCTGACGGTCTGGCTTAACGCCTCGTTTAGCTCCTCATTCCCGATGTAGGTGCGCAGCCGGTAGGCCGCCAGCCGCAAGGCCTCATCATCCTGGCGCGCGGCATAGGCGTCCGCCACCGCCGAGATGTAATCAGCCTGGCCTTTTTCGGTGAGTTGATCGGCGTTGACCACCAGACGAACGGGAAAGAGAAACCAGCCCAGAACGAACCACCCCACCAGCAGGCCTATCAGCCCGCCGATTATCAGGCCGTTGCGCATGGCGTGACGCTGTTCTTCGGTAGCGGGCAAGCGGGTACGAATGTCGGATACATACTGGTTGATGCGGTTTGATGAGTCAGGATCGGATTGCTGCGGTGTCATCAGGCTCTCCTCCGGGTGGCGCTGAGCTGTTTGCGTTAAAGCAGATCGGACCGGGCGTTATTTTTTAAGGCGTCCACCACATCTTTGACCTTCTGCATCTGATTGCGGCGGCCGATCAGAAGTGCGTCGCCGGTATCCACGATGACCATGTCATCCACGCCTATGGTTGCGATCTTGCGTCGATTGCCGTAGATGATGTTGTTGTGACTTTCGATAGCGGTGAGATCGCTGTTGATAATAACATTGCCGTCCTGATCCCCCGTTAGCAGTCTCCCCAGCGCATCCCAACTGCCCACGTCGCTCCAACCGGCGTTTAAGGGTACAACTGCAACCTTCTCGGCATGTTCCAGAATACCGTAATCGATGCTGGTGTTGGGCATTTTTTGCCATTCTTCTTCCAGGACGACTTGCGCGTTTGGTCCGTCCGCGGCAGCGCCGATGGTCTGAAGCGTAGCGTGCATGTCCGGCATTTGACGCGCCATCTCATTCAGCATCACGTCGACGCGGCTAATGAAGATGCCGCCGTTCCAATAGTAGCCGCCTTCTTCCAAAAGCGCCTCCGCCTTGCTGCGGGCGGGCTTCTCTAAAAAGCGCTCGACGGTGAAGATGTCCGGCGTTTCCCCTGCCCCCGCCCGAATCAACTCATTGCGTTTGATGTAGCCATAGCCCGTGTGGGGTTCAGTGGGCTCGATGCCCAAGATGGTCAGGTAGCCGGCGCGCGCGGCTTCTACGCTCTGGGTGACGGCAGTCTGAAATACGGCGGTTTGGGGGATGGCGTGATCGGCGGAAAACACGGCAATAATCGCATCGGGGTCGCGTTGCTGGAGCTGAATGCAGGCCAGGCCGATGGCCGGGGCGGTATTGCGGCCGCTGGGCTCCGCCAGAATGTTGGCGGGCGGCATCTGTGGCAGCTGTTGGGCCGTCAGCTCGGCATAGTCAGCTCCGGTGATGACATAGAGTGCATCGTCGGTGACCAGGCCGTCCAATCGATCGGCGGTCGCTTGGATCAGCGTGCGACCGCTGCCGGTAATGTCGGCGAATTGTTTTGGGTGATTAGCCCGGCTGTGGGGCCATAAACGCGTGCCTCGACCGCCGGCAAGAATCGCGGCGTAAAGGTGCGGAATGCTCATCTGGTTTCTCTCCGGTCCCTTTCTGTGGCGGCTCATCAGAGCCGTAGTTGACAGTCACGCTCGTCCACATTCATGCGCGGACATAGTGCATTGCGCTAACCTGCCGAATGAGTCCTTTGAGTTCCATGATGGCCAACAGGCTGCTGATTTGAGCAGCGGGTAGCGTGAGTTGACGTACAAGTTCATCAATATGTTGCGGTTGGCCTGAGATCTGTTCCAGCAGCGCGGCTTCCAGCGGATCATCGGGTATGTACTGCTTGACCGTCCGCTGCTCCAGCATCCGCTCCATGTCCAGCTGTTCCAGCACATCATCAACAGAGAGGAGGGGGATGGCTCCGGTTTGAATCAGCCGATTGCAGCCCGCACTGCCGGGGTGCAAAATGTTGCCGGGAACGGCGAAGACGTCGCGTCCCTGTTCCGCTGCAAACTTGGCCGTGATCAGCGCTCCGCTTTGTTCGCCGGCCTCAATGACCGCCACCGCACGACTCAGGCCGCTGATGATGCGATTGCGGGGCGGGAAATTGTTGGCCTCAGGCCGCACGCCCAGCGCATACTCACTCATGATGCAGCCTTGTTCCTGAATCTGTTGGGCCAGGCGCTTGTTCTGGGCAGGGTAGATATAATCGACGCCGCTGCCCAGTACGGCGATAGTGCGCCCGCCGGCCTCCAACGCTGCCTGGTGCGCAACCGTGTCAACGCCCAGCGCCAGCCCGCTCGCCACGGTAACGCCTTGTCGGGCCAATTCGCCGGCCAGTCGGCGAGCGACCTCCCGGCCGTAGACGCTGGCCCGTCGGGTTCCCACAATGCCCACGGCCCAGTCATCCTGAGGCATCAGGGCGCCGTCCAGATAGAGCACGGGCGGCGGCGAATCAATGGCCCGCAATCTGGCCGGATACTCATCATCCAACCAGGTGAGCAGCGTGGCGCGGCTGGCTGAGACGCGCTCCCATTCCTTGTCCAGATCAAACTTTCGCCGCGCGATGAGAAGATTCTCCAGCGCACGGCGGTCCAGGCGGCTCTGCTGAAGCCGACGCAGGGGCGCATGCCAGGCGGCTTCCAGCGTTCCGAACTGCTCCAGCAGGCCGGCCACGCGGGCCGGTCCGATCCCGCGTACCTGATTGAATGCGATCCAGTAGGCTTTTTCTTCCATCGACGCAACCTCCGGGGGATACGGTTGGCGATCCATTGCTAAATTAAAGGCGTTACGAAACCATGGTTCTTACAGATGAGCTACACTGGAAAGAAACCAGCGTTTGCGTAGTGCGACCAGTTCAGGTCTCCAGCAGCCCGTCCATGAGCGTAACGGTGATGACGCCCGCTTCCAGATCAATCGCCCGCACGACCTGGGCAATGGCCGGCAGGAGGATTTCCTTGCCATTGTTGACGCCGGGCGCCGGCTCAAGAATGTAAACCTCGTTCGCGCCCGTGAAGAGGACGTCGCGCAGCTCTCCCAGCGTTTCGCCCCCGTCGGTAACGACTGTCAGTCCCACCAGATCGTGGACAAAATAGGCGTCTTCTTCTAGTTCGACGGCTTCGTCTTCCGGCACAAAGATCCAGGCCTGCCGCAGTGCTTCGGCCGCATCCCGATTGTACACGTCCTCAAAGCGGATCAGCAAGTGACCTTTATGCGGACGCGCCGTCGCCAGAACCATGGGGGCCGGCTCTTCCCCCACAAAAAAAGTCATGCCTGGTTCAAAACGTTCGGGAAAATCAGTATGCAGTTCGACACGCAGCTCGCCGCCTAATCCATGGGGCGCGACAATTTTGCCTACGATCAGATAGCCGTCCGGCACTTCGACTGTGCGGTTGCGGTAGGTGTAACGGGTAACGCCGCGGTCTGATGAAGGAGAAGGCATAATTGATGAAATCGACGCAGAATGCGGAATGACAATCTCCCAATCTCTAATTCGTCCAAAGAGTCATACAAAGAGATTGCGAGACCAAGAGATTGATCATCCGTCCAGTCCGCGCGCGATTCTCCTCAGTCGATCTCAAGAATAACGGCGTGGTCGCTGTTGCGCGCCGCTACCTGGAGCAGAGAGCGCATGGCATTGGCGACGCGTCCATTACGCCCGATGACCCGGCCGGTGTCGTCCGGCGCGGTGCGCAACTTGAGGATGGTGGTGCGCCGGGTCTGCTTGCTGTAGACGCTGACTTCCTCCGGCTCCTCCACCAACTGCTCGGCGATAAATTGGACCAAATCTTCCAATTGGGTCTCCATTAGGCGTCTTTCTCACCGCTGACCAATTCTTTGACCGCTTCTTCAATGTCTTCTACCACGTTTTCAACGGCTTCTTCAATTTCCTCTACGACTTCCTCGACGGCTTCGGCGGCCGTTTCGAGTATGCCTTTTTTCTCTTCTTCGGCCGCCATGATTTCCTCGCTCAGGGGGATGGGCTTGCCGCTTTCATCCAGCAGGTTCCGGTCCCGCAGCAGGCGAGCTACGGCATCGGTGGGCTGGGCGCCGACGCTGAGCCAGTGGGCCGCGCGATCCAGCTTGAGATCGACCGTCTCCGGCTGGGTCAGAGGATTATAGGTGCCGATGGTCTCAATAAAGCGGCCGTCCCGGGGCGAGCGCTGATCGGCGACTACGACGCGGTAAAACGGCTTCTTTTTGGCGCCCATGCGGCGCAGGCGAATACGAACCATTGTGAATTTTCTCCTTAGCTTTTATAAAACTTTGTTTATCCAAACATATCCATAAGGCCGCCCATGTTGCCTCGGCGACCGCGGCGCTTGCCCTTGCGTCCGCCGCCCATGATGCCCATCTGCTTCATCATCTTTTGCATATCGCGGAACTGCTTCACCAGCGCATTAACGTCCTCCACCTTGGTGCCGCTGCCCGTTGCAATGCGCCGGCGGCGGCTGGCGTTGAGGACGTCAGGGCGGCGGCGTTCTTCCAACGTCATGCTGTTGATGATGGCTTCTGTACGCTTGAGGTTATCCTCTGCCATGTTGGCGTCCATGCCCTTCATCATCTTGCCCGCGCCTGGAATCATGGAGAGGATATCGCCGATGGGACCCATGCGCTTGATCTGCTTGAGTTGATCCAAAAAGTCCTCGAAGTTGAAGTCGCCCTCCTGGAGTTTCTTCTCCAGATTGGCGGCATCATCCATGTCCATGTTTTCCTGCGCGCGCTCAATGAGCGTCAGGACATCGCCCATGCCCAGGATGCGGCTTGCCAGTCGATCCGGCTGGAACGGCTCGATGTCGGGGAGTTTTTCGCCCGTCCCCAGAAACTTGATGGGCACGCCGGTAACCTGGCGCACGCTCAGGGCGGCTCCGCCCCGGGCGTCACCGTCGATCTTGGTCATGACCAGGCCGGTAATGGGCACCCGCTCGTTGAAGCCCTGGGCCACCGTTACCGCTTCCTGGCCCGTCATGGCGTCAACTACCAGCAGGATTTCCGCCGGGCGGCTTACCATGCGCACCTGTTCCAGTTCCTGCATCATCTGGTCGTCGATCTGAAGGCGACCGGCCGTGTCCAGAATCACCGCGGTGTAAGCCTTTTCCCGGGCCAGCTTGAGCGAATTTTTGGCGATGGTTGATGCGGGCGTCTCCGTTCCTTCGCTGTGGACGGGTACGTCGATCTGCTCGCCCAGAATCTGGAGCTGTTTGATGGCGGCAGGCCGGTAGATATCGGCGGCCACCAGGAGCGGACGCTGGCCGTCTTTGCGCATGCGCAAGGCCAGCTTGGCGGCCATGGTCGTCTTGCCCGCGCCCTGAAGCCCGACCAGCATGATCACATGGGGCGGCGCGCCGGATGTGTTGAGGGGCGCGGCTTCGCCCAGGGTCTCAATCAGCTCTTCGTTAACGATTTTGACGACCTGTTGAGCGGGCGTCAGGCTGTTCATGACCTCGGCCCCGATGGCGCGTTCCTTCACCCGGGCCACGAAATCCTTGACTACCTTAAAGTTGACGTCGGCTTCCAGCAGCGCCAGGCGGACTTCGCGCATGGCCGCGTTGACGTCGGCTTCGGACAGCTTGCCCTGGCGGGCCAGATTGTCAAAGACGTTTTGCAGCTTTTCCGACAGTGTTTCAAACACGGAAGCGTCTCCTTGCGCTCTCCTCACTCGGTTTGCTGCCGATTATCAATCCGGGCAAACCAATAAAAAATATGCACCCAAAGGGAGGGCGCTACACGCCGACGGCTTTGGGAACATGGCTGCCTACGAAACGGCAGATGCCTATTCTACGCTGAGGTCGTTCGGATTACCAAATTGGGGCAGCAGTAGTCATCATTGATCTGCGTTCTGCCGCTTATCCGTTTGAGTCCGGAGGCGGATCTGTTACAGGCGTTGCCTGACTGCTGCCGCCATCGTCGCCAGGCGGCGGAGTCTGGGTGGCCGTCGGCTGGGCCGTGGGCGGATTGATAGGCGGCGCCTGGGTAGCTGGAGGTTGTGTAGCGGGCGGCGGGTTTGTAGCGGCAGGCGGGCTGGTTGGCGGCGCCTGGGTGACCGTGGGCTGAACTACGGGCGGATTGATAGCCGTAGCGGGCGGGTTTGTAGGCGCGGGTGGACTGGTTGGTTCTGTCGGCGCGGTCGGAGACGGAATCAACGTTGCAGCCGGTGGCGAAGTTGGCGTAGCAACTTGGGCCGGCTGCGTGGATACAGGCGGGCTGGCGCCGGTTGTAGGCGCGCTGGTGACGGTCGCCGCTGGCGGCGGTCCGGTTGCCGTGGGCTGGGTTGCGGCAACCGTGGATGACGCTACGCCGGTCGGCGTTACTCCAGGAGCGACTGCTGTCGCGGGCGTCCCTTCACTTGTGGCCGTGGGCAGCGTCGTCTCTGCAGGCGCGGGGGTGACGGTTTCGGCCGGCGCGCTTGTCGGTTGCGGCGTCGGCGTGCCTGCCTCAATCGTCAGCGTCGGCGTGACCGGTATGGCGGTAGCGTCGGCGGGTGTTGGCGATGCCTGAACCGGAGTTGCGGTCGGCGCGGTCGTGCCCGCTGCGGTGGGCGCGGGCGTGACGGTTGCCTCTGTGGTTGCGACAGTCGCTGGCAGCGGCGTCCCCTGGGCCGTGACGGCAGGCGTAACCCCGGGCGTACCCGTGCCGGGGATGACGATGACTTCTTCTGTAGCTTTCTCTGTGGGCGCGGCCGTCATGGTGGCGTCAGCCGTGGGCTCATCGGTCGGCCCGGCCGTTGATTCGCTTGTCGCGGTCGCGGAGGCGCCGTCGTCAGTGGGCGACGGCGTAGCGGTGGCCAGGGGCGTCATGTCGGGCGGGATGGTGGCCGTTGCCGCGGGCGTTTGCGCTATGGGCGTCAGGGGGCCGGGCGGTTGAACAATGGTCGGCGTTGCGACGGGCGTGGGCGCGGCCGGATAGGCGGGAATATAAAGCGTAATCCCGCCGATAATGCCGGCTTCCGGCAGGCAGTTTACCTGAATGATTTGGGCGGCGACTATGGGATCGCCGCCGGCCAGGTCTATGAGCCGATCATAACGGGTTACTATGTACGCCACCCAGCCCGGAGGCGGATTTGGCACGCAGGCCGGGATCGGCGTGGGCCGGTAAGGGGCCGTCGCCGTAGGCTCCGCCACTTCGGTGATGGGCGTTGCGCGGCTTAGCTGTTGGGTTGCCGCGGGCGGAACGATCGCGGGCATGGGCGTTGCAGTTGCGCGCCGGCGCGGCGTGGCCGTGGGTGCCGGCGGCGGTGCGATAACCCGCAGTTCCACGCCCTGGACCAGCGGCTTGCCGCTGGTTGCGCTCTGGGCGGGAATGATGCGATAGGTTACCTCAACCCGTGCGCCAGGTTGCAGATCTCCGATAACCGTTGTTTTTACGTAGGCTTCGATATTCGGGTCGGGCTGATATGATTTGGAGACCCAGGCCGAACCGAATTGA
The DNA here is from genome assembly GCA_020433455.1 of Caldilineaceae bacterium. GTDB lineage: Bacteria > Chloroflexota > Anaerolineae > Caldilineales > Caldilineaceae > JAGRCP01. The sequence continues at coordinate 2,280 of JAGRCP010000065.1, read as the reverse complement.
TAGACGCCGGGCGAGTCGCTGATGAAGGTCATCTCGCTGACTTCCTGGATGAAGGTTGCGCCTAAATCGGCATTGTGGGCGGCTTGCTGAATATCGTTCGCCCGATCTTCGTCCTGGGCCGCGGCAAGGGCCTGGGTTTCTGAAGGCGGAGCCAGGGCCAGCTCGTGGCGGCGTACGGCTTCTTTTACGGCATAGACGCGATCGCCGGGCAGGGCGTCTTCCACCGCGGCGCGTACCGAAGTGGTCACGCCCAGCAGCACCACCATGAGTAAGGCAATCGCGGCCAAGCTGGGCATGGGCGAACGCAGGGTCAGACCCCCGAAAATTCGCTCCAGCAAGCCAGGGGGCGCGGGCGGCGTTGCGGGCCTGGGTTGCTGCGCTACGGGGGCCGGGGCGCCGTTCGCGGCTGCGACCGGCTGCTCGCGCATCGTGCGGGCCTGCGCCAGAAAGGACGCCTTATTCGCCGCCCGATTGGCGGGAGCGGGAGCAGGCTCCTCGCTCACTCGCTGCATAAGCTGGACGACTTCCAGGTATTCCGCCAGCTCGTATTGCAGGTCATCAGGCGCCTGCTCCACGATGAGATCGAAGGGCTCATTGGCCAGCAAGCGTTCAACCGCCTGGTCAAAAAGCTGGTGGGTCCGATTATTCGGTTCGGGATGTTGCGGCTTATCCGCCATCATTGCATATCTGTCACGTTTGTCACGTTATTTTAAGGGCGCATTTCGCGCTCGAGCAAATCGCGTAGCGTCGCCACTGCACGGTATTGAAGCGCCTTGACCGCGCCCTCGGTTTTATCCAGCATCTCGGCGACTTCACTGATGCTGTATCCTTCCAGAAAACGAAGGCTCACTACCGCCGCCTGATCCTCTGTAAGGCGGCGGATAGCTGCTTGCAATCGTTCTGAATCCAGCGTTAGTTCCGCAGCCTGTACAGGGTCGTTCTTTGTCGCTTTCAGGTTGGGGGCGTTTTCCAGCGGCACGTGTTGGCGCCGGTCGCGCTTGCGGTAATAGTCAATCACCAGGTTGTGGGCGATACGATAGAGCCAGCCCGAAAATGAGCTGTGCCAACCCGTATCGCGATTAAGGGCTTCCAACATTTTAAGAAATACCTGCGCCGTCAAATCTTCTGCCAGAGCGGGAGAGCTGGTGCGTCGATAGATGTAACTGTAAATTTTAGCTTCGTAACGATCATAGAGTTCACCCAGCGCGCCCTCATCATAGCGGCTTGCTAATTCCAGCAAGCGCTCTTCCGACATCTCCGCCAGGGGCGGTGTCGGTGGTGTAGGAACGGAGGCGAACAGCTTTTCAAGCATATTGACGGCGCCGGGCTAAAAAAATTACGGCGAAATGGAATATTTGGTGTAATTGAGGGGTGCTGAGGGTTATGGTCAAAAGTTAGCAAACATAAGCGTCGCTTATGTTGTGAACTGCTTAAAAATACGCAAATCCGCCGGGAAATGTTCCCGGAGTTTTGCGTTATATAACCGGATGTATAACTGGAACGCATGCGGCTGCGGCCTGCAGCCGAGCCTGCATGCAGGCTTTATTGGTCAACTCCGGTATCGGCGAGCGCCCGGCTTGCTTCCTGGCGTACGGCCAAAATGCGTTGAACTGCCGTGACGTTGGCAAATAGCGCCAGAATGATCAATGCGCTGGTCATCCACCCGCCGATAAGACCGACGACCAGAACCGCGATTCGTTCGGGCCGCTGGAGGAGGCCGACCTTCCCGCTGTAGCCCAGCGCTTCCGCCCGGGCCCGGGCATAACTGACCATGAGCGAGCCGAGCAGGGCCGCGCTGATGAGCGTCAGGTTAAGAGCCTGGTCTCCTAAATTCGCATAGTAATAAGTCAGAGCAATAAAGACAACGCCCTCGGAGAAGCGGTCCAGCGTGCTGTCCAGAAATGCGCCGAAGGGCGTACTTTGGTTTGTTGCCCGGGCCAGGGCCCCGTCCAGCGTGTCAAAAAAGGCCGCAAACACGAGCAAAATGCCGCCCGTAACCAGAAAGCCTCGGGCCAGCAACAAGGCGATCAGCGCCGTAAGCAGAAAGCCGATTACCGACAGGCCGTTGGGTGAAATGCCCGTTGCCTGAAGGAGGGGCGTCAGTTTGCGAAGGGGGCCTGCCAGAAGGCGACGTCCGATATCTGAGAACATAGCAACTTTCATCGTTGTCTCAATTTTGTATAGGGGCATGTTACCTTGTCGGTCGGGTTATAGTCAAGCAATCCGGCCGGCTAACGGCGTTTATGAACTTGGAGCTCGAGTTTCGACGATTTCAAATCG
>JAGRCP010000064.1 GCA_020433455.1 Caldilineaceae bacterium | reverse complement strand
CACTATCGCCCGTTATTTGACACCAGAGGCAGAATCGCCGGAAGGGTTTACTCCGGAACCTGCGCCGAAGGCTGATCCTGAAGAAGTTGCACTCACAAAAAATCAGGCGCAGCCTGCAGGAACCACGGCAAAAAAGGAACCGAGAGCGCCAACCAGCGCGGAACTGCGTTTTGCGGACGTGAAGGTGCTCCAAGACCAAGGGATGAGCCAGCGCGCCGTAGCAAATCAGTTGCAGATGAGCCGCGGTACGGTTCGCCGATATTGGTTGCTGGATGAATACCCTGAGCGTCAGCCAGGTTTCGGGTCTGTTTCGTCGGTAACGCCCTATTTACCCACTCTGCTCCAGCTCTGGCAGGATGGGGAGCAGAATCGAAAAAACTTGTGGAAACAGTTGCAGGAGCAGGGATTTACAGGTAGTTATGCCAGTGTCTGGCGAGCGACAAACCGCTTAGCTGGTAACGGGCGCATCGCCTTTGAGAAGAGCAAACCAACTTTCTCGATCCCAACGCCGTCCTCGCGTCGTGCAGCTTGGCTCTTTACAACGCCTACCGATGAATTGAAAGCGGAGCAGCAGTTGCTCTGCCAGGCCATTCACACGATCTGTGCAGGCGCTGAGGAAGTCTATCAGCCGGCGCAGGACTTTGGAGAGATGATCCGTAATCGACAAGTGGAGGCATTCGATGCCTGGCTGCTTAGGCCAAAGCTTCTGCCGTCGGTGAATTCCAGCGCTTCTCCGACAGCTTGCAACGAGACTATGCCGCAGTCAGAGCATCTCTGGAATATGTGTGGAGTAATGGACAAGTAGAAGGCCAAGTCAATCGCCTAAAGTTTGTTAAACGTCAGATGTACGGCAGAGCAAATTTCGATCTGCTACGCAAACGGATTCTTGGAACGCCTGCTCCGGCCTGATTTCTCCCCGTTTCTCATAAAGTGCGGGAGAGCCTAATAGGGTGTAAATTGACACCCTTGCGTCCCCGCTGGGTAATGACGCCCATGCGATAGCCGTTCTCGTCCAACCGTTCCAGCACCGGGGATACATCCTCGAACAGGGGCGTAAGCGGGCCGGCATGGAAGAAATCGCGCATGGCCGTGGCATGGCTCATCCCGGCATCGGGAATGTCCAGATTTTTCAACGTCAGATGATAAAACTCACGGAACAGCTCGTCCACCCAGTCCTGCTCTTCGGCCTGGCGGATGTGGTTATAGAAATGGTGAATCGAGAGAGCAACGGCCTCCTTGACCGCGGCATAGTCCCGGGTATAGCCTCATTCCGCCAACAGGCCCGGAATGAGCGAATCGTCGTGCTGGACCAGTGTGCCGTCAAGATCGAAGAGAATCGTGGTAATCATGGTGAATTGTCGTCAGAGATAGCGTGCAGCGTCGTTCCGTCACGCCATTCTAGCGGATGGGAAGGGGTTGCCCAAAACGGGGAGCGGGGCTACGAAACGCGCGATTCTCGTAAGCCGCGCTCGGCCAGGCTAGGCCGGCACATCCCGCGCCCGTCTGCCTGCTAGCGATGTGGGATGAAGAAAGCGCGCTCAATAAAGCGGTAGATACGGTAGGCAGCGTTGGCCAGGGCTTGCGCTCTTCCTGCACGTTTGACTCCTTGTCGGTTGGAATTCTCACTGATTTCCTCGTGTAAGTTGTCTCATCTGTTATAGGCGCATAGGGGAATAATATTCAGACATCAGCCGAAAATCCGGATCCCTGAATATTCGGTTAGGCAAATTGTTTACTTTCGCTATCTCTGGTATACGTTCGCCAGACTGGAGTATTTTTGTACCAAGTCGAGCCGAGTGGTTTACAATATTATCAGGAAGGAACTTCCAACTTAATCTTCCCGTTTTCTGGACATCGAACGTTTTACACATCTGCCGGCTTCTTACAAGCCCATCATTGACGTCTGACACCCTCTCGTGGGAAGGGAAAATGGTCCATATTCGTGTCCTGCTGCTTCGCGGATAACTCTTGGTCCGAACCGTCATTCGTGTTTTTTTGCCCCGCGCAAGGACATCCTCTTCTTTCTGGAATTGAATACAACTGGAACAATTAGTCCTACTTTTGTGTGGCTATAACAAGAGAAATCCGATTACTCTGGACGTGCAGTCTTTGTGATACGATCTGTAATCGCATCGAAAGCTCTGTTGATATGCTCGATTTCAGTCCTACTGAGACCTGATAACAAGGAGATGTTTGGGATGAAGACGCGGCGAATAGTAATGGGTTTGATTTCTTTAATTGCGATTGCTGTTGCTGGTGGATTGTTTTTCTTTACCCGGCCCACGCAGATAAGCGGCTATACGACGTCAGGAGCAATATTGTCACGCGATGCAGCCATCGATAGGGCCGCTCTCAGTAACGAACGCAGTAAGTCAGATGTCCAGGATGTGCGGCTTGTTTTCCGCAAGGATTTCGACGAGCTTCTCGGCGTACACACTGACACTTATTCGCCATCCGGCGAGTTTGCCGCTGCTGACTCACTAATCTGGGTTAGCGTCACACGCGGCAATATTGGAGATAGTTTGCCCTTTTTTAATACGGCTAAATATGATGGAGTGGTTCTAGGCTTGGACGCTGCGACAGGGTTGATGGCCGGAGCGGCCTCATTCTCAACCTCATCCGAACCGGACATGAAATTTCTGGACAATTTGACTAAGCTTGAGGATCTGGACGGCAAAGTGGAGATTGTTCCCATTGATGTAAGATCTTTGATGCCGCAACCCGATGAGGAATGGCTGGAAGAGCTTAGACGGTTCGAGGAGCTTAAAGCGTCTGGTAAGATTCCTGTACATGTTGAAGAAGAGATTGTGAAATAGGACATCTGCCGTCAGGCGAGAGAATCCAACAAGCCTTAGAAACAATGGAAAGCATGGGTGACGAAGCTGTCAATCATCGTATTGCGTATTGTTTCATGGTAGGCTAAACAATAATTCACGCAACCACAAACTCCACGTCCCCGGCACGGATTACCGATTAATTCGTTGGAAACGTTCGCGTAATCCGTGCCGGGGACGTGCGCGCCAGGCAGTCCGGCTGGGCCTTGCCGTGCCCCGCGTGGACGGCTCCCTCACTTCGCTGGGGCACGCTGAGGCCACCGCACCCAAAAGATTGATCCATCTCGGTCCACATCCATTGCAGACGCCCCTGGGAGCGCCGGACTCCAGTCCGGCAAGCGTGCCAAGCTGGAGCTTGGCGCTCCCAGGCGCGCATAGATTTTTTACGCTCGCCTCGTTTTTCGCCGCTTGCGTTCTGGCGTATACTCGCGTGCATGAAGAACGCTATCCTCAACTCCTCATGCTCAACGCCGGCTGCGCAGCCCATTTTGCTTGCCCGGCCGGCCCAGAGCGCCAGTACACCCGATTGAAATCGCTCATGACCTCATTACCTGTGATCGGCGTAACCAGCCGCCGCGGCGACGCCGAGTGGATCGCCGAAAATACCGTGCATTACCTCAACACGTTGCGGGAACTGGGCGCGACCCCGGTGGTCATCGCCCCGGATAGACCTGCGGTCTTGCCCGATGGGACCGCGTTTACGCCCGACGCCCAGGGTCGCGTGGACGGCGCGCTGCTGGATCGCCTGGACGGGCTGATTTTGGCCGGCGGCGGCGACGTTCATCCCCGCTATTTCGGGGCTGAGCTGAACGGCGCCAATCCGGATGCCATCGACCTCAAACGCGACGAGTTGGAGCTGGGGCTGGCCCGGCGTGCGTTGGCGCTGGATTTGCCTCTCTTCGGCATCTGTCGCGGCTTTCAGGTCATGAACGTGGCCGCGGGCGGCGGGATGGTCCAGGATTTCGGCGGCCACCGCTCACCCAAAGAAGCGCCCTTTTTCCACGATGTGGTCCTCCGGCCGGGCAGCCGCATCCGCGCCATTGCCGGCGTAGAGACCCTGTCCGTCAATACCTATCATCATCAGGGCGTGGACGGGGAAACGCTGGCGCCGGGTCTTGTCAATGGGGGCGCGGCGCGTCCTGACGCCTGGCTCATTGAGGCAATCGAGAGCCCGAATCATCGCTGGGTCATGGGCGTTCAGTGGCATCCTGAACGGCTTTTCGAGCTGCCCGCGCCCCATCGCCGGTTGTGGGAAAGCTTCCTGGACGCGAGTCGAAGCGGGGCGGGATAGGGTGATGGCGTATCCTCCTCTCACAACCTCGTAACCCTGCAACTCCGCTTTCCCCCCAACCATAATTATGATACTATCGCTCGCGGAGTCCGTCATTCCGCTTGTAAAGCGATGCGCGCAACGCATCGCCGGAAGCGCGCCCGAGAGCTGCATTCCCTCGCCGTTCTCTGCGTCCTTCGTATCCACATGCGCCAATCAGATTGACCGGTTTATCCCATCACCAAGGAGGAAATCATGTTGCGCAAGTCTATAGGCCTGCTCCTGTTGCTGGCCGTTTGGGTCCTGGCCGCGGCCTGTGCCGCCGCACCCGTCGCAGCGCCGGCCCAGGGCGAAGCCGAGGAAGCCGGCCTCCCGGTGGTCTTCGGCGCATACGCCACGGCCATTGAAGAGCCGTGGGACGGCGTCATCCATACGGCGCTCAATGCGGCCCAGGAAGCGGGGCGCATCGAGTATACCTACACTGACGATATCGGCTATTCGGGCGATATGGAGCGCATCCTGCGCGAGGTAGCCGAGGAGACCAAGCCCGCGGTTATATTCGGCGATGCGTTCGGCAACGAGGAAGCCGTACGTCGGGTGGCCAAGGATTATCCTGATATTGCCTTTGTCTTCGGTTCCGGCGGCGGTCCGGTCGAGCCCAACTTCTCCGTCTTCGACAACTGGATCCATGAACCGGCTTACCTCTCCGGCATGCTGGCCGGCGGTCTCACCCAGAGCAACACATTGGGCGTGGTGGGCGGTCTGCCCGTACCCGAGGTCAACCGCATCGTCAACGCCTTTATTGCCGGGGCCGAGTCGGTCAACCCGGATGTGGTGGTGCTGACCTCCTTCATCAACAGTTGGTTTGATCCTGCCGCGGCCAAGGAAGCCGCGCTGGCCCAGATTGACGCGGGCGCGGACGTTCTCTTCGCCGAGCGTTTCGGCGTGATCGAAGCCGCGGCCGAGAACGGCTTCTACGCCTTCGGCAACATGAGCGATCAGACTGAACTGGCGCCCGAGTATGTGGTCAGCGGTCCTGTCTGGCACATGGAGCCGACTGTAGACTACATCATCAACCAGGTGGGAGCCGGCGCCTACACCGCCCAGGACCTTAAGGACTTCAGCATGATGGCCAAGGGCGGCGCGAGCCTGGCCCCCATCAACGGCGACGTCACCGGCGGCATTTCCCAGGAGCTGATTGACGCGGTAGAAGCCAAGCAGCAGGAGATCGTAGACGGTCTCTTCCGCGTTGACGTGAACGAAGCCCAACCGCCCGCCTCGACGGCGGAATAAGGTCAATCAGCCGCGGGTGACGCGGTTGAAAGGAGGAGATTAGGAGATTGGTTCTTGCCACGAGCGCCAATCTCTTAATCTCCCAATCTCCTAATCTCCAATCTCAACATGGAAACACGATCTTACCCCTACGCCATCGAAATGCGCGGGATCGTCAAGCGTTTCGGTCCCACCCTGGCCGGCGATCACGTGGACCTTGCCGTGCGCAAGGGCGATGTCCATGCGCTGCTGGGCGAGAACGGCGCGGGCAAGAGCACCCTCATGCGCATCCTCTATGGTCTCTATCACGCGGACAGCGGCGAGATACTGGTTGACGGTCGCCCGGCGGTGATCCGCTCGCCCAAGGACGCCATCGCCCATGGCATCGGCATGGTGACCCAGCACTTTGCGCTGGCTTCGCCGCTGACGGTGACCGAGAATATCATCCTGGGCCGAACGCCCAATTTTCGCATCGACATGGATGCGGCCCATGCTCAGGTGCAAGCCGCGGCCGGACGTTACGGTCTGGAGATCAACCCCCGGGCTGTGATAGGCGATCTGGCCGTGGGCCAGCGTCAGCGGGTCGAGATTCTTAAGGCCCTCTACCGGGAGGCCAGGGTGCTTATTCTGGATGAACCCACCGCGGTCCTGACGCCGCAAGAGACCCATCAGCTCTTTACCGAATTGCGCCGGCTTCAACAGCAGGGGCTCTCGGTTATTTTTATCAGCCATAAGCTGCATGAGGTGATGGCCATCACCAATCGCATCACCGTCTTGCGCCACGGCCGGGTCGCGGGCAATGTGGAGACCAGAGGGACGGATGAACGCGCGCTGGCCCAGATGATGGTGGGGCGGGTGACGCGGCCCGCGGTCAAGCCGCCGGCTGTGGAAGAGGGCGATCCCATGCTGCGGATTGCTGATCTCCACGCCGCGGACGCCAAGGGCGTGCCCGCGCTTCAGGGCGTCAATCTGACCGTGCGCGCGGGGGAAATCGTGGGGCTGGCAGGCGTTTCCGGCAACGGCCAGAGCGAATTGGCCCATATCCTCAGCGGCACGGGCGAAGCCGGCCGCGGCGCAGTCCGCGTAGGCGAAAAAGAGATTACCCATGCCGACGCGCGGGCGGTCATGGCCGCGGGCGTGGGCCGCATCCCCGAAGACCGCCATGCCGGCGTCGTCGGCGACCTCAGCGTGGAGCAGAATCTGGTTCTGGAGCACCTGGATGATTTCAGGCGCGGCGGGATGCTGGACCACAAGCGCATTCGCAGCCATGCCCGCGCGCTGATTGACGCCTATCAGATCAAGGCGGCGCCCGGCGATCGCATCCGCACCCTGTCAGGCGGCAACATGCAAAAGGTGATTTTGGCCCGCGTGCTGGAACGCGCGCCCGCGGTCATCATCGTGGCCCAGCCTACGCGCGGACTGGACATCGGCGCGACCGAATACGTGCGCCGTAAGCTGGTGGAGCAGCGCAGCCGGGGCGCGGCCATCCTCCTCATTTCCGAAGATTTGGATGAAATTATGGAGTTGTCGGACCGCATTGCGGTCATCTACGAAGGGCGCATTATGGGCGAGTTGACGGGTGCGGAAGCCACGACCGAGCGGCTGGGCCTGCTCATGTCCGGCGTGGCCCATGCTGCGCTGGGCGCGGAGGCATAGACCATGCAGATCCGCATTGAGCATCGCCCGTCGCCGCTTTGGCTGCGCACGCTCATCCCGGCGATTGCGATTCTGTCCACTTTCCTGCTCACCAGCATTTTGGCGCTCCTGGTGAACGTCAATCCCCTGGAAGCGGGCTACTACTTTGTGATCAAGCCCCTCTCCGGGCGGACCAGCGCACTGGAGGTGCTGGTCAAGATGACGCCCCTGGCGCTGACGGGCGTGGCCGTCGCTTTTGCCTTTGCCGGCGGCTATTTCAACATCGGCGCGGAGGGGCAACTCTACGCCGGTGCGACGGCTGCGACGGCTGCGGGCCTGCATCTGCATGGCGTCACGCCCTGGCTGGCCCTGCCCATCATGCTGGCGGCGGGCTTTGTGGCGGGGATGGCCTGGGCGCTGGTTCCGGCGCTGCTCAAGGTGCGTCTGGGCATCGATGAGGTGGTAACGACCCTGCTCCTCAACTACGTGGCCATCTTCGGCGTGAGCGCACTGCTCAACGGACCGTGGCGCAATCCCGTCTCCCAATGGCCCCAGTCGCCGGATATCGCGGCCACGGCCATCTTTCCCCGGCTGGTTCCCCGCTCGCGTTTACACTTCGGTTTTCTGGTCGCGCTGGCGGTGCTGATCCTCTTCTGGTTTGTCATGCGCTGGACTGCATTTGGCCTGCGCATGCGGGCTGTGGGACTGAGCGCGACCGCGGCCGATTTTGCCGGCATCCCCGTTCCCCGCACGCTGCTTACCTGTGCGTTGGTCAGCGGCGGCATTGCCGGGCTGGCGGGGGTGAGCGAAATTGCCGGCATTCACTATCACCTCATTGATGCTATCTCGCCGGGCTACGGCTATACGGGTATCATCGTGGCCACGCTGGGCCAGCTCAGCGCGGGGGGGATCGCCTTGGCAGCGTTTTTCCTTGCGCTCATCGATACAGGTGCGCAAACCGTGAGCCGGGTGCTGGGCGTGCCCGTTTATCTGGGCGACGTGATTCAGGCGACGTTGCTTCTCACGACTTTGGCTGCGCTTTTGCTTCAACGCTATCGCATCCGCGTGCTGCATGCGACCTCCCGTTCGGCGGAAGGTGACGCATGAGCGATATTTTCTCCCTGACATTCCTCGTAGGCTTGCTGAGTGCAACGTTGCGCGTAGCCACGCCTTTGGTTTACGGCGCCATGGGCGAAATTATCAGCGAGCGGGGCGGCGTCCTCAACCTGGGGATCGAGGGGACCATGTTCCTGGGCGCGTTTACCGGCTTTGCCGCGGCCGCCGCGCTCAGCAATGCGGGTGTGGCCGGCTATCTCTGGCTGGGGCTGGCCGCAGCCATCCTCGCTGGGATGATCATGGGGGCGCTCATGGGGCTCTTCGCCGTGACGTTGGGCGTGAACCAACATGTTTCGGGGCTGGGCATCACTCTCCTGTGCACGGGGCTGGCGCTCTTCGGCTTCCGCCTCATCTTCGGTGAAAGCGACGTGCTGCCCAAGGTAACGCCCTTCGCCCAGATCGCGCCGTTGGGCGCGACATCGCCTGCAGGCGTCGTGTTGGAGCAATATCTGCTGACGTACATTGCCTTTCTCGTCGTCGTGCCCGTCAGCTGGTGGCTCATTTATCGCACCCGCTTCGGCCTCAACCTGCGCGCGGTCGGCGAGAATCCCGAAGCCGCCGATGCGTCGGGCGTGAGCGTGGCCCGCACCCGCTATGCCTCGCTCGTTCTGGGCGGCGCGCTCATGGCCGTGGGCGGCGCGTTTCTGTCGCTGGCCCAGCTCGGCGCGTTTACGCCGGGCATTGTAGCCGGGCGGGGCTGGGTCTGCATTGCGTTGGTCATCTTTGCCCGTTGGCATCCCGTGCGGGGCATGTGGGGTGCGCTCCTTTTCGGCGGCGTCTTCGCCCTGCAGCTGCGCCTGCAAACTTTGGGCCTGGAGCTGCCCTACGAACTTTTCCTGGCCCTGCCCTACCTGGTTACCATCCTGGCCCTGGCTCTGGCCGGACGCAATGTGGCCTACCCCGGCGCGTATTTAAAGCCCTATCATCGTGAGTAAAAATCTCTCAATCTCTTAATCGCCCAATCTCTCAATCTCGAGATTGGGCGATTAAGAGATTGGAGATTGGCGCTCTCCCCGACCATTTCTTACCGGAAAGGATCTAATCATGCGTGATGAATTTATGCAGGCCGCAATTGAAGAAGCGCGGAAGGGGTTAGCCGAAGGGGGGATTCCCATCGGTTCGGTGCTGGTCATTGACGGCAGGATTGCGGGGCGCGGGCACAACCAACGCGTGCAAAAGGGGAGCGCCATCCTCCACGCTGAAATGGACGCACTGGAGAACGCCGGCCGCCTCACCGCGCGGGAGTATCAGCGTGCGGTCCTCTATTCCACCCTGTCGCCCTGCTCCATGTGCAGCGGCACAGCCCTGCTCTACAAAATTCCCCGGATTGTCATCGGTGAGAACCGCACCTTCCAGGGCCCGGAAGAGTACATGCGCAGCCAGGGCGTGGAACTGGTCATCCTCGATGATCCTGAGTGCGTTCAGTTGATGGAGGAATTCATCGCCGCGCGGCCTGAGTTGTGGAACGAGGATATTGGCGAATAGGCGGGAACCATTGTGCGGATTTTCGCGTTATGCGTACTGATGAACTCGTCTGCGCCTCGTGCCGTTACGCCCTTATATCTTGCTTTGACGCTCACGTCGGCTACGCTTGTCGTCCTGGTTTTGGCAGCCGGCTTGGCCATGCGTCGCTCCGCGCCGCCCGCTGGTGCGGATGTCGCTTCCTTACCGCCGACATTTACCCCGACTTCCACTTTGGCGCCCACGTCTACGCCTGGGCCGACGTCCACTCCTATACCCGCCTCCACTCCAACACCCACAATCACGCCGGCGCCAACGGCGACGTCCGCCTTTGCTCCGGCCGGAAAGGGCATCGCGTTGGGCGGTATCACCCATGCCTGGCAAACGTGGAATAACTGCGGACCGGCTACGCTTTCCATGCTCCTTAGCGCCTACGGCAGTACGCTGGATCAAGCGACCATCGGCGCGGTCTTGCGGCTCCATGAGGATGACAAGAATGTCGGGCCCCATGAGCTGGCCGCTTATGCCCGGGAGCAAGGCTATCGCGCCCAGGTGCGGATCAATGGGACTGCGGATCTGCTGCGCCTGCTGCTGAGCAACGGCACGCCCGTCCTGGTGGAGACGTGGCACGAGGCGGAGCCCGGTGACGGGTTGGGTCATTACCGCCTGCTGACCGGCTATGACGATGCAGCGGGCTACTGGATCGCTTACGATTCCTACGATGCGGCGAACCTGATTGCGCCTGACGGTCCCTATCAGGGCATTCGTCTGCCTTACGCAGCTTTTGACGCCGATTGGCGGGTCTTTAATCGCACCTATCTGCTCATCTATCCGCCGGAGCGGGAAGCGCTCCTCACAGCCATGGCCGGACCGCCCGCTCCCGAGGCCGAAAGTTGGCAAGCTGCGCTGGAGACGGCCCGCATGGAAGCTGCGGCCCAGCCCAACGATGCCTTTGCGCGCTTCAACGCGGGCAACGCCCTGCTGGCTCTGGGCCGGTCCGGGGATGCGGCGACGGCCTTTGATGAAGCCCGCAGCCTGGGGCTGCCCTGGCGCATGCTCTGGTATCAGTTTGGTCCCCTGGAGGCCTATTACGCGCAAGGGCGCTATGCTGATGTGGCCGAACTGGCGCGTACGACCATTGGGTCAGGCGCAGACATTGAGGAGCTGCATTATTGGCTGGGCATGGCGCTCTCCGCCCAGGGCGACGCTGCCGGCGCAACTTCCGCCTGGCAACATGCGCTCAGCCTGAACCCCGGTTATGCGCCTGTGCTTGATGCGCTTACAGCTTACGCTGACGGAGCGGGCGCTACGGTAACAGACTGAACCCCGCCTCACGCATAAAGCTGTCGGGCTGAAATCCACTTCGCTATATCATCCCCCTCGCCGTTCTTGCCCCATGCTCGAGCTATGCTACAATGGCTCCCGTTTTTAGCTGTGAGTTTCTGAATCGACCTGGCTTTATCATTGCTTCGCACCGCCATCCTCTCACGCTTTCTTTTTTTACCATTTGTACGTTTGGATTATGGGAAATCTGATGACTGAAGAAAAGACCAAAACCCTTGATTTAACCGCTGAGCTGGAATTTGCCAAGGCGGTTGCTCGGGAGGCAGCGACCATCGTTTCGACCTTCTACGTGGGCTCGTCCGAGGTGCAGTACAAGTCGCCCAACGAACCGGTTACTGAAGCCGATCACTCGGCGAATGAGCACATCATCGCGCGCATTCGCGCGGCCTATCCTGATGACGGCATCCTTTCTGAAGAGTCCAAGGACGACCTGATCCGTCTGGAAAAGGAGCGGGTCTGGATTGTGGATCCCCTGGACGGCACCAAGGAATTTATCGCGCGCAACGGCGAATTTTCCATCATGATCGGCCTGGCTGTTGAGGGAGAGCCGGTTATGGGCGTGATCATGCAGCCGGATCCCGGCCTTCTCTACGTAGGCGGTAAGGGCGTGGGCGCGTTTCTCTATGAAAACGATGAAGAAATTCCCCTTTCGGTCAGCGATGTCACGGACCTGAAGGAAATGGTCGTCGTGAGCAGCCGCAGTCATCGCCCGCAGATCGTGGATCAGATGCGCCGCTCGTTGCGCATTACGTCCGAGCGGGTCAGCGGCAGCGTGGGGCTCAAAGTCGGCCTCATCAGCCGCCGCCTGGCCGATCTTTACGTCCACCCCAGCCCCGGCTGTAAGGAGTGGGATATCTGTGCGCCCGCGGCGCTCCTTGAGGCGGCCGGCGGCGTGATGACCGACTGCTGGGGCAACCCGCTGGTCTTCAATAAGCGCGATGTGCGGGCCCACAATGGCCTTGTGGCGTCCAATGGCCGGCGCCATGATGACATTATTGCAACCGTCTCGCGCATCTGCGAGGAGTTCGGCTATAACGAAGATGACGGCTTCTGGTAAAAAGGATTCCAATAGCAAAACCGGCTAAGAAGCAACAACGTCATGCGTAGAAGAAACGTAAACAGCGGGCTGAAAAACGTCGACGATTACGCCGGGAGACGCGCACGGAGCAAGAGGCTGCGCCCTCGTTAATGGGGCCGGCTGACCAACAGTTGCGATCCAGTATCCAAAGGCCGGGGCAGCCCGCCTACCGCTCTCCGGGTGATGTGACCGGAACAGACGCAACGCTGGAACTCTCTTGCATAAGTCGTGAACGGCTTGCCGCGATGCGGCAGATCGAGATGCTGGCCCGTCAGGCGGAGCAGTGGTTGGATACACCGCTTATCGATCTCGATGACCAAACGCAGCGTGAGGCCTCCCCTTCTGCGGAAGGCCGGGCGAAGCTTGAGGATGCGCTCAAAATCATCGAGTATCTCGAAGAGGAAAATCCGGCTTTGCAGGGTACGCCCGGCGTTTGGTTAATCCCAATCTCGAGGTCAACCTGACCTTTCTGAATCTCCGCTTCTATCGTCTTCGCTGAGTACAAAAAGTCTTCAATCAAGGAAGTCCGCCGGCTACTGCGGGCTTTTTTGATTGAAGACTTTTTGCTGCCCGGCTAACATCGAAGTGACGGCGTTGCGAACAATGCATCTTGATGTTTTCTTGATGCTTTTTCCCCATTTCTTGACCTCACATCCGTTCCTATTCCATTATACTGATATTAAATCTCTGCACGAGACGACGTAGACACGCCTTTCGGTGATACCAAGGGAAGTTTTCATGGTCAGGATGCTGCCGTCAAAGATGGCCTGGCGGCGTTACGGACAAAGCGTCATCCTTGTGGTGATCGCCACGCTCCTGGGACAGCCAATCCGGGTTTTGATTAATCCGACGAACCTGGTCATGCTCTACCTGTTGGTCGTCGTGATCAGCGCAGTGTGGCTTGGACGGGGACCGGCAGTACTGTCGGCTTTTCTGGGCGTGTTGGCCTTCGACGTCTTTTTCGTGCCGCCCCGGTTCATGCTGGGCGTAGCGGACACGCAATATCTGCTTACCTTTGCCGGTCTCCTCCTCGTGGGGCTGGTGATCAGCGCGCTGGCGGCCCACGCCAGCGTTCAGGCGCACGCGGCTCGTCAGCGGGAACAGCAGGCGATCGCCGGCTATGAACTCAGCCGTGATCTCGCCGCTGCCTCCGAGGTGAGTGAACTTCTCCATGTGATCATGAGTCACACGGCACGTCTGTTTGCCTGTGACGTCGCTGTTTGCGGCATGGAGAGTGGGCATGTGACGTGGCAGGCAGCGACTCCTCAGTTTACAGCGGATCAGAATCTTGCCGCGCTGGTTACTCAGGTGTGGCAGAGCGGGAAAACAACGCGGGCGGGCGTTGAATCAAACATTGCCGCCGGGGTTAATATCCTGCCCCTCCAGGCGGGAGAGAAGATGCTCGGCGTGCTCGTTGTGAAGCGGCGCGCGACAGACGCATCCTTAAATTCCGAGCAACAACGCCTCCTGGCTTCTTTCGCCAGCCAGTCTGCGCTGGCTCTGGAGCGGGCTCAGCTTGCCAGGACGGCCCGGGAAGCCGAAATTCTGCAGGCCAAAGAGGAGTTGCAGACGACCTTGCTCAATTCGATCTCGCACGATCTGCGCACGCCGCTCTCGTCGATCACGGGCGCCCTGAGCAGCCTGCTGGACGAAACGGCCGCGCTGACGGAAGCGACGCGCCGGGACTTGCTCGAGAATGCCTGGGACGAAGCCGCGCGCCTCAACCAGTTGGTCAGCAACCTGCTGGACATGACCCGCCTGGAAGCCGGCGCCATTACCGTCCACCGGGATCCGGGGGATGTTCAGGATCTCATCGGCGTCGTTCTCGCTCGACTGGGAAGCCGACTCGGCGCCCGTCCTGTCTCTCTGGACATTCCCCATGATTTGCCGCTCGTGCCCATGGATTTTGTCCTCATGGTTCAAGTGATGGTGAACCTGTTGGACAATGCCCTCAAATATTCAGGCGAGGGACAGCCGATTGCCATCCGGGCCTGCACGACCGGCGCCCATCTCCGCATTGCGGTTGCCGATCAGGGGATTGGCATCCCCGAAGATGATCGGGAACAGGTATTTGCCAAGTTCTATCGGGTGCCACGCGCGGATGGACAGACCGGCACGGGCCTGGGACTCTCCATCTGCAAGGGGATCGTCGAGGCGCACGGCGGGCGCATTGCGGTTCAGAGGAGTGATCAGGAAGAGACTGTGGTCACCGTGGACTTGCCGTTGACCGTATCGGGTGATGAAAGGAACGAGGCATGAGCGAAGCGGAAGTCCATATCCTGGTGGTGGACGATGAGCGCGCCATTCGACGCTTTCTGCACACGTCTCTCAGCGCCCACGGCTATACCGTTCAGGAGGTAAGCACCGGCGAGGAGGCATTGGCGCAGGTGACCCGCGCTCGCCCTGACATCATGATTCTCGATCTGGGTTTGCCTGATATCGACGGGGTGGACGTGGTGCGGCGTCTGCGGGAATGGACGCAACTGCCGATTATCATCCTCTCCGTGCGCGAGCACGAGCAGGACAAGATCATGGCCCTGGACGCGGGAGCGGATGACTATCTCACCAAACCGTTTGGCGTGGGCGAGCTGATGGCGCGTCTGCGCGTGGCATTACGACGCGTCTCTCAATCGGGGGATGAGCCGGTGATTGTCGTGCAGGACTTGACCGTTGACCTGGGACAACGCACGGTGAACATGGCTGGACAGCCGGTTCAACTCACGCCCACGGAATATGATCTGCTGCGCCTATTGGCCCTGCACAGAGGCAAGGTGCTCACCCATACGCACCTCTTACAGCAGGTGCGGGGAGCGGGCTATGAAAATGACCTGCACCTGCTGCGCGTTAATATCAGCAACCTACGCCGCAAGATCGAACCGGAGCCGGCCCGCCCCCGCTACATTATGACTGAACCGGGAGTAGGTTACCGGTTCCTGGCGGAATAGAGGACTCCTCATGGCATCACTCATTGAATTGCTGCACACCGTTCCGTGGCAGGCGCTTTTTTTCTCCCTGCTCGTCTTTCTGACGGCTCTGGCTTGGTTGGTTTCTGTGTTTCGGCGGCTTTCACAGTCAACGGCGCGCGAAAGCGGGTGGCGCAGACTCGAGGAGCGAGTGCACGAGATCAGGGATCGGGAACAAGCGTGAATCTTCGTTCGAAAATCCTCATTGGCTTCGGCGCTACGCTGCTCCTGGTGGTGGTGGTCTGGGTCTGGGCCATCTATAACCTGCAGCAGTTGGGCATCGCAAGCGATGCCATTTTGCGCGAGAACTACCGCAGCATTCTGGCCGCGGAAAATATGATCGATACCATAGAGCGCCAGGACAGCGCCAGCCTGCTCTTCCTTCTGGGCTACCACGCCGAGGGATTGGAGCAATTCCGCCGGAATGAAGCGGAATTTCTGCAGTGGCTGGCCCGCGCCAAAGACAACATTACCGTTGAAGGGGAAGCCGCAATCCTGGAGGAAATCGAAACAGAGTATCTGGCCTTCCTGACCGCTTTCTCCCAACTGCGCGACCGGGAGAGCGCAGGCGGAGAAGAGGCAGCGCAGACCTACTACCTCGAGGCGGTATTGCCTCTCTTCGAGACGGTGCGCGACCGGAGTATCGCCCTGCGCGAGCTCAACCAAGGCGCCATGGTCGCGGCGTCACAACGCACGCAGCAGATCGCCGGGCGCGCGGTCTGGTCCACCGTCGGCGTAGGCGTCATCGCGGTGCTGCTGGGGCTGGCGTTTAGCTTCCGGCTTTCACGCATTCTGGTGGGGCCGTTGCACGAGATGGCCGCCGCGGCCGATCGCATTGCCGAAGGCGACTATGATGTGGAACTCGTGGTTGATTCTCAGGATGAATTGGCGGATCTGGCGCAGCGCATTATGACCATGAGTTACAAGCTCAAGACCTTCCATCGCCTCAACGTGGGGCAGATGATCGCGGAGAAGCGGCGCAGCGAAGCCATCATCCGCAGTATCACTGACGGGGTGGTGGTGGTCGATGCTGAGATGAAAATCGTCGCGGTCAATCCCGGGGCCGCCCATATTCTCAGGTTCGGCGCTCACGAGGCAATCGGCAAGCATTTCTTTGATGTCGTCGAAAACCAACATCTTTACGAGTGTATGCGTATGGCGCTCACGGACGAACGCGCGCCTCAGTTGAGCGATCAGGAGGCCCTGCTTACGCTGGAGGAGGACGAGCACGTTCACTACTATCACTTTGACATCACGCCCGTGAAGACAGAAAGCGGACGCATGTTGGGCGTCGTCCTGCTGCTCCAGGATATCACCAAGCTCAAAAAGCTGGACCAGCTCAAAAGCGAATTCGTGGCGACCGCTTCGCACGAGTTGCGTACGCCGCTGACGGGCATGGCCATGAGCATTGGCCTCCTGGACGAAAGCACGCAGGGCAAGCTGACAGAGCGGGAATCCGAGCTACTGCAAGCGGCCCAGGAAGATGTAGCGCGGCTGCGGGCGCTTGTGAATGATCTGCTCGATCTGTCGAAGATTGAGTCGGGACGCATGGAGATGGAACCTGAGGCAATCACGGTTGATCTGCTCGTAACGAAGGCGCTGCGGCCCTTCCATGAGCAAGCGACGCAGCAGAACGTCGCTCTGACGGCGCAGATCCCCGACGGTCTGCCCTCCGTGCAGGTCGATCCCACCAAAATCGCCTGGGTCCTGACGAACCTGATCGCCAACGCCCTGCGCTATACCGACGCGGGCGGCGAGATCCGGATCACCGCCGACCAGGCGGGCGAGCGCGTCGCCATTGCCGTGACCGACACAGGCGCCGGCATTCCGTTAGAGTATCAATCCAAAATCTTTGACAAGTTTGTGCAGGTAAAAGACAAACGCGCCGTCGGAGGCAGTGGGCTCGGGTTGGCCATCAGCCGTGAGATCGTCAACGCTCACGGCGGTACGATCTGGGTAGATTCCGCGCCCGGCGAGGGAAGCGTCTTTACCTTTACCGTTCCTGCAGCAACAGACAGACCTGCAGAACAATCAACAGGAGATTGAATCAGTGGAAGCGAACAAACAACGCATTCTCGTGGTGGATGATGAAAAGAACATTCGCCTCACCCTCATGCACACGTTGGAAATGGCGGGCTATCAGGTAAAAACGGCCGCGAATGGAGAAGACGCCTTACAGCAATTGCAGAATGAAGCCTTCGACCTGATGCTGCTCGACCTGAGTATGGCCGGCATGGACGGCGATGAGGTGCTGGCGCAGGTGAACCAGCGTCATCCCCAGGTGAAGGTAATTATGGTGACGGCGCACGGTACCGTGGACAATGCCGTGGAGGCCATGAAGAACGGCGCCATGGATTTCATCCAGAAGCCGTTCGCCCCACAGGAGATCCGCGAGTTGGTGGCGAAGGTACTGGACCGGGAGATACAGGAAACAGCACACGAAGCCAATTACGAGATGTACCTGGACCTGGCCCGTCGCAGCATCGCTGACAACCAGTTTAAAGCAGCGTTGGAGCAGGCCAAGCGCGCGGTTGCCGAGGACTCCACGCGTCCCGAGGCGTTCAATCTGCTGGGCGTGCTGTATGAGTTGAAGCATGAGCGGAACATCGCCATGAAGAACTATCGCATCGCCCTGGATCTCGATCCTACCTATGAACCGGCGCGCACCAATTTGAATCAATCGCCGTCCCTGGTGCGCGGCAAGAAAAGCTTTGATCTGGGGGCATAATGGCCGCAATGCAATACACTGTAATCGCAGGCTGTGGACGGCTGGGCTCGCTGCTGGCGGGCGATCTGAGCAAGCAGGGGCACAGCATCGTCGTCATCGATCGCGACGAAACCCGGTTTACGAACCTGAGCATCGAGTTCAGCGGCTTTACCATTGCCGGGGATGTCGTCGAACTGGAGATCCTGCAGCGGGCAAAAGTCGATCGCGCCGACTGCTTTCTTGCCACAACCAACGATGACAACGTCAATCTGATGGTAGCGCAGGTGGCCAAGGCGGTTTTTCAGGTGCCGGTGGTCATCGCCCGTCTCTTTAACCCGGCGCGCGAAGCCGTCTATCGGGAGTTGGGCGTGGCTACTATCAGCCCGACCAAGCTCTCGGCGGATGCTTTCCTTCATTCCATCCAAACCAGCAATCAGAGCCAGGTGTAGTATTGATGAGAGTTATCCTAATCGGGGGCGGCAAGACCGTCTACTTCCTTGCTCGTCAGTTTATCAGCAAAGGCTACAACGTCACCCTCATTAACCGGAGTGCCGACGAAGCGAAGAACCTGTCGCGTCAGATCAAAGCGGTTGTCGTGCTGGGGGACGGCAGCGATCCCGCGGTGCTGGAAGAGGCCGGCGCCCGCCGCGCCGATGTGGTGCTGGCGTTAACGGGACGCGACCAGGACAACCTGGTGGCTTGCCAGTTGGCCAAACAGATGTACAGCGTGCCGCGTACGGTGGCGTTGGTGAACGATCCGGAAAATGAAGAGGTGTTTCACCAATTGGGCGTCACCGTCGCCTTTTCCGCCACGCGCATCATTGCAACCTTGATCGAAGAGCAGACCGGCTTTGAGGAAATCACGAATTTGGTCCCCATGGCCGAAGGCAAAATCGTGTTCACAGAGGTTGCGGTCGGCGAAGACGCTCCGGCGCTGGGGAAAACGTTGCAGACCCTGGATCTGCCCGAAGGCGTGCTGATTGCGGGCATTCTGCGCCGCGGCGAAGTGATCGTGCCCCGGGGCACGAATCGGGTGCAGTTAGACGACCGGCTCATTGTATTGGGACAGCCGGAGACGTACGGCGCAGCCCTGCGCGCCCTGGTGGGCGGTGAAGGATGACACAGGCCGCCAACCGCTACCGTGACTACCTGCGCGCCCGCTACCGTTGCATTTTGGGGTATACGGGGCTGATCACAGCCATCGTCGGATTGTTGATGCTGACGCCGCTGGCGCTTCTCTTCTTCTATCCGCAGGAACGTGCCGTCGCCCCTGCCTTCCTCGTTCCAGGGCTGGCGCTGCTGGCCGGCGGCCTGATCCTGTGGCGCCTGCTGGTTCCCCGCACAGGCGCCACCCTCAGCTATCAGGAGGGCGCGGTGATCGTGGTCCTGGCCTGGCTGGTTGCGCTGCTCGCGGGGACGGTTCCATTCATCTGGCTGTTAAAGTACTCTTTCGTGCGCGCGTTCTTTGAATCGACCAGCGGCTGGACCACTACGGGGCTGTCGACGGTCGATGTGCTGGCGACGTCGCACGTGATGCTCTTCTACCGCAGCGCCATCCAGTGGGCGGGAGGCGCCGGGCTGGCGATCATCGCGCTCAGCGCTTTGGCCGGCCCCACCGGCCCTGGCATCAGCGCGGCAGAAGGCCGCGGCGAGCAACTGGTTCCCCACGTGCGACGTTCTGCCACAATCGTGCTCGGGCTCTATACCGCTTACAACGTGATCGGCACGGTGCTGCTGCGCCTGGTCGGGATGAGTTGGTTCGATTCGGTCAACCACGCGTTCGCCGCCCTCTCCACCGGCGGCTTTTCCACCCGCCCTGAATCCATCGGCTACTGGGACAGCGCTACGGTGGAGGCGGCCATCATCCTGCTGATGCTGCTGGGCACGCTCAACTTTCTGACGGCATATACCCTGTTGCACGGCAAGTGGCGCGCCGTCATCCGCAACGGCGAAATTCACGTGATGGCGTTTCTGATTCCTCTGTGCGCCGGCGCGCTCTTCTTTCTTGTAACGCTGAACCTTTATCCCACGCTGGGAAAGAGCGCGCGTGTGGCCATCTTTGAGACGGTGACCGCGCTCTCCACCACGGGCTTCAACACTATCGACTATCGGGCGTGGCCCAGCTTCGGCTGGATCGTGCTGATCGTGCTCATGTTGATCGGCGGCGGCACCGGTTCCACGGCCGGTGCCATCAAGCAGTACCGCGTCTACGTGCTCTATAAAGCGCTGGTGTGGGAAGTCAAGCGTATGTTTCTGCCCCCCGGTACGGTGACGGAACCGGACGCGTGGGTGGGCGAGACGCGGCAATTTCTCAACGATGCCCGCATTCGGCAGGTGGCGCTTTTCGTCTTTATCTATCTCGTCGCCTTTTTTGTGGGCAGCGCCGTGATCGCCGCCCACGGGTTCACAGTGCAGGAGAGCCTCTTCGAGTTTGCCAGCTCTATCGGCACCATCGGGATTTCGGTGGGCGTCACCTCGGCCGATCTGCCGCAGGCTGTGCTGTGGAGCCAGATCATCGGCATGATCATGGGGCGTCTGGAGTTCTTCACCGTGATTGTGGGCGTAGGCAAACTGATTTCTGATGCGCGGCAAATGGTATAACTTTGGCAGCTTAAAAATAGAGTAGTTGGCGTTGAAGCCGATTGCGAATAAAAATGCATTCCGGAACTTGGGCGCATCATGTACTCCTGTTTCTTCGCGACTCGTGACAGCCGTGATAAACCATGCTATCATGCAGGATGAATTCCCACTTATGTCGAATGCGCGTATGGACGCCTGCTTGCTGCCGCATTCGCGCTCTGTCCGATAACTGAATTGCGCATCAATATGGCGCATCAAATGAGGAGCAACTCGCTATGGCTCGCCCCCTTTTTGATTCCGAATATCTCTTTGGCATTCATGAGCCGGGGGGCGAGCAATATATGCTGGACGCCAATCGCCCCGGCTGGATCGTTTTTACGGAAGGTATCGGACAGGATCCGGCTAATCAGAGCGGGCGTGACTATCGCTCCTACAGCGATCGGGGGATCGGCGTGCTGGCGCGACTGAACCACGGCTATGAACCCCAGGGCACCATTCCCACCAGCGATCGATATGCCGCTTTCGCCCAGCGTTGCGCCAACTTTGTGGCCAACAGCCAGGGCTGCAAGCTCTGGATCATCGGCAATGAGATGAACTTTGCGGTGGAGTGGCCCCGCCGCGGCGCGCAGCCGCCTCTCTCCCAGCAGCCGCCTGCACCCGCTGCGACGCCTGCCGTTCCTTCCGTGCCTGCTGAATCGTCCGATGGAGCGTCTTCATCCGGGGAAGGCCGGCTGTCACGCGTGTGGCGTTCGCTGCTGAACATTCTCTGTGCGGGCGATTCCAGGCGGCAGGAGAGCAGCCAGGCGGAATCGCCTCTCCCCGCGCCGCCTGCGGAGCCGGCCATGCTTCCACCCGGCGCAACGCCCCTGCCGCCTGACGAGGCCGATCCCTTCCATCACGGCGATCCCCGGCGCTTCAGCGCGCTGCTGCCCACGCCCGCGGCTATTCCCGGCGGGCCCGATGGCCCCATGGCCCTGCCCGCTGACGCCGAGGTGATTACGCCGGCGAAGTACGCCGAATGTTATCGCCTCTGCCGCGAGGCCATCCTCAGCGTGCCCGGTCACGCCAATGACCAGGTGCTGATTGGCGCAGTTGCGCCGTGGAATATTGATACAACTTATCCCGGCAATGCTTCAGGGGATTGGGTTCTCTATCTGCGCGACATTCTGACTGAGCTAGGTCCGGAAGGCTGCGACGGCATCACCATCCATACCTATACCCACGGCGTCGATAAAAATTTGATTTACTCCGACGCGAAGCTGGATTCGTTTCCCAACTATCATTACCATTTTTATGCGTATCGGGATTTCATGGGCGCAATTCCGGCCAACATGCGCCATCTGCCCGTCTACCTGACTGAGACGGACCAAAACGATCCGTGGCTTAACCAAAATAACGGTTGGATACAAGCGGCCTACGGTGAGATCAATCACTGGAACGCACAGCCCGGCAATCAGCAGATTCGGAATATGATCCTCTACCGCTGGCCTCAGATTGACAAGTGGTATATCGAAGGCAAGCACGGCGTTGTTGACGGTTTCCGCCAGTCGTTGCAGCAGGACTACAAGTGGCGCGCCGTTATGCCGCCCCGGGCCAATTACGGTCCAGGCGATCGTCTGAGCGTGCGCGAGGCGGTCAAGCTGCGTCGCTCGCCCGGTTTCCGGGGCAAGCCCGGCGATGATGTAGTGACCACCCTGGACGCGGGCACGCGCCTCATCGTGTTGGACGCTGCGCCTGCATCTGTTGATGACTTGGTCTGGTGGAAGGTTCAGGCCGGCTCCCCGGGCGCGGCGGAGGGCTGGCTGGCCCAGTTTAACGGCGCTGGGCAGCCCTTTGTGCGCCTTATGGAAAAAAGCGCCGTCGTTTCGCCTGGAACCGACGACGGGATCGATGCAGGCGCGCGGATTACGACCCTCACCATTGTGCGTCTGCGCCGTTCGATCGGCTATCGCAACAAGCCCGAGGAGGATACGGTGGCCTTCATCCCGGCCGGCGCAGAGCTGGTCGTTACCGGTCCGGCCAGGCAGAAGGATGAGCTGACCTGGTGGCCCGTACGCGGCATTGATGACGATCAGCAGCCGGTGAGCGGCTGGATGGCCGAGTCCGCGCCGGGCGGCGATCCGCTCATTGCCCGGCTTGGTGACGTTACGCCTCCGGACGTGGGCGATAACGGCGATGGGGGACGCTTTGCGCCGGGCGATCGGATCAAGACGCTGGATATTGTGCGCCTCCGTCGCTCGCCGGGCTACGCGGATAAGCCCGCCGATGATACCCTGGGTTATTTGCCGGTTGACACAAGCGGGCCGGTGCTTGACGGTCCCCGGACCGTTGATGGTCTGGTCTGGTGGAAAGTGCGCATGACGCTGGATTCGGGCGAAACCCGGGAGGGCTGGGCGGCCGAATCCGCGCCGGGCGGCGTGATGCTTCTGGCCGCAGCCGGAACGGATGACGGTGATGGCAGTGACCAGCCCGGCGGTGCGCTCTTCTCGCCCGGCGCTAATGCCGTTACGCAGAATGTGGTGCGTATGCGCAAAACGCCCGGCTACACGGGCAAGGGCGCCGATGACCTGGTCGTCGACGCGCCCATGGGCGCGGTTGTCACCATTGTTGCCGGGCCCCGGACGGTGGACGGCTTGACCTGGTGGCAGGCCGACGCGTCGGTGGGCGGTCAGGCTTTTCGCGGCTGGATGGCGGAGTCCGCGCCCGGTGGCGAGTTGTTGCTGCGCCTCATGGAAGGGCCGCGACCGGCCGACGGCGTCTTCCCCATCGGCGCGCTCATCCAGACCCATGGCGTGATGCGAATTCGCAACGCGCCCGGCCATATCAATAAGCCCGATGATGACGTGTTGGGCGCATTGGCGGCAAAGACCACCGTCTACGTTATCGCCGGGCCACGCGAGCAGGATGGCCTGATTTGGTACCAGATTGGCGGGGTTGCCGTACCGGCCGGTGAGATTGTGGGCTGGGGCGCGCAGGCCGCGCCGGACGGCGTTGCGCTGCTGGGGTACGCGTCCAGGCTGCCGGGGACGGATATCCCCGATCTGACGACCAAAAGTTATCTGGCCGCGCCCTATCGGGGGAATTTCGGCATTTCTCAACTGTGGGGCGAGCGCCCGCAGGTTTATAGCCAATTCAGCTATGAGGGCGTCCCGCTGCGCGGCCACAACGGCATCGATTTTCTTACGCCCATGAATACGCTCCTCCAGGCCGTGGACAACGGCGTGGTGGCCGAAGCAGTCTTCAACGACCCCACCGGTTTTGGCCATTACGTTTTACTGCATCATGCCTGGGGCGAGTCTATCTACGCGCACATGGAGGCCATTGACGTCCAGCCGGGCCAGACGGTTTCCCGCGGTCAACTCATCGGCCGCTCGGGGACCACGGGCAACAGTCAAGGACCTCACCTGCATTTTTCCATTCGCATCAACCCCTATCAGCGGACTGACGGCTGGGGCGGCTTTTCAGACCCGCTGCCCTACCTGCCGCCCGCTTCCTTCCAACTGCCTGCTTACATCACCACGCCGCCGGGTTCCGGTCCTGCGCCTCAGCATCTGGGTCTGCCGCCTACAGGCCAGGACCCCATTTCCACCGCGCCGGGCATGAATCCGGATCAACCGGGGCTGCGACGGCCGTAAGGAGGGGAATTGGTTGATTTGTTTATCTGTTGATTTGTTGATTAGTTTATTGGTTGGTAACGTAGCACCTGCATATCAACGAATAAACCAATCAACCAGTTAACAAGTCACCTAGTCAACCAGCTACCCGCCTATGCCTACACCCACCCTTCCTCCTTACATCTTTGCCATTCATGAACCGGGCGGCGAGTCGCTTATGCTGGCGGCCCGGAAGCCCGGTTGGGTGGTCTTCTCCGAGGCAATCGGGCATGATGTGCGGGACCGCACGGGCGTTGACTTTACGCCCTATGCCGAGCAGGGATTGGGCGTTATCTGCCGCATCAATCACGGCTATGAGCCCCAGGGCACGCTGCCCCACAGCAGCCTTTACGAGGAGTTTGCCCGGCGCGTCGCCAATTTTGTAATCACCAGCCGGGGCTGTCACATTTGGGTAATCGGCAACGAGATGAACTATGCGGCTGAACGGCCCGGCGTGGTCATTGACTGGACGCGCCACAACACCACCCGCACCGGCGCGCCTGAGATTGCCGATCCCATGCGGCGGGGGGTGAGCGTCCGCTTCAACGCCTTGCCCGATCACAGCAACGTCATTCGCACCACGCGCGGTGCGGTCGTCAATCCCGGCGAAGAGATTACGCCTGAACTCTATGCGCGTTGTTATCGCCTCTGTCGAGATGCGATTCGTCGCCTGCCCGGCCACGAGGAGGATCAGATTCTGGTAGGCGCGGTCGCGCCATGGAATACCCAGACCATTTACCCCGGCAATGCGAATGGCGATTGGGTGCAATATTTTCAGGATATCCTGCAGATGTTGGGCGCGGAGCAATGCGACGGTTTCGCGCTTCACGCTTACACCCATACCGATGATGCTGCGCGTGTTGAGAGCGACGCCAGGCTGGCGCCGCCTTTCCAGCAGCGCCACAGGGAGTTCCGCGTTTACCGTGATTTCATGCAGGCCGTGCCGGCTTCCATGCGTCATTTGGCTGCGTATATTGTGGAAGCGGGCCCCTTCGAGCCGTGGATCGACTCGAATACGGGCTGGGTTCAGGCTGCGTACGCGGATGTGGACGCGTGGAATCGGGAACCGGGCAATCAGCCCGTCCGCGCCATGGCGCTCTATCGCTGGCCTCGTCTGGATCGCTGGTACATTGCCGGCAAATCGGGTGTAATTGAGGATTTTGAGCAGGCGCTGCAGCATGATTACCGCTGGCAGCCGATTGCTCCCGCGGATGAGGATGAGGCAGGCCCCGTCGAGGCGCTGCTGCAGGACGAGGGCAAGAGAGCCGAGAAGCCGACGCGCAGGTCGGCCGCGAAGTCCGCGGGGAAGTCTGCCGGGGAGGCGCCGGCGGAACCCTATGCTGCTGCATGGATAGACGATCGTTTTCCTGATCGGCTGAAGGTCGGCTCCACCATCACCGTGCCCCTGACGCTGCGCAACGCAGGCGCATTGCCCTGGCGGACGGGCAGCGGCAACCCCGTGCGGCTGGGGTATCACTACTACCGCGGGCGCAAGCAACTGCCCATGCCCGAGCATCTGGATGTGCGCACCGACTTCGCCCACGACGTTCCGCCCGGCGCCACGGTTTCCCTCGTCGCGCGGATCGCACTGCCCGCCGCGCCCGGCAACTATACGCTGGAACTGGACCTGATTCAGGAAGGCGTGGGTTGGTTTAAGCAGCAGGGATCGCCCGTACTGACCCGCTGGCTCACGGTGGAGGATGAGCGCCCTGCACCGGCTGAAGCGGCCCACGCATCCGGCGCGCGTAACGGCGCGGAACCGGCGGTCGGATTGGTCCCGCTCTTTCGGGACGTGAGCGCCCAGTTGCCCCGCAGCGGCGTGGCCTATGGCCGCCGCAGCCTGGACCAGGTGCGCTATCTGGTTATCAGCCATACGGGGGCCGATTCTCGGCTGGGGCTGGACAAGATCGCCCGCGCGCACATTCGCCGGGGCTACCCCGGAATCGCCTACGCTTTTGTCGTTGACGGGAGCGGGCGCATTTTCCGCGTCAGCGCACTGGAAGAGGCGGCCGAGCCGAGCCAGTCCTGGTCGCTTCAGGGCGTGAATATCGGGCTGGCGGGCAGCTTCCAGGATGCGCCTCCTCCTCTGGCCCAGCTTGACGCGACGGGGCGCCTCTGCGCCTGGCTGGCCCAGAACTTAAGCCTCACGCCCGACGCCATCGTCGGTCTGGGGCAACTTACTCGCTCCGAAAGTCCGGGGTGCACATTTTATCGCGGTCCTGAGTGGCAATCGATTTTGCGGCGGCAGGTACAGCTTCATCTGGGGGTGTTGAGCCGGGGCGCGTCTGATGCGCGCCATGCCGCGGATGAAGCCCATCTCCATGAACAGAGCCGGAAGCTGACGGAATTGCAAACCGCGCTGGATGCGGCGCGTACGGCAGAGCAGCATCTGCGCAGTCGAGTCGAGCAGCTGGAGCTGGAAGCCGGCGAGTTGCAGCGCCATGCCGAGCATCAGTCGGAGGTTGACGAAGGTCGCCCTGCGCTGCGCGATGTCATTGCGCAACTTCCCCGCGATGGCGCGCGTTATCGCCCGCGTCCGCGTGAGGATGTGGAGACGGTCATTATCCATCAGAGCGGCGTTGGGCGCGGCGGTTCCAATGAGGATGAATTGCTGGCTCTGGCTGAAGCCCATCAGCCTGACTGGCCGGGTATTCTCTATGATTTTTGCATCGCGCCGGACGGCACGATCTACCAGACCCAACCGCTGGATGAGGCGGTGGATACGGAGCTGCGGACGTTGACCCGAGCCGTCAATGTGGCGTTTATGGGGCAATTTGATGAGGATATCCCGTCCGGCGCGCAGCTCTATTCCGGCGGACGGCTGATAGCCTGGCTGCTGCGCCGCTTTCCCCGGCTCGGCCTGGACGACGTTAAAGGGCTGAGCGAGTTGAGCGAGCAGACATCGCCGGGCGCGCAGTGGCGCGCGGGGCGCAGGTGGCGGGACGATCTGCTGGCCGCGGTGCGGCGGGCCGCGGGCATGGTCGATCCTACCGAGACGGAGCAGGCGTTGCAGGAGGAAGTTGACGGGCTTGCCAGACAACTGGAATTGGCCCAGCACAACAACCGGCAGATGAACGAACAGCGTCTGCGCTTGCAGGCGGATAACCAGGCGCTGCAGGATAAGCTGCTCCATGCGGGCGACAAGCCCCAGCGCTTCATTGTCCCGCCGCCGCCCCTGCGGACCCTGACTGAGAGCCTGCCCCGCCATCCTACGCTGCGCTATCCGCGTCGAACCAGGAGTCAGATTACCCATATTGCCGTGCACCATACGGCAACGCTGCCCACGGTCGGTCCTATGCGCATTGCCGAACTTCACGTGGCTGAGGATCCATCCCGGGGTAAGGCGGCCTGGCCCGGCATCGGGTATCATTACTTTATTCACGCCGACGGCAGTATTGACCAGACCAATGATCTGGAGAGCGTCGCCTATCACGTCTATCGCCATAACAGCTACACCGTGGGCGTGGCCTTTGCCGGCAGCTTTATGAACGGCTCCGTGCCCACATCGGCCCAACTGCAATCGGGCGCGCACCTCATTGCCTGGCTTATGGATGAGCTGAACGTGCCCCTGGCCCGGGTCTGGGGGCATCGGGACTTTCCCGATAACGTGACGGTTTGTCCCGGCAGCGAGTGGACAAGCAACCTGCGCTGGCGGGATCGTCTCTTCGCCCGGATTGAGCAGATTCGGGAGGGAATTGGCGTCAAGAGCATTCGTCACTATGTGCTCTTTTGGCAGCGTCCTTATCCCGGACCGCTGGCGCGACGGGATTTTGTCAATGCTGTGGGCTATTTCGCCCGCTTCCGGCCTACAGTCGGCTTTCGTCCTGAAGACGCCCGCCACGCCGAGTATGTGACCATCATCGGCGGGCCCGCCGGCGTTACGCCGGAAACCGAGGAGATGTTGCGGGAGAGCGGCTGCAAAGTCGAACGCATTGCGGGCCGGGATGAGGAAGAAACGGGCCGCATGTTGGCTGAACTTGTACGCCTGGACCGTCGCTTTCGTACGTTTGACGTGGATTTTTAGAGGATAGGATCGCTATGTCATCCGGGAAATCTCTCCTAACCGAACCCCACGCTCTGGGTTCGGCCTACCCCGTGTTGTTGCCGGCGTTTGAAGGGCCTCTGGACCTGCTGCTGCAACTGATTGAAAAAGAGGAGCTTGACATAAATGAGGTCAGCCTGGTCGCCGTAACGGACCAGTATCTTCGCACCATCGAGCAGATGAGCGAGATCGAACCGGGCGCCTTGGCCGATTTTCTCGTCATTGCTTCGCGCCTGCTCTTTATCAAGTCCCGGGCGCTTCTGCCTGCGGGCGCGCCTGATGACGAGGAAGAGGAGGAGGATTCGGCCGATGCCCTGGTGCGCCAACTGTTGGAGTATCGCTTCTTCAAGGAGATTGCCGGGCAGCTGCATGAACGGGAGGAGGAAGGACTGCGCTCTTATTTGCGCCAGGCGCCCCGGCCCGAGATGGAGCGGCGACTGGATCTGAGCGATGTGGACCTGGCCAAGCTTCAACGGGCCTTGCAGCGCGCGCTGGCCCGTATTCCCTCGGACCCGCCCCTGCCCAAGGTCAAAACCTATGCCATCACCGTGGCGGAGCAGACCGAGAACGTGCGCAGCTATCTGCGCAGCGCGGCCCTGCGCAACGACGGCCGGCCGATTCCCTTCCAGGAGTTGCTCAGCCGCCGCCGGACGCGCATGGAGATTATCGTAACCTTCCTGGCCGTCCTGGAGCTAATCAAGCAGCGCGAGCTGTTTTTTGAGCAGGATAATGTATTCGGTGAGATCTTGCTGCAGTTGGGCGGGCAGGACGCGTGAGGCGTGATATTTGAGGCGTGACGCGTGAGGCGTGCCAGACTCCGGCACAAGTCAACTCACCTTCTCCGCCGCAGCCGCCAGTATGAACCGCCCAGGACTCCTGCGCCGCCCAGGCTAAAGCTGCCCAGCAGCAGCAAGACCTGAGGCGTGTTGCCTTCCCCGCCCGCGTTGCCGCCGCCCAGATTGTCCAACCCCAATTGCGACATGCCCAAGCTTGCCTGTTGGGGCGTAACCGTGGGCAGAGGCGTCCACGTAGCCGTTGCCGTGGGTGACGGCGTGGCCGTAGGCGTGGGCGACGGCGTTGCCGTGGGGGTAGGCGACGGTGTTGCGGTAGGGACAGCCGTAGGCGTTTCCGTGGGCGTTGCAGTCGGTTCAGGGGCTAATTCCTCTGGCGCGGCCGCCGCCTGGACGATCGCCTCCACGGGCGCTTCGGGCGCGGGCGTTTCCGTGGGCGGAATTTCCACCGCGGGCGCGCTCTCATCCGGATAGAGTGCGACGGCGTCGATAAAGATAAGGTTGTCGCCCGTGCTGCGCGGGTGATCGACCAGGAAGAAGACCGTAACCGTTTCCCCCAGCGCACGGGCTTTGACGTCAATATTGACGTCGGGCGGCGGATAGTTGAGAATCCGCCCCTCGCCCCAGTGCATGGGCCCCCAGATGACGGTAGGGGCATTGGGATCCGTGCCGCCCGTGGGGTCAATCCCGAGCTGGCGGCCAAATGTATCCGGCGCATTGGGCGCGCCCCAGGCGATGCTGGCTCGATAGCCTGCGCCGGGCGTCACGCCAACCTGGGTAAAGATGCCCACCTTGAAGGTGTCGCCGACGCTGCGCACCATGAGGCTGGGCGCGCCCCAGAAGGTGTCGTTATGGGATTCAAAGCTGGGATTACCGCTGAGCACAAACTCAGTCCAGCCGTTGGGAATCTGGCGCGGCGGACTGCCCCGAAAGGTGTCCATATCGCATACTTCCCGGGGAATCACGTTGGGCGGATTACATGGCTCTGACGCCTGCGCACTGTGAGTCGGCCAGGCGAGCAGCGTCGTCAGCAAAAGCAAGGGCCCGATCCACCTGCCGGGAGCCGGGCGCGAGAAAAAATAGGTCATGATGTCAGTATACGCGTAGCCGATTGCCCGACCAAATATACAAATCGCCTCAAATCGTTTTCCGATGTTGACAGCGGCTCCATGGTTTAGGGTACACTAGTAATTCACCATGGTTCATGGGTCGGATAATCGTGGTTGGGTTGCGATTAAACCGTGCTTATGGTCAAGTTTGCGTCAAGTCTACAACGTCATGCGGATATTGCTCGTTCCAATGGTCAAGCGCCAGTGATTTTTACCTGTCCTACCAGCAATTTTTATGCCCCCGCCGGTCGGCGGCCTCTTCGTTGTCCTACCACCAACGAGCCCTTGGAGTTTGGCGACCTGCCGCCCTTTGATCCGGCCTCGATTGAACCGGCTGCGGCCGGCTTGTGGCGCTACCGGGCCATGCTGCCCGTTGTCGGCGAGGAGCGTTCGCTCATCTCCCTGGGGGAAGGGTGGACGCCTCTGATTGCCGATACGTGGCGCGGGCGACCGCTTTTCTGGAAGATGGATGCGTTTATGCCCACCGGCAGCTTCATGGACCGGGGCGTCAGCGTTATGATTAACTGGCTGGCCGGTCTGCCCGATGTCGAGCGCCTGGTGGAGGACTCCAGCGGCAATGCCGGGGCCAGCCTGGCCTGCTATGCCGCGCGCGCGCGCATGGAAGCCTGCATCTTTGTGCCCGATAACATCCCCGAACTGCAAAAAAGCCAGATTTCGCTGTACGGTGCGGATCTGGTGGAGGTGCCCGGCGGGCGCGGTCAGGCCGCGGCCGCGGCGTACAACGCCACTCGCTACGAGCCCGATACTGCCTACGCCTCTCACTCGTGGCAGCCGGCCTGGCTTCTGGGGCAGATGACGTGCGCCTGGGAGCTATGGGAGCAGATGGGGGGCGAGACGCCCGATTGGGTGATTGCGCCCACCGGCCACGGCGGCACGCTCTTGGGCATCTGGCGCGGCTATCAGCACCTCTACAGCGCAGGACTGATTGATCGCCTGCCCCGCCTGGTTGCCGTTCAGTCCGAGCTCTACGCGCCCTTTTACGAGGCTTTTCACAACGGTTGGGATCGCTGTCGCCCCCAGTCCGTTTATGCACGCACCGTTGCCGACAGCATCGCCATCAGCGATCCCGTGCGCGACGCAACGCTTTTGGCCGCGCTTTTCCGTTCCCGGGGTACGGTTGTCAAGGTCAAGGATGACGCGACCATTGCCGCCCGGACGCGTTTGGCGGAGCGGGGTATTTTTGTCGAGCCGACCAGCGCTACGGTGCTGGCTGCGCTGGATCAGATGGACTCAATTTTAGCGCCCGGAGACACGATTGTGGCCGTGCTCCTTGGTCACGGCTTCCGGAGTCTGCCGGTCGAATAGGCCTGTGAGACGTTATCCTGCCGCAGGAATCCCTCAGCCTGTTATTCATCATAGAAACAGCATTAACGCACCATGGAGGGAAGACCTGTGTTTGACGATTTTCAAGCCCCGCTCTATTTTGAACGCTATGCCAATATTTTCATCCAGGACCGGGACTTGCTGCGCCGCGCCTTTACCCATCGCAGCTACCTCAACGAGGCGGAGGATGCGGCCCTGCGCGACAACGAGCGGCTGGAATTTCTGGGCGATGCGGTCCTCGGCTTCATCGTCAGCGAATATCTCTTTGACAGTTTTTCCGACTATGATGAAGGCGAGCTGACCCGCCTGCGCTCCATGGCGGTCAGGCGGGATACCCTGGCCCGGGTTGCCGATTCCCTGCTGCTGGGGGAGTCGCTGCTGCTGGGCAAGGGCGAGGAGGAGAGCGGCGGCCGCAACAGGCAGGCTACCCTTTGCGCCGTGTGTGAGGCGGTAATCGGAGCGGTTTTTCTGGATCAGGGCATTGACGTAACCCAGCGCTTTATCCTGAAGGCGCTGGATAATGAAATTGCCCAGGCCGGCGAGATTGCCCTGATCAAAGACTCCAAGAGCCACTTGCAGGAATATGTCCAGAGCGTCTTTAACGTCACGCCCCGCTACAAGACCCTTTCCAGCACCGGTCCGGACCACGCCAAGAGCTTTGTGCTGGCCGTAACTATCGCCAAACTGCCTGTAGGCGTAGGCCAGGGCCACAGCAAGCAGGAGGCGGCCAAGGCGGCCGCGGCCATGGCGCTTGATCGTCTCGGCCGGGTCTCCCCCGAGTATCTGCCCGATGAGCTTTTGGAGAAAGCCTACCCCGTGGTCTCAATCGATGAGGTGATGGCGCGGGTGGATGAGCGCACGGCTTAATAAGCCGTCGGGTTCCCTACATCCCTACAATTTCATCGATCTCGGCCAGGGCGGCATCATCCTCCTTGCCGTCCTTCTCCACAATCCGGTCCTCCTCCAGCTTGAGGCTCATGACCTTGCTCACGCCGTCGCCGCCCATGGTAACGCCGTAGATCGCGTTGGCCCCTTCCAAGGTGCGCCGGTTGTGGGTGACGATGATGAATTGGGTATCCTGACTCAATTCGTCCTCCACCGTCTGACGGAAGCGGTCCACATTCGCCTCATCCAGCGCGGCATCTACTTCGTCCAGCACGCAGAAAGGCGTGGGGCTGACGCGCAGGATGGCAAAAATGAGGGAGCAGGCCGAGAGCGCGCGCTCGCCGCCGGAGAGGAGCGCCAGGCTCTGGGGGCGCTTTCCCGGCGGTCGGGCAATGATTTCAATGCCCGTGTTGGTAATGTCTTCGGGCTCAGTCAGCACCAGCTTGGCCGTGCCGCCGTTGAAGAGCAGCTTGAAGAAATGCTCGAACTGTTCGGCTACGGCCGTGAACGTTTTCTTCAGCTCGATCTCCATCAGGCTGTCCAGCTCGCGGATGACCTTGCGCAGGTCCGCGGCCGCGGCTTCCAGATCGGCTGACTGCTCGGTGAGCAGATTGTAGCGGGCGGCCGCCTCATCATATTCCCGCGGCGCATCGGGATTGACGTTGCTCACCCGGCTGAGACGGGCGCGCATCTCTCGCACCTCCTCTTCCATACCCTCGGGCGCCTCCTGCACGACCTCCAATTCCTCCACAAATGCGGCTAACGGCAGCGGCGGCTGGTAAGCCATTTCATCGCTTTGCTCCAGCGTCACCAGGCCCAGATCGTGCTCGATTTCCCGCTGGAGTTGGGAGATGGCGTCTTCCGCGCGCTGGCGCTGGAGTTGGGCCTGATTGAAGTTTGTCTCATCGGCGCGCAGCAGCTGTTGGACCGTGCGCTCCTGGGTCTCCTCCTCACGCTGATTTCGCTCCAGCGCCGTTAGCTCGGTTTCGGCCGGGTCGATCTCCTTGCGTAAAACGTGGAGCTTGGCGCCCAGCAAATCTTCGGCCTCATCCAGCGTTTCAATGCGCTGAGTCAGGCTTTCCGCTTCGGCGTACAGTTCCTCGATGCGCTTTTCTTTGGCCCCGATCTGATCGATGATGCTCTGTAAGCTGCGCCGCTGATTTTCGGCCAGGGTTTGGCGACTGCGCAGGACTCCCTGGGACTCGGCGGTATGGGTGCGGAGATCGGCCAGTTCCCGCAACAGATCGTCGATGCCCGCTTCTTCCACCTCGGTCCGGGCCGCGGTCAGGGCCGCATGACTGCTCTGTTGCTCCGCTGCGAAGTGGACGAGGCGCTGCTGATGCTCCGTCTCCAGTTCCTGAATCCGGCTTAATTCAGCGCCGGTCTGCTCCAGCCGTTCGCTCTGCCACTGGACGGCCTGGGCCGAACGATCGTGGCGGCGGCGCAGCTCTTCCAGCTCGCCCCGGACCTGGCGCTCCGTACGGCGCAGGTCATTGAGCCGCTGTTCTTCCCGGCTGCTCTCCAGTTGCAGCGTCTCCAGCTGTTGGGTCAAGAGGCCGCAGCGTTCCGCGGCCTGGACGCCGGCCTGATTCGCCTGCTCTACCTGGGCGGGCAGCTCGCGTCGCTCCCGCTCCCGGGCCAGGATGGAATCGTCTCGGCGATTGCCGTCGCTGCCGCCGGTAACGGATCCGCCCGGCCGGATGATCTCACCGGCCAGGGTAACGACTGTAGGGCGAGAGCCGCCGCGCCGTGCGTCCAGCGCCCGGCGTGCGGTTTCCAGATCTTCGGCCACCCATGTCCGGCCCAGCAGCTGCTCAACCGCGGGTGCGATGACCCGATCATAGCTCACCAGATCGGCTGCATTGCCCAATATCCCCTGAGCAGACGGCGCGGCAATGGGAGCAGACGCCTGGAGCCGATCCAGCGGCAGAAAGGTTGCCCGGCCCCGTCCTGTTCGCTTGAGGTACTCGATGGCGTCACGCGTCTCCTCCCAGCTTTGGGTGATGACATTTTGCAGCGCGCCGCCCAATGCCGTTTCGATAGCCTTGTCCAGGCGGGCGGGCGCCTGGACAAGCGAGGCCACGGTCCCCAGGATTCCGTGCAACTCGGGCGCGTCCTGCTGGGCGGCCTGGAGCACGGCGCGCACGCCGCTGGCATAGCCTGCTCCCTCATCATGCAGGCGTTGGAGAAGGTCCAATCGGGTTTGCAGTCGGTCCGCGGTTCGATCCGCGGCCTGGCGCGCCTGTTCGGCCGCGGCAAGCGCTTGCCGGCCTGCTTCCATGCGCGG
Organism: Caldilineaceae bacterium; assembly: GCA_020433455.1. Lineage (GTDB taxonomy): Bacteria > Chloroflexota > Anaerolineae > Caldilineales > Caldilineaceae > JAGRCP01. The sequence continues at coordinate 68,648 of JAGRCP010000064.1, read as the reverse complement.
CGCGATTTGCTCGATTTGCGCTTGCGTTTTCTGGAGATCGGCCTCCACTGCGGCCGCTTTTCCATTGCCCGCTTCCAGCTCTGCCGCTTGCTCCGCTAACTCGGCATTGGCTGTTCGGCGGGCAGCCTGCTGACCTTGCTCTTCCTGCAGCAGATGTTCCCGCCGCTCGGCAAGCTGGGCCAAGCGGGCTTCGCTCTCGGTTCGTCGGCGCACCACCTCGTCCGCGGTGAGGCGGGCCTGGTCCAGAGCATCCTGAAGCCGGGTGCGTTGGGCTTGTCGTTGGGCCAGGGTCCTCTCCATAGCTTCCACATCCAGCCGCCGTCGCCCCGCTTCTTCCTCGGCCTGAGCAACCTGTTCGCCGCTTTCGACGAGGCGATTTTCCAGGGTCTCCTGCTGAAGGCGCAGGGGCGCCAGCTCGCGTTGGATTTCCTCGCGTCGGGCCTGAAGCTGCCGCTGGCGTTCCCGGGTGACGGCCAAATCCCGACCTGTGTTTTCCGCTTGCTGATGCAGGCCGCTGCTTTCGTTATGAAGACCGCCCAATCGGGTGCGCAACTCAACTTGCCGGGTGCGCAATACCTCAATGCGTCCGGCAATGTTGTTGAGCGTTTGCTGCCGCATCTGCATGTCCTGCTGATGGGCCTTTTCCTTGTTGCTGAAAAGCTCTAGTTTATCCAGGGCGTCATGCCAGCGGTAGCCGTACCATATCCGCAACAGGCCCCGCAGGTCATTGGCAATCTGCGTGCGCTCCAGAGCCCGATCGGATTGGCGCTTGAGGTACTTGAGGCGTGGGCTCAACTCCGCGGTAATGTCCTGGACGCGGGTCAGATTTTGCTGCGTTGCGTCCAGGCGGCGGATAGTGGTGGTGCGTTTGAGCTGATAGGCGGTGATGCCGGCGGCTTCCTCGAAGAGCGCACGCCGTTCTTCGGGCGCCAGGCTCAGCACCTTGTCAATGAGCCCCTGGCCGATGAGCGCGTAGGTGCGTTTCCCCAATCCCGTCTGCGCCAGCAGCTCGGTAATGTCCATGAGCCGCACGCGCTGGCCGTTGATGAGGTACTCATTGTTGCCGTCCCGGTAGGCGCGCCGGGTGATCTCCAGTTCATCAAAATCGATGGGGATTTCGCCGCTGCTGTTGTCCAAAGTCAGGCGCACCTCGGCCATATTCAGGCGCGCCTTTTTATCACTGCCCGAAAAGATGACGTCCGCCGTCTTTTTGGAGCGCAGCAGGCTGAAGCTCTGTTCGCCCAGGCACCAACGGACCGCGTCAACGATGTTACTCTTGCCCGAGCCGTTAGGGCCGACCACCGCGGTGATGCCCGGATCAAAGACAAATTCGGTTTTAGCGGCAAAGGTTTTAAAGCCCTGGATAACAACTTTTTTGATGCGCATGGGGTCGTTAATTAGCAAAAATTAGACAAAGAGTGCACGCCAGGCGTCGGGTAGCAGAAGCTCTGACAGCAGCCCGGCGATGAGTAAAGCAAGCGCGGCAAGGAGGATCGGTCGGCATCTGCCCTGGAAACGTATGACGCTCCAGTCGCTGCGCCATACGGGGGCGGCGCAGCAGACCAGCAGGCCCGCGTATCCGGCGATAACCAGGATGCTCCACGGCAGGAACGCGACCAGAAATGAGACGTCCTGATCCAGGCTCGCCAGGAGCGTGCCGCTGATGAATGCCGCTTGATTAACAGCGCCTGTCAGGAACCAGCCCCCAATCAGCCCGCCGGTGAGCAAGCTTCCTATGGTAATGCCCAGAAATTCGATCGTTCTGGCGACCGGCGCTGCGGCTATTCCATTGGGCAGCGGGTTGGCGGTGTAGAGCCACTCTATCATGGCCGCGCCCAGATCAAAGCCTCCGGGAATCGCGCGGGCAGCCTGATCGCCAAAAAAGAAGGTAATCATCGCCATGAGCAGCGCCTGCACCCCGATCCAGACGGCCAGCGTCCGCACGCCCGCTTGGAACGAACCGCTGCGCAAGGCGATGCCCAGCAAAAGGGTAAGCGCCAGCGTCTGCAGGACGTGCAGGAGAAGCGGTTGGCCAAATGCCGCGGGCAGCGCAGTGGTGACGACGGCGAAGAGGGCGACAACCGCCGGATAGAGGGCGTCCTGGCCTACAGAATAGCCGTTTGACATGAGGATGATACGCCTTTCCGTTCCCCGATGCACCCAAGAAAACGGGGCGCTTGCCATGGCAAGCGCCCCGTGGTGGCAGCGGTATCGTCTTACGCAGCCGCTTAGCGACTCAGGAGCCACTCAACCATCGCCTGAATTTCTTCCTCGCTCATCTGCTCGGCGAAATTCTGGGTCATCACGCCGGGCAAGTAGCCTTCGACGATATAGTCATTCGGTGCCACGATACTGTTATAAACATACGTAGCTGCATCCTGCCCGGGAACCATATCCCCAGCCACCTCAGCCAAATTGCCCAGATTGGGCGCAGTGATGCCTCGATTGTCGGGCGTTTGATCCTGGTCCAGATTGTGACAACCGATACACGCCATGGTGGTAAACAGCTCTTCCGGATCGCGTGGTCCGGCGTCGGCAGCTTCATCCGCCGTAGGCGCCTGCACTTCGACGCCGCCGATGGAGTAGTTGCTCACGCCTGCGGCTTCCGCCGCGGCAACGGCCTGATCGAGCTTTGTTTGATAGCCCGGCTCACTGGGATCATAGGGCAACTGCTTGGAAAGGGCGTCCTGGAAGAATTGCCAGGGGTCTTCCTCCGGCGTTTGGGCCAGGGCCGTCTCTTCCCAGTTCATGACAAAGCTGACCAAGTGGTCGATTTGGTCGGCACGAAGGGGACCGCCAAATTCGCTACCCCAGGTAGCCATGACGTTTGCCCATTGGGTGTCCACCTTGCTAGGGCGACCGGCGTGCAACGTCAGGGCTATATATTGATCCTGGGTTCCGGTAAATCCCACATCGTTGAGCCGTTGGGAGAAAAAGTAGCGACTATCCAAGGCCGGTGCAACACCCTGAAGCCCTTTGCCTTCTATGCCATGGCAGCTAGCGCAGTTGTTGGCGAAGAGATCCGCGCCGATTTCGATGCTGCGCCCTTCCCAGCTCGCGGTTTGGGCCTCCATGCGCGGCTCTTCCATGAGCAACTGCAATGCGATGACGCCCAACGTCAGCAGAATGGCAAGGGTACCCAAGCCGATTTTGACAATCGGCGACTTTACGTAGAGAAAATCATACCAGCGTTTTTGCATGATGGCCTATTGCTCCGCTTCTTCTGACTCGGTGAGGAAGCTGAAATCCTTGAAGCCGTACTCTTCCCAGTAGAGAGAGTTTTCGTGCAGGAAGAAATGACGTTCAAAGCTGCTGTCGAGCCCGGTTGAGTCCTGCCAGAAAACCTGCCAGTTGAGGCGCTTGAGCTGTGCCTGCTCCTGGGTCACCGTCAGGATGCCGTAGGCGTTGTTGAAATCGGGATCGGACTTCTGCCAGGCCTGAATGCTCGTTTCAAATTCATGGAGCACATCGTGCATATTCTCTTCGCACCGGGGCAGCATAACGCTGATCACCGGGATGCGAGACCAAATTTGCACCGGAATGGGGCAGTTGACGGGTTCAAAGAGTTCGGAAGGGTGCTCCCGGGAATCGTAGACGCCCAGCGGCACTTCGCTATAACCGATTTCGCGCACAAGCCCGGCTCCCTCTTCCGGCATCAGTTCCTGGACGACCTCCACCGCGGGCGCGGCCTGAGCCGCGTACTGGGGCGTGCCCATCCAACTCAGAATAATCATGATGACGCCGGCGACAATGCCGCTGATAATGGCGACCCGGCGGTCCTTGGCGCGGCGGCTGGGATTCGGATCCAAGTAGGGAATTGCCATGAGTAAGACCAGCAGTACGCCCGGCAGAACAACGCCGGCAATGGTCTTGTCCGCGATCTTGAGCATGCCCTGGAGCCAGTAAAAGTACCAGGGCGCAACCGTGTGCAGAGGCGTCACCTGGGGATTGGCGATGGATTCCAGCGGAGCCGTGAAGAAGAAAGTGGAGGCGACTACCGTGAAGGCCGTGAACGCGAGCAGGAAGACTGTTTCATCGATCAGCACGTCGGGCAGGAAATAAACGCGCCGGTCAGCCGGTATCTTGTTGGCCGTATCCTGTCCCACTTCCTCTTCATTGGCGGGCAGGCTGATGCCGTAGTGTACGACCTTGTAGTAGTGCACAAAAAAGAAGAGGAAGAGCACCAACGGCAAGAAGAGTACGTGAAGCAGATAGAAACGTAAGAGCCCGTTTGCGCCGATGTCCGGCGCGCCTCTGGCCAGGAGATTGACCGTCTCACCCACGACTGCCGGCGGTACGGCCTCGGCCATGGACGTGCCGATGGTCACCGCCCAGAAGGCTAATTGGTCCCAGGGCAGCAGATAGCCGGAGAAGCTCAGGAAGAGCGTAACCACCAGCAGAATAACGCCGGTGAACCATGTGAATTGGCGCGGCGGCTTATAACTTCCGGTTAGATAAGTGCGAACCATATGCAGCGTCACCAGCGCTACCATCAACTCCGCGCCCAGGCGATGCATGTCGCGCATGAACTGGCCGAAGGGGACATTGCTCAACAGGTAGAGCATGTCCGCGTAAGCCCGATCCGGCGACGGCGCATACCAGATCATCAGGTATATGCCCGTGATGACTTCAAAGAGAAATATGTAGGTGGAGAGGAGACCCAGTCGGAATGTGTGGGTAAAGCGGGTAACGCTCTCGTGATAATAGGTGGGCTTAATATGAAGCAAAAAGGTATCGCTGTGGGGCTTCAGACGCGGATTGGGGCGTCCGGGCGCCTCACCGCGCAGCATACGCCGAAATTCGCCTGGGCTGATGCCGGCCGTGATGCGGGTAAAGACATCACCGGCCGCATCTCCCACGGTCTGAAGAAAGCCCTTTTTTTCCATATCGGGTTGGACAGCCATTGGGACTCCGTTTCTTCTCGTCTTCAGCTATTCTTTATTTAATCAATGCCGGACGGGATGGGTGGGTAATCGAATCGCCGCGGCGATCAGCCTGTACCTGCTGCGGGTGAATCGGCCGCCGGCGCGCCGTTGATTTTTGCGCCCGTATCGACGACATATTCTTCATTTTCCAGCGCCAGTTGGAAATAATCCAGAGAGCGGGGCGCCGGTCCTTCGATGTAGTCGCCCTCACGCGTGAACTTGGACCCGTGGCAGGGACATTCAAAGCGATTGTTCTCGCCGACCCATTTGTAGAGACAGCCCAGATGGGTGCAGACCATATAAATGGCTTTGGGCCCTTCGCCTTCGATATTCACCCACCAGAATTTGCCGGTTGCTTCGGCAATCGGCGCCGCTTCGGTCGTGGGCAGGCTGGACGCGGCGCCCATGAAAAATTTACCGCCGAACTCGCCGGCCTTGAAGCGCGGATACATGAACTGGAAGGTGACTAAACCCGCCTGAAGGGCCAGCAACCCCATGGTTCCGCCCCAGGCATAGGTGAGAAACTCGCGGCGATTCATTTGCCGCTTTTCCTGCTGCTCTTCCGTCATCTCCTCAACGGGCGTAAAGGCGGGCGCAGTGGTGGCCGAAGCAACCTGCTTGCTGCGGTAACCGTTGCTGCCTGCTGCGCCGTTCGTCTTCGGCGCGGCGGGAGCGACGACCGGCACGCTCTCCTGCGCCTCATCCGCGGCTGCGTTAACTTCCTCGTCAACTTCCACGACTTCCGTCTGCGCTTCCGCAACGGCAACCGGGGCTTCACTCTCTGTCGTTTCCGTTTCTGCGGCTGCCGTGACTTCGGCAGCTGCTACGACAGGGGCTTCCGCCTGGACTTCGTCGGCGCTTTCAGCTACCGGCGCATCCTGTGGATTTTCCGCAGCTTCTTCGTCTTCCGCATGTTCGGCCTGAGCCTTTTGGGCCGCCTGCTGCATTTTCTTCTTTAGCTCTGCGATTCGCTGCTGACGTTCGTCACCGCTTAGATCGGAGATATTCGCCATAAGTGTCCGGTCTCCTTGAAATCAGTCCGGCTAAGTCAGTCTGCACGATGCTCGGTTGTACAAACTGGTCGCGCTGGCTGCTGCTCTTCAGGTGATAAAAAGTATGTAAAAATTGAGTTGTGAAGATGGAAATGCAGCTTGAGTTTCCCTGTGCGCAAATGGGACATTTCCCAAGCCATAGTCATTTCGGACTATAGCATACGCCTATTTCCTTGTCAAAATTATCACAAATAGACGAACCCCTATTCATAGGGCGGATTACGGCGGAAAACACGCCGGGCGGTGCGGGCGGATTACGTCTTGTCCGCCCCGCACCTCTACATGGAGGGATTCGATTCCATGGAGCGGTCTTAGCCTGCCCTATCCGCCCTATAACGTCTCCATCCGCTCAACCAGTTGCGTACGTTGCGCGCTCAGCTCCGCCTGGCGGTCCTGCTCGCGCTGGATGACCTCCGCCGGGGCCTTGTTGAGGAAGCCGGGATTTTTGAGCATGTTCTCGATGCGCGTCAGCTGGCGATCGATGCCTTCCAGTTCCTTGGCGATGCGCTTGCGCTCCGCTTCCAGGTCCACCATGCCGGCCAGGGGCAGGAAGACGCTGACGCCGCCCTCGGCCAGGGCGGCGGCTTGACGCGGGGCTTCCTCGTCGCCGACAAAGACAAGCTGCGACTCGTCCAGGCGAGCCAGAGAGGAAAGAATCGGCGCGGCCCTTTCCACCCACGCTCGCTCATCGCCTGCCGCGATTTGGGCCACGATGCGTCGGGCCGGCTCGACGTTGTATTCACTGCGCACGTTGCGAATCCCGCGCACCAGGGCCTGAATGCGGCTAAACTCTTCGTCCGCCTGCGGGTCACGCCGCCCTCCGGTTTCGGGCCAATGGGCCAGCATGAGCGTGGGGCTGTAATCGGCCATCTCCGGCAGATTCTGCCAGATGGCCTCTGTGACAAAGGGCATGTAGGGATGCAGCAAACGTAAGCTCTGCTCCAGCACGTGGGCGAGGACGCGGCGCGTCACCTGGGCCGCGGCTTCATCCTCGCCGTAGAGGCGCACCTTGGCGGCCTCGATATACCAGTCGCAATATTCGTTCCAAAGGAAGTCGTAGATTTGACGGCCCGCCTCACCCAGTTGCCACGCCCCGATCAGGCGATTTACTTCTTTGATCAGAATTGCCAACCGGTGCAGGATCCAGCGGTCGCTCAAGGCGAGCGTTTCCCCAGGGGGCAGGGCGTAGGCGACGGCAAAGCGATTTTCGTCTTCCTCCATGGGCAGCGATTCGTCATCCAGGTTCATGATCACGAAGCGGGCCGCATTCCAGATTTTATTGGCAAAGTTGCGGCTTGCCTCGACACGCGTCACGCTGAGCTTCAGGTCATTGCCCGGCGTCCCGCCCGTGAGCAAGGTGAAGCGCAGCGCGTCCGTGCCGTACTGGCTCACCAGATCCAGGGGATCCAGTACGTTGCCCAGACTCTTGCTCATCTTGACGCCGGTTTCATCCCGCACCAGGCCGTGAAGGTAGACGGTGTGAAAAGGCGCCTGGCCGGTGAACTTCAGCCCCAGCATGATCATGCGCGCCACCCAGAAGAAGAGGATGTCGTAGCCGGTTTCCATCACGCTGGTGGGGTAGTATGCGGCCAGATCCTGGGTTTTGTCGGGCCATCCCAGGGTGCTGAAAGGCCAGAGCCCGCTGCTGAACCAGGTGTCCAGCACATCAGGATCCTGCTCAAGCGCCACATCTTTTCCGTAATGCTGCATGGCTTGCTCCCGGGCATCGCTTTCGCTCCGTGCCGCAAACGCATGGTCGTCGGGGCCATACCAAATGGGAATGCGGTGACCCCACCAGAGCTGGCGACTAATACACCAGTCCCGGATATTCTCCAGCCAGTGGAAATAGACTTTCTCAAAACGCTCGGGCACGATTTGGATATCGCCGTTGCGGACGGCCTCCATCGCGGGGCCGGCCAACGGCTCCATGCGCATAAACCACTGGGTGCTGACCATGGGTTCAATGATTTCGCCGCCGCGTTGCGAACGGGGCACGCGCAGGGTGTAGTCATCCGCCTTGAGCGTGAGCCCCGCGGCCTCCATGTCCGCCCAAAGCTGCTTACGTGCGGCAAAGCGTTCCTGGCCCGTATAAGGTCCGGCCGCCTCGTTGAGGGTCGCGTCCTTGTTCATGATGTTGATAATGGGCAGATCGTGACGCTGGGCGATCTCATAATCGTTGGGATCGTGGCCCGGCGTAATTTTGAGCGCGCCCGTGCCGAACTCCCGGTCCACATATTCATCGGCGATTACCGGGATGGTGCGGCCCAGAATGGGTACGACCACCTGCCGGCCGATCATGGCCTGGTAACGTTCATCTTCCGGATGCACCGCGACCGCGGTGTCGCCCAGAATGGTTTCCGGCCGGGTCGTGGCTACGGCCAGGTGGCCGCTGCCGTCGGCAAGCTGATACTTGAAGTAATACAGTTTGCCCGCTTCTTCGCTATATTCTACCTCCAGATCCGAAACCGCGGTCTGCAGGCCGGGCGACCAGTTGACGAGATACGTGTCCCGATAAATCAGTCCTTCGTTGTAGAGAGTGAGGAACGCTTCCAGCACGGCAGCGCTCAATCCGTCGTCCAGGGTAAAGCGCTCCCGGGACCAGTCGCATGAAATGCCCATGCGGCGCTGCTGGTTGCTGATGCGGTCGTGGTATTCGTCCTTCCAGTCCCACACTTCCTGCACAAAGCGCTCCCGGCCCAGTTCGGAGCGCGTGACGCCCTGCTCCTCCAGCTTGCGCTCCACCACGCTCTGGGTGGCGATGCCCGCGTGGTCCGTGCCGGGAATCCAAAGCGCGGGGCGTCCCCGCATGCGGTTGTAGCGCATCAGCATATCTTCAACGCTGCTGGTGATGGCATGTCCCAGATGCAGCGCGCCCGTCACGTTGGGCGGCGGCATGGCGATGACGAAGGGTTCTAGGCCAGGCCGAGCCTGGCCCAGATCGGCCTGGGTTTCGGGGCGGAAGTAGCCGTGTTGCTCCCACCAACTGTACAGATCTTCTTCCACCAACGTATGCTCATAAGCTTTGGGCATGGTCGTTTTAATTGTCATATTTTCATTTCCCTCATTTTGTAAAATAAAGACTGTAATAATAACAGGTCGGAGCAAAACATATTGGCATGATTTTCTCAAGGGTATTGGGCGCAAAAAAGACCGCTTCGTCACAAGGACGAAGCGGTCTTCGCGGTGCCACCTTGTTTGGTTGATTGGGGCGACTCCTCCGTCGCGTTTTGCATGCGGCCCAATCAGCCCACTCAAAGCTGTAACGGGCCGACCCGGACGGACCTACGCAGGCAATGCCGTTCAATCCGTCAACCTTCCCGGTGACTTTCTCCGCCGCTCTGTCGGTCGAGGCTTACAGCCTGTGGCCTCGATTCTCTGGCGACCGCGTGGGGATACTCTTCCGGTGCATCGTTGTTTATCGTCTAATCGTCGGTGACGAGTATAGGTTCCTGCCTATGAATTTGTCAAATCGTTGCTGTACAGCCTCCGGGATCCCTCTCCGGAGCCGGCGCGTTTTTTCGCGCATTTTCCGCACACCTTCCCGGAGGGGCCTTATAAGATAGATACGTCAAATTATTCGGCGGGGCGGACGCGCTCGTCGCTTAGGCGGAATAATGCAATATGGAAGCGGAAGGGAATATACGGAGGCGGCTTGACGGAAAAATCAGGGGGAATTTTTGTTAGATATGCGTGACATCTTGTTGAAGATATGCTATGATGCAGCCATATGTCACGTTATATTACCGCGCGTGACGCGGGCTAAGCAATACCAGCACAATGCTATTGATTACAAAAACTAAAATTATAGCCCCCAGACGCCCTGAAACACTTCTGAGGCGCAAGCGGTTGTCGAAGCATATGGCGTCAATGGCGGATACTCGCCTTGCTTTGGTTGTGGCTCCGGCCGGCTACGGCAAAACTTCTATGCTGCTGGATTGGACGGAAGCCGAGGATACGCGCGCCATCTGTTGGTATACCGTTGACGTTTTAGATGAGGATCCTCCGCGTTTTCTCGCGCACTGGATTGCCGCCATCCGGCATCGCTTTCCCCGCTTCGGTTTGGAATCCGAGGCCGCGCTCCAATCGTTTGCAGAAAAAAATATTACCCTGGATCAGCTTGTCGCCATCGTCGTAAACGAGCTTTACGATACCGTGCAGGATCCCTTTTCGCTGATTATTGATGACTATCATCTGGTCGATGGGGTGACGGAAATCGGCTATTTCGTAAGCCGGTTTGTCCAGCATGTAGCGGCAAATTGTCAGGTTGTGCTGGCCTCGCGCAAGCTTCTGACGTTGCCGAACCTCGCCCTGTTGGTTGCCCATTCCCAGGTTGTGGGTATCGATGACGCCATGTTGGCCTTTACCCCTCGGGAAGTGCAGGAATTGGCCCGCATCCGCTTCAGCGAGGAGATGTCCGACCAGGAAGCGAATGCGCTGGCGGAAGCGACTGAAGGCTGGATCACGGGGATTCTGCTCTCCGGCCACTCGACTGCCGCCCAACACCGCGTGAACCGCATGGCGCGCTCAACGGGCGTGGCCCTTTATGACTATCTGGCGCAGCAGGTGCTGGAGCGGCAATCTCCTGTTTTGCGCGCCTTCCTCATGCGTACGGCCGCACTGGAAGAGTTCGATGCGGCCCTTTGCGCCGATATTTTCCCTGAAGAATGGCTGCCGGACGGACTGAGCTGGCAAATGCTGGTCGATGAGGTTTTGCAAAAGGGGCTCTTCGTGACGGCCGTGGGCGATGACGGAACCTGGCTGCGCTTTCATCGGCTCTTTCAGGAGTTTCTCCTCTATCGCCTCAGCCTGGAGTCGCCTGATGAAGAAGCCCTTATTCTGCAATCCCATGCCCATTGGCTGCAGGAACGTGGCGAGTACGAAAGAGCCTATCATCTCTATCAGCGCCTTCAGGATCAGGAAGCCGTCGCCCGCCTTATTTCCCAGTGCGGCCAGGCGCTGATTGCCGCGGGCCGCGCGCAGCTTGTGGACAAGTGGACTGCTTCTCTTCCCGCTTCTTTTTTGACGACCTACCCTGAAATCATTTCGATTCGGGCCGCAGCGTTTGTGATTCTGGGCCAGGTGGTAGAGGGGCACAGGCTCCTGGATGATGCGATCTCGCGTCTGGAGCCGGGCGAGAATCTGTGGTATTTCCGCTCTCTCGCCTGGAGGGCCGTCGTGCTGCGCTATCTGGGCGATTATGATGCCGCGCTTGCCGCCGCGACCGCTGCGTTGGAGTCTGCGCCTGACTATGCCGGGCCGGAACAAGACCTGGCCGAGATCAGCGCCAATTGTTACAAGACCATTGCCATTTGTCATCAGCGCCTGGGCGATTTGCCCCAGGCGCTCGAGGTGATTGACAAGGCCCTTGAGCTGTTCAAAATCGCCGGCTCTCTGGTGGATGTCGCCAAAGCCCAAATCGACATGGCGTTGATTCATCTCTCCCTGGGCGATTTGACCAATGCCCTGGAGACATTTGAGATTGCCGCTGACAGCCTGCGCCGCTCGGGCCATGTTCAGCAACTGAGCCTGGTGTTGAATAATCTGGGTTTGGTCTATCACAAGCGGGGCCAACTGATTCTGGCCGTAGAAACGCTCATGGAGGCGTTGAGCGGCGCCGAGCGCAGCGCGCATCGTCGCACCGAAACGACCATCTGCGCGACGTTGGGTGACGTATTGATGGACCTGGGATTCCCCTCCGCGGCGCAAACCCTCTGTCTGCGCAGCGTCAGGCTGGCCCGGGAGACAACCTACGGTTCGCTGGAGATTTATGCGAACTTGCAGTTGGCGCAGATTGGGGCGCTGGGCGGCGAAGCTGAGCAGACTTTCTACCACTTGGATCAGGTCAGCAAGCGGATTGTGGAGGGCGCGTCGCTTTACGATAAAGCGCTCTATCAGCAGGCTGTGGGGCGGATTCATCTGCTGCACAATCAGCCGGCCATGGCGGTTGAGGTGCTGCTGCGGGCCCGCGATTATTTTTCCTCCACGCAGCATCTGTCGGAAGACATTACCACCAGCCTCCTGCTCGCCGCTGCCTACTCCGCTGCCGGCGATGCGGATAACGCCTGTACGCATTTCCAGACGGTGTTGGATGCGTTGCCCCACATGGAGTACAACTACTCCGTCTATGCCGCGGCTCAGCCCATGCTTAAGTGGCTCGCTGAAATTGAAGTGGCTGACCGCTATCGTCAACCGCGGGGCGAGTTTATCGTCCGGACGGACGAGGCTATGCGCCAGACCCGGGTCATGCGACGCGCATTGCGCCATCAGGCTCCGGATGGACTTGGGGATTTGCTGGCCGTCAAGCCGGCGCTGGAAGTCCGCGCTCTGGGCCGCACCGAGGTTATATTACACGGTCGCTACGTGACGAACAGCGATTGGCAGACCCTTGTCTCCCGCGACTTGCTCTACTGTCTCATTGCCCACCCTGAAGGATTGACCCGTGAGGAGATCGGCCTCATTTTTTGGCCCAAAGCCTCGCCTGATCAGGTAAAAAGCCGCTTTAAAAATTCTATCTATCGCCTGCGTAAAGCCATCGGCGGCGACATTGTTATCTACGAAGACGATTTGTATCGCTTTAATCAGGATTTGGATTATGCGTCAGACGTGGAGGATTTTCAGACCGCGCTGGCGCGCGCCGCGGCAACGACTGATCTCCTGCGTAAGAGTCGTGCGCTTGGCCACGCAATTGAGAATTATCAGGGCGAATTTTGTCCGGAGATCGACGATGATTGGGCGCAAGTTGAGCGTCGGCATCTGGACCGGCGCTATCGGGACGCCCTCATGGAATTGGCTCTGCTCTATTTAACCTTGGAGCAGCATGCCGATGTCCTGGCTACCTGCGATCGCATGATCGGGGTAGACGCCTGCTGGGAGGAAGCCTACCGACTTTCCATGCGCGCATACCATGCCATGGGCGACCGGGCCGCAATCGTGCGTCAGTATGACGCATGCCATAACGCCTTGTATGCAGAGGTTGCCGCGCCTCCCTCATTGCAAACGGAAGATCTGTACGAACAGCTGATGATGTGAGACGCCCGTAAGAAATTGCAACTCTGTAAAAATTGTAACGGCGTTATGGCGTTATGTCATAATTTGTACGCAAAAGGCCCGGTCAAGCGACCGGGCCTTTTGGATTGGACGGATTTAGATTTGGCCTTCAAAGCCGCCCTCATCCAGAGAGAAATACGCCATGAGCCTGTTTTGATGCCTCCTCTGATGCCAATGCCGTGCGATGATAACATCATTGAATTTTGTACGCAATGTTGCCCGATATCGTACCGAACAGGGCAATGGTGATAATTATCTCCGGGAGGAAATGATGAAAGCTAAGCTCTTCTCTGCAAGCGTAAAAGCCGGCCGCATTGATCGCAATCACGTGCGCATTGCACTGGCCATCGGCACGCTCTTCCTGTTAGCCATCGGCGCAGGCGCCCCCGGCGAAAATACGGGTTTCTAAGATTTTATTTTCTGTCCGCTGCTCTTGTCCATCATCCCGTTCGTCTGACTACGAACGCCTTTTATCCCTTTTGGAGGAAATGATGAAAGCTAAGCTCTTCTCTGCAAGCGTAAAAGCCGGCCGCATTGATCGCAATCACGTACGCATTGCGCTGGCCATCGGCACGCTCTTCCTGTTGGCCATCGGCGCAGGCGCCCCCGGCGAAAATACGGGCTTCTAAGGCTGTTATTGTTGCGTTCTGGTGATCCTTTCGCTCGCTGTCTTTTTTGGTCTGATCGCAGGAGTATTACGCGCTCGCATTGGGCATAACCGATTTACGGTGGGTCATTTGCACGCTGAGTGGCTGGTTTTATTAGCGGTATTGCCCCAATTGCTGGTCTTTTTTGTCCCGCGTTTCAGGCGAACCGTCGGTTACGAAATTGCAGCCGTTACGCTGGTTGCTTCGCTGCTGCTGCTGTTGCTCTTTGTATGGTTGAACCGTACCGATTTGGCCTTGCTCTGTTTGGGCGCCGGGCTCTTGCTCAATCTTATCGTTATTTTGGCCAATGGCGGCCTGATGCCGATTAGCCCGGAGACGGTTCTGCGGCTTGCGTCTGATGTGACAATTGATCAGGCGCATTACGGCAAACGTCTTGGCGGCACCAAGGATATCTTATTGCCCGAGGACGCGACCAGATTGGCTTTTCTTTCAGATCGCTTTGTTCTCCCCAACTGGTTTCCTATGGGCGTGGCCTATAGCTTGGGCGATATTCTGATTGCAGCCGGCGCTTTTTGGTTTTTCTGGCGAGCGGGCGGCGGCGATAGGGCCGCACATAGCCAGGCGACATGACAGCGTTTATTTTTTTTCGTCCGCCATTGAGCGTAACCGTTTGCACTGTCCATTACTCTGAAAAAGGTACGTTGTATGTATCAGACTCTCATTTGGCAACATTTTCAAGAAACCGAAAGGCCGGATCAGTCGCTTGACTTGCTGGACTGTAGCGACGATCTGAATCGTTTGCTTAGCGCTGCGGTTGTCAATCGGCATTTTTGTCGTAAGCTGCTGCTGGCGCCCCTTGATGCTGTTGCCGCAGGCTATAATGGATATCAGTTCGTTTTGACGGATTTTGAATTGAGCGTTTTGGCTTCCATCCACGCCTCCAGTATGGCTGACTTCGCCCGCCTGCTGATCCAGCGGCTCAAGCATGCGGCCCAGGCCTCTGCCGATTGCCAAGTCCGGCATCCGACTCCCGTACGCGTGACGCAGGCTCATGTCAGGTCCGAGTAACGTAATCGCCTCCTGTTGCGGTTGGGGCTTCCCCCGAAAGCTGTCGAACGTGTGTGATATTGTTGCGGAGATGTAATTTCCTCGGCGATAGCCGTTCGGCTTTCCCAACCAAAACGGTATCATACAGATGAGCCGCTCCCCCGAGTGGCTCATCTGTTTTTTTATGCCGGATTGTATCTTCCCGAATTGCCCTAAAAGCGGGAAAAGCGGAACGGTTCCAGCGCTTCCGGCTTACGGCCGGAGAGAATCCACTCGGCCAACAGGCGACTGACTGCCGGCGCAATGGCCCAGCCGTGGCCGGACCAGCCGGTAGCGTAATACAGATTATCAAGCCCCGGCGCGTGGTCGATAATAGGGATATGGTCCACGCTCTGGCTTTCCAGGCGATCCGCCTGCACCGCGGCAATCGTAGCGTCCGCCAGCCCCGGCAGCACGGCAACGGCTTCCTGCCAGTTGCCCGCCACCTGGTCCGTAACCGGGCGGCCGCGGCCGTTCGGTCCTGCTTTGCCCAGCCAACCGCCGGAAATCATAATCGACCCGTCGGGCCCGTTCTTCATGGCCAGCCGCCTGTGGGCGTGACCAATGAGGTGATTCAAGGTAACGCCGGGTATGGCCCCGGTGATGATGACCTGGGGATAGCGCGACCAGACGGGGAGATAGAGCCCCAGACTTGCCTGGAGGAGGTGCGGCACGCTGCTGTTGCTGAGGAGAATAACGCCTCGATCCGCGCTGAATTCTTCCCCATCGGTCGTGATCACGCCGGTTGCGCGGCCGCTGCTCTGCTGAATCTCCGCTACGCTGAATCCGGTGCGGATGTCGGCGCCGGCCTGCCGGGCGGCTTCGGCTGCGGAGAGCGTCGTGGCCGTGTGATCGGCTACGCCGTCAAGCGGGCAGAAGAGCGCCGCCTGAATATCCGGGTTGAGCGCCGGCTCCTGGGCG
Organism: Caldilineaceae bacterium; assembly: GCA_020433455.1. GTDB lineage: Bacteria > Chloroflexota > Anaerolineae > Caldilineales > Caldilineaceae > JAGRCP01. Next base: position 53,009 of record JAGRCP010000064.1, on the reverse strand, counting down.
TGAACCTGATCAGCCTGGAGCAATTCGGTCTCAATGCCGTGGGTGCGCTGGAGCCAAAGGCGCGCCTCGACCTCCAGATAGTCCCGGTCACGTTCGATGAGTTGCAGGTGGCCGCAGCGGACGAATCCTGTTTCGCCTCCAAGTTCTTCGTGTAGCGATGGCCAGCGTTCGTAGGCCATCCGCATCAGAGGTAGTTCGCGTACGTCGCGGCCATTGGCGCGTACGCCGCGTTTACCTATTCCGCCTGACGCACCGGCGGCTGTTTGATCCGCTTCCAGTACCTGTACGCCGGCTCCCGCCTGCGCGAGTTCCCACGCGACAAGCGAGCCGTATATGCCACTGCCGACGATTACATAATCCATAAGTTATTCCTTTCTGGCTGAACCGGTCGCGGCAAGCAGCGGGAGCGCCTCCTGGGCATGGCCCACTCGCTTGTCGCGCAAAAAAAGGAGCGCGAGATTGGCTACGGCATCCGGCTCCATTGCCGTCGTGTTGATGATTAAATCTGCATGAGACCGGGCGTGGCGCAGGCGTATTTCTTCCGTTTGCCGCCACTTTGCGCTCCACGACACATCCGGCCTGCGCCCGCGCTGTCCCTCCAGACTCACGTCCAAATAGAAGAGCCACTGGGGCTTGTCAAACTGCCGCCACAGGTCCGGCACGTTGCTGTGCTCCTGGCTCACCGGACGCGCATCGTAGCCGTGGGCGCGTAACGCCTTCACCAGGGTGGACTTGCCGCCTGCGCTGATGCCGACTATTTTGATGATTGGGAGAGGCGGTGATTTCGGCATGGATGAAATATCCGGGATTGCGGGTGCGTAACTGTATAGCCTCCGGGAGGTTTTCCTCTGGAATTGGTCTGTTTTTCGCAGACCCTCCCCGAGGAGCCTGTGTAGATACGCGGGCGCTATCAAATGGGAAGGCGAATGCTCATGCGGCGGACTTCATCATTTTCTCCGGCGGCGGTAACTTTGACCGCGACGACGGTCGCATCATCTTTGGGCCGGCCGTGGTCCAACCGCATGGCCTCCTGCAGGATTGCGCCGGCCAGGATAGTGGCTTCTGCGCTGTTTTCCGGATCCGTCTGCTTCAGCAGCGCTTCCAGGTCAATCCGCTGTTCGCCCGGGCCGCCCGCCCCCCAGATACCGTCGGTAAAAATGAACAACGTCAGGCCTGCATCCAGGGGCATCTCGCTAATGGCGGGCTTTGTATTTCGATAGATACCGATGGCGTCGGCTTCTTCCTGCAGCCAGATAAATTCATCGCCCCGACGCAGGAGCACGGGACAGCGGGCATTGCGGCTCACCACGAGCGTGCGGGTTACCAGATCGACGCTCACGATAAAAAGCTCGGCGCTGACCTTGCCGCCCCGCTGTAAGTGGAGATAGTCGTGGGTAGCCCGGGCCACTGCCCCATCGCGTACGCCTTCGGCCAGCAGGCTGATGGCCTTGCGTACCACGATATTGCTGATAACCTTGGCGCTGCGGCCGCTCCGTTGGCCGTCGGCTACCACGATGCTGATGCCGCCCCGGGGGCGCTCAACGACTTCTACGGTATCGCCGCTCTCGCGGCTGGCATATTTGCGGATCTTCTCGACCGCAGCCTGAACTTCCAACTGATCTGTCATGGCGGGTGATTGCCGTTCGGCGGAGGAAATTATTCGTTCTCTAAATCAACGCCCAGGATATCGCCCGGGCTGACCTGGTAGCAGCGGGCCAGACGGCCTAGTTCGTCAAGCGTGAGGCGGCGCTCTTTGTACTCAATATCGAAGAGCGTTTGCTGGGCAAGGCCCGTAGCTTCGCTCACTTGTTCGTAGCTAAAGCCATGCACGGCGCGCAATTGACGCAAGAGGGCGGCGACGCGGCTGCGCGCCAATTGACGCACCGACTCGCGTGCGTCCAGGACCTCATCATCTTCCACTTTGGTAATCGTTGCTTCCGGCAGGAGACGTAAGCGAGTCAGCGCGTCCTGCATTCGCCGGACCAAATCGTCGTTAAGAGAATTGCTCATGCCGACTATTGTCCCACGGAGTAGTCGCCAAGGCAACCATTACGCACGCGGGGACGCGAATATTTGCCTCGTGATGCGTGACGGTACGCTCCGTCACGCATCACCTTTCAGGCGGCGGCCTGCATGAATTTCGTAGGAACCGATTCCTATTGAGGCGAATGTCTGACCAGGGGCAGGTAGAGTGACGGTAGGATTTTTTCTTGCGTCACTACCACGGACGCGGCAGCCACTCCGTCATAGATGGGGTCCGTACTCAGTACGTTATGGGCAATTTGGCCCACGGTGAAGGCATCTCTGTTTTCAACCAGCACCAGCACCGTCTGGGGCTGATCCCAATTGCCGGGGGAGAAGAGCAGCGCGGCCGGAATGGTGTCCAGTCCTTCGCCCGGCTCAATGCCGATTGCCACCGCTTCATTCGGCGCCGATGCCAACTGTACGGTATAGGTGAGGGGTTCCGCGGCATCGACCAGCGAGAGCAGGGTCGGTTCCACAATGACGCCGGGGTAGTCATTGTCCGTAATGGCTGCTACCACGTCGCGTATCGCAATGCCGGCATAATACGGATCATTGCCGCTTACTGCGTGGCGGATAACGCCCGTATGATACGTGCCCGGCGCGGACTCCACCTCTTCGTCATCGACTGCCGCAACCTGGATTAGATGCGGCTGATCCCAATTGTCGGGCGTAATGATGAGCGCCTGGGGCATAACGGTCAACTGTTCGTCCGGCAGTATGGCGATGGTGATCACCGCGGTGGGCGCGACGGCCAGCACCATATTGTAGGCATCGGTCTTACCCCCTTCCGACACCTCTATGATGGGCGACACATCGATCCCCACCAGCGCATTGATAAAGGTGCAGGTGACGAATTCCCCCGGCTCTACATTGAATGTCGCCGTTCCGTTTGCCGGATCCCCGCTGCTGTTTTCATCATCACAGCGAATGTCGCTGAGGGTAAAGCCTGTGGGCAAGCTTGTTTCGCGTACCTGATACTCGCCCGCAGCCAGATTGTTCTTTTCCAGACTATCGCCGTGATTGAGACTGCCCTGAAGCGCGCCGTTGAAGATAAAGGGCCCCACAAGGCCGGCCGGCTGCGTTTCGTTTTTGATGGCGATGCCGCCCAATTCCTGGTTATAGTAGGTGCAACGAACCGTCTCGCTGTTGCTGAGATTGATGCGCGCGCGGGCGCTGCTTCGATCCATTAGCGTATCGCCCGTGGGATCGTCGCACGTCAGGTCGGTCAGCATCCACCCGGCCGGGATATTCTCCGTCACGGTGTAGATGCCCGTCGCCACATTTTCATAGGTGATTACGTTGCTGGCCCCAACGGGCAAGTCTGCGCCAATCGCCTCATCGCCGGGCGACAGGCCATAGAGCGTAAAGCCCCCGTCTGCCTGGGGAACGTCGGTGATGAAGGGGAAGGCGGTCCCGTCGATAGGATCGGCCTCCTGGCTGAATATGATGCGCCCGGCCCGAATATTGCCGAATTGCAGCAGGTTTGCCTGGCCCGGACCGGCCGTCAATGTTTGGCAGAGATCGGTGGTGTTGGTCCAGCCCGACTGGAGTTCTTCGCATACTTCATAATCACCCGCCGCCATCTCGGTGAAAATGAATTGGCCGTTCTCATCGGTGACGATTGTGGCATAGCCCTCCCCGCCGTGAGACACGCTGAAGGACCAGTCGGCCAGGCCTGGTTCGCCTTCTTCACGCACGCGATTGCCGTTGAGATCATGGAATTTTTCGATGGTGACCGGACAGGCCGCAAATTGGCCGGGATTGACTACGGTGGCCGCGTCAATCGCCTGGAAGATATTGTTGCAGACGTTCAGGGTGAGCTGGGAACGGTTTTCAGCGCCGACAGGGCCGTCGGCAAATGTGTTCGTGGTGATCGTCGCGCTTTCGGGCGCGATTTCCGTCGCGCCAAAGAGCAGCCCCTGGGCCGAACAGTCGGTTAGCATGTTGCCCGCCATCTCGAATTCCAACACGCCCTGGGCGTCGATGCACGTCTGCGGGCCCGAGACCTGATTGCCCGCTGCTATGGCAATCGAATTGAGGGTGCTGAATGCAATGCCGGCTGCGTCGCCGTCCAGGGAAATCTGGTTGCTGATCACCTGCGTCACGCCCAGTGAGGACATGGATGTGCCCAATGGCGCATGGACGAATACGCCTCCGCCTTGAATTTGGTTGTCGGCGATGGTCGTGTCGCCCCAGCGCTCTACATCGACGGCCCATGCATGGGGCAGAGCGGGGAACTGATTGTTGCTGATGGTCAGCTCTTTGCCCGTGACTCCGCCATGGGTGCGCACGGAAATGACCGCGCCTACATTCTCCTGCACCAGGCCGTAATTCAGGAAGCGATTGCCCGTGATAACCGTGGCGTACGCCTGCTTGGCAATGAGGACGGCTCCCCGGTTATGGCTTGCGCCGCCGTCAAAAACGCTGTCGCGAATCTCCAGACCGTTATAACTTCCCTCGCCCTCCACGACGATGGCATAGGGATCGCCCGCGGTCTCGGCTGTGCCGGCAAAGGTAAAACCGTCGAAGGCCAGGCCGTCGAACGTGCTGCCCGTGATGGTGACGCCGTTGAGCACGGTTTCGCTCACCGTGCCCGAGGCCGCAATGGTCGCGTTGGGCGAGTCGCTGTAGTCCCGGGTAAAGCTTTCCTCTCCCCAGTTGCCCGGTGAGACCAGCACCGTTTGAGCCGCGCCCTGGGAAGCAAAAAGCGCTTCCTCAATTGAGCAATAGCGGGTTTGGTGATTGTCGGTGCTGGTGGTGGCAAAGCCGCCGCTGCTGGACGTAATGCTGCCGCCGGGCGCGGGCGCGTCCAGCCATGGGCAGAAGAGCACGTTGGCGGTCACGCCATTGGCGCTGCCCGGGCCTTCACCGCCTGGTCCTGATGCATCGCCCCACCAGTTTCTCCGCGCGTCCAACTCGGCGCCCGCGCCATTGGCCGCGCCGACGTTGTTGTCGCTGATGTTATTCTGGCTGACCGTCACCGTTGCGGCCGCGTCCAGCCGCCCATACTGCCCGGTGACAGGGTCATAAAGGGTCAGGCCGTTATCAAAATCGGTCAGATCGTTGGCGCTGATCGTCAGCGCTGTAGATGCGTCCAATGCGCCGAAAAGAGCGTCATCGGTCTGGAGATAGAGCGCAGAAGACGCGGGCGTATCGCTGCTGCTGCCCACGCCGCCACCGTCAATGACGTTGTTAGCAATCGTCATCCGATCGACGCTGCCGCCAATTTGCAAGCCGTGCACAGCCTGAACGCCCGACGGCCGCGCGCCGGTGAGGGACATTTGGTTATCGGTAATGGCAACCGGCGCGTGCAGCGCACCCTCGCCCAGCCGGACGGTCACCAGTCCGGTGACTGCCGTCAGGAGATCCGCGGTTTGGGTGATGCGGTTGCTTTGAATGATGACGCTGCTGCTCAGGCCGCTCTGCCGGACGCCGATGTCGATGGTTGCCTGGCGCTGGTTCGTAAAATCGTTATCACGAATGGTAATGTCGCCGGCCGTCTGGCCCGAACTGGTAAAGCGCTTGTCCACGACGATGCCGCGCACGTTGTCGCTAAACGTGTTGCCCTCGACGATCGCGCCCGCTGCTTCCTGGAGAGAAATGGCTGCCTGGCTATGGTTGCTGAAGGATGAGTCCCGCACCGTCAGGCTGCTCAGCTTGCCGCTGGAGCCGTTGTTGATTTGCTGGAGGCCGTAAGCGCCGCCGCTCATATTAACGCGCAAAATGCCCAGACTATTGACCTTCGCCTGGGCGTCGAGCAAAATGCCCAGGCCGTTGCCGGTCACTTCGCTGTCGCTCAGTTGGATGCCGCCGGCGGTGGTGTCGCCGGTCACATAGATCCCGGCGTTGCTCTGATTGCGGATGCGCAGGTTGGTCAGCGTCGGGCCGTTGATGACGCCGTTGCTCTGACGCACCGTGATGCCGCTGCTGCCGTTCTGGAGCGTGAGCTTGTCGAAGCTGACGCCGCTGCTCTCCACGGCAAAGATGGCCCCGCCGCTTCCGTCTACCAGCGTCGTCAGGGGATCGGCTCCCTGTATGGCGACCGCCTTATCCACCACAAGACCCGCCTCCGCATACGTCCCCGGCGCGATGATGATGGTTCCCCCCGCGCTCACCTGGGCAAGCGCCGCGCCGATGGTGCGTTTGGCCAGGCCCGCTGCAGAGCCGCTAGAGGCGTCGTTGCCACTGGCTGTATTTACATAACATGTGGTGGTGCACTGGATGAGTTCAAAATTGAACGTGGTGATGACGCTATTGGCGGTAACCGCCAGTTCGTCCACATTGACTTCCAGCCCCGCGCCTGAACCGCCGGCCGCGCGTAGCCCGAGATAGCCGCTGCTTCCGGCAATCGCGGCATTGGGCAGGGCCGTCAGCAATTCGGCAAGGGTGCAAGGCGTCGCCGATGTGCAGCCCGTCCCCAGCTCGGGCTCGACAATCCAGGCCTGGGCCGTTGCTGCATCCCATGCCGGTTGCCACGCATTTTGGGTAACGCTGCCGGCCAATCCAGGATGAAAGACGGCCTCGGCCTTAATGGCCGGGTCGGCGTCGGTGCTGTCGTCATCAATGGCCAATACCAGCGCGGCGGTGCGATTCGCCGCGCCGCTTACCGTGTAGGTGCGATAGGTGAGCGCGCTGATTGCGTCCAGCCGCGTGCCGGCATATTCCGCGGTGCGGGCAAGTATGCTGCCTGCCGCATCGGCTTTGAGCAGGAGGCTGCCCGCGCCGACCGGCGGCGTTGCGGGCCCGGCGATAAAGCTGCCTTGGCCCGCGGCTGTCTCCTGACTAATAGTCCAATTCCCGGGGGTATCATTGCTGATGACCGTATCGCCCGCGGCGCGTAATGCATAGCCATTCGGTAAAAAGCTCGCCGTCAGCGCCAGCAGCAGGGCAATGGTGAGTACGACATTCTGCCGGACGGTGAATAATGCGTCTGAGCGAAATAACATAAAAGTTCCTCTTGTCGTTATCCGCGGACGTCTGGGGCAGGCGTCCGCTATATGCGTGCAGGATGAACGGACGGCAAGCTACTACTGCCCCCTGTATACAAATCGTTTCTTCTCCCGCAATCCTTCCCGCACTTTCGGTTTTGGGGCAGATTGTCACTTTTGGACTTTGCCGGATCGCTTCCTTCATCTTGTGGTAACGCGCGTTCCCTTTCCGCTCTCGGGGCATGGTAAAATGCCCGCATTGAGTAAAATTCACTTGCGGATCAGGGAGAGTACAATAGATGTCGTCGATTTCTACCCACGACGCCCATTCGGGCATGGAATTGACAAACGGACGGCTCGTCAAGCAGGCGACCGACCGTTTTGCCAAAGAAGCATTGACTTTTGATGATGTTTTGCTGACGCCGGGCTACGCGGAAATTTTGCCCGCAGAGGTGGATCTCAGCCTGCCTATGCATCCCCGGCTGCCCCTCAACATTCCTGTGTTGAGCGCGGCCATGGATACCGTTTCCGAGGCCGATTTGGCCATCGCCCTGGCCCGCCAGGGCGGACTGGGCGTGCTTCACCGCAACCTGAGCGTGGCGGATCAGGCTGAGGAGGTTGACAAGGTCAAGCGCAGCGAGAGCGGCATGATCGTGGATCCGGTCACGCTGCCGCCCGATGCTTCCCTCTCTGATGCCGAAGACGTTATGAGCCGCTATCACATCAGCGGCGTGCCCATCACCGATGAAAGAGGCTATTTGCTGGGCATTTTGACCAACCGGGACGTGCGCTTCGCCACTGACTACACCCGCCCCATCGCCGATTACATGACCGAGGAGGACCTGATTACCGCCCAACTGGGCACAACTCTGGAAGAGGCCAAGGAAATCCTCCATCGCTATCGCATTGAAAAATTGCCGCTTACCGATGCGGATGGCCATCTCAAGGGGCTGATTACGTATAAGGACATCCTCAAGCGGCAGGATTACCCTTCGGCAGCCAAGGACGCCCGAGGACGCCTGCTGGTGGCGGGCGCGGTGGGCGTAGGCGAGGCGGGGCTGGCCCGGGCGCATGCGCTGGTGGAGGCGGGCGTGGACGCGGTGGCAATCGATACCGCGCACGGTCACAGCAAAGGCGTACTGGAGACGGTGGCCGCCATCCGTGCCGCCTATCCGGACCTGCCTATTCTGGCCGGCAACGTAGTGACGCCCCAGGGCGTCGTTGACCTGGCCCAGGCCGGAGCCAGCGTGGTGAAGGTGGGCGTAGGCGCGGGCTCCATCTGCACGACGCGCATCGTCAGCGGCGCGGGTATGCCGCAACTGACGGCCATTGCCGAATGCGCGCTGGCCGGACGCCAGGCGGGCATTCCCATTATCGCCGATGGCGGGATTCGCTACAGCGGCGATATCACCAAGGCTTTGGCGGCAGGCGCATCGGCCGTTATGCTGGGCAGCCTGCTGGCCGGCCTGCATGAATCGCCGGGGGATATCGTCATCCGCGAGGGGCGCTCGTTTAAGGAATATCGGGGTATGGGTAGCGTGGGCGCGCTCAAAGGCCGGGCCGCGGATCGCTACCAGGCCAGCCAGTCCGCCAACAGCGCTTCGCCCGACGTGGGCGGCAAGTTGGTCCCCGAAGGCATTGAAGGACAGGTGCCCTACAAAGGATTCCTCAAGGATTTTGTCTTCCAACTCATGGGTGGCTTGCGCAGCGGAATGGGCTACGTGGGCGCGGCCACTATTCCCGACCTCTGGCAGAAGGCTGAGTTTGTGCGCATCAGCGCAGCCGGCTATCAGGAAAGCCATCCCCACAGCGTGACTGTGACCAAGGAAGCGCCGAATTACCAAATCCGGCCGAGTCGGTAATATCGATTGTTGAATGGTTGATTGGCAACTTGCGGGCGCATAAGCGCATGCGCCCATCGATCAACAGATGAACAAAAATAACTTTCCCAATCACCAAACCGGGAGAAGACCATGACCGTAACAGCTGTAGTGGGCGCGCAGTGGGGCGATGAAGGCAAAGGGCGCATCATTGACTATCTGGCCCAGAGCGCCGATCTCGTGATTCGCTTTCAAGGCGGCGACAATGCAGGCCACACCGTCATCAATGAGTACGGCAAGCATGCCCTGCATCTCATTCCCAGCGGCATTTTTAACCCTGCGACCCAAAATATTATCGGCAGCGGTTGCGTGGTCAACCCTCAGGCGCTGCTGGAGGAGATGGCTTCCCTCCAGGCAGCGGGCGTTGCGCTGGATAACCTCTGGCTCAGCAGCCGCGCCCAGATGGTGATGCCCTATCACCGCACGCTGGATGCGCTGGAGGAGCAGGCCCGGGGCAAGGACACCATCGGCACCACCAAGCGGGGCATCGGCCCGGCCTACGCCGATAAGGCCGCGCGTTCGGGTCTGCGCATCGGCGATCTGCTTCAGCCCGACTGGCTGGAAGCCCGGCTGGACAACGCCCTGCGTACAGTAAACCGTAAGATCGAAATCCTGGGCGGTCAGGCTGTGAACGGCGAGGAACTCTACGCGCTGCTGCTGGATTACCGAGCGCAGTTTCAGGCCCGGATCATTGACACCGTGCCCATGACCCGCGCGGCAATCGAGGCGGACAAGGCCGTTCTGCTGGAGGGGCAGTTGGGCGTCATGCGCGATTTAGACTGGGGCATCTACCCTTATGTGACCAGCAGCAACCCGACCGCGGCCTTCGCTCCCTCGGGCGCGGGGCTGCCGGCGCGCACGGTTGATCGGGTCATCGGCGTGGTGAAAGCCTACAGCACCGCGGTGGGCGACGGTCCTTTCCCGGCCGAATTGCATGATGCCGACGGCGACAGGCTGCGCGACATCGGCCAGGAGTACGGCGCTACCACAGGACGCCCCCGGCGCTGCGGCTGGTTTGACGGCGTGGCCATTCGCTATGCCGCCTGGCTCAACGGCATGACCGGCCTGGCGGTCACCAAGCTGGACGTACTGGATCAGTTGGAGGAATTGAAAATTTGCGTGGGGTACGAACTGCCCGACGGCGCAATTATCGTCGACTCCATGCCCGACACGCCCGTGCTCAACCAGGTGAAGCCCGTGTATGAAACATGGCCGGGCTGGCTTCAATCGACTGCCGGTTGTCGCCACTGGGCGGAACTGCCCCGCGCGGCGCAAGCCTACATGGAGCGCATCCGTGACCTGGCCGGCGTGCCCATTGCCTACGTTTCCGTTGGTCCCGAACGTGCGCAGATGTTTGAGGTGTAAAGAGGGGGCAGGTTGGTTAGAACAGCGAAAGTTGTTGGGCCGGCGGGCGACCGTCCAGCAGAATATAGGGCGTGAGTTTGTCCAGGTTGCGGACGCCCAGGCTGCGCAGGTGGCTGAGTTCGCGTAGCGTACCGTTGCGGCGTGCGGCGAGGATGGCGTCAGCCAACTTGGGGCCGATGCCGGGAACGCGCAGCAGCTCCCGCCGGGGCGCGCGGTTGATTTCCACGGGCGCGTGGCCGAGATGCTGTTGCGCCCAGGCCAATTTTGGGTCTATGTCCAGGCGCAGGTTGGCGTCCGCCTGAAAGGGCAGATCTTCCACATCCCATTGATAATCGCGCAGCAGGAAGCTTGCCTGGTAGAGGCGATATTCGCGCCTGGCCGAAGCCGGCTCCAACTCTTCAAAGGGCGTCTGGCTGATGGGGTGGAAGGCGGAAAAATAGGTGCGTTTGAGGTCCAGACGATTGTAGAGATGATCGCTCACCTGGAGCAGCTCCACATCCGTATCGCCCACGGCTCCCACCACAAACTGGGTGACTGCGCCGGCGCGCAACCCCTCTTCACGCCGCAGCTTGCTCACCCATTGCAGGCGCTGGAAAAGTTCGTCCCAATATTCTTTCTTGGGGGCGAGGGCGGCCAGCCGCTGCTCGGTTGCACCCTCCAGGTTAACTGAGACGCGATCGGCCAACTGCATGGCCCGGCGCAACTGATCGTATTCGGCGCCGGGCATGATTTTGAGATGAATGTACCCGCGATAGCCCTGCTTGCGCCGCACTATTTCGGCTGTGTCCAGGATTTTTTCCTGGGCATTGACGCCGCCCTTGATAATGCCTGAGGAGAGAAAGAGGCCGTCCACAACCCGCGCGCGCTGGAGTTCGTCAAAAGTCCCGGCCATCTCATCCGGCGTGAAGGTGATGCGTTGGGTCTTGCTGCGTCCGGCCCGGAAGGGACAGTAGAAGCAGTTGCGCTCGCAGGCAGTCGTCATCATGGCCTTGAGCAGAGGTTTCTTGCCCGTGGGCGTGGACACTTCGGAGATGCAGGGCAGGGGCTTGGGCACTCGCTGTCTGGCAGGCGCAGCATTCTCCTGCGTCTCGGCATGGGGTTGATTGCCTGCCGGCTCAAAACGCATTTCGTCGCCCAGCAAACTCAGCTTTTGGATAGCGTCGGGTGCGACGCGGAAGTTGGCTGTCATGCCGATAGTATACGAACATGCGTTCTGGTTGTCAAGCGGCTTACCCCATGCGAGCGGATTTTATTCATACTGAACCCTGAAGGTAGCTTCTGAAGCTGATTTGTGAGAATCGGCGAGATATGTGAAAATCGGGTTAATCATCAATCGTATGTTCGTCTTCATACTCCCCTTATGTGTAGGGACGGACTGGTTGCTGACTTCTTCATATTTCTTACTGCATCATTTTTGATTGAGAGCAACCGAGCGTAATCGTACAGGTTCCTTCGGGAGGGTCTACGCCCCTCCCCGGTTCCAGAGAGAAACCTCCCGGAGGCCGTACCGTAACAAACGAGCAAGATATCGCCGTCAACTTTTGCCGCTTTTTGCGTATGCTTGACTGCGCTTGTTCATTAAGCTAACTTGCATACCCTAAATCAGAAAGGAAGCGCTCAAATTCACTGACTTTTCTACTTGAATTTTCCGCTTTCCCATTTGCTTCCCAAATTCACTCAATCCTGTATAAAGGAGAAACAGATGAATAAGAAGGTCTTTCTACTTACCGCTTTGCTGGTAGCCCTTACTCTCGTATTGGCGGCCTGTGGCGGCGGTCGCTCCAATTCGACGGCCGAGGAAGCGCCGACTGCCGAGCAGCCCGCTGCCGAAGCTGAAGAAGCCGCGCCGGCCGCTGAGGCCGAGGCGACGACCGAGGAGGCTGCACCGGCTGAGGGCGAGGCGACGACGGAAGAAGCGCCGGCCGCAGAGGCCGCCGCGGGTGATTCCGGCACTCTGCCCCGCAATGAAACCCTCTACTTCAACGGCCAGCAGTGGGGCTCTGTTGTGGGTTGGAACCCCTATTCCAACAGCAACAACAACGCCATGGCCGTCACCCAGCAGGATAATGCCCGGGTGATTATGTTTGAGACGCCGTATCTCTACAACATGATGGACGGCAATGTCTATCCGCTGTTGGCTGACGGCGATTACACCTGGAACGATGATCGCACAGAGATTACCTTCACGATCAAGCCGGTCGCCCAGTGGAGTGACGGGACCCCGCTGACCGCGGATGATGTGGCCTACACCTGGGCAACGCACGTCAAGTACAACACGCCTGTGGGCGCGGCCAATACCGAATACATCGAAGACATCGTCGCCGAAGATCCCCAGACCGTTGTGGTTAAGGCCCAGCTGGATGATAACGGCGCGGCGGTCAATCCTCTGTTGGTGGAATCCTATCTGAGCACCAATTACGTTATCCAACAGGCCTGGACCGAAACCCTGGAAGAGCGGACCGGCGGCGATGCCACAGCGATCCTGGCCGATCCGGCCGAGGATGTAGTCTACTCCGGCCCCTACCACGGCTACTTCTGGGATGACAGCAAGGTCATCTACGTACGCGACGATAACTATTGGGGCCAGGATGAGTCCATGTGGGGCAAGCTGCCCGTCCCCAAATATCTGGCCCATACGATCTTCAAGGACAATGCTGCCGGCACCACCGCCCTGAAGGCGGGCGAGGTGGACGTGAGCCAGCAGTTTAACTCCAACGTTCAGGACCTGTGGGAATCGGACGGACTGCCCATCTCGACTTATCTGCCTGATGCGCCCTATCAGATCGGCGCGACGCTGCCTACGGCTTTCTACAATATGGACGCACCCGGCCTGGATCAGGTCTGCATCCGTAAGGCCATCGCCATTGCTGTGGATTACCCGACCATTATTGCCAATGCCATGACCAACCAGTCTGCTACGTTTGAGCAGGTGCCCCGCTCGCTCATGAACCCCACCGACGCCGAGCAGGCTCTCTATGATCACGACGCGGTTGCGGACCTGCAATGGGTGGGCAACGACGTGGAAGGCGCCAAGGCGCTGCTGGATGAGTGCGGCGTCGTGGACAGCGACGGCGACGGCTGGCGCGAGTACGAAGGCGAGAAGCTGAGCTACGTTGCCGTCTGCCCCAATGGTTGGTCCGACTGGCAGGCCGCTATTGAGGTTGTGGCCGCGGCCGGCAAGGAAATCGGCATCGACATCACGACTAACTTCCCCGAATGGTCCGTCTACCAGACGGTCGTTACCAAGTCCGATGCACCGCTGCCCGAAGGATATGAAATCCTCATGATGTGGAGCGACGGCGCGGGCCCGGCTCAACCCTGGGGCCGTATTCGCAAGCTGCTCAGCTCCGAATTCGTCGGCATGCCCAGCAACTGGAACGGCAACTGGGGCCAGTACGTCAATCCCGAAGCGGATGAGCTGATTAAGTCCATCCCCAGCGAGACGGACGAGGCCGTCCTGAAGGATACGTACACCAAGCTGGTCGAGCTGTACCTGACCGAGGTGCCTTCCTTCAGCCTCATGTACCGGCCGCAGTCCTTCCATACGGTGAATGAGAGCGTTTGGACTAACTTCCCCTACGAGGGCGACGGGACCGAGCCGCCGGTTCCCCCGCTGGATATGACGGACGGTTGGGGTATTGCGGCCCTCTATAACCTGGAGCTTGTAAATCCCTAATCAATTCTGATTCCCCAATAGGGGCGACCGGCCACCGGTCGCCCCTATCTCTATATCCACCCCCGCGCATTTTGCGCCGCGCCCCAAGGAGCTCCCGGTGAAAGGTTATCTGAAGTACTTCCTTGGTAAAACCATTTGGTTTCTGGTCACGCTGGTCGCCGCTTTTATTCTCAACTTTATTCTGCCCCGGCTCATGCCCGGCGACCCGGTGGCTGCCATTGTATCGCGTATGGCTCAGGGCATGAGCAATGCATCCGGCGTCCAGGCCATCTATGAGCAGTACACGGAATTGTTCGGCACCGATCAATCGATGATCCAACAATTCTTCCTCTATGTGCGCAACGTCTTTCAGGGCGATTTCGGCTTTTCCTTCAGCCAGTATCCCCGCACGGTAGCCGACGTGCTGCGTTCCTCCATCTGGTGGACGGTCATGCTCCAGTTTCCTGCTATTATCGTTGGCTGGCTCATCGGCAACACGCTGGGTGCGATGGCTGCATATCGCAAGGGCGCCTTTGACAAGGTGCTGCTGCCGGTTAGCATCTTTGTCAGCAACCTGCCCGCTTTCGGCATGGCGGTCATCTTGCTGGTTATCTTCGCCGTGAATCTGGGCTGGCTTCCCACTTCAGGCGGTTACGGCTACGATCTCATCCCCAGCATGAGTTGGACGTTTTTCTGGTCCGTTTTTGTCCATTATCAGCTGCCCTTCTGGTCGATTGTGCTCATTGCCATCGGCGGTCAAGCCATTGGCATGCGCTCCATGTCCATCTACGAGCTGAACGCCGATTACGTGAAGTACAGTCGCTTTATGGGCATCAAGGACAGCAAGATCGTGGGCTACGTTTTCCGGAACGCCATGCTGCCTCAGATTACGGGGTTGGCCCTCTCCATCGGCACCATGGTCAGCGGCGCGTTGGTCGCCGAGATCATCTTCAGCTATCCCGGATTGGGCTCTACGATTTTGACCGCGGTTTTGGGCCAGGATTATCCGCTCATTTCCGCCACGACTCTGATCATCACCATTATGGTCTTGACGGCTAATTTCCTGATTGAGATCATCTATGGTTTCCTCGATCCGCGTATTAAAGCGGCCCAGGCTGATTAAGGAAAAATGCCGCTATGACTTACCTATTACGTGAGATTTTTCGCTCCGGCAAGTTTGTCGTCGGCTTCTGGATTTTTGCCGCGATCTTGCTGACAGTCGTTATCTATCCGCTGCTTGTCCCTGATCCACCCCTGGCGATCATCGGACGCGGCACCTTTTTTCCGCCGGGCATCTACGTCAACGGCTACGACGCCGTCAGCGGCACGCCCCGCTATACGCTGAACATCCGCGATGCCGAAGACAAGCGCATCGAAGGCAAACTCACCGCGGATGATCGGGCGGCCATGCAGGAGTGGCTGGTAGCGGCCGGCACGCCGGAGGCCGAGATCAACATTGAGGATACGCAAGCGCTGCTGGATACCTGGTTTGCCACCTTTGATCCGGCCTTGCGCTTGCCCGGTATGACCAACGCCCAGCGCAATTATTTCATCCGTCTGAACGGCTCCATCCAAAACCTGCTCTCCACCGACGATATCATTATCGCGGCGGAGAATCCGGAGAGCGGTGAGATGGAGGAGATAGACACCCTGCCGCCATCGGCTTATGTCAATGTGAATCAGGTGCCCAACGTCCGCGTCTTGCCTCTGGGAACGGATAATTTCGGTCGCGATGTGCTTACCGAACTGGTGGCCGCAACCAGGATCTCCTTGCAGATCGGCTTCGTCGCGGGCTTTGTCGCCACCCTGATCGGATTGGTTCTGGGCCTGGTTTCCGGCTATGTAGGCGGCTGGGTGGATGACGTGATCATGTTCATCACCAATCTCTTCACCGTGATTCCCAGCTTTGTGCTCCTCATCCTCATTTCCTTCAGCATTGGCCAGGAGAACCGAGGCGCTTTCCTGATTGCCACGGTCATCGGCCTGACGTCCTGGGTATGGACGGCCAGGGCCGTGCGCTCCCAGGTGATCTCCCTGCGCAACCGGGATCACGTGAATCTGTCCAAGCTTTCAGGGCATTCCATCTTCCACATCATTCTGCGGGATATTCTGCCCTACATCGCATCCTATGTGGTGATGGCCTTTATCCTCCAGATTTCGTCGGGCATTCTGGCTGAGGCCGGGCTTTCCATCCTCGGCCTGGGGCCGCGCACGACGGAAGTGCCCACGCTGGGCCTGATGATGAACTGGGCCATGATCTACCAGGCGCATATTCTCAACAAATGGTGGGCGTACTTCCCCGTTATCCTGGCAATTGCCCTGATCACTTTTTCCATGAACCTGATGAACACCGGTCTTGATCAGGTTTTCAATCCTGCATTACGAGAGTAGGCGCCGCCCATGTCCCGTCCAATCCTGGAAGTCAGAGAACTGACGACAAAATACATCACCCGGTTTCAAGAAGACATCTATGCCGTAGATCACGTCTCCCTCACCGTGGAAGAAGGCAAGTCCCTGGGCATCGCGGGCGAGTCAGGCTGCGGCAAGTCCACCCTGGCCCTGAGCCTCATGGGCTACTACTTTCCGCCTCTTCACTACAGCAGCGGCGAGATCATCATCGACGGCCGTAACATCACCGGCATGGACCCGGATGATGTGCGGCGTTCCATCCTGGGCAAGGAAGTTGCGTACATTCCCCAGGCGGCTATGAACGCGCTCAACCCGACCCAGAAGGTCATCAGCTTCATCGAGGACGTGGTGCGCGCCCACAACCCCAAGGCGAGCAAGCAGGAGATCTACGAGTTGGCCCGGGATCGTTTCGAGATGCTGGGCCTGCCTGCCGAAGTCTTGCAGAAGCACCCCGTGGAGCTCTCCGGCGGTATGAAGCAGCGTACGGTCATCGCCGTCTCGGTGATCCTGGGGCCCAAGGTTCTGATCGCCGATGAGCCGTCTTCCGCACTGGACGTTACGTCCCAGAAGATGGTGATCAAGATGCTGCGCGACATGATGGAAAGCGGCTTTATCAAGGCCATGCTCTTCATCACCCATGAGCTGCCGCTGCTCTATAACGTGACCGATGACATCATGGTCATGTATGCCGGGCAGTTGGTGGAGCGGGCTCCGGCGGAAAAGGCGGTCTTTGATCCCCTGCATCCTTACTCCAAGGGGCTCATGGGCTCTATTATCGTGCCGGAAGAGGGGCTGCGGGAGCACAAGCTTGCGGCGATTCCGGGCACGCCGCCCAACCTGAAAAATCCGCCCAAGGGCTGTCGTTTCGCTCCACGCTGCCGCTACGTACGCCCGGAGTGCACAACGCTTTCCGTGCCCCTGCGCAGGGTGGAAGACGAACGCACCTACCGCTGCATTATTCCGGAAGCTGAGTTAAGGGAGATTTATGCGCATGAACAACAATAAGCAAGAGATCTATCTGAGCGCCCGGAATGTAACCAAAATCTTTGGCATGGGGAACACGCGCACCGTGGCGGTGGATGACGTCAATCTGAATCTGCGCAAGGGTGAAGTCATCTCCATCGTGGGTGAATCGGGGAGCGGCAAAACCACCCTGGCCAAGATTTTGCTGGGGCTCATCAACGAGACCGAAGGCGAGATTTACTTTCAAGGTGAAAAGCGTAAGATTCGCACTCAGGGGCAAAAGCGGGAATATTGGCGCAATATTCAGGCCATCTTCCAGGACCCATTCTCTTCCTTCAACATCTTCAACAAGATTGATTCGGTGCTGCTGGACTGCATCAACATGCGGGGCGGGCGCCGCTTGCCCAAGGCCGAGAAGGTGGCCATGATGACCGAGGCGTGCAGCTTCGTCAACCTGAAGTTCGAGGAGTTGACCAACAAGTATCCCTTCGAGCTTTCCGGCGGCCAGCAGCAGCGCCTTATGATTGCCCGGGTTTTTCTGCTCAAGCCCAAAATTCTGGTGGCGGACGAACCCACCTCCATGATCGACGCCTGCTCCCGGGCCACGATTCTGGATATGCTCATGCAGCTGCGCGATGAAGAGGGTATGACCGTCATCTTCATCACCCACGATATCGGCCTGGCTTATTACGTGTCGGACAACGTCTACATCATGGAGCACGGCCGTTTTGTCGAGGGCGGACCGGCCGAAGATGTGATCATCCATCCCCAGCATGACTATACCAAGCGCCTGCTGAATGACGTGCCCAAGATCTATGAGGAGTGGGACCTGTCCACCGTCTAATCAGGCGGATGCCCATCCTCCACGCATTTTGAGTCAATTGGTTCCATACAAAAAGCCCGGCCGAAGCCGGGCTTTTTGTATGGTGTGGAGATGGCGGGAATCGAACCCGCGTCCGAAACATTTGTCCAGAGACGTCTACAAGCGTAGTCGCACATTTAGTGTTTCACCGGGCGGACTCCGTACGACGGGATTCAGCATGTCCGGCTAGCCGATCAGTCTTTGGCGGTCATATCGGCGTCAGACCGCCGCAGCCCTTCAGTTTATGACGACGTTACCCCAACCTGCGGGCGCCATTGGGATAGGTCGTGACCCCTGGGGGTCAGCTTCGCAGTTTGCTTACGCAGCCAGCGCGAGGGCGGGCTGGGGCATAGCGAAGGATTTGCCAGTGTTGGCATGTATAGGGTGTGCGCCTTTTTAACGTAGCCGACGCTCTACGGCTTGCAGTCAAAGAACGACCTGCCCCGTCGAAGCCTGTCATCCCCTTGATTGAACGAATCCAGTATAGCACAAATGGTCGAATGAAGCCAAAATGCGTCCTCCTCGCCGACGATAATGTTTGTGGTCGTGCCGGTCGTATCAGGCTGGGGACAGACCGGGACGGCTCCCTGGGGATCCGCTTCTTCACCCAGCCAAAGCACGGCATAGGTTCCCCCTATGCCTACGCCCATGGCCTGCCAGTCAACCCGCGCCCAGATGTCTTCTTCCAGAATAGCGGCCGCATGGGGCGGGCTGGCGCGCCAACTGTCGATCGCGCCGGCCGCGGTGGCCCCTGCGCTGCTGGAGTAGACGTTCTCATAGCCGTTGCCGGGGTAGAGCCCGCCGGTGATCTCCCGAGGCTTGCTCCACATGCCCGGGGCATTGGCATGATCGGGCGTGTAGCAGACCGCCGTCCACTCGCCCTGGTCGGACCAACTGTGGCCGTTGCAGGGTTGCCCCCTGGCATCCGTCGCCAAGTAGGGCTGCTGTTCGTTGAGGTCGATAACGTGCCGACGGGCTACCGTGGTGAGCGACTTTGAAAGAGGGATGGGGGGCAAATCAAGCTCGGCGCGGAAGTCATTGATGCGCCGGGCCAGGTCCGCCTCTTCGGCCGTGAGGCAGGCCCCCGGCTCCCCTGCCCGCGACTGGGAATAGCCGGGGCGGCTGGTTGCCACAGAGCCGATCAGCGCGCCGAAGATAGCGATGCAGGCCAGCAAATGCACTCTTCCAATCACGGAATTGCCTCTCCGATTTTATGCGGCTGAAAAATGGGCCGGACAACCGGTAACCTGTTTTTAGCTTGTGGGGATGACCGAACTTTTGTTGCGTTCCGCGCTTTCCGACCCGGCCAGCAGCTCGGGCCAGAGGAGAAAGCAGACGAGGCCGATGGCTACGCCCATCCATAAGGTGCAGAAGCGCGTGAGGAGCGCGGCCGCGGTCGCCGCGCCGCTGCTCAGCTGAAAGAGCCGACTGCTCCACGCCACCATGCTGCCCTCTACGCCGCCCAGCCCGCCGGGCAGGGCGATGACCGCGCCGATAACGGTGCTGATGTTGAAAATGAAGATGGCCAGGCCGGCCGTCATCAAGCCGGGGGTCACGCCGAAGCCGGTGAGCACCACGTAGTAGGCCAGCCCCGTCGCGCTCCAGCAGAGCAGCCCGGTGAGGAGCGAAATGGTCATGTTGCGGGGGCTGAAGATGACATAACTGCTTTCGTAGAGCTGCTCCAGTTGGGCGGCGAAGCGGGAGATGAGGGGCATGCGCTCGGCCCGCTCCAGGAACCAAATGGCCAGAGGGCGAATCTGGATGACGACTATAAAGCCGGCAAAGACAGCGAAAACGGCTGCGGCCACGGCCCGGGCTGCAGGATTCGGGTAGGCGAAGAGTCCCAGCCCCGCCAGGATAATCATGGCCAGGCCGTCCAGAACGCGCTCCGCCAGGATGATGGGCGCGGTCTTGCTCATGGGCGTGCCGCTTACGTTCTTGACCATGTAGCTTTTGAAGAACTCGCCCGCCTTGCCCGGCGTCATGACCATCATCATCCCCACGCCGAAGATGCGCGCGCTGTCCCGCAGGGAGATGGGCGCACGAACCACGCTGCGCAGATACCAGTGCCAGCGGGCCAGCCGTCCGCCGTAATTCACCAGCGTCAGGCCGATGACGATGGGCATCAAGCGCCAGGGAAAAATGCTGACCGCGGCGGTCAAGTCCTGCCAGTCACTCCACAGCGCAAGGGCAATGTAGAGGATGAGGGCAAAAGCCAGGGAGTAGATTAGCTTGCTTTGAAGATCTTTGCTCATAACCGAGCTATTATACGTTCGAGGGTAACGAATTGAGAAGTTGGGCGAAGATTGAATGCAAGAGAGGCGATATTGCAGCCGCGTCCGGGAGCGCCGGACTCCAGTCCGGCGATAATGCCAGGTTGGCGCTTGCGCTCCCGAACGACGGTCCCCAATCGTTATCTTATGGGAGGGGCAATTACTTAGCGGCAGACGATCAGCGGTTGTCGGATTTGGGTGAGAACAGCATTGAGGGTGCTGCCGATCATCATCTGGAAGATGGGGCGCGTGCTGTAGCCGCCCATGAGGAGGAGGTTGGCGCCCGTTTCGTCCATGGCGTTGAGGATTGCCTGTGACGGCCGGCCCTGGGCCGTGAGCATGGCGACGGGAACGTTTTGCGTTTTCAGATACGCCTCCGCCTGGGCGACGGCCTGACGCGCCTCCCGCGTGTCGCCGACGACGATGGCGGAGAGGGGCGTCTGCCAGGCGGAGGCCGCATACGCGGCGAGATAGAGGGCTTCGTCCGCCTTGGGGCTGCCGTCGTAGGCCAACAAGAGGTGATCCATAGGTGAATCCGCGCCTTCGGGCACGACGAGTACGGGACGGCGGCTCTTGTCCAGAATGTAGGTGAAGTCGGATCCGACGCCCAGACGCGTGGAGAGATCGCCCGTGCGGAAGAGGCTCAAGGCAATCAGGTCCGTGAAAGAGCCGCGTTCGACAATGCGCAGGGGGATGGAGCCGGTGTCGCTCATGGTGGCGAAGGGGACGCCTTCCGCCAGGCAGCGCGCTTCAAATGCCTGTTGCAGGGCCTGTACATCTTCGTCGCTTTGTTCTTCGTGTCCGTCCAGGACGCGTAACCCGATGAGGCGGCTGCCCTCGCGCTCGGCAATGATGAGCGCGTGCTCGAAGGTGACGTAGTCGGCGGCTTCTCCTCGTCCTGCCACCAGGATGTCGGCAAAGAGCCCGTCACGGTTGCGCTTGTTCAGCCGTTCCCGCCGCCATACGCCGGAATCGGGTCCCGCTTGCAGGCTGTCGGGGATGATCGAGCGGAAAATTTGCTCCGATACGCGTTGGATAGGATTTTCGGCGGCGCGCCCCTTGCGGCTGGGCAGGGTATTGACCGCGTCTACCGAATCGATCTGCCAGCCCAGATCCTCTTCGATCTCGCTCCGATTGAGCGCGGCCATGACGTAGAGATCCGTATCCGTATAGCCGGGAAAAGATTCGGGCAGGCCATAAGCGCGGGCAAGATCGACAATGGGCAGATAGACCTGGAAATACCAATCCCGGACGGCTTCGTCATAGGGAACCTCCCGTTTCTGATCCAGCCCCATAAAATAGCGATGCACCGCGATATGCTCCCGCAGCAGGGAATAGTAGCCGCACTGGCTCATGGAGAGATCGGCTTCCGGCAGCAGCGCGGAAATGCCTGACTCCTGCATAAAATTCGTATAGCGAGCCTTGCAGACCGCGTCTTCGATATCGTCGTCCTTGCTCAGGGGCACGGAAGTTTGCACCTCGGTTACATAGGCGGGAATCGTATCGACTTTGTTCTGCCGGGCAATGCTGACCCGGTGATTGCCGTCCAGCACAAAATAGACTTCGCCGATTTTGTAGACGCTGATGGGATCCATGCCGATTTCGTCTACATAATTTTTGACCCGTGACCAGCGTTCGATGGACGTATTTCCTGTGGGAAGGAAGGTGCGGGTAAAGTCTTTGCTGCGCCCTACGCTGCCCACGATGGCGTCAACGGGAATCTCTTGCAGGCCTCTGTCCGTCTGGTTGTAGGCGCGCAGCCGACGACGAATCTCCTCGTAGTCCATGAGGTCCATAGAGCGACCGCTAATGCGCGCCGCAAGTTGCTGCATAGATGCCTGTTGGCGGGCTCGGCGAAAATCTTCTTTGGCGGACAAGAGTGATTGTGTCGGCATTTTGTTGCCCCGTTCAAATTCCATGACATTGGCGTAAGCGCCCGGATAAAAACTATCCGCTACATTGTCGGGATTGCGCACGACATGTCAAATTGAAACGGGGGCGTTGACGCAAAACCGCGGGCGCGATCAGCCGCTGTTTTGCGCCTGCCCATGCACAAAATGAGGGTTCGTCATCTCCAGCAGCGTGCAGTGATTCATACTGGGCTCATCTTCCAGGATGCCGGCATAGACGCCCAGCACGCTGTACCCCATGCGCAGATGTACGCTCAGGGAGGGGTCATTCAGCTCGCCCGCCATCACCTGATCGACGTATGCCTGGGCGCTGAGCCGGTCTGCATGCTTACTGTAGCCGGGAATGCGGCCGTATGCCACGACCCGCTGAAGATTGCAGCTCCTCAGCAGCCGTCGCCGCTCCCGATAGAGCAAGTGGGAAAGCCCCTGCCCCCGGTAAGCGGGGCGAACGCCGATGTCTGCGCCGTAGAGCGTGTCGCCCGTCGGCTGGTGATTGGAAAAGGTTCCTTCGTCGGTCAAATCCTGATAGCGGGGCGGCGCGCCGGTTGTCGGCCATTGCACAATAAAGGACGTAGCATAGGCCGCCACCACGCCCGCTACTTCCACCAGTAACTGGCCGGCGGGGAAGGCTTGCTGCTGTTTGATGTAGTTGTCGGCGTCGTAGTAGGCGTCGTCTGTGCGATATTCCGGATAGACGGCTCGATGGCAGGCGACGATCCCGGGGATATCATCGCGGGTCCATAGCCGGACCACAGGTTGTATTTGGGTGCGGAAAAGCATAGGAGATAAAAAGAGCGGCCCGCCGCACGTGCGACAAGCCGCTCTTCCCCGTATAGATTTAGCGACTTAGTGCAGTACTCTCTTGCTAACGTTTATCCGCGGGAAGACGGAACGTTACGGGTAGAAGCCCCGCAACTTCACGGCATCCACAATGCGGTCAATGGCAATGGTGTAGGCGGCGGTACGCATGTCGCAGTGACTGCGCATAGTCACGCCGATAACTTGTTCCAGATTGTCCAACAGCTTGCGCTCCATGTTGCGACGCACTTCGCCCTCGTCCCAGAAGAAGGACTGGAGACCCTGGACCCATTCAAAATAGCTGACAACCACGCCGCCGGCATTGGCCAGCACGTCGGGAATGACGAGCGCACCCCGGTCCAGCAGAATCTCTTCCGCTTCCGGCGTGGTGGGGCCGTTGGCACCCTCAACGATCACCTGGGCGTTAATGCGGCCGGCGTTTTTGTGGGTGAGGGTTCCTTCCAGTGCGGCGGGCACGAGAACGTCCACTTTCAATTCCAACAATTCTTCATTGGTCAGGGCATCCGAGCCGTTGAAGCCGGTTACGGTGCCTGTCTTGTCGAGATGACGCTGGAGCAGGCGCAAGTCCAGCCCGTGCTCGTTATAGATGCCGCCGAACTTGTCGCTGACCGCGACAATACGCGCGCCCCGCTCATGCATGGTTTTGGCCGTCCAACTGCCCACATTACCGAAGCCCTGTACGGCAACGGTCGTATCCTCCAGCCCCCGGCCCAGGCGCTGCTTGAGCACGGCTCGAGTCACGTAGGTGATGCCCAGGCCCGTGGCGTACTCTCTTCCCACCGTGCCGCCGATGCTTACGGGCTTGCCCGTGGTCACCGCGGGGATGGAGTAGCCCTTGTGCATGGAGTAGGTATCCATGAACCAGGCCATAATCTGTGCGTTGGTGCCCACATCCGGCGCGGGAATATCTCGTTCCGGACCGACGAAGGGGATAATCTCCGTGGCAAAGCGGCGCGTCATGCGCTCCAGCTCGCGCTTGCTCAGCGCGCCGGGATCGACGATGACGCCGCCCTTGGCTCCGCCGTAGGGCAGATTCATGAGCGCGCATTTCCACGTCATCCACATGGCCAGCGCGCGACACTCATCCAGCGTCACGTCGGGATGATAGCGGATGCCGCCCTTGGTCGGCCCTTTGGTGGTGTTGTGGTGGACGCGGAACCCGGTGTACATCTTCATGGTTCCATCATCCATCTTGACGGGGAAGTGTACGATCAGCTCGCGCTGGGGCGTGCGCAGGTAGCGACGCATGTCATCTTCCAGGTCCATGAAATCGGCCACGTGGTCGAACTGACTCTGGGCTACAGCGTAGGCGCTGGCCCGACGGATGGGGGGATCGTCAGCAATCTTGCCTGTGGGCAACTCATTGTCGCCGAGCTGCTCGGTGTCGAGTTCCGTGTCGAGCGTATCGGCCTCAGTTGCTTCGGATGGGGATGAATTGCGGGGGAGCAAATCGTGCGCGCTGTTTTGGCCATTGGCCCTCGGCGCGTCAACCGTTACCGACTTCGTGCTGTTTTTCGCCATTGAAAAACTCCTCCGGTTAAAAAATGTTGGGAAACGGGGTGGAATCAGCCGCGCTATGCTACATATTCAATCACGATAAATTGTCGCTTACACTGCACGATTCTGAAACAATAGTAACGCATAAAGCGCGGTTTTGTAAAGGTTACATCGTCATTTTTCCGCGGTTCCTTCACCCAATTTCCTCTTTGCCTTCTGATTCGACTTCGGGCGCCTGCTGAACGGCCCGGAAATCAGCGCGCAATTGCTCCAGCTCTCCTGCCGTAACCGGATGTTCGCCGTACTCAACGCGCATATACGCGTCGGTGATGCGGCGGAGCTGTTCCGCCCGATCCGGAAAGGCCTGCATAAGCGCGGGCAGATACTCATCGGGCGGCTGCGACGGGGGCCGGGGATGGCCGCGGCCCCGGGCCAGGCGTCCGACATTGGCGTAGATGTTCTGGACCGAGACGGCTGCCAGCAGCTGGGTTCCTACCCCATAGCGGCGGATGAGATCGCCCCAATTGCGCAGCGTATCCAACGCCTTGCGCAGGAGATTATCTCCGCCGTGCGGCTGTTCCGCACCATACTCTTCGACCTCGTTCGCCATACGTTGCGCCGTGCGCCTGTGCATAAAAAGTCGGATAATGCCCAGGGCCAACGCCAGCCCGAGAACGACCAGCCCATAGCGGACGGCAGGCCACTGATTGAGAAATTGAGCCACGTCAACCTGGGATAGTTCGCCGGCAGAGGGCAGTTCCAGCGGGGCCTGCTGTTGATTCAGCTCATCAAAAAGGCCGGCCTGCTCCAGAAGTCGGCGCAGATAGGCGATGACCGCCTCCATGATGGGGGTCAGCAGCCAGGCCACGCCCAGCAGCAGGTACCCCGCGGCCGCGCCCAATAGGTTCCAGAGCGGCGAGAACCAGCCCAACACCGTGCGGATGGCGGCAGGCGTGTAGAATCGGGCCAGGGCCCAGGCTCCGCCCAGGGTCAACCCGGCCGCGCCCAGCATCTCCCAGAAACGCGGCCAGGGCAGGGTTGCGCCGCGACTTTCCGGGCTGCGCAATGCCTTTTCGTCCATGCGCGCCAGGGCCGCGGCCACCAGCCCAAAGGCAAAGAAGATGAGCAGATAGACAAGCCCGTTGGGACGTGAGGCGGGAGCAAACCGGTTGAGCAAACCGCCGCCCAGGATGCTCAGCAAAAGTCCCAGCCGAAAGCGCAGCCCCACGTTAAAGAAGGAAAGTTCCCGACCGGTGAGGGAGGCGACCCGGAACCAGAGCAGGAAATTGACGAGCAGTACGGCCAACTCGGGTCGGCGGCCTTGGGGGAAATTGAAGAGCGCGCTGAAGAAATTGCTCAGCCGGCGCATGTCGGCCGGCGGGGCCGACGGGTAGAGTAAAAAGCGCACGCAGAGCAACGCTGTCGCCATAATGGCGGCAACCAGGATCAGCTCGCGCAGAGGCGTCTCTACCAGGCTGCGGTTGAGCAGATCCATGACCAGCATGTAGAGGAGCATCACCAGCCAGAAGATCGTAAACACTGCAACCGCGGGCGCGGTTACCAGGCCAAGCAGGGCGGCATTGGTCGGTCCAGTCCCGAGCGCGGCCACGGTTTCCGGGTCGGCGCGCATGACCCATGCGCGGATGAAGAGCAGCAGGTAGGGCAGCATCCACGCCAGTTCCATGCCCGCGGACGCGGCAAAGAGCAGGCGATGGCGGCGATTGGTCAGCAGCACAGCTATGTCCCTTCCTGCACCAGGGCCGGCGCGATGAGGTCATCGATCAGATGGGGCAGATGGTAGACCGTAACGCCGTTCAGCAGGCGGACAGGCGGCTCTTTGGCCAGGGTAAAGAGGACCATTTTGCGTCGGGCCGCGGCCAGATCGACAATGGTCGCCAGCAGATCGTCATGCGCGATGGCGGTGACGACGACCAGGGTTGCGCCCCACGGCATGCGCGGAGCCTCCTGCAGGAGCATCTGCTCGATGGGGGCGGTGGCAAAGGGCGTGACGGCCGCCAGCAACTCCAGGATGCGCACCAGGTGATTGGGGCCTCGTCCGGGCAGCAGGCGGATGGGCTGGTCGCTGCCCGGCAGCGCGCCGTTGGCGGTAAGGCCCGCGGGCAGGCGCAGATCGGCAGCCAGCGCGGCCAGACTCCCGGCTACGCTGATGGTGCGTTCCTGCAATTCCGGCAGATAGCCGTGCCAGTGGCGTTCCAGGGTGGCGACATTGAGGAAGAGCATGACCTGCTGCTCTTCGCTGGGCTCGTAGACGCGGCTGAGCATAGTCTGCCGACGCGCTGTCGCCTTCCAGTGGATGCGTCGGGGGCTGTCCGTCTCCTGCCACTCGCGGATGCCCACGGTGCGCAGGGGATCTTCGAAGAGGCGGCCTGTGCTCTGGGCTTCGCCGAAGGGGTTCTTGGCGGGCAAACGCAGGTCGGCTACCGTGTAAAGTTGGGGATAGACGATGAGCCGCTGGGTTTGGGGCATGAGTTTATGCCGGCTGAAAAAGCCGAAGGGATCGCCTGTCTCCAGTCTGACCGGTCCGTAGTCGTGGAAGCCCCGCTCTACGCAATCGACCAGGTAGCGCCGGGTTACATTTTGGTAGGGACCGGGCATCCAGAAGGTGGAGAAGTCGGCCATGTTGGTGGTGGGATTCGCCTGAAGCTGCTTTTCGGCTACCGGCAGCTCCTGGGGGAAAACGTCGCGTGCCGTGAGCCAGGTCAGGGGCAAGGGCTTGCGGTTGCGTACGGTGAGGGCCAGCTCGATGGTCTCGCCGCGGAAGGCCCGAATTTCGCTGAAGCCGCGCTCGTAGCTCACGCCCCGCAGGCTCAGCCGGGACCAAAGCCACGTCAGTCCGATGGTGGCCAGCAGCAGCATGGCGGCGATGGTCAGGTAGCGGCTATCGGTCGCTACGCCTACGGCCGTCAGAATCACGGCCAGGACAATCCAGGCGTCGCTGAACTGGGTATCCTTGCTGGGGTCAATGGTGCGGCGGACGTTTGAGCGGAACATAATGAATCGCTATTGTAGCACGAGATCGGCCCGAACGGGGATGTGGTCGGAGCCGACGTCCGAAAGGCGGCGGTACGTACTGACGCTCCATTCCGGCGTGACGAGAATGTGATCCAGCGGCACGCCCGTGAACAGACCGACAGCGCGGCCCCCCGTGAAAAAGGTGGGCAGGATGGCCCGACGCGGGTCGGCATAGCGCAGATCGCCCTGCCGCGTCATAGTCTGCATGGCGCTGGACCAGGGCGAGGCGTTGAGGTCGCCCATGAGGATAAAGGGCCGGTCGATTTCCCGGGCCAGCTGGGCCATCATTTCAAGCTCCTTGTCCCGGCTGGCCGACCATCTTCTGCGCGTAGGCGGCAAAGGGTGAATCCCCAAAAGGGTGACGGGTCTGCCCTGCCACGTGAAATCGGCCCGGGCGTATTTCCGCACGTCGTCGCTGAATTGACCGATCTCCACGGCCGCATTCGGATCCCGGGCCAGAATGGCGACCCCCTGGGTGAAGCGGGAAGGCTGCGCTAGCTGCACCGGGTAGCTTTCGCCCAGTTCGGACCGGAGCCGCGTGACCATATCTTCCCGCACCTCGGAGAGATAGACGATATCCGGCTCCTCCCTGCGGATCAGGTCAATTATGTGCGGGTGCGCGGCATCGGACAGGGAGATATTGATGCTCATCACCCGCAGGGATGGCCCGGCTGCGCTTGGCCGCGGGGGTGATGGGGCAAGAAGAAAGGGCATGAAGAGGACAAGATTGACCAGCAGAGCGGGCAGAAGCAGCAGCACGCGGCGGGGCGCGCCCAGCCAAATCAGGCCCCCAATGACCACAGCCAGGAGAAACGTATATTGCAGATGAAATTGAGCCAGCGCATCCAGCGTCCAGTTAAAGCGCCCCAGCAGGCTGCCCAGCGTTAGAATAGATGCGAGCAAGCCTATGCTGAAAAGAAACGTACGCATTGATTTGTGTACCGTGATATACTGTCGTTGCGTAAATTCTTATCCACAACCGCGCTTTTGCCAAAACAAAGGAGCCGCTAATGTCGCCGCAGAACTCACTGCCTGATGTCTATCAACTCAAGATATCGTTGCAGGGCGCCAAACCGCCCATCTGGCGGCGCGTGCTTGCGCCCGCCACCATGAGCTTCAGCGAGCTGCATGACGTCATCCAGATCGCCATGGGATGGTTTGAAAGCCATCTGCATGAATTCAAGGTGGCCAATCAGTCGCTCGGTGATCCCGAGTGGGATGAAATGGGCGACATGATTGATGAGGGAAGCGTGCGTTTGGGCAACTTTGTCTTTCCGGAGGGCGCTCGTTTCCTCTATATCTACGACTTTGGCGACTGGTGGGAACATCTGATTGAGGTAGAGAAAGTGCTGCCCTACGACAAGGA
Organism: Caldilineaceae bacterium; assembly: GCA_020433455.1. Lineage (GTDB taxonomy): Bacteria > Chloroflexota > Anaerolineae > Caldilineales > Caldilineaceae > JAGRCP01. Next base: position 24,024 of record JAGRCP010000064.1, on the reverse strand, counting down.
GCAGATTTATCCCGTCTGCACTCAGGCTAAGCGCGCCTGTCCGCCGGAAGATGTGGGCGGCATCTGGGGCTATGAGGAGTTCCTGGCCGCGATCGGCGATAAGAATCACCCGGATCATGCGGATATGCTGGAATGGGTGGGCGACGATTTTGATCCAGCCTCAGTTGACATAAACGGTATTAACACCGAGCTGGGAAACGAGTATTATTCCATGCGCTGGACGCTGCGCAAGCTGTGAAGATTTGATGCGTCATGGAGGACCTCGTCATCCGTCACGCATGACGAGGTCCTCCATGACGCGGCGGGCGTCAGGCTGCGCGGCAATGGTCGCTGCCGTTTCGCGTGCGCGTTCTCCATAGCGTGGCTCTCGCCAAACCGCGGCGACGGCCGTGCTGATTTCGGCCGGCGTAGCGCTGAACGCGTCCAGCGTGCGGGCTAGGTTCAGCTCGGCGCAGCGCGCGGCGTTGAGGGGTTGATCCGCGCCCAGGGGCAGGATCACCATGGGCCGGCCGTGGGCCAACGCGCCCAGCACGCTCCCCGATCCGCCGTGGCAGATGACCAAATCGCAGTGGGGCAGCACTTCGGACTGGGGCAGGAACTGCTCCACCCGGATATGGGACGGCTGGGGGCCCAATTCGGCCGGATCCACATCCCGCCCCACGGTGGCAAGGACGTTGACGGGCAGGTCGTGCAGTCCCGCGAGGACCCGGCCGTAGAGATTGCCCGCTTCCACGCCGAAGATAGTCCCCAGCGTAAAGTAGATGAGCGGCGCAGCGTCGAATTGACCCGGCCAGGTCGGCGGCGCTGACGGAATGGGTTCCCCAAAATTATTCACGTAGCGCGTGTCAGCGGGCAGGGGATCTTCCGGCGCGCGGTAGCCGGGCGGAAAGGGCGACAGCGTGCCCCCGCGCGTCCGGGCCGTCAGTTGGGGATCGGACAGCAGGCCCTGCTCGGCGCGCACCGCGTCCAGCGGTCCGGCGACATATTCCGGCCGGATGAAGCCGCCCGCGCCGATGACGATCACCCGCACGCAGGGAATGTTCATCTTCTCGGCCGCGACCTGCGCGCCGAAATCGGTCTCTTCGTAGATGACGAGGTCGGGCCGGCGGGTCCGGATAATTGTCAGGAGATCGGCCCCTCGCTCCCGTGCGATGCGCCCGGCGAAGCCCGTACCCACGGCCCGCAACTCCCCCTCCATGTCCAGCGCTTGCAGTTCCCGGCGCACGGGCGTCAAGCCCCGGTCCGTGCCCGCCACAACTGTGGCATACCCCAGGCGGGCCACGCTTGCCTGCATGCGCGGCCGCACGGCAAAGGTCACGCTGTGTCCCAGCGCGGCCGCGGCCTGGGCCAGGGGCATAAGCGGCTCAACGTGGCCCCAACCGCCGGCCGCGGTGAAGAGGATGTGCATAGCGGGTTATTGGACCTCAAGGTTTTATATTTCCAATTCCCGCAACATAGGCATGAGCTTGTACTTGCGATGATGCACGTCCATGATGTGGGCCAGGTATTCCCGCCAGCGCGCGTCTTCGCCCGCGGCCAGGAGGATGTCCCGCCCCCGGCGCAGCCAGGACGCGGCCACGTCGTAGTCTTTGGCCTGGCCTGCATCCATGATGGACTCGGCCCGGCGACAGCAGCGGCCAAAGGCCCAGACGGGATGGGTAGCGCGTACGCTTTCGATGACGCGATCGTCATCGTAGAAGTAACGCGATTGATCCACGGCCGCGATGGCTTCGTCGTGCATGCCTTCGTGAAGAAAGATGTTGACCTGATTGGTTGTCTTACCTCGAACCGCGAGCGCGTGGAGCGCGGCGGGCTTGAGGCCGGGCCAGGCGTCGCCCGCAATGCGTTCCAGAGCCTGATAGTTGATCAACGTCATGTCCAGACCGAAGGCGTACTCGGCCATCTCCAGAGCCAGATCGGGCTGATTGTGTTCCTCGGCTACATCGCGCAGCCATGCCGCCAGCGCGTCTTTGCCCCGTTGCTCATCCAACCCCAGGCCGTGCCGGGCCAGGGAAATGGCTTCGGGTAGTTCGTCATTCTCCCGCAGGGTTTGGGCCAGCGCGTGGATGTCGCGCGGCTGGGTCAGGTATTTCCGGGCTTCGGCAATGGCTTCCTGACTGCGCTCCAGGCGGGTGAGCATATGCAGGTAGGCCATGAATTCACCTTCGGCCTGAGCCAGATTCAGGTAGGCGTCATGCTGGCCGCGCTGGTCCAGAATGCGCAGCCGAATCCGGGCCAGCTCATCGGCGTAGAAGGGCGCATCTCCCGCCCATGCCCCTTGCTCGGTGATGTTCCCGCGCATGGCCGCGACCAGGGGCGGATAGTCCCAACCCTGCTCCACAGCCGTGCGCGCAATCTCAAAATCCGACCCGCCCAGCGCGGTCTCGATCTGGTCGTCCAGATATTCAATCCATTCGGCCCGGGTCCCGGCATCCAATTCCGTGCGTAAGAGCGCCTCGGCCCAATACGCGGCCAGCCCATCGGCCGGCTCGATTCCGCTCTCGTCAAAATATTCGTAAAAATATTCATCCAGACGCGTGCCGCCTTCGTTCCAGGCGTCGGTCGCGGCCCGCAGCAGCACCAAGGCATCGGCAACCTCCCCGGCATCCAGCAGCGCGTCGATCCGCTCCAGCGCCGGTCCCAACGCCTCCCCAGGATCGCTGTCATACCAGGCTTCTTCGCCCCAACTGTCGTATCCCGTGCGGATGGAGCCGCGCATGTCGGCCACGATCTGGCGCCTGAGCAGGGCCAACTCCATGTCGGAGACAGGAGATAAAGCCGGCGCGTCGGCCGGCTGCTCGTCTTGCCCGGTCGTCGGGTGATCTTTGCGCGCAATATCGGCCAGCGCGTCGATCTCATCGCGCAAGGCGGGATGCGTAGTCGCCAGCGCGTTCAAAACGGTCTTGAGCTGTTCGCCCGAGAGGCTGTTGAGCAATTCGTCCAGGGGCGGTCGTTGGGCCACCTCATCGGCCTCTTCGCGCAGGGCCAGAAGCGTGGCCACGATGTGCTTGCAGTCGCCGCCCCAGTCGTAGGGGCAGGTGCAGGCGGCATTGACGATCTCATCGCCGTCAAAGTTGACGGTCACGTGATAAGGCTCCCAATCGCTGCCTTCTACCTGGGCTGAGAGTTCCCCGTCGCGCCAGACCAGGTCGGACACGTACTCCACATAATCTTGCCCGCGGGCCCAGCTTTTCTCATTGGTGCGGCTGCGAATTTGGGCATCGGTAGGCGCGGGGAATGCGCTCATGCTATCTCCTCCAGAAATTGGGCGACAATTTGTTGAAATTCCGCCGGCTTTTCCATGTTGAGCAGATGGGCGACGCCGGCCATGCGCTCCAGACGGGCATCGGGCAAACGCTCCTGCATGTATTCGGCCGCGGCATGCATGTAGGGGATGTCGTGCTCGCCCACGATGACGAGGACGGGCAGGGTCAACTCCGGGAGACGCCCGGCCGCATCGTTCGGGCCGGACAACCGCGTGCCGGGATTGCCGGCTTCATGCGCCAGCGCGAGGCGATTCATCTCTATGGCCCGGGCGCGCACGACCGGGTCTACCTCCTGGGGCGTGCGGCCCATGCCGTCTATCCAGATGCGGGCTTCCGCCTCCGCCGCGCGCTCCAGATCGCCCGCGTTGAACGCGTCTATCGCTTCCTGCTCAAGCTCATTCTCCGGCTCGGGCACATCTAACTCCAGTCCCGACGGGCTGGAGGCGACCATGATCAGCCCGCGCACCCGATCCGGATGAGCCAGCGCGTAGTCCATGGCCAGCCCGCCGCCTATGGAGCAGCCCATGAGTATGACCGGTTCGTCGGGGACAAGCAGGTCGAGAAGCGCGGTGAGGTCATCCAGATGGCGAAATTCGCCGGCGGCGGGCAGGCTGCGGCCGAAGTTGCGCAGGTCAAAGCGGACGACCCGATTTCCTGTCGCGAAGCGGGTAAATTCGCTCTCCCACTGGCGCGAGTCGGCTACGCCGGCATGGATCATCACGAGGGGCGAACCGCGGCCCGCGGTCTCGTAGTAAATCTGCGCGCCGTTGATGGACGCAAAACCGGTTTCAGCTTGCATGGGGCTCATGGGCTATTTTCCTCGTTTATTCGACTGACGCGTTTATCCGGCCGACGCCAGCGCACGCTGCATGAGTATCTCGTGGAAATTGCGGGTAGGCTCGCCCGGCGCAGGCATGCGCAGCGTATACTGGCCCTGACTGTCTACATCCCAGGCCAGCCGATTATCGCTCAACGCCAGTTCCAGAATTTCAATCAGTTCCGCCTGGAGCGCGGGATCTTCCACGGGCGTGATCAGCTCTACCCGGCTGTTCAGGTTGCGGCCACGCCAGTCCGCACTGCCGATAAAGGTCCGGGGATCGCCGTTGTTGTGGAAGTAGAAGATGCGGTCATGCTCCAAAAAGCGCCCCAGGATGCTGATGATGCGAATGTTGTCGCTGTAGCCGGGCAGGCCGGGCCGCAGGGTTGTATGCCCCCGGAGGATCAGGTCGATCTGCACGCCGGCCTGGGACGCGCGATAGAGCAGTTCGATCATCTTGCTGTCGTCCAGCGCGTTCATTTTGGCGATGATTCGGCCCGTGCCGTAAGCGTCCTGGTGGGCGATTTCCTGCTCAATGAGGCGTTCGAAGCGGTCGCGCATATGTTTGGGTGCAACCAGCACTTTCTCATACTGCTGTTCCGGCGCGTAGCCGGTGAGAAAGTGAAAAAGGTTGACCAGGTCATCGCCCAACTCGGGCCGGCAGGTAAGGAGTCCGAGGTCGGTGTAGAGGCGGGCCGTTTTGGAATTGTAGTTGCCCGTGCCGATGTGGCAGTAGGTGCGAATATCGCCCCGCTCCCGGCGGATGATGAGGGTGGCCTTGGTGTGGGTTTTGAGGCCGACGATGCCGTAGGTCACGTGGACGCCGGCATTTTCCAGCAGCTGGCCCCATTCGATGTTGTTGGCCTCGTCAAAACGGGCCATAACCTCTACCAGGACAGCCACCTGCTTGCCCCGCTCCGCCGCCTGCATGAGGGATTGGATGATGGGCGAGCGCGCTGAGGTGCGATAAAGGGTCTGCTTGATGGCCAGGACGTCCGGGTCCGCGGCTGCTTCGGCCAGCAGACGTTCGGTGCTGGCGGAGAAGGCGTCGTACGGGTGGTGGACCATGAGATCGCCCCGGCGCAGGATGGCGAAGATATTTTGATTATCTTCACTCTCCCCTTCATGGGAGAGGCGACTGGGAGCCACCGGCTCCCAGCGCGGATAGTGAAATGCGGGCCGCTGAATGCCCGCTATGCCAAAGAGCCCCGTCAGGTCAAGGAGACCGTCCACCGAGTAGACATCGTCGGGCTGCAGCTTCAGCTCACGCTTGAGCAGGCGCACGTTTTCCTCGGGCATGGAGCAGTCCACTTCGAGGCGTACGACCTTGGCAAAGCGTCGCTCCCGCAATTCGTCGGAGATCATTTCCAGCAGGTCTTCGGCTTCTTCCTCGTCGCGCCAGACGTCGGCGTTGCGCGTGATGCGGAAGGGGTGGGCGCTGGTCACCTCCATGCCCGGAAAGAGTTCGCCTATGTGGGCCATGATCAGCTCTTCCATGGGCAGCAGGCGCAGGGGCTCATCCGCGCTGGGGACATGTCCCTGGCTGCTGAACGCGGTCAGGTTGACCCAGCGATCCTTGGGCAGCTTGAGCCGGGCGAAATGGGTGGTGCCGAAGCGCTTGTGGCGCATAAAGATGGCCAGGGAAAGGCTCAGGTTTGAGATAAAGGGAAAGGGATGGCCGGGATCCACGGCCAGGGGCGTGAGAATCGGGTAAATCTGGCGGCGGAAATAGGCGGCCATCATCTCCCGCTCGGATGCGTCCAGTTCCCGATATGCGACGATATGGATATGGGCTTTCTCCGCTACCAGCGGCTTGAGAGTCTCTTCCCACACCGCGGTCATGCGCTGGTGCATGGGCGCGATGGCGCCCCGCAACAGCGCCAACTGTTCGGCAGGCGTCCGTCCGTCCAGCGACAGCTCGCGCACGCCCGCGGCCTCTTGCCGCTTGAGGCCGCCGACGCGCTTCTGGACGAATTCATCCAGATTGTTGGCGGTAATGGCCACGAAGTTAACCCGTTCCAGCAAGGGCGTCCGCTCATCCATGGCCAGAGCCAGGACGCGCCAGTTGAAGTCGATCCAGCTCAACTCCTTGTTGAAGTAGAGGGCCGGGTCGCTCAGGGCCAGGTCTGCATCCGCCGGCACGACGCTGGGATTTACCGCGCGGGGTACGGTAACGGGCGGCTTCGGGGCTACGGGGACGACGGTTTCCCCGGTGAGAACTTCGTCAATCACGCCGTTTTTACGGGTTTGCTCGCGTACCTGCGCTTGCGACGTCTCAGCCTTAATCTGTTCATTGGTCATGATTTCGCCTCTTCCGGGCGTAGGAAGGGTTCATAGCGGTTATAGCAAGGGGAAGCGAATGTGCGGAATTATTATGCGTCAGTTGCGGAGAAGGGGCAACTCATGTAGGGCGCCTGTCGGTCGTGTAAGGGAAGGCGATGGACCGACCTTTATGGTGCGGAAGTTTGCGCCACGCCTTGCTCATCAAGCCAGGCGTTCAGTTGGTCGGGGTTGATTTCGCCGATGATCTGCCGGGCGATCGAGCCGTCCGGCGCGATGATAAAAGTGCGGGGCAGTCCGCGTACGCCATAGACCAGGAGCGTGATGTCGTCCGGCTGCATGAGGATGGGGAAGGTAATGCTGAACTCATCTACGAAGCGGCGGGCGGCGGCGTCAGTTTCGTTGAGATTGACGCCCAGCACCTGAATCTTCCGCGTGGTTGCCAACCGATTGAGATAGGGCATTTCTCTGACGCAGGGCGGGCACCATGTAGCCCAAAAGTTGAGCAGCACCCACTTGCCTCGATAGTCGGTCAGCGTGACTGTTTCTCCCGTCAGCGAATCCAGGGTGAAATCCCGCGCCGGCTCGGGGGTAGCGATTGGCGCGGTCGTTGTTGTCGTCGCGGCGACCGTCGCGTCTTGCGCCTCCCCTGCGCGGGTACACCCGGCCGGCAATATGAGCGCCAGCAGCAGCAACAGGCGTGCGGTCTTTCGGGTTAGCGCGGGGGCCATGGCTGCTATTTCGCGGCTTCGAGCGCGGGATCCGCCTCCGCCCTTATCGCCCTTGCTTCGGCCCGCCGGATGAAGCGGGGGGAATTGAATGCGCTCTGCAAGCCGATGAAGACCAGGGTCAACAAGCCCACGACGATCTTGGTCCACCACGAGTTGAGCGTGCCCTGGAACATGATGATGGTCTGGATCAGCCCCTGAATCAGCACGCCGAAGACCGTCCCGATGACGTACCCCACGCCGCCGGTCAGCATGGTGCCGCCGATGACGACCGACGCAATGGCCTCCAGCTCCAATCCGTTGGTGTAGAGGCCGTAGCCCGAGAGCATATAGATGCTGAAGACTACGCCCGCCAGCGCGGAACAGAAGCCGTTGAGCATGTAGACCAGGATTTTCGTGCGCGCCACGGGCAAGCCCATGAGCAGGGCCGACTGTTCGTTGCCGCCGATCGCGTAGACGGTGCGCCCAAAGCGGGTGAGGTGGGCCAGGTAGAGCGCCGCGAGCAGCACGATCAGCACAATGACGACATTGATGGAGATGAAGCCTGTGCCAAATACCGGGATGCGATAGAGCGCGACCGCGCGGTAGAAAGGATCTGAAATCGTGATGGCGTCGGTACTGATGACGAAGCACATGCCGCGTGCGAAAAACATCCCCGCCAGCGTCACGATGAAGGGTTGTACCTTGAAGAAGTGGATAATTGCGCCCATGGTTGCGCCGAAAAGCACGCCGAAGAGCAGCACGCCGGGAATGACCAATATGGGGCTCAAGCCCAGGTTCTCCAGCATATAAGCGGAAAGGACGGTAGTAAACGCAATCATCGCGCCCACGGACAGGTCAATGCCGCCGGCCAGGATCACGAAGGTCATGCCGATGGAGGTAATGATGAGAAATGCGTTATCGATCAGCAGATTGTAGAAAACCTGGGGCGAAGAAAAGCCCCGATATTGCACCATGCCGTACAGGTAAAGTCCTATGAAGAGGGCGATGGTCACCATCAACGGCAGGTATTTGCGGTCAATATGCGGTGTGCGTTTCATGCCCGTACTCCTCTCCGGCGTGAGAGTTTGTCCAGTGCGACCTTCACCGGCTGTGAATAGAGCAGCACGACGAAGAGCACCACAACGGCCTTGACCACCAGCACGACTTCAGGCGGGACGCCAAAGGCGTAAATGGTTGTCGTGACGCTTTGGATAAGCAGTGCGCCCACGACGCTGCCGGCCAGGGAGAAGCGCCCGCCGCTCATGAGCGTGCCGCCGATGACGACGGACAGAATCGCGTCCAGCTCCATGTAAAGGCCTACGTTGTTGGCGTCAGCGCTCTTGACGTTGGAGCTGATGATAATGCCGGCAATGCCGGCGCAGAAGGCGCAGAAGACGTAGGCCAGCAGCTTTACGTTCTTCTCGTTGATGCCCGAATAGAAACTGGCGCTGGCATTGGTGCCGACCGATTCAATGAAAAGTCCGATGGCCGTGCGCCGGGTCATCAGCCAGGCGAAGAGCATCACCCCCGCGACAATAAAGAGCGTAAAGGGCAACCCCAGCAAATAGCCTGCGCCGAAGTAGAAAAAACGCTCATAGTAGACCGTGATAATCTGTCCGCCGGTAATGAGCTGGGCGATGCCCCGCCCGGCCACCATGAGCACCAGCGTGGCCACCATGGGCTCAATCCGGGCCCGGGAGACCAGCAGCCCGTTCCAGAGCCCGCAGAGGAGCGCGACGCCCAGCGTAATGGGGATCACCTCCCAGAGGGGCATATTCGTGGCGCCGGTGACGTTGCCCACCAGTACGGTTGCCGTTGCTGCACAGATGGCCGCCACCGCGCCCACCGACAGGTCTACGCCTGCCGTCGCGATGACCAGCGTCATGCCGATGGCCATGAGCATGAGCGGCGCGCCCCGGTTCAGAATGTCGATCAGGCTGCCGAAGAGATGGCCGTTCTTAATCTCCAGGCGGAAAAAGTTGGGCGTGAAGATCAGGTTGAAGAGCATAACCAGCGCCAGGGCCGCCAGCGGCCAAAAGAGGCCGGCGTTGCGGATGCGCTCCCATCCCCTAGAGAGGCTCGTCATGGGTATCTCCGGCGATAATCTGCATAATGGTTTGTTCGTTGAGATCGTCCATGCCCAGTTCGGCGACGATCTCCTGATCGCGCAGCACCAGTACGCGATGGCTGGTTCGCAACACCTCGTCCAGCTCCGATGAGATAAAGACGCATGTCTTTCCCTCCTGAGCCAAGGTGAGCACCAGCTTCTGAATCTCGGCCTTGACGCCTACGTCGATGCCGCGCGTGGGCTCATCCAGGATGAGGATCTCCGGTTCGGTAGCCAGCCAGCGCGCGAGGATCACCTTCTGCTGATTGCCGCCGCTCAGATTTTTTATCAATTGGTCTGCCGTGGGCGTGCTGATATCCAGCAGCTCGATGTATTTGTCGGCAATGGCGTATTGCTTGGCCGGATTTATGTACTGAAACCAACCCTGGCTGGCCTGAAGCGCGAGGATGATATTCTCGCGTACCGTCAAGTCTCCCACAATGCCGTCGGCCTTGCGGTCCTCGGGGCAATACCCCATGCCCATGTGGATGGATTGCAGCGGCGCGTGATGCGTTACTTTCTTTCCCTCCACGGTTAGGTTGCCCGAATCGGGCTGATCCACGCCAAAGAGAAGATTGGCCGTCTCCGTTCGTCCTGAGCCCAGCAGGCCGGCCATGCCCACCACCTCACCGGCGTACAAATCCAGATCGAACGGCTTCATGCCGCCGATCCGGCCGAAATCCCGCGCCTCAACCACCCTGGCCGCATGGTCATGTTCGACGACTCGGGTCTTGTAACGACCTACCGCCTCCAGATCGCTCAGTTCCCGGCCGATCATGTGGGCGACCAGTTCGACGCGCGATAACTCGGCTGTAGGATAGGTTCCGACCAGCTTGCCGTTGCGCAGGACGGTGATCCGGTCCGTTACGCGGTAGACCTGATCCAGGAAGTGGGTCACGAAGATGATGCCCAATCCCTCGCTCTTGAGCTTCTCCATTACCGCAAACAGCTTGTCCGTCTCGTGGGCCGAAAGGCTGGAGGTGGGCTCGTCCAGAATGAGCGCCTTGGCCGAGACGTCCAGCGCGCGGGAGATAGCCACCATCTGCTGGATCGCGACGGGATACATGCCTACGCTCTGGCTGACGTCAATCTCTACTTCCAGCCGGCGCAGGATTTCAGCTGCACGCTTGTTGAGCGCGTGCCAGTCGATACCGCCCAGGCGGCGGGGTTCGCGTCCCAGCAGGATATTTTCGGCCACGGAAAGATTGGGACAGAGGTTGATTTCCTGATAGACGGTGCTGATGCCCTGAGCCTGGGCCTGGAGCGGCGATTTGGCCTGAATTTCCCTGCCGTCCAGCATGATGACGCCCGTATCAGGGCGTTCTACACCGGTAAGAACCTTGATCAGCGTGGATTTTCCCGCGCCGTTCTCGCCCATGAGCGCGTGGATTTCACCCTGGCGCAGGGCAAAGTCCACGTCGCTCAGGGCCTGCACGCCGGGAAAGGCCTTGCTGATGCCGGTCATGGTCAGGATGGTCGTGGAATCTTGGGCCATCGCTCGCTATTCCTTAGGGGTGGCGTTTTGGACAGATCGTTCGGATACATCGTCGGGACATAAGGTGCGGCGGCCGCCGCACCTTATGTCCCTTACTGCACTGTCCTGTTGCTGCGCACGATTAGTACTTGCGGGTCGGCAGCAATGCTTCCGCTTCGTCGGGGAAGAAGATGCTCTCTTCCGACGGCACCCATTTGGGCACTTCCTCGCCGTTGACTACCTTGAGGGCCAGGTCAAAGAATTGGGGGCCCAGAAGCGGGTTGCACTCGACGGTGCAGTTGAGCTTGCCTTCGATCATGGCCTCGAACGCGCCGCGTACCGCATCCACGGAGACGATCTTGATGTCTTCGCCCGGTTTCAGGCCGTATTCTTCGATGGCCTGGATCGCGCCGATGGCCATATCGTCATTGTGGGCGTAGAGCGCGTTGATCTCATCGCCGTAGGTTTTGAGGAAGGCTTCCATGACCTCTTTGCCCTTGGCTCGGGTGAAGTCGCCGGATTGGGAGGCGATGATCTCCATGCCCGGCGTGTCGGCGATGGCCTCGCGGAAACCGGTGGCGCGGTCATTGGCGGGCGCAGAGCCTACAGTGCCGACCAGCTCGACGATCTTGCCCTCGCCGCCCAGAATTTCAATCATGGCGTTGCCGGCCTTGCGACCTTCTTCCACGAAGTCCGAGCCCAGGTAGGTGGCATAGAGGTCTTCGGGGACGTCGGCGCGGCGGTCAACCAAAATCAGCGGAATTCCTGCGTCCTTGGCTTCCTGGAAAACGGTTTCCCAGCCGGTCTCCACCACGGGCGAGACGCCGATGACGTCTACCTGCTGGGCGATGAAGGAGCGGATGGCCTTGATTTGGTTCTCCTGCTTCTGCTGTGCATCGGAGAATTTGAGTTCGACGCCCAGGTTTCCGGCTTCTTCCTTGATGGATGCGGTGTTGGCCGTGCGCCATTCGCTCTCCGCACCGATCTGAGCATAGCCCACTACCATATCTTCATAGCTTTTCATGGTCGCTTCGCCGGCCGATGAAGCTGCGGAAGAATCTGCGGGCTGTGCCGCGTCCGACGCCGACTGCGACGTGTCCGCTGCGGGCGCGGCACAGGCTGCCAGCGCCGTGATCAGGATAAGCAGCAAGAGGGGAAGGAGTAATTTTTGCATACGCATAGGGTTGTCTCTCCTGTAGGAAAAGTGTAGGAAAATGAGGAACGGACAGAAACTGCGTAACTCGAAATCAACGCTTTTGCTGCCGGTAATCGGCAAAAAGCAGTTGGTTTCATCCCAATGGAATTTTGGATTTGGTACTGGACAGGAACAATTCTAGCGAATCCGATCGCGCATGACAATGACCTATGTTGCGCTATGGGTCCGCTTTTTTGGGGAGTTTGTGCCGGGTCGGCCCGCGGGCGCGGAGATATTATGATTGAGGTCAGATATTATGGGATTATCGCTCCGGCATTTCTATGCTTACCCGGGTGCCGGTTCCATACTCGCTCTGAATTGCCAGGCCGTATTGTTGGCCGTAGTAGAGTTTGATGCGCTGATTGACGTTGCAGAGGCCGAAGCCGCCGTCATTATCCAGCCCACTATTATTCAGACTGCCGCCGTTAACCCCATTTCCGTTTGCGCCGCCGTTATGGGCGAAGGGCGCGCCGCCGATGGCGGCCCGGACCTGATCCTGCCGCTCGGGCGACATGCCCATGCCGTTGTCGCTCACTTCAAAGCGCAGTCGGCCGGTCGTCAGACTATGGCCGCGTACGCGGATGACGCCGCCGCCCCGCTTATTCTTGATGCCGTGGTAGAGGGCGTTCTCCACCAGAGGCTGAAGCGTAAATTTGAGCATGGCGGCGTCGCGCACGTCCGGGTCCACGTCGATTTCAAAATCCAGGATGTCCTGGTAGCGAATCTTTTGGATGGTGAGGTAGCTGCTCACGTGGTCGATCTCCTCGCCTACGGTGATCCAGTCTTTGCCCTTGCTCAGCGTGATGCGGAAGAACCGTGAGAGGGCGCGTACCAGCGTCACCACGTCTTCGGCGCGATTGGATTCGGCCATCCACACGATGGCATCCAGCGTATTGTATAGAAAATGGGGATTGATCTGGGCCTGGAGCGCGCGCAGCTCCGCCTTTTGCAGGTTTTCCTGCTCTCGAATTTTGGCCTCCAGCAGTTCGCGCACCTTGCCAACCAGGATGTTGAAACTCAGACCCAGCTCGGCGATCTCATCCACGTTGTCCGCCGTGACCAGCGGTTCCAGGTCTTCCCGGGCAATGGAAGTCGTGATGTTGTGCAGCTTCTTAATGGGGAGGTAGATGCTGCGGGAGATGCGCCACGCGGCCACAATGGCAAACCCCACCGCGGCCAGCATGCCGAAAATGCTGACGTAAATCCAGCGTTGCAGAGCTGCTTGCAGCGTGCGGTACTGCTGCTCGGTCCGATTCACTTCAAAGAGCATGTAGTCCTGTACATCCTCTTCTACCAGGCCGGAAACCCAGCGGATGCGCTCCATGAGCACCATGTTTTCGTCAAATGTTCGTCCCTCGGCAATTTGTACGCCCATTTGCTCGATGTCGTGGCGCAGCGTCTCCATGGTGTTCTGGATCACCCGCAGTTTGAGCTTGCCGCGCTGGGACGTGCTGATCCCGCGCATGGCGGCCAGCTTGGCGTCCACCTCATCCAGAATCGTAAATTGATCCGCGGTGTAGAAGTCCTCTTTGCCCGCTACCACGTCCCACATTTCGGCATCGATGGCCGACTTGATGTAGCCGTTGATGCCATTGGCCGTGGTGATATTGTCAATGATGCGGTCATATTGATTCTGGTAACGAAGCATGGGCACGGCCAGAAAGATGTAGGGCGCGCCCATGATCAGAATCAGGACGAAAAAGGCCAGCAGCATTTTGGGTTGCAGCGATAGATTCAGGCCGGGTAGGAAGCTTGCCGTGGTCCCGACCGTGTTGGGGAGGCGATCAAGGGCGTCGCGCGTCATCGGATCGCGCATGGGCCTGTCCGGCGCGCCCAACCGCTTACTGGAACGGAGCTTGGTCCACATGGGAATGTCTCCTTATCGGTCAATTTCCGCCGTGCCGACCACGGTCGATCCGTTCCGGCGAAATTCTGTAGGCGTCTGGCCGGTGGCCTTGCGGAAGACGGCATAAAAGTAGCGCGGGTTTGCGTATCCCACCCGGCGCCCCACCTCCGCCGTGGGCAGCGCGGTCATCCGCAGCAGCTCGCCCGCCCGCTGGATGCGTTGCCTGGTCAGATATTCGATGAAGGTTTCATCCGTCGCGTTGCTGAAAACCGCGCTGAGGTGGCTTGGGCTCCAACCTACTTCGGCCGCCACGGTGTGGAGGGAAATTTCTTCATCCGTCAGATGATGATCGATGTAGCTCTTGGCCCGGTCAATGATTTGGCGGGTGCGGTCCGTGCGCAGGTCCCGATAGGCCAGGGCCTGGGTAAGCAGGCGGCGCATCACTTCGCGGAGTTGCGGCGAGGCGTTTCCCGTGCGTACCAGCGCCTGGAGTTCCGCGCGCTCCGGCAGGATATCCTCCAGCGTGCCGCCCAACTCCCGGGCGAAGCGGGCGACCGCGACCAGTAGGTCCGTGACCAGATATTCGAGCATGGCGGCGGCGTCCTCATCTTCAGGGCTGACGGGCCCCAGATAGGCGTCGAGAAAGCGGTCCAGCCCTGCGGGTTCGCCCCGGCGCAGAAAGTCAATCACCGCCGTGGGGTCCAGCGTCGGCAAGCGGTGGGGCGACAGGGATATGCGCGGCCATTCATCGGCCTGCCGTCCGGTCTGGGTTTTGGCGGCATCGACTGCGTCCAGAAAGGATTGGGGTAGTTCGGAGAGGCGTTGGGCCATGCGTCCCATCCCCACGCCAATTACCAGACCTTCGCTGCCCTGCAGGCGCGTTGTGAGCTGTTGGGCCAGGCGTGCGGCGGCTGCCTGGAGCGCATCGGCGCTTTCGCCTTTGACGATCAGCCCGCATTCTTCTACGTCTTTGACGAAGAAGAGCACGTCCCCGCGTCCGCCGAGAAAATCGGCGACCCGCTGGCGCACGCTGTGGTACGCTTCCAATCGAGCCAGATGGCCCATCTCATCGGTCACCCGGCAGCGCACGATCAGTGCCTGGTAGCAGCGTGCCATCAGGTCTGCCCCGACCTTCTGCGCTTCATCCACCGCGGCGGAGGTGGAAAGCCGACCCGTCACCAGGTCAATCAGCAGCCGCTGGCGCATGACGTTGAGGTTTTTGTCCAGGCGGCTGCGGAGGAGGGAAAGCTCTTCCTGCTCCTCCCGCTTCTGGTCGATTTGCGCGCTGACCCGGGCGAGGGTTGCCAGCAGCTCCTGGGCCCCCACGGGCTTGAGCAGATACTCCGTCGCGCCCAACTGCATGGCTTCCTGGGCATAGCGGAATTCGTCATGTCCGCTGAGGATGATGATGCGCGTTTCGGGAAATCGTTCGCGCACGATCCGGCTTAATTCCAGGCCGTCCATGAAGGGCATTCTGATATCGGTGATGAGAATGTCGGGCGGCGCGTCTTCAATCAGGGAGAGGGCCAGTTCTCCGTCAGGCGCTTCGCCGCCCCAGCGAAAGCCGGCGCTGTTCCAGTCTACGCTGTTGCGGATTCCGTCGCGCGTGACCACTTCGTCTTCAACCAGAAATAGCGTATAGGGCATTCAGAACCTCCCAAACGTAATCCGTAGTGACCGGTCTCCGTGTCGCCCCGCTTCCTTAGCTGAGCGCCGCCTCTACGAATTGTCCGTCGCGCATAATGGGAACTTGCTCGCCGTCTGCGGTGACGCCGGTGATGTTGAGGGTGGGCGAACCGAGCATGACGTCCAGATGAACATCGGCTTTGTTGATGCCGACTCCTGCGTATTCGGCGGGATCGAGATCGTCACCGCCGGCATAGCCTTCCAGATAAGCGTCGCCGAAAGCGATATGGCAGGCGGCATTTTCATCAAACAGCGTTTCGTAAAAGATCACACCGGCCTGATTGACGGGCGAGCGCTGGTCCACCAGGGCAACCTCGCCCAGATGCCGGGCGCCGTCCATCTCGAAGAAGGAAGTCAGTACATCCTGACCTACCGCGGCCGTAAATTCGACGACTTTGCCCTCCTCAAAGCGGAAGTATGCGTCTTCCACCCTGCGCTCGAAGGGGAAGAAGGGCTTTGTCGTCCGGGCCCAGCCATCCGCCTTCAGGCGATGGGGCGTCGTGAAGATCTCCTCCGTGGGCATATTGGCGAAGAAGACGATGCCGTGGGTTGTGGTGGACGATGCCGCGATCCAGACCGGCTGCCCGGTCATGCCGATGGAGAGTTTGGTGCAGGGTTTGCCGTCGGGACCGGGCGTGGGATCTTCGTAAAGGAGCGTGCGAATTTGCCGCGCGTGGAGGAAGTCCACAACCCGGCTGAGCGCTTTATCGTGGGTGCGCCAGGCTGCCTGGGGATCGGCGGTCTTGACGCGGCAGACGTCCAGAATGACCGACCACAGACGCGCGACGGCATCATCCGGGGCCAGGTCCGGGTAAATTTGCGCGGCCCAGGCTTGGGTGGGAACGGCCGCAACGCACCATTGGAAACGGTTGCTCATGATTGCGTCCATGTAGAAGCGGATGCCCTCACGGCGGGACTTGGCCGCCCGGCGCATGGCCCCGGCATCCACATCATCCATGGCGTGGGGATCTTCCGGACCCGTCAGGCTCAGCCGCGCCCAGCGTTCGTCCACGAACTGACGGTACTTCTGAATTTCAAAATCGGGGTAAATGTCCAGATAATCCGCCCGGCTGTGCTTTAGGCGCGCACGCTGCAATAGTGCATCCATCCAGACGACCTGGACGTAGGATGCGCCGGCATCGTAAGCTTTGGCCGCTATTTTGCGGACAAACGGCGCATGCTCCAGCTCGGCGGAAATCTGAAGCGGCTGGCCCGGCTGTAAATTCACGCCGGTACTGATGAGCAGATCAGCGTACTGGTCAACTTGGTCGGATAGGAAATCCATCGGGTCCTCACCTTATGGTATGCTGTTAGGGTTGTATAGTTTGCTACGGTCATTATAATACAAGTTGGGTAAAGGATAGACTCAGGCGGAATCCGGACTTGATAGCTTGTCGCCGCGCGTTTTCTTTGCTTTGTAAACCTCGCCCCGTTTTTTTGACACGCGGGGCGCATCCCGGTATAATCGCTGAGTTGTTTGGCCCGCTAGCTCAATTGGCAGAGNNAGAGCAGCTGACTCTTAATCAGCGGGTTCGGGGTTCGAGTCCCTGGCGGGTCACTTGTGTACAAGATGCAGTATATGATGCTAGCCGAAGCGCTATACGCAGCGCCTGTTTCCTTTGTAGTTGGGAGGCAGGCGCTTCTTTATGCTGGATGATACCGTAATCTTGAACGCAACTAATCCTGAAACCGGCGAGCCGACGCCCAATCCCCCCGCTCCGGCCGAGCAAAACTAGGATGCAATGAACTTATGATGATGACACACTATCCTTTCAAAAACCTGGTCTTCCGCGGCGGCGGCACCCGTTCCTTTGCTTATCACGGCGCGCTATTTGTACTGGAAGAGCACGGCATCTTGCCCCAAATCGATCGCGTGGCGGGAACCTCCGCCGGGGCCATGACCGCGGCCGTGGTCAGTTTTCGTATGGATGCCCAGGAGACTGTCAGCTTGTTCCGCCGTCTCAACTACGCCAAGTTACGCAGGCAGATGGCCGCCGATTTTCAGGAATGGTCGATTCAGCCGCCTAAGGGATTGGAGGAGAGCATCTCCCTGGTCAAGGGCGGTATGGATGCGTTTGTGCGTCTTTTCAGTCGGTATGGATGGTATTCCCACACTCTTTCCTATACCTGGATTAGCGATATTATTGCCGAGCAGTGCGACGGAAACGGCCAGGCTACTTTCTCCGAGTTTCAGGAACGGGGCTTTCGGGACCTTTACATGATCGCAACCAATATGGAAACCCGCAAAGAACAGATCTTTTCAGCCTATCATACGCCGAATGTCGCGGTAGCCGACGCCCTCATCCTCTCTCAGTCCGTCCCTCTCTTTTTTGAGGCGCCTCGTTTTGACGGCGAGAAGCTGGGGAAAGGCGCACATTACGCGGACGGCGGGCTGGTTAACGATTATCCGATTCAGATTTTTGATGATGCGCCCCTCTTTCAAAAAGATAATCCGTTCTTCATCGGCGGCATCAACTGGCAAACTCTGGGCTGCCGTCTGTATACGCCGCCCGAGTGCGGAGAAGAGGAGAGCCGCACCCGCATTCGTTCCCTGGTGAGCTATGTAAGCAGTCTGGTGGAGATCATGATGTCCTCCCAAAATTCGGCCTATCGACAGGTTAAGGTCGATCAGCTGCGTACCGTCGATATTTCAAATTGTTGCGTGGGACAAGTCGATTTTGATATCCAACTGGACCCGCCTGATGCCAGCTATCTCAAGCTGTTGGACGCAGGACGCGCGGCAACCGAAGCCTATCTGGCACAATATCAGTTCCCCGAAGTGAGCATGTGATAGAAGCTTTGATAGGAGTACTTGATGAAAAAAAGCTCTACACTTGAAAAGTTGCGCCTGTTTAATCGAGAATTGGTGGAAGACCTCTTCTGCTCACCCAATGAATACCTTTCGCGTATTGGGGCGCGAATCAGTCTGCCTGAAAATCTGAATGAGCAAGCTGCGCTTGCGGAGATTGAGATTGCCCTCGGCGTTAAGTACGCCGAATACGGCCAACCGCATCCGGCATTTAAGCATTTTGCCAAAGCCGAAGCGATATACGCGTCTATTCCCCAGGAAAAATGGGATCCGTGGTGGTTGGCCTTGATGTATAGCCGATATGGAATCGCATATGATGACGTCCTCGATTTTGAACAGGCATTGTTCCATCATGTGCGGGCGCTGGATATCCATCGCAGGCTGGCTGATGAAGCATATATCGTACGCGACCTGCTCAATATCGGCTACATCTATCTGCAGATGGGAGCGGGTGACGATGCCATATCATATTTGAAGCAGGCGTCGCTCCAGCCTGACAAATATTCGCATATCGCCACCTCCGCCTACGCCTATCTGGGGAATGCCTACGAGCTGCTGCACGAGTATGAGCAGGCAAAGGAATATTATTATCGCGCGTTTAACATAAGCCCGAACTTCATGAAGCAAATCGCGTTTCTTTCCATGGCGGCCTACTGTTGCATCGCGCTCAACGAAATTGATGAAGCGGAACGCCTGCTGGACACAGCGCAATCGTTACAAATGGAGCAGGAAAACCCCTTTTACGTTAGGCTGTATTTAGCGCTGTCTCAAACAAAATTGGCGATCGTACGCGGACAATATGCCCTAGCCTGGAGCGCCTGCGAGCGCGTTCTGGCCGAGGCCGTCGCCATCGGCGATGTGCAGGCTCAGGGCGATATTTTGTTGGAACAGGCGCACACCTTATTCGCACAAGGGCGTTATGAAGCCTGCCGGGTGCAGTTGAGCGCCCTCTTGGAGATGAATTTGCCCTTTCGGCGCAGATTGTCGGCCAATCAGCTATTGCTGGACGTTTATGCGGCGACTGAGCAGTGGCAGCAGGCCTATGAATTGCAGCAGGGAATCAATAAGTTAAAGCTCTTCACCCAATCCCGCCTGCGGGTCATGCAGCAGTTAATCGATTCTCGTCGGCACGAGATAGCGCTGAAGGAGAAAAACGAGGAATTAGCCGCATCAAGCCATGAGAAAGATGAACTGTTGCGTATTGTCGCACATGATCTGAGGAACCCATTGACCGCAGCTATGACGACGCTGGGCGTTCTGATCATGTATCCGGACCGTTTTCCACCGGATGAATTGCAACGACGACAGACCCAGGTGGCGGACTCCCTGTACGCTATGGAAGATATTATCCTGCAGTTGACGTCCCTCAGCGAGGTGGATTCTGAGGCCAGCCCCATTCACTTCGAGGCCGTTGAGATCTGGGAGTTGGTCGATAGCGTGATCAGCGAGAATATTGTCTCGGCAAATCAGAAGCAGCAACAGCTGATGGCGGGTGAATTGACGCGAACCAATGTGTACGGCAATCATTCATGGCTTAAGCAAATTTTATCCAATCTGGTTTCAAACGCGATCAAATATTCGCCGGAAGGGGCAACCACCACAATCTCGGGGGCTATTGCTCCCGGCGGAAAGTCGTTTCGCCTGACAGTCGAGGATGAGGGATTGGGGCTGAGCCCGCAGGATTTAGATTCGATGTTTGTCAAATATCATAAGCTGAGCGCCAAACCGACGGGAAACGAGACATCGACCGGTCTGGGATTGTATATCGTCAAGGCACTGCTTGATAAGATGGAAGGCAGCGTTACGGCCGAGTCCGACGGTAAGGGACTGGGCAGCATTTTCAGTGTGATATTGCCTCTGGCGGAAGTATAGGAGAGGGTAATGGGGATGTACACGACGACGCGCCGCAGGCGATCCAGCGGCCTGAGCGGACGCTTACTGCTGGCGCTGGTGTTGGTCGCTTTCGCGGTCGGCTCATATTACATGGGCACAAGCCGGGTGGAGAATCCTGTCACCGGTGAAGTGCAGCGAGTCAGCCTGACGCCCGAGCAGGAGATCGCCATGGGGCTGCAAGCCGTGTCGGAAATGGCCCGGCAGTATGGCGGACTTTATCAGGATCAGCAACTGCAAAACTTGGTGGACCAGGTGGGCGATAAGGTTGTCATTCGGTCGGAAGCCGCCCGTACGCCGTATGAGTACGATTTCCATCTTCTGGCCGACAGGCAAACGGTCAACGCCTTTGCCCTGCCGGGCGGGCAAATTTTTATTACGTACGCCCTCCTGGAGCGCCTGGCAACCGAGGGCGAACTGGCCGGCGTGCTTTCGCATGAGGTGGGGCACGTGGTCGCACGCCATTCGGCAGAGCGTATTGCCAAGAGCAAATTGACGGAAGGATTGACCAATGCCGCGGTCATCGCGACCTATGATCCCGGCTCCATGACCGGCGTAGAAAGCGCGCGCATGGCCCAACTTATCGGCTCCCTGGTCAATATGAAGTACAGCCGCTCGGATGAGCTGGAGGCGGATTACCTGGGCGTGCGCTTTATGGCTGAGGCGGGATATGATCCCCGCTCCCTCATTAAGGTGATGCAAATTCTGGCGGAATCCGGCGGCGGCGGTCAGCCCGAGTTTATGAGCACCCACCCCAGCCCCAACAACCGAGTCGGCCAAATCGAAAAGGCCATTGAGGCGGAATTCCCCAACGGCGTGCCCGACAATTTGCAGCCGTAATCAGGACTCCCGCCGGGCGCGCTGCTTGACCATATCCCGCAACGCGCGCACTTCGGAATCGTTCAGCGCCTGGGTTTCCCCCGCGGTCAGATCTCCCAGCGTGAGCGGTCCGATGGCCCAGCGCACCAGGCGCAGGGTGGGATAGCCCACGGCCGCGGTCATGTGGCGAATCTGACGCTTTTTGCCTTCCCGCAAGATAATCTCCAACCAGACGCCCTCCACACGACCATGGTCCAGGTGAAGACGCTGGGGCAGCTGTTCGACTACCCGCACCTGGGCGGGGGCCGTGCGGTATTCGGGTAGCGTCACGCCCTTGCGCAAACGCTGGAGCGCGCGCTCGCCGGGCTTGCGTTCGACCAGCACATAGTAGGTTTTGGGGTGCTCGTAGCGGGGATGGGTGAGCTTGTGGGCCAGATTGCCGTCATTGGTCAGCAGCAGCAACCCTTCGCTTTTCAAATCCAGTCGCCCCACAGGAAAGATGCGGTCGCTGCCGGCCGGCAGCAGCTCGGATATATTGCGTCGCCCGCGTGCGTCGCCGCCCGTATCGCTGAGCATGCCCCGGGGCTTGTACGCCTTGAGATAGGTGAACGTTTCAGGCAGCAACAGCGGTCGTCCGTCGATGGAAATCCGCGCAACCGCCGGATCCGCTTTGGCCCCCAATTCGGTGACCGTCACGCCGTCTACCTGAACCCGGCCCGCGGTGATCAGCTTTTCGCACGCGCGTCGGCTGGCGACGCCGGCCGCAGCCATAATTTTTTGCAATCGTTCTTCAGCCATAATTCCTTCATTATTCCTGACCGTTGCTTCTCTGCAACCGCATAGAATCCCGCCGACCCGATTGATGACGGTCGTGCTTCAACGTAAGATCAGCCGCTGTCTGCCTACCACCTGATCACCCAGCCGCCATTCCACGACGCCCACGACCATGCCCGCAAACCAGGCCGAGCCTGCCGGCCGTTCGATGCGCCGATAGGCCTGAAGGCCGGGATACGCCCCGCGCGCGACCAGGGATTGGGGCGCGTCGCCCTCGGCAGTCATGTACCAGAGCGTACCCGATTCGTCACGCAGGCGGTTGAGGAGGTCAAGCGCGCGAAAATCGCCGTTCAGCCAGACATAATTCGCCTGATAGTAGGCATGGAGGCGGCGGACGTCCTCATAGCGATTGCGGCTGCCCAATACTTCGATGATGAGGGGATGGCCGTCACGCGTGATCTCGGCAATGAGGCACTGACCCGCCAGATCGGTTGTGCCCGTCTTGACGCCGGTGGTTCCGGCATAGGTGGTCAGCAACTCGTTGGTGTTCTCCAGCTTGTAGCCCCCAACGGTGGTCGCAGCGGTCGCGGTTATGGTGCGAAAAAGGGGAAACTCCTGCGCAAGGCGCGTCAGTGTGAGCAGGTCCTGGGCGCTGCTCACGTGGCCGCTCTCATCCAGGCCGTGGGGGTTTCGGAATGCGGATGCGGTCAGGCCCAGTTCGTCGGCCCGGGCGTTCATCTGCGCCGTAAATTCAGCCGCCGAGCCGGCTGTGTGGCGGGCCAGAGCCATGGCCGCATCATTGCCGCTGGGCACAAGCAGCCCCCAGAGCAGCTCTTCCACCGTCAGCGTATCGCCGGCAATTAGCCCCATGGCGGCCCCGCCGATCAAGTCATCGTCGGCTATGGTCACTTGCGCGTCCAGGTTGCCGGCCTCCAGCACGAGCAACGCGGTCATGAGCTTGGTAAGGCTGGCCACGGGACGCGCTTCATCCATGGCCCGGGCGTAGAGGATGCCGTCGGCGTCAACGTCGTAGACCAGCAGGGCCGCGGCGGAAATATCCGGCTCGTTTTGCGCTTCCAGTAAAGCGCGTAAATCCGCACTGTCCAGCCTGCGGGTGGGCGAGAGTTCCCGATCCGTCAAGCGAGGCGGGCCGAAGCCGGTGAGGAAGGCGGCGCAGATCGTCAATAGGCCGAGGAGCAGCCGGCGTGAACGGCGCTGCGAACGAGATATTGAATGACGTAAAGAGGCGGGAGGCTGTTGAAGCATGATGCGATTGGCGCAAAAGAGTTCCTACATCCCGATCAAAACCTTGAGCACGCCCCTGCGTCCGGCATGTTCCAGCGCCGCCTCTGCATCATCCAGCCCATAGCGCGCGTGGATGAGGGGCTCGACCGCGACGGCATCCCGCGCCAATAGGCCCAGCGCGGGGGCGAAGGGCCCGCAGCGGCTGCCGATAAGCGAGATTTCGTCCACCACCAGGCGGCTGATGTCAAAATCGGGCAGCGTACCGGCAAAGGTGCTCTTGAGCGCCAGTACGCCCATGGGACGCACGAGCTGCAATGCCTGGGCAAAGCCGCCGGGCGATCCGGTCACTTCAATGACGACATCGGCAGGCTGATGCAGCAGCGCTTCAAATTTAGCCTTCACAGCCGGATCGACGCTGTTCACCGGATCCCGGAGCGTAGCGGTAATACCCCGGCGGTTGAGGATGGCCAGCTTGTCGGCAGTGCGGCCGATAACGGTCAGCGCACATGCCGTGGTGGCTACGACCTGGGCCACCAGCAATCCCAAACGTCCGTCGCCCAGCACTACGACCCGATCCGTGGGGCGAATGTGAATCTGCTCCAGAATTTCCAGCGCGGCGGCCAGCGGTTCGGCAAAGACCGCCTTCTCGTCGGGCAGGTCAGCGGGGACGCTGTGAAGGTTGGCGACAGGCAACGTCAGGTAGTCGGCAAAGGCCCCATCGCGTCCGATAATGCCCAGGCTATCCCGCTCCCGGCAATGTTTGCCCAGCCCCCGTCGGCAGAGGTCGCAATCGCCGCAGCCCACGTTCAGCTCGCCTACGACCCGGCGACCGATCCACGCTTCCGCGCCCGGCGCGGCCACGACTTCGCCCACAAATTCATGCCCCAACACGCCGCGGTAGCCGCCCTTGTATCCGGCGAGAAGCTGCAAGTCGGTGGAACAAACGCCCGCCAATCGCACGCGTATCAGCGCCTCGCCCGGCCGGGGCGCGGGAACAGGGTAATCGCGTACGAGGCGCAGGCCTTCGTCGGTTAATGTCAGGGCACGCATAGTTTCGGGAATCATGGGCAAAAAACAGGCCGGGGGCGGCGCGGATGCATGGCATC
>JAGRCP010000063.1 GCA_020433455.1 Caldilineaceae bacterium | reverse complement strand
GGACAACCCGACGTCGGCCGAAACCGTAGGGGAGGGCCTCCGTGCCCTCCCGCCGCCGATCAACGCGACATCGCCGGGATACCCAAGCCCGGTTCAGCGGGCGCTGTTCAATAGCCCGGCCGTTTGACGGCCGGGCGGACGCCGGGAACCGGGGATCGTCGGGACCGTCTATGCGGCCGCGTCGACGAAAATCCGGACCAGACCAGACGTTGCATTTGAACGTCTGGTCTGCATGACGGAAAATCCAAACCCGCCAAGGGCAACCTGTTTGACCGCCGGCTTTGGTTTGCCGGATCGCCTCTGCTATACTCCATCCCGCGAGAATAATCCCTCCATCCGCCTTTTATCAGCCGCCAGGATTCGTGCGCGTGAATCGTCTGTATTATCCCACTTGGCTTCTCAGCCTTATTCTAGCCCTAAGCGCCTGCACCGCTATTTTGCCCCAATCGACGCCCGCGCCTCCCCGGCCTGAAGATGCGCCCGTTCCGCCCATGGCCTATTTTGCCACCGCGGAGCCTACGCTGCGTCCATCGCCCACGCCGCCGGTGACGCCCACGCCCATTCCCCTGGACGGCCCGGTAACGGTCGCCGTCTCGCCCGGCGTGGCCGCCCGCTACGCCGCACCCGTGCGCGCCATTCTGGACCAGGCCACGGAGATTCAGGCCCTCAACGGGCCCCAGCCCATGCGCGTGGTTGATGATCCCGTCCAGGCCAACACCGTTATTACCATGGGTCCCCCGCGCGAGGCCCGGTACCCCCTCCTCACCCGCACCTTTGCGCCCGTCGTACCCTTCGCCACTGTGATCGACGCAGTCACCCTGGACGAAATTAACGCGCGCTGGACCGGCGGCGGCAGCGGCGCCCTCATCATTACGCCCGAAGCCGCCGCGTTTCTGCCCGCGGTATTGGGCGATCGGGCAGTGGCAGTGCCTGTCGTGTCGCCCGG
Source organism: Caldilineaceae bacterium (assembly GCA_020433455.1). Classification (GTDB taxonomy): domain Bacteria; phylum Chloroflexota; class Anaerolineae; order Caldilineales; family Caldilineaceae; genus JAGRCP01. The sequence goes on along the minus strand of JAGRCP010000063.1, from coordinate 55,553 downwards.
CGAAATGTTGCGCCGTTTGGAGGAAACGCCCGGCTCATTAGGGCTGCTGCCCTTCGACCAACTGGACCCCACCTTCAAAGTTCTGACCGTAGACGGCCGCAACGTGCTGGATAATCGCCTGGATCTGAACGCGTATCCTCTGGCCACGGCCCTCCACGTAGAGGGAGAGGCAGCGCCCCTGGTGGTCCAATATTTGCGGCCGATCGTCTCCTCGCTTTCGCCCGTCATCGACAACCGGGATCCCTACCAGATGACCACGCTGATTATGACCGGCGTGACGGCTATGTCCCGGGCCACAGCCGCGGTCATGGAGCGGGAAGGCTACATCTACCCCGCGCTGGTCATCTCCGACACGCTGGCCGCCGCCGACATTACCCACGTGAGCAATGAAGTGCCCTTCCTGGACGACTGCGTGGTCAACAACACGCTGAATAACCTGCGCCTGTGCAGCCACACCGACTACTGGGCCGCGCTGGAGGCCATCGGCACGGACATTGTGGGCCTCAGCGGCAATCACGTCAACGATTTCGGATATGACGGCGCGCAGCGCTCCATCAGCTGGTATCGGGAGCATGAAATCCCCATCTACGGCAGCGGACTGGACGTGACCGAAGCGTGTACGCCTCTGCGTTGGGAGCATAACGGCAATACCTTCGCCTTTGTGGCCGTTCTGGCTTTTGGCCCGTCCACCGCCTGGGCCACGGACGATCTGCCCGGCGCGTGCTACTATTACGATCACACGGAAGAAATTCTCGCGCTGGTGGAAGAATTGGCGGGAGAAGCGGACATCGTTGCCGTGGAACTCCAATATCTGGAAACATACAACCCCTGGCCTACGGATCAGCAGGTCCTGGAATTTCGGGAACTGCGCGCAGCGGGCGCGGACATCGTCACCGGCGTCCAGAGCCACGTGCCCCAGGCGTCCGAACCATACGGCGCACAGGATAAAGGCGGGCCGGGCATGATCAACTACGGCCTGGGCAATCTTTTCTTTGATCAGATGTGGAGCTGGGAGACGCGCACCGAACTCTTTATGCGCCATACCATCTACCGCGGTCGTCTCATCAACACGGAAATTTTGACCGCAGTGCTGGAGGATTACGCCCAACCCCGCTGGGCCACACAGGAAGAACGCAGCGCACTATTGGAAACGCTCTTTAACGCCGCACCGACGCGGTAGCAAAATCACCATACGCCAGAAAGAGAGCCGTCAGCATGACGACGAAGTCAGAAAAACCGGATAAGCCGGCCGATCAGGCCGCGGATCAACCCGCACCCATAGAGGACAACATCGTTCAACGGGAGCACACCATCACTCTCAACGGCGAGACCATCGACTATCGCAGCATTGTCGGCACGCTGGTGCAGAAGGACTACGAGCAGGACAAGCCCAAGTCGTCCATTTTCTTTACCGCCTATTTCAAGCAGGGCGTGGCGGATCCCGCCGACCGGCCGCTGCTCATCTGCTTCAACGGCGGGCCGGGCTCGTCGTCGATTTGGCTGCACATGGGCATGTTGGGCCCCCGGCGCGCGCTTTCGGGCGATGTGGGAAACCAGCTGCCACCGCCGTACGGACTGACGGACAACGAATATTCCCTGCTGGATGTGGCGGACATGCTCTTTATCGATCCGGTGAGCACGGGCTACAGCCGGCCCGCGCCCGGCGAGGAAGCCAAGCAATTTCATGGTCTGGAACCGGATCTGGAATCGGTAGGCGAGTTCATTCGCCTCTTCATCACCCGCTACGATCGCTGGCTTTCCCCCAAATATCTGGTAGGCGAGAGCTACGGCACCACCCGCGCCGCGGGGCTGGCCGGTCATCTCCAGACGCGTCACGGCATCTACCTCAACGGTCTGGCGCTCATTTCCATGGTGCTCGATTTCCAGACCCTTGTCTTCAACGAAAATAATGAGCTGCCCTACGTCCTCTTCCTGCCCACCTACGCGGCCACAGCCTGGTATCACGGCCAAATAGCCGACGATGCGGCGCCCGATTTGGAGACGCTCCTGGCCGAGGTTGAGGCATTCGCCCAGGGCGAATACGCTGCGGCGCTCTTCCAGGGCGCGGCCCTGCCCCCGGCGCAACGCGCCGACATCATCGCTCGGTTGGCCCGCTATACCGGCCTCGCTGAAGCGTACATTGACGCAGCGGAACTACGCCCGGAAATCTTCCGCTTCACCCGGGAGCTGCTGCGGGATCAGCGGCGCACCGTGGGCCGGCTGGACAGTCGCTTCACCGGCATGGAGCGGGATGCAGTAGGCGAGCGCATCAGCTACGACCCCAGCTACCCGCCCCTGCAAGGCTCCTACACGGCCGCGTTCAACGATTACGTCCGCCGGGAATTGGGCTACAGGGTAGATTTGCCCTACGAAGCGCTCACCAGCCTCTATGAAAAATGGAGCTACGACAAGCACAAAAATCGCTTTGCCGAAGTCGCCGAAACCCTGCGCAGCGCCATGACCCAGAACCCGGCGCTGAAAGTGTACGTAGCGTGCGGCTACTATGATCTGGCCACGCCCTACTTTGCCGCTGAATACACCCTCAACCACCTTATGCTCGATCCGACCCTGCGCGCCAACATCAGCCAGGGCTATTTCCCCGCCGGCCACATGATGTACGTACATCCCGAGTCGCTGGCGCGGGTAAACGAGGACGTGCGCGCGTTGATAAGGAACCGTTAACCATGACGTATGCGGATCGCTACAAAGCCGCGGGCGTGAATATCGACGAGGCCAATCGCACCGTAGAAATGATGAAGGCGGCCGTCCGGGCGACGCATACGCCCCAGGTCCTGGCCGACGTGGGCAGCTTCGGCGGCCTCTACGCGCTGGAGAATCTGCCGGCGGGGCCGGTGCTGGCCGCATCAACCGACGGGGTGGGCACAAAAGTGAAGCTGGCCGCGGAGCTGGGACGCTGGCAAGGCATCGGCCACGATATCGTCAATCACTGCATCAACGACATTCTGGTGCAGAATGCCCGCCCCCTCTTCTTTTTGGATTACATTGCCGCCGGCAAGCTGGAGCCGGAAGCCGTCGCAAGCGTGGTGCAGGGCATGGCCCAGGCCTGCCGGGCCGCGGGCTGCGCGCTCCTGGGCGGCGAGACGGCCGAAATGCCCGGCGTTTATGCTGAGGGGGCATTCGACGTTGCCGGAACCGTGGTGGGACTGGCCGCACGCGACAACCTCTGGCCCCGGCAGGCGGAAATGGAGCCGGGCGATCTGCTCCTGGGCCTGCCCAGCAGCGGCCCCCACACCAACGGCTATTCCCTCATTCGCAAAACCGTGGCCGACCGGGACCTGGCCCAAAAGCTGGAGGACGGCCAAACCCTGGCCGATGCGCTGCTTGCCCCCCACAAATGTTATGTCAATGAAATCGAGGCGCTGCTGGCAGCCGGGATTCCCATCCGCGGATTGGCCCACATCACCGGCGGCGGCTTTCCGGACAACCTGCCGCGCATTCTGCCGGAAAGCCTCGCGGCCGAAATCGATACGGCCGCCTGGGAGGCGCCGCCCGTCTTTCGCAAGTTGACGGAATGGAGCGGCATGAGCCCGGCGGAAGCCTACCGCGTCTTCAATATGGGCATGGGCATAGCGGCCGTCATCCCGGCTGGGGCGGAAAGCGCGGCGCCGGCGGTCCTGCCGGGAGCCCGGATAATTGGCCGGCTGATCCCGCGCTCGCCGGACAAACCTGCCGTGCAAATTTGCGACTTGTCATAGCGGCAAAAAACGACTAAAGTCATTGCTACAATAAAATCGATCACCCGTTCACCAACACCAGTTCACGATTACCCATGAACCCGAGACTTGCAGTGCTCATTTCCGGCGACGGCTCCAACCTCCAGGCGCTCATTGACGCCATCCGCATGCACGCGCTGGATGCGGAGATCGCAGTCGTCGTCTCCAATCGCGCGGACGCCTACGGCCTGGAGCGGGCGCGGAAAGCCGACATCCCGGCTGAAGTGCATCTGCTCAAGCCCTATCTTGATGATGAGCGGGGCCGACGCGAATATGATGCAGACTTGGCCGAATTGCTTCTGGATTATGATCCGGACTGGGTTATCCTGGCCGGATGGATGCACATTCTCAGCCGCGACTTCCTCGACGAGTTTGAATATCGGGTCGTCAATCTGCACCCCGCGCTGCCGGGAAAATTTCCCGGCGCCCACGCCATCCAAGACGCATTCGCCGCGTTCCAGCGGGGTGAAATCAAGGAAACGGGCGTCATGGTCCATCTGGTGCCCGACGAGCGGGTGGACGTGGGGCCGGTCATTGCCAGCCGCAGCGTGCCCATCTATCCCCGGGATACGCTGGAGGGACTCACCAACCGCATCCATGGCGTGGAGCATCAGGTGCTTGTTTATGCGATTCAGCGCCTGATTGAAGGGGATGAAGTTTAGAAACAGCGAACAGATAGCTCGACAATCTTCCGGGAAGCTTTTTCACGCATCGCCCCTTTGGTGAATCCGCCTTCCGGAAGACGGGGAATTTTTTTGGTTTGACAGACTCCCCTGCAGTGTGCAGAATAGGGGCATCCTCATTCGTGCCGCTTTTGTAGTAAGCGCGAAGATTGTAATTCCTGCCAACATCGCGAGTATGCGTCGGCGTAAGCTCCTGGACAGTTTCTCTGATACGGGCCCGTTTACGTTGCAATAGTGCCGACATACGCTCTTATATATTATCACTTTCACAGAGGAGGAACATCCATGCGTAAATGGCTAATGCTTTGCGCGCTTTTAAGCATCATCATCCTGGCTGCCGCCTGCGCCGCTCCTGCCGACAGCGGCAGCGATACGGCGTCCAGCAGCGATACAGCTGCCGCGGACGGAGAAACGAGCGAGGGCGCGGTATTGCGCCTGGGCATCAACGCCGCGGATCTAAGCTCCCTGGATCCCCACTTCGCGTCAGGCACCCAGGACCGCACCGTCGTGAGCATGGTCTTCAACGGCCTGGTACGATATTCGCCCGGCGATGCGCCGAATATTGAGCCGGATCTGGCCACCGCCATCCCCGAGCCGGAAGCCACCGATGACGGCAAGCAGGTCTGGACCTTTGAATTGCGGCAGGGCGTCATGTGCCATGCCGGCCCCGAGACCGAAGCCTATGAGCTAACGGCTGATGACGTGGTTTACTCCCTGCAAAAGTCCGCGAACCCGGACCGCTCGGCCTTTGCCGGCGAGTACGACGGCATGACGGTGGAAAAGGTGGACGACTACACGGTGAGCATTACCATGGACACGCCCCTGTCCCCCGTTCTTTTCCTGCCCAAAATCGCTGACTACGCAGGCGGTTTCATCGTCTGCAGCCAGGCTATCGAAGCAGTAGGCGATGAGGCGTTCAAGACCCATCCCGTGGGAACCGGTCCCTTCATGTTTGAGAGCTACACGCCCCAGGATCGGGTGGTCCTGACGGCCAATCCCGACTACTTCCGCGGCGCGCCCAAGCTGGCCGGCGTGGAAGGCCGCTACATGCCCGACATCAGCAGCCGGGAATTGGGCCTGCGCGCGGGCGAGCTGGACGTCATCCACGGCCTGGATGAGGCCCAATGGGTTGACGCTATCAGCGGCGAAGAGGGGCTGGCGGTAGATGTCTTTGGCGTGGGCGAAGTCGCGACCATCTACTTCAACATTGACGCCGAGCCTTTCGACAAGCCCGAAGTGCGCAAGGCCATTGCCTATGCGCTGAACCGCGACGCCTTCCTGGCTCTCTTCGGTCCCGGCATCGCCGACAACGTCTACTCACCCGTGCCCGCCCAGTTTATGGACGGCGGCCTGACCAAGGACGACGTGGATGCGCTGGATCTGGAATACGCATACGATCCGGAAATGGCTCGGGAACTGCTGGCCGAAGCGGGACTGGCCGACGGCTTCTCTTTCCCCGTTGTTTCCTCGGAAATGAACGCCTATCGCAAAGTGTATGAAGCCATGCAGGCGCAACTGGCCGAAGTCGGCATTGACATGCAGGTTGACGTGGTGGATCACTCCAGCATGCACAGCCTCATCCGCGACGATGCCAACCCGGTGGTCGTCTACGTAGCCTTCCGTCCCAATGCGGATGTCTATCTCACCCGCTTCTTCCACTCCGACTCCATCGTGGTGACAGGCGCCAAGCCCGACACCAACTTCTCCCACTATGCCGCCATCGACGACCTGATCGACAGCGCGCGGGCGGAGACCGATGAAGCGGCCCAGATTGAACTCTGGAAAGAAGCGCAGGTCCAGATTCTGGAAGATATGGTCGCCTATCCGCTTATGTATCAGAATCAGATTTATGCCCGCAGCGACAAGGTGGACTACGGCCATCCCCTCAATGCGATCATGAATCTGAATCCGCAGATCACGGAAATGACGACCATTGGTCAATAAGAAGAAATGAGAAATTAAGGAATGAGGAATTGGCGCTGCGACGCCGTTCCTCATTCCTTAATTTCTCGTTCCTGATTCCCGATTATTCATTCCCTACCCCTCCAACGCCTATGCTTCGCTATATCGTACGTCGGCTCATTTTTGCCGTTCCCACCCTATTGGCCGTCCTGACGCTGGTCTTTCTGATTGTCCGCGTCCTGCCCGGTGATCCGGCCCAGGCAGCATTGGGCGACTATGCATCAGAGGAGGCCGTCACCGCCCTGCGGGCCAAGATGGGGCTGGATAAGTCTCTGGCGGCCCAGTACATGGACTTCCTGGTTGGGCTGGTGCGCGGCGATCTGGGCAGCTCCCTCATCACGGGCAAATCGGTGGCCGAGCAAATTTTCTTTGTGCTGCCCTATACGCTGCAACTCACCGCGGCGTCAGTTCTGGTGGGCATCATTTTCGGCGTTCCTCTGGGCATCGCCACCGCGCTGCGGCGCAACTCCGCACTGGATTACTTCGGCCGCATCTTTTCCCTGGCCGGTCTGTCGGTGCCCGCATTCTATTTGGGCATCCTGCTTTTGCTCGTCTTCTCCGTGCGGCTCAACTGGTTCCCCGTAGTGGGCGCAGGCACCCGTGGCGATCTGGGCAGCATCCTGCATCATCTGGTGCTGCCTGCCTTAACCCTGGGGCTGATCATGACGGCTTACGTGGTGCGCATGACCCGCTCGGCTATGTTGAACATCCTGAGCGAAGACTATGTGCGCACGGCCCGGGCCAAGGGCCTGGGGGAACGGACGGTGATGGTCCGTCACGCGCTGCGCTCGGCCATGATCCCCATCGTCTCCATCGTGGGCATCTTTGCCATCAGCCTCATCGGCAGCTCGGTCATGACCGAGATCGTCTTCTCCCGCCCCGGTCTGGGCAAGCTCATGGTGGGGGCCATGAAGCAGCGGGACTACACCATGCTTCAGTCCATCATGGTGATTTACGCTCTGCTCATCGTCTTCATCAATCTGTTTGTTGACCTGCTCTACGGGCTGGCTGATCCCCGGGTGCGCTTCAATTAAAGGTTCAACCGGATTTCATGCGGTTGACTGACGTTGGAGACCTGAATATTTAACGCGTAATGCCCTTGCAGCCAAGCGATTTTGTTTGCGCCGACATATCCGTTTCTCTCAATTTTTGCAGAAAGAAAGACCGCTTCTATGACCACAGCCACACTCGACGCCAACGCACAAGCGCTCCAGACCATTAGCCAGCGCGAGCGCATGTGGCGCACATTTACGCAAAACAAAGCCGCGGTTGTGGGGCTGATTCTGGTCATCATCGTGGCATTGATTGCCCTCTTTGCCCCCGTTCTCGCTCCCCACGATCCCCTTCGGCAGGATACCTTTAACCGCCTGGCGCCGCCCTCCAGCGACTATCCCCTGGGCCAGGATGATTACGGCCGGGATATACTCTCGCGCACCATCTATGCCGCCCGCATTTCCCTCATGGTGGGCATTCTTTCCGTGTTAGCGGGCGGAACCATAGGCACCGTCATCGGCATCTTTGCAGGTTATCGGGGCGGCGCGACCGAAACGTTTCTCATGCGCGTGGTGGATGTGCTTCTTGCCTTTCCCGATCTGATTACCGGCCTGCTGGTTCTGGCCGTACTGGGCGGCGGCCTCTTCAAGATGATCATCGCCATCGCCATCGTCATTTCGCCCCGCTTCGCGCGCATCGCGCACGGCCCGACCCTGGCCCTGCGCGAGCGGGACCACGTCCTGGCGGCGCGCTCCATCGGCGTCAAGGAAGGGCGCATGCTCTTCCGCCACATTCTGCCCAACATGTTGGGCGAGCTGCTGGTCATGGCCAGCCTGTGGACGGCCTCCGCCATCCGCATTGAAGCCAACCTCAGCTTCATCGGACTCGGCGTATCGCCCCCGACGCCCACCTGGGGACAGATGATCCGCGACGGCACGGTTCACCTGACAACCACGCCCTGGTTCTCCATCGTGCCGGGCATTGCAGTCTTCGTCACCGTCCTCGCCTTCAATCTCCTGGGCGACGGCTTGCGCGACGTACTCGATCCCAAATTACAAAATTAACATTACCTTATCCAAATCCACTCTGTGAGGATAATATTGTGAATCAGAGAGAAGCGCCTGTTGTCATTATCGGCGGCGGGATTGTCGGTTCTTCCATCGCCTGGTTCCTGGCCCAGCGCGGCGTCAAGGCCCTGCTGCTGGAAAAGAGCACGCCGGGCTTTGAAGCGTCGAGCCGCGCGGCGGGAGGCGTGCGCGCCCAGTGCCGCGACACGACCGACGAACGCAAGTTAGCCATGGCGAGCATCGAAGTCTGGAAAACGTTGGCCGAAGCAACCGGAACCGATGTGGAATACACCCAGGGCGGTACGCTGCGCCTGGCCGCAACGGACGATCGCCTGGCCGAGTTGACCGCCCAATCCCACGAAGAGCTGGCCGACGGGCTGGAAGTGGAAATGTGGGATGAGGCGGAACTTTACCGTCGCAAGCCCTTTCTGGCGCCAGGGTTTATCGGGGCCAAGTACTGCGCGACCGATGGCGTAGCCAACCCGCGGCTGGTCACGCCGGCCATCGCGGCCGCGGCCGCGCGTCTGGGCGCTGAGGTATGGGAAGAGACCGAAGTAATAGGCATTGATCGGGCTGACGGCCGCATCACCGGCGTACGCGCCCGCAACGCGCAGGGCGAATGGTCGATTGCCGCGCCCAAAGTAGTCCACGCCGCAGGACCGTGGACGCCCCAGTTGAGCACAGACCTGGGCTTTGAAATCCCCATCGTTCCCTCCCGCACCATCATCGGCCGCACCGAACCCCTGCCCCGGCTCTTCACCGAATTTATCTCCAGTCATGATGCCGGCGTCTATGCCCGGCCCGATGCGCGCGGCTGCATCCACATCGGCGCGGTGGGCCGCTCCATCGGCGACTTTGAAGAGGTGACCGAAGCCGATGTCCGGACCTATCTGGAAAAGCGCAGCAACCTGATTCCCGCCCTGGGCGAGGCGGAAATAGAAGAAGTCTGGTGGGGCACATTGGCTATGACGCCGGACCGGACGCCCATTCTGGGCGTGGTGGAGGGCTTGGACGGCTACTACCTGGCCTCCGGCTTCAGCGGGCACGGCTTTGCTTTGGGTCCGGGCGTGGGCAAGGTGATGAGCGAACTAATTCTGGACGGAGAACCGTCGGTATCGCTGGACGGCTTTAGCCTGGCTCGCTTTGGGGAGGACGTGCAGTTCGGAAAGGGGCGCATTCAAGGGACGGGATGAACCGGGCTACTCCAAAGCGCCGTTCTCCACCAGGAGGCAGTACGCCACGTCGGACGCCGTATCATTCACGAAGGTCACGAAGAAGTCGCCCACGGGGTGACCAATGGCGGCGGTCAGCGTAGGCGGTTCATCCGCCGTGCGCACGCCTGCATCGATGTGATTCTCCCGCGGCTGGTCGGCTTCGTTCACGATGCGGTTAAACTGAGCCTGATCCGACAGATAGAGATTGAGTCGATCCGTGCCGACTTCGGCCGGGGGAACATTTACAACCACAAGTGAGACTGCCAAGCGCCGGGCCTGATCATATGCCGTGATGGGCCCGGCGTAAAATTTTGCGCCCGACGCCAGAACATCGACAGGGCTGCCGGCGCAAGCCGCCACGCCGGCAGACGACGCTTCTTCCGCCGGCGTGGCGGTCTCAGTGATAGTAGCGGTGACAGTCGCTGTAACAGGCGCAGCGGCAGTCGCTGTTGCCGTCGGCGCGGAAGTAGGCGGCACAGTAGACAGCACAGTAGGTGAAGGAGTGGGCGTAAACGTCGGTGCCAGGGTCGGCGTGGGGGACGGCGATGCAGTAGGCGTCAGCGTTGAAGCAGGGGTAGGCGTAGAAGTAGGCCGCAAAAGGCGCGTCGGGCGGACCGGCGGCATCGGCGTGATGCGCAGCGAAAGGTCCAGGGCAGGCATGGTCGCGGAGACAGGTTGACCGATATCCGGAGCCGGCGTGGCGATGCTGATGGGAAAGGTAATGGAGACCGGGCTGCCCAGCGCGGGCGTGACGCCGGGTTCAACGGTAATCGGCAGCGTGATGGCCACGGGCTCGCCGATGTCGGGCGTAATCGGCAGGGTAATGGCGATAGGTTCGCCGATGTCCGGCGTAATCGGCAAAGTTATGGAAACCGGCGTGCCGCTGGTAGCCACAGGCGTAGCCGTTATCAAGGATGCCACCAGTGTACGCGCGGGCGTCGGCGCCAGGCGTGCAGCCCCAATCTCGCTGTCGGCAGCTGCGGCCTCGGCAAGCCGCGCCGCAGTAGGCATTGCAGTCGCCGGGGGCAGGGTTTCCGGGACGGAATCCACAGTCGTCGTCGCGAGCTGCGCAGATGTGGCGTTGATGGGCGCACTAAGGGCCGTAGCGACCGCTGACTCTGCTTCCATCGGTTCCGTCGTTGTCGGTTCCGCTTCTATGGACTCAGCGTTCGATAATTGGGCTTCCGACAATTCCGCATCCGGCGCCGCGGCAGCCGGCGTCTCGACGTCGGCAATGTCAGACACCGCCGACAAGGCGACTGACTGCGCGGCCGAAACAGCGGACTCCGACGGCGTAGCAACGTCAGGGACGGAAGCGGAGACGGGAAGAGACGCGGCAACAGCGCTGTCTGTGGAACCATCGGGAGAACCGACTGTAGGGGACGCGGTTGGGGAGAAAGAAGCCGAATCCTGGGCCAATGCAACCGCCTGGGCCGCCTCGGCTGTGGCCTCAGCCCAAAACCGGGCCGTGCGGCTGCGGTCTCCCAGGATGGCCAACGCCAGAAGCATGACCAGCGCAACGCTGCTCAAGGCAATCAGCGCAAGTTCCCAAATGCGCCAGGGGCGACGATGTAAAGGGGGCGTAGACGGCGATTCAGTCACAATGATCCATCCAGTACGAACAGGAAGGTTGCGGCAAAGAGTGCTATGATAATCAATAAGCAACGCTTTCCCGGAGGATGCAAAGCGTTATTCCCTGCGCCAGTGTACCATCTGCCCGATTAGAAGAACAACTCGCATGTGTTCTCTGTCTTCCGGTTGTCACATTTGGGCGGAAAAGCTACAATCATAGCGTGAAAATGAAAGATACATAGCGAATCCCGGCGGAAATCCACATGCGGTTTCTTCCGCTGCAGGACAGTTGGATTTCCGTCGCGGTATTCATGCAGAACTGGAACAGGAGATAAGTCATTGCGCCATGCTGAGTAACAATCGGGGCCGACTCATGCGCAGCATGCTCTTTACGCCCGGCGATCGGCCGGACATGGCCTCCAAAGCCGCAGCCGGCCAGGCCGATGCCGTCTGCCTGGATTTGGAGGATGCGGTCGCTCCCGGCGATAAGGAGGCGGCGCGCGCCGCGGTGATCCAAACCCTGCGCGGGACGGACTTCGGCGCGCGGACGCGCCTGGTGCGCATCAATGCGCTGGACACGCCGTTTGCCTATCGCGATCTGGTAGACGTGGTGGAAAATGCAGGCGATCAGATCGACCTGATTATGCTGCCCAAGGCGAGCAGCGGCGAAGATGTGCGCTTCGTCGCCACCCTGCTCAGCCAAATCGAAGCGCGTCAGGGAATCAATCGGGCCATCGGCCTGGAGGCCCAGATCGAAAGCGCGGCCGGCCTGGTCAATCTGCGGGAAATCGGCGCGGCCTCGCCCCGGCTGGAAGCGCTTATTTTCGGACCGGGCGATTTTGCCGCCTCCATGCAGATGCCCTCAGCAGGTATTGGCGAGTTTGACGCATACGACGATCTCTATCCCGGCCATCGCTGGCATACGGTCATGCAGATGCTGGCGGCCACGGCCCGGACCAATGGACTGCGCGCCGTGGATGGTCCCTACGCCGCCTTTCGCGATGACGAGGGGCTCACACGCTCAGCCCGCATTGCCCACGCGCTGGGCTTTGACGGCAAGCAGTGCATTCATCCCGGACAGCTAGCGACTATCAATGGGATATTCTCCCCCCGGGAAGATGAAGTCGCGCGGGCGGAGCGCATCGTTGCCGCCTACCAGGAAGCCCAGGACGCGGGACGCGGGGCCATCAGCCTGGACGGCAAAATGATCGACGCGGCCAACCTGCGCATGGCCCAGGTCATCCTGGCCCGGCATGAGCAAGTCCAGGCAAGACGAGGCTAAAATGGCAGGGAAATTTTACGAAGAGCTGGAAGTCGGCCAAACCATCACCCACAGCCTGGGGCGCACGCTCACGGAAATGGACAATGTCCTCTTCTCCGCCCTGACCATGAACACCCAACCGCTGCATCTCAACGAGGACTATGCCCAACGCGAGAGCGATTTCGGCCGGCGCATCGTAAACGGCATCTTCACCCTGGGGCTGGCCGTGGGCATCACCGTGGCCGACCTGACCGAAGGCACGCTGATCGCCAACCTGAGTTATGCAACGGTCACCCACCCTCACCCTCTCTTCCATGGTGATACCCTCTACGTCACCACCGAGGTAATCCACAAGCGCCCCTCCCAATCGCGACCGGGTCAGGGCATTGTGCGCTTCCGCCACGTGGGCCGCAATCAGGACGGCGTGGTTGTCATCGACTTTGAGCGCACTGCCCTCATGCGGATGCGGGCATGAACGGACCAGAACCGCTGCGGCTGGGCATTTTGGGCACGGCCCGCATCGCGCCCTGGGGCGCAATCAACCCCGCCCGAAACAATCCCGCGGTTACGGTTACGGCCGTTGCCGCGCGGGAGCTTGTCCGGGCCCGGGAATTTGCCGCGCGGCACGCCATCCCCAAAGCCTATGGCGACTATGCCGAGTTGCTGGCGGACGGCGAGGTTGATGCCGTCTACATTCCCCTGCCCAACAACCTCCACGCCCAGTGGAGCATCCGCGCCCTGGAGGCAGGGAAGCACGTCCTGTGCGAAAAGCCGCTGGCGGCCAATGCCGAGGAAGCCGAAAGCATGGTCGCTACCGCCGAGCGCACGGGGCGGGTTCTGGCCGAGGCGTTCCACTATCGCTACCATCCTTTGGCGCAGCGGGTGCGGGACTTGGTGCAGGAGGGGGCTATCGGTACGCTGGAGCATGCGGATATCCAATTCTGCACGCCTTCCATCCGCCCCAACAATATACGCTTCAGCTATGAGCTGGCCGGTGGCGTGACCATGGACATGGGCTGCTACGCGGTGGATATGCTGCGCTTTCTCACCGGAGAAGAACCGACGGTGATTCAGGCCGAGGCCAAACTGCTCTCGCCCCAGGTGGATCGCACCATGGACGCTCGCTTCGCCTTTCCTTCCGGCGCAACAGGTCACACGTACTGCTCCATGCTGGGGACGTGCCTTTTCCGCAGCCGGGTCCGTCTGCGCGGCAGCGCCGGAGAATTGAGCGTCTTCAACCTCATGCTGCCTCATTTGCTCTACCACCGCCTGCGCATCAAAGATGAGGCGGGCGTACGCACGGAGAAGTTCCCCAAAATTCCCACCTACAACTATCAGATGCAGGCCTTTGTTGAAGCCGTTCGCGACAGCGCGCCCCTCTCTGCTGACGGCTCCGAGGGCGTAAAAAACATGCGCGTGATCGATGCAATCTATCGAGCCGCGGGGCTGGCAGTGCGATAGTTCGTCCCCCCCCTTTTCTCAATTCACCTTTTGGAAAGTCACCTCATATGACCAGTGAGCGTGAAAAAAAGGCGGATCGCAGCGGTCGTCCAGCGTAGGGCAGATGGCATACTCTTCTTCAGGCGGACCGAGGCGTCCCACAATATCCGGAATGTGGGGATGGGCTGTATTCATCTGATTGGTAGTCTGGCTGGTGACGGGGCCGGACGGATCGGATGCGACGTAGAGCTTGTACGGATCCCAAAACATCTCAAATTCGGCGCGTCCGGGTCCTTTGGAACCGGTGACAAGGTTGACGTTATCGTTGATGGCGTTCTTGACCACGGCGCCGTCAATGCCGTTGCCTGCACCATCAATCACGTTGATGAAGATCATGTGCTGGCCCCCGTTGTTAAAGATGCCGCCGTTGTTCTCGCCATAGCCGATAACCCGATAGCCCACAATGTGATATTGCGCGGCGGGATCAAAAATGCCCGCGGTACTGCTATAGGGATCATCAGCCGGGGCGGCAGGCTCCTCCGCCACAGGCTGCTCGCTCCCCGTATCCGCAGCGGGCTCTGCGGCGGGCTCTGCCGTGGGGTCCGCGGTAACCGCGGGGGCGGATGTGGGCAGCGGCGGAATATCGCTTGCCACCGCCACCGCGTCGCCGTTGGTTACCTCCACCAGACCGCCGAAAAGCCAGCCGGGCTCATCGGCAAAGCAGCAAACCTGCCACCAATCGCCCGCCTCATTGCGGCCGGTGGGCGTATAGACCGCGCCCGCGGTGATCGTTCCCGCCAGGGAATAGGCCACATCCGGTCCGCTGCGCACGTTGACCAATTCGCCCGTGACCGTCAGCTCCGGCCCCGACGGCTCAGCCGGCGCCGTCGGGGAAAGCGTGGCCGCAGGGGAAAGCGTGGCCGTAGCGGTGAGGGTGGCCGTGGGCAAAAGCGCGGGGGCGCTCTCAGCCGGCGTGGCAGAAGGCGCGACAGTCGCCTGGGACGCATCGGCTGAGCCGGGGGGCGTAGACGTAAACGTGGGGACGGCAACGACGGCAGGCGTGCTCGTAACGGGCGCGGCCGGTCCGCTGCGGGCGCAGGCGGAGAGCAAGGCAAGGGCGGCCACGAGACCCCAAAAACGGGCGATGGAAAAGAAAGACATCAAGAGACTCCCAGGAAGCATCGATAAAAAAAGACCGGCCCCGCGGGGCCGGTCTTTTTGGTTGTAAGAAGCAAGGTCTAGAGCTTGCGCACGTTTACAGCGGACGGACCTTTGGGACCCTCTTCAATACTGAACTCAACCTGGTCGCCTTCCGCAAGGCTGCGATAGCCTTCGGACATGATGGCGGAGTAGTGGACGAAGACATCGCGACCGCCCTCGTGAGACAGGAAGCCGTAGCCTTTCTGGTCATTGAACCATTTGACGGTACCGGTGACGCGTTCCTCACTCATTGTTGAAAACTCCTGTGTTGCGGTAAAACAAAAACAAGACTCAGTACAAAACGTGCCAGTTCTCAACAATGGTTATACGCCCTCGTCAGAACTTTCACTATCTTGTAATAAGATCATAGGTCGAATTGGGAAAACTGTCAAAAATCGGAAGGTCCATTACACTGAACCAGTTCGCCGCCGTTTATGCGTAGAGACGTAGCAATGCTACGTCTCTACGCATAAACGGTGATTGCCGCCCATGGTCCGCCCATGCTACAATCGCCGTGCACGTATCCTACATCAAACGCCAATGACAGGATCCTATATGCTCTACGGTGCGCATATTTATCTCTTCACCGACAAGTGGGCCGATGACCAACTTCCCATTCTCGATCAGATAGCCGATTTGGGATTGGGCGCGTGCGAGCTGTCCGTGGGCGATGATATTATCTTTGACCCGACCAAAACCCGGGCCAGGGCCGAGCAGCTGGGCCTGAAGCTGCTTATCGGACCGGGCGGTGCGTGGCCTGTTCACTGCGATCTTTCGGCCGACCAGGCGGATGACCGACACGCCGGGCTTGCCTGGCACAAGCGCCAGGTGGATCTGGCGGCGGAACTGGGCGCCGTGGCCTACGCCGGGGCGCTTTACGGACATCCGGGCGTCATCAAGCGACGCCGCCCGCCCGCGGATGAAGCGCCCCGCACCGCGGAAGGACTGGGAGAGCTGGCCGAGTATGCCGCCGCGCGCGATGTAGCCATCGTCCTGGAGCCCATGAGCCACTTTCGCACCCATGTGGCCAACACGCCCCAGCAAGTCCTCACGCTCATCGACATGGCCGATCACCATAACCTGTTTGTCCTCTTCGATACCTACCACCTCATCACGGAAGTGCGGGATTACGGCGCCGCCGTCCGCGCTTGCGGAGATCGGCTCTGGGGCGTTCACGCGTGTGAAAACGACCGGGGCGTACCGGGAGGCGGACTGGTGCCGTGGGACGACCTCTTTCAGGCGCTGGCCGATATCAACTACACCGGCTACCTGGGCATGGAGACCTACAATTCATCCATCGGCGACTTCGCCTTTCAGCGGGGTCTCTTCCTGGATCCCTGTCCCGACGGAACCGCGTTCGTCAAGCAGGGAAAGGCATTTTTGCAGGGCCTGGCAGCCAAGTACCTGTAGAGCGAAAAGATAAGCCATGAATAAAGACGACCTGCTCGCACTCTTTGACAGAGAAGAACGCCGCGGCGCAATCTGGCCGGATACGACGCGCGAGGTATTGCCCCGTGTAGTACGCCACATCTTCAATGACGGCGATCCCAATGACGGCCACAACGACGGCGGCAGCGGCCGTCGGGGCATCATTGTTTACTCGGATCTGGACGAAGCCAACGCAGACCAGGAAATTGCCGGACAGATCGCCTATTTCCGCGGGCGGAATATGCCCTTCGAGTGGAAGCTATACAGCCATGACGCGCCGTCGGACCTGCGGCAGCGCCTGGCGCGCCAGGGCCTTGTCACGGATGAAGAAGAGGCGGTCATGGTGCTGGACCTGACCGCGGCTCCGGCGCTGCTGGAAGCCCAAGTCCAGGCCGACGTGCGCCGCATCACCAACCCCGACGATCTGCAAGCCGTCATCGAGATCGAAAAAGCGGTCTGGTCTCGCCCTTTTTCCGGTCTGGCCGCGCGCCTGCGCGCGACCCTGACCCAGGAACCGTCATCCATGGCCGTCTACCTGGCTTACGCAGACGGCGCGCCCGCCGCGGCGGGCTGGCTCACATTTGATCCGGCCGGCAATTTCGCCGGCATCTGGGGCGGCTCCACCCGGCCCGAATTTCGCCGGCGCGGCCTCTACACCGCGTTGATGACCGTCCGCGTCCAGGAAGCCGCGCGCCGGGGCTATCGCTACTTGACGGTAGACGCCGGCCCCATGAGCAAGCCCATCCTGGCGCGACACGGCTTTATCGAACTGACCAGGACGTATCCGTGCGAGTTACAGGAGGAAGCAGCCGGAGAGAGGTAGAAGTAAGCGATCTGTCCCTTGCCGCTCGAACAGTATCGGAGGAAAAAGGATGAGCACAGAAAAACAGCAGTGTCAGGGTATGACCAAGGCGGGAAAACGCTGCAAGAAGTATGCCCAGCCGGGATCGCGTTTCTGTTACCTGCATCAAGATCAAGCGATCATCGCTGAGGAGATCGCCGCGGCCTCGGGCGTAGCCCCGGCAGAGGCGGGACGCCCATCCAGCCCGTCGCAAAAAGCGACGCGGGCCGAAATGGAAGTGCTGCTTACGGAGCTGAATCAACTGGCCGGAGAGCTACAAAATCTATCGCCGTCCTATCGCGCACCCGCCTATTCGCCCGCCAAGTTGACCGATCTGGTCATCAAGAACATCGAACGCTTTACGCCGGACGTGGGCGTAGAATTGGTCAAGGAACTCCGGAGCAATCTGGAGGGCACATCGCCCAAGGAATTTCTGGATCCCGATACGTGGATAGGTCTCTGGTACGTCCTGAACTACACGGCCCAGGGTCAAACCGCGTCGGCCCGCGCGTATGCGGCCGAGCGGCTCTCCGCTCTGCCCGGCGTTTCTACGGTTATGGACCTCAAGGCCAATCTGGCCGGCACATCGCCCAGGGAATTCCTGGATCCCGATACGTGGAAGGGCATGTACTACATCGTCAATTACTCGCTCCAGGCCACGGCCTGGGACCTCAAGCGCAAAGTGCTGGGCGAAGAGGAGGATGAGGAGTAGGATGGCTGAATGCAAGCAAGGGGACAGGCCCGGGTTATGTCCATTCTAGACCTCTCTCTGCGCCAATTTAACGATCAGCTGGCCGCGCGGCAACCTACGCCTGCGGGCGGCAGCGCGGCAGCGCTGACCGGCTCCCACGCGGCCGCGCTGGTCAGCCTGGTCATTCGCTACACGCTGGGCAAAGCCGCGTTCAGCGACATCACGCCCGAGCTGGAAGATTATCTGACCCAAAGCGAAACCTTGCGTCTGAATTTGGCTATGGCGGCGGATGAGGACATTGCCGCGTTTGATGGGGTCATCGCGGCCTATGCCATGCCCAAGGATAACCCAACCGCACGCACCGCGCGCACGGCCGCCATCCAGGCGGGCATGAAAAATGCAACGGCTACACCCTTTGCCACGGCTGAATTATGCCTGACGGTGATGGAGTTGATTGGACGCGTCATGGCCCGGGTCAATCCGGCCGTGGCGGGCGACGGTGCGGCCGCGCTCTACCTCGCCAACGGCGCCTTGCGTACATCGCTGCTCAACGTACGCACCAATCTCCACGCCGTCACGGATCAGGACTTTGCCGCGCGGTGGAGCGCCAACACGGATCGACTCGAACAGCGCACGGCCGCGGCGTATACCCGCGCGCAGCTGGCCTGCGAGGCCGCGCTCAGCCTCGATCTATGAAGCAGTCACACATGCCTGTGAGGACCATGCGCATGGGGCGGCACGCCGCGGCCCTGCTGGCATATTTCCTGCTCACGGCCCTTATGACCTGGCCCGCAATCCGGGAGGTCGCAGCGGCTATCCCGGGCGACGGGTTTGACGGCTGGCAAAACTACTGGAACCTCTGGTGGATCAAGGTCGCGCTGATCGACCGCCACGTCAATCCCCTGGCCACCGATCTGCTCTTTCACCCCACGGGCGTCACGCTCTACTTCCAAACGCTGAACCCCTTCAACGGCCTCGTCGGCCTGCCCGTCCAGCTCAGCGCAGGCCTCATCCCCGCCTACAACTTCGCCGTCTTCCTCGCCTTCACCCTGGGCGGATACGGGGCGTTTTTGCTCACGACGTGGGTGATAAAGAGTGGAGACCAAAGATCAAAGATTGAAGATCAAAGATTGAAGATTAGGGACCGCGGTGGACCCCCCCCCAATCCCCCAATCTCCCAATCTCCCAATCTCCAATTTTTCGCCCCCCTCATCGCGGGCATGATCTTCACCCTTTCCCCCTTTCACATGGCCCATCTCCTGGGCCACATGCAGGTGTTGAGCTTGCAGTGGCTGCCCTTCTACATGCTTTATCTCCTGCGCGCGCTGAAGGCTGCACGCGGTCGCAAACCGTGGCTACGCGAAGCAGCAATGACCGCGCTCTTTCTGATCCTGACGGGATTGTGTGATTGGTATTTTGTGCTCTATCTGGTCTTCTTTACAGGGATCGCTGTTCTGTGGACCTGGCTGACGCCCCCGCAAGGGAAAGTTGAGCAGCAAGTCGGCGAAAAAAATTCAGCAGGAATGCAAAAGGGGGGACATATCTTTGCCGGTCTGCCGGAGCTGCTGCGCCTGGTTTTGCCCGCAGCCCTGGCCGGCGCGCTCTTTTTTGTCGCGCTCAGCTTTTGGCTCATCCCCATGCTGCGCGAGACCCGAGCCTTCTCCTTCATGGTGCGCCCGGCCCAGGAACTCTACATTCTCAGCGCGAGCGTCATGGATTTTCTGATCCCCAATCGCCTTCACACCCTTTTCCGCCCCGATAGCTTTACCTGGATCGGCAACCAGATCGCGCCGGTGAGCGAGCGCACCATCGGCATCGGCTACACCGCGCTGCTCCTGGCCCTGCTGGGCGCGTGGCGCGGCCGCCGGATGGGGCTGTGGATCGCAGCCGCGCTCTTCTTCTTCGCCATGGCGCTGGGGCCGGTGATCCACTGGGGCAACATCACCGCGGCCGATATTCCCGCAACAGAGGAACTCTCACTCCACTTTACGCCCTTTGGCATTCTGGCCTATTTCTCCAGCTTCGTCCGCCTGAGCCGCAGCGTCAGCCGTTACGCCGTCATGGTCCAGTTGGCCGTGGCCGTCCTTGCAGGCGCAGGCCTGGCGCAACTGATGTGGTCCGCCAACGGCAGACGAGGAAGGCAGACCGCCGCGATCGCGCTGGCGGGCCTGCTGATCCTGGCCGAATATTGGGTCGCTCCCTACCCCATGAGCCCGCCTGATACGCCCGACTGGTACGCAACCCTGGCGCATGAGCCGGGCGACGGCGCGTTGCTCAACCTGCCCATGAACTACGACCGGCCGGGCTATCTCCTCTACCAAACCGTGCATCAGCGCCCGCTGGCCGTGGCCTACATCAGCCGGGACGATCCCCGCACCCTGACCGAGCGCACGCCCGTGCTCCAGCATTTTCGTCATCTGGGGCCGGACATTCTGAGCGTAGACCCGGTCGCAGCGGGCATGACCGTGCTCCACGATTTGGGCATAGAGTACGTGACGTTGGATCGCTACAAGATGCCGGGCGGCCTGGAGCGCACCTACACCGAGGAGTTGGCCGCGGCCCTCTTTGCCGGACAGGAGCCCATCCATACCGACGATCGGCTGACCGTCTACCGCGTTACCGCGCCGGAAACCGTCCAGCCTTATCCTGTCCTGGGTCCGCTCAACTGGAGCCCGCTGGATGAGACGGCCTCCAGCCGCGCGCTTTTGGGCCCGGCGGAATTGCTCATCTACCACGCGCCGCCGGGCAGCCGGGTTAGCATTCGCTATCGCACAGCCGGCCAGGCCACTGCCCGGCTCACCACCGGCGCAGAGGCGTACGACCTCGCTCCCGCGCCCGGAGGCAACAGCGTGACCATCCCCCTGGATACGAGCGCGGATCCAGTTATCATCACCATCACGCCATCCGCGCTGGGAGACGTGCACGTCCAAGCAGTGGAAGTCATGCCGCCGTAATCGGGTCGGGTCGGTAGTTTTTGACGCGCGTTTGCGCCTTTTGCCAGTGATTTTACTGACTAATGCATGGGCTTGATTGCTCTCGGCGTGCCAATCCTTACAATATCAATCTATCTACAATATCCTCCATATCGCCATACGCCATATCGTAACGTTGAGCCTCCAGAGAATTTGATCTCACACTACTCGGACAGTGTCAAATAGCTGAACAGGGAGGCAGTCCCAAACGGGAACAAGGGTTATAGTTGACCCGTGCGGGCCAACTCACATCCAATCCATGAGTCAAGCCGGATTAACAAACGCCGCCGTAATGAATTGCTGGAGCATCAAAAAGCATTTGCAGAAGAGATTAGCATTATGCTAATATTTCATTCATGTATTCAGTCGTATTTACCAGACCGGCGCTTAGAAGATTGCGCCGCATTCCCAAAGATACTGCGAATTTGATCCGCGAAAAAATCGACGCGATTGCCGCTGATCCATACGCTCCGCATAATAATGTGACAAAATTGGCGGGACGCTCAGGGTACCGGCTACACGTCGGCGATTGGCGGGTAATTTATGAATTACAGAACGAGCAAGTGGTGATGTTGGTGATCAAGGTCGGGCCAAGAGGGGAAATTTACAAATGAGCATACAGGTAATCGAAAAAAACGGTCAGGCCGAATGGGCGGTAATTCCCTATCTTGAGTATCAAAAATTGCTTGACGCCTGGGAAATGTTAGAAGATATCCGCGCCTATGATGAAGCCAAAGCCGGCATTGAGGCGGGAGAGGAATTGATCCCTGGCCGGATTGCCAATGCACTATTAGACGGCGAAAATCCGATTCGCGTTTGGCGAGAGTATCGTTCTTTATCGCAAAAACAGCTGGCGGAAGAGGCTGGCATCAGCAAGCCATACTTATCGCAACTTGAGTCCGGCAAGCGGAACGGGACAACGGATGTCCTGCAAAAGATTGCACAAGCGCTAAATGTGACTTTAGAAGAGTTGATTGATTCCGGCAGTGAGTTCGAACTGTTCGAGCAAGATTAAGGTCTGCCCGCCAATAACGCAGCGCTTGCGGGATGCCGCCGGGAGCGCCGGGCTGGAGTCCGGCAAGCATGCGAAATCGAAGCAACCAACCAGCCGACTTAATTAGTCACTTCCCTACCGACAAGGCCAGCAACGTCTGGGCCGTCCAATAGGTAATCATGACCAATGCGGTTGCGGCGGGAAACTGCCCCCGGAAGCGATCCAGGGCCAGGAGAGAGTCCGACGCGACAAAGAAGGCCGCGCCCGCAGCCGCCAGCCACGCACCTTGCGTGTTGAGAAATAGCCCGCGTTCCAGCCCCTGCCAGCCCATGACGAGAATGACGACCATGTACACGAGCACCGGCAACCGCAGCGCGCCCAGATGGGGCCAGAGCAATAAGAGCATGAGCGCGCCATAAAGCAGATACGCGCCCAGCGGCCAGGCCGTCATCTGGAAGCCCGCGGAAGAGACGAACGCAGCAATATAAAAAAGATGGGCCACGAGAAAGCTGATGAGACCGGCGATAAACCGATCCTGGGGCAACATGAGAAAGACATCGCCCGCCAGCGAGAAGAACAATCCCGCTAGAATCAGCCGCTTGAAGAGCAATGACGATCCGGGCATACGCCAGGCCAGAAAGATAATCAGCAGCGTCGTCAGGGGCTTGAGCAGATAAATCTGCCCGGCAGAACCAGCATAGGCGGCGCGGAGATAGAACAGGCCCGAGATAACGATGGCAAGGATGAGCAGAAGACGAGCATTCATGGGCGGTACCGGTTAGAAAATAAAAGGCAGCAGGCGCCAGGTTCGTGCGGTCAGGGCGGCATAGCCAGGATAATGCGCACGCAATAACGACTCCTCATAGCGCAGCTTAATCAGGAGATCGACCAGGAGCAGCAGCCAAATCCCCAGACGCAGCCAGGAAAACGAATCCAGCACCAAAGCGCCGCCGCCGATGATGAGCGAGGTGTACATGGGGTGGCGAATCCAGCGATACGGCCCTCGTTCGATGAGTCGGCCTTCCGGCTTGACGTCGGGCGTAATGTTGAGCGTGGGATATCCCATGGAGACAAGGGCCCACACGCCCAAGCCGATGGCCAGGAGTTCCACCGCCAGCCAAAGCGGATGACGCGCAAGAATCGGCCCCGTAAGCGCCAGCCCCGCCAGACAGACAAACTGGATCAAGACCAACAGATAGGACTTCCATCTTCGCTGCGTCAAAATGATTTCTCTCCCCATCAGCAAACTCGAACAACACCCGGAATTATAGAAGCGGAACAAAGAAAGAGCAATCGCCCGGCAACGACAGGTGAGTTGGCAGACAGGCTAATCAGCGACTCATCCGCCGCAACAAAATCATCCCCGCAGCGTAGAGATAAGCGGACAATCCGGCGCCGCGAAAAAATGAATTGACGCGCGCAAAAGCCGCGCCTACAATAGGAGCATATCTCCCCTATCTGGGTCATCCTTCGCACTTTCGCTTATTGTCGGTTGGTCGTCTCCTGCATCGCTGATATCGCCGAACGCGGCTCCCTGACATGGCCGCCGCTTCACGATTACCCGCATATCGACGCCGTGCGCGTAAAGGATAATTCCAATGTTCAATCCAAATCTCTTCCTCAATTCCCTGCCCAACGGCTTTGGCGTGCTGGAGATTGCCCAACGGGAAGAGATGGGGCCTTACTTCGTTCCCCTCGTCAAAACAGAGGTCAGCGGCGAGATCACCGGCCCCCTCGCGCGCCTGCAAACGACGCAACACTATCACTTTTCCAGCCAAACCTGGTCCAACGCCATTGAGGCCGTCTATCGCTTCCCCTTATCGGGCGATGTCGCGGTGATTGGCGCAACGGTTACCTTCGGCGGCGTGCGCATCCAGGCCATGCTGACCACCCGCAAGGAAGCCGAAGCTCGCTATCGGGCGGCTAAAGAAGCGGGTAAGCAAGCCGCGCTGACCACCCGCGAAGCGCCCGATGTCTTCACCCTTCAGGTCACCGGCATCCGCCCGGACGAGGATGTCCGCGTCGAAATCCAGACGGTACAGCTCGCCCGGGCCCACGGCCTGGACTGGAGCCTGCGCATCCCCCTTACCACTGCGCCCCGCTACGTGCGCGAAGATGAAGGCGCGACGGGCTCTGTGCAGGGTCAGCCTCTCGCCCTCTTACGCGACCCGGGCCACCGCTTCGCTCTCAGCTTACGCCTCTACGGGGCGGAAGAATTCAGCAGTCCTACCCATGAATTGGCGGTAAAGACGGAAAAGGAGCCGGCCGCAGCGGGCGTCCAAATCGAACTGGCTGGGGGCCAGGTCGTACCGGACCGGGACTTTGTCCTGCGCTGGCAGCCGCAGCGTGCCGCAAAAACGCCCACGCTCTCCCTCCAGGCCCATGTTGATCGGACGGATGACGCCGTCTACCTGCTGGCCGCCATTGCGCCTCCGGAAGAAAAGCCGGCCGCAACGCCCGCGCGGGAGGTTATCCTGCTGGTGGATCACTCGGGCTCCATGCACGGACCAAAGTGGCAGGCCGCAGACTGGGCCATTGCCGCCTTCCTGCGGGAAATGACGCCGGCCGATTCGTTTGCCCTGGCCTGCTTCCACAACACGGTGGAATGGTACGGTCAAGCGGTGCAGCCGGCGGATGCGGCGCACGTCCAGGCGACCGTGGCGTGGCTAAAGGAACAAAAAGAGAGCGGCGGGACGAATCTGGGTGCAGCATTGGAGCAAGCGCTGGATCTGCCGCCCGCAGTTGGGGCGGCCACGCGGCACGTCTTCATCGTCACCGACGCCCAGGTCACCGACGCCGGTCGCATCCTGCGCCTGGCCGAGGATGCAATCGCAGGTCCCACGCCGCGCCGCATCAGCGTGCTCTGCATTGACGCCGCGCCCAATGACGCCCTGACCAACGAAATCGTCCGCCGCAGCGGCGGCATCGCCCGCTACCTGACCAGCGATCCCCAGGAAGAAGACATCACCACCGCGCTGGAAGAAGTGCTGCACGCCTGGGCCCAACCGGTGCTGACCAACCTGCGTCTCGCGGTGGACAGGGAGATGGTTACGGGTTCCCGCCGCCAGGCTTCAGGACCCGATGGATGGGCGGCGCTGGATGCAGGCGATCTCCCGGCAGGCCAGAGCATTTGGCTGACGGCGCGTGCGCCTCGGGCCGATGCTTCCGCCGTCACCGCCCGCCTGCTGGCCGCTGATGACGCAGTTCTGGCCGAAGCTGCCGTCGATCTGACCCGGGCGCCGGATCATCCCGCCCTGGCTGCGCTCTACGGGGCAGCGCGGCTCAACACGCTGGAGTACGTGGCCCGGGCGCAGTTCCAGATCGCCGATCTCGTAACCGAATTGAGGAAGCTGGGCGTCAACGTCCAGGGGTTGGAACGCCCTCAACGCGACAAGCTATACGGCGAAAATCAACTGTTGGCCGCGGCAGAAATGATGAACGATCTCCTGGCGCGCGAGGCGCTCCACTATGGGCTGCCCTCTTCGGCTACCGCCTTTGTGGCCATACGCGAAGAGGCAGGCAATCCAATCTCCCATACGGTGCCGGTGGCCAATGCCGTTCCCCACGGCTGGCAGCTTTCCAGGCCGGGTCCGTCGCCGGCAATAACTCAGTACGCCCCATCGTCGCCTATGCTGGAGAGTCAAGGCCGCCCCCTGCCCCAGGCCGGTTTCATGCCCATGCCCGCGGGCGGCGGATTCAGCGGCCCGTCCTCGCCGCCTCGCTATACCCAAATTTACTGCGGCGTCCCGCGGCCGGAGGATGGACGCGCTTTGCTCTATGCGAATGCGTTGGACGTACGTGAAGTGACGCTAAAGGGACTTCGCGCCGCCCGGACGGGCGGAGACGATCCGGGCGATCAGGCCGCGCTGCTCCTCTACGTCAGCGATCTGATCGAGGCCCGCGCCCGCATCCGCCTGCGTGAACTGCTGCGTCAGGGAGAGCGGCCGCTAAACGTTGCCGTGCCCGCCGGCGCGGCGGTACAGCTTGTGCTGGAAACGGCAGACAGGCGGCCATGGGAAGGGAAGCTGACAATCGAACTTGCATGGTAGCGCCATCAGCCTCGGATTTCATGCGGTTGACATGGGAACAAAGCCGGGTCGGCGCATCCCTGCCCGACCGGTGCTGAACCGGATGTGTCGGGCCGGAGGCGCCAACCTACCAGATGCGATCCTGTTGAGCCATAGATTTTAGACAAAGCGTACGGATATGAGGTGCGAAGGGCTCCTTCTTTACTCGCTCACCCGAATGATGACCTTGCCCACTTCATCTTCATAATTTGCGTTCAGGGCAAAAGCCTGAGGCGCTTCCTCCAGCGAGAAATGATGGCTGACAATATCCGTCACGTTGACCGCGCCCCGCAACGCCAGGCGAATGGCCCGGGGATAGACGTGCTTCATGCGCCGCACCATGCGGATAGTCAGCCCTTTACGCCGGGCGGTGGAGTGCTTCATTTCCAGGCGATCACCGCCGGGAATTCCCGCCAGGGTAACCCGACCGCCCAGGCGCGCCATGGACGCGGCCTGCTGGACCGAGTGATCGGCCCAAGCGGCTTCAATAGCCACATCCACGCCCCGGCTATCGGTCGCTTCCATGACCGCAGCAACCGGATCCGTCACGTCGCAGTTGATGGGGATTGCGCCGTAACGTTCAGCCAAATTCAAGCGCCAATCAAATTTATCGCTAACGAAGATGGGGTCTGCGCCTGATAATTTCGCCAATTGCAAAACGTAATGGCCAATCGCGCCCGCGCCCAAAATGGCTACGCTGTCGCCCACCTTGATTTTGGCCAGATCGATGGTGTGCAGCCCCACGCCCAGAGGCTCCAGCAAGGCGGCCGTGTCGTTATCCATGACGTCGGGCACGGGAAAGCAGGTGTGCGCGGGCATGTGCATAAAAGTGCTCAGGCTGCCGTCGTCAGGATAGTTGCCGCAAAAGTGCATGCGCCAACAGAGATTGGGATGGCCCTGTTCGCACATCTCGCAGCGACCGCAGGGCTGAGCCGGATCCACAGCAACCCGCGTGCCCGGCAACAGCGGCGCGTGATTGCCGTCGGTCGCGTCCGCGCCCACAGCCATGACCACCGCGGCAAATTCGTGGCCCAGCACCATGGGCTCTTCCACGACCGTGTCGCCGATGCGCGCGTCCAGGTAGGAATGAAGATCGCTGCCGCAGACGCCCACAGAAGTGATGCGCAGCAACGCTTCGCCTGGACCAGGCGGACCGGGCACGGGCACTTCGTCCACGCGCAGGTCCCGGGGACCGTACAGGCGCGCGGCCCGCATGGTTCCAACCAGGCCGTCGTCGGAAAGGGTTTCGGCTTCAGGCAGAGTGGCGCTCATAGGATGCTCCTTTATGGGATGATAGGACGTTTATTGCATACGCTGCATCAGCTTGCGCACCATGCCCATGAGCATGGCCGCCTCATCAGAGGTCAATTCGGCCCGGTAGGCCAGATTGCGCAGGCTGCGCATAACCGTTTCAGGGCTGTAGCGAAAGTAATCGACATCATGCAGCAACGCCTCGGTGAGGCGGAAAAGTTGCTCCAGCTCGGCCTGGCGTGCGGGCGCAGCGGGCTCGGCGGGAAACGATGGCAATGGTAGTGGCGTCTCCCGGGCCAAGCGCAATTCATACAGGAAGAGCAGCACGGACTGGGCCAGGTTGAGCGCGGGATAGTCGGGATTGACGGGCAGGGACGCCACCAGATGACAGTGATCCAACGCAGCCCGGTCCAGCCCGTCGCCCTCGGTGCCGAAGAGGAGGGCCACAGAACCGGTCCGGCCGCGCACGGTCAGCTCAGCGGCCAGACCGCGTACATCAGACGTATAAGGCCGATCCGGATGGACCAGCGCGGCCGTGCCCACAACGTAGATGGCATCGGCCACGGCATCCGCCACGTCGGCGTAAACGGTGATGGCCGCGACCTGCTCTTCACAGCGGTGAGCGTAACGCAGCAGATCCTCACGCGCAAACGGCGCAGGATCGACCAGCCGCAGCGTCCCCACGTCCAAATTGCGCATGGCCCGCACCACCGCGCCGATATTGGCCGGATTCTGCGGTCGATCCAGAACGACGATCAGGGGAGAAGACAAAACACGATAGAACGCGAGTGCGCGCCCTATCCCTCCTTTCGCTGCTCAGGATAGAGTCCCAGCACGCCTTCTTCCGACGCGGCGCAGATGCCCCGCTCGGTGATAAGGCCGGTGACCAGGCGCGCGGGCGTGACGTCAAAAGCGTAGTTGGCCGCAGGGCTGTCAGCCGGCGTGAGCAGGACGGTACAGCGCTGGTCATCCGCCCAGCCGCTGATGTACTTGACCTCCGTGCCGTCGCGTTGCTCAATGGGGATTTCGCCCACGCCGTCGCGCATTTCCCAGTCAAACGTAGAGGAAGGCAGCGCCACGTAAAAGGGCACGTTGTTGTCCCGGGCGGCCAGGGCTTTGAGATAAGTGCCGATCTTGTTGCCCACGTCGCCGGTGTAGGTAGTGCGATCCGTGCCGGTGATGACGATGTCCACCAGCCCGTGCTGCATGAGGTGACCGCCCACGTTATCGGCAATGACGGTGTGGGGCACGCCGTGCTCATTCAGCTCCCACGCGGTCAAACGCGCGCCCTGATTACGCGGCCGGGTTTCATCCACCCAGACATGCACGGGAATGCCCCGGTCGTGCGCGGCGTAAATGGGGGCCGTGGCCGAACCGTAATCCACAAAAGCCAGCCATCCCGCATTACAGTGGGTGAGGATATTGACCGGCTCGCCGGGTTTGCTGCGGCTGACGGCCTCAATGAGAGAGACGCCGTGCTCGCCGATGCGCCGGCACCACTCGGCATCCTCATCCGCAATGACCTGGGCCTCTCTCAACGCAGCCTCGATCTTGCTCTCCACATCATCGCCGGCCGCGGCCATGACGTCCAATTGGCGCTGCACGCCCCAGGCCAGATTCACGGCCGTCGGCCGGGTCGCCTTTAGCTGCTCGCCCGCCAGCTCCACAGCCGCGCCGAAGTCCGCCACCGACGTGCGGGGCGCATTCAGTGCGGCAAGGTACATACCATACCCCGCGGCTGCGCCGATGAGGCCGGCCCCGCGCACGTGCATTTCCTGAATAGCCGCGGCCATTTCCGGGACGGTCGTCAGGTCTTCGATGACGAACTCGTGGGGCAGAGGGCGCTGGTCGATAATCTGAACCACGGTGGGATCATCAGGTTTAAGCCAGATGGTGCGAAAATGTTGGCCGTTGACGTTCATGCCGGCAAGCTCCTTAATGCTGGTGGGATTGACGCTGGTTGAAAGAATATGCCGTCATTGTACCCGTCCGTCTGGCCGACCGGCAATGGACGAATGATGTATACTGAGTCTGTCTATCCGGCTCTTTCGGAATTTATGTTGTTCATGACGAAGTCTACCACGGTTCACGCATCAAGTATTCATGCGCACGCCTCCGGGAACCGCATAAATTCCGGTTGATCCGTCCATTTTTCCAGCCGCCATGCGAGGTACGCCCATGTCTAAAAAAAATCGTTCTACGGTCTTTTCAACCGATCCGGAAGAGGAAAAGCCGAAGCCGTCCATCCCCCTGCCCGCCAATCCGCTGGCGCCCATCAAGACGCTCCAGCAGAATCACCCGGTGCGCGTCCATCGTTCCCGGGCCGGCCGGGGCGGCAAGACCGTATCGGTCATCACAGGCGTGCGGACAACCGCAGCGGGGCGCAAGGCGCTGCTCAAGCACCTTAAGAACAAACTGGGCACGGGCGGCACGATCAAGGATGATGAAATTGAAATTCAGGGCGAGCAGCGGGAGCGCATTGTGGAGCTGCTCAACGAATTAGGCTATCAGGCCAAAGTTGCCGGAGGATGAGATTGGCATTATTGTAAGGAATATAGTCAGGAGTACAGACAAAAAGTGGGAGGTGTATCCCCAAACTGCCGAAGGAATTACGCGCATCAAAACGATGGAAAGAATAAGCCCGCGACACCGGAGTCACGGGCAACCTTCAACCTAGAGGAATGCTATGCAACCCGAAATGCCCTCCCCCGCCAGAGTTGACGCACTGCTTGCCTACCTGGATGGCTTCCAACAGCGAGATACGCCCTTCGCCCGCTGGCAAGGCGGCCGTCAGGAAGACGGCATCTATTTCCGCCCCGCTCCCGTTTACGCTCCCGACGTTATCGCCTTTTTCCATGAACTGAACCAACCCTGCTGGGTCGATCCCGACTGCAATCCGCGTCGGGCGGGCGGCTGGCTGGACCATCCCCGCTTTATCGAGACGGCGGGCTATGACCGCATTCGGATTATGCTCACCTACTGCCTGCGCGGCGAAGAGCAGTCTGCCGGGCACTGGGAGCGAATGCTGACATCGGGTAAGCTTATTGCCGTGCTCGAGCGGCTGCGCTATATGCGCACGGCCTTTCCCCAGACGCTGACAAAGGATGAGGCAGTTCAGCCGATTTCGCCCGCGTCCGACACGGCGGCGAAATCGGCTCCCGCACAGCAACAGGCTATAAGCCGAACTCTGCCTCAGCCAGCGTAACCGCGTACTCGAAGATGCCCAGCCCTTCGTTAATAAGGTCCGGGCCGATAACCAGCGGCGGGATAATGCGCATGGCGCTGTGACCGCAGCCCATAATGAGCAGACCATGCTCAAACGCCGTCTGAACAATGCGATTGCGCAGTTCGGGCGCGGGCGTGCGATAGTCCTTATTGCTGACAAACTCCACGCCCAGCATGAGCCCCTTCCCCCGCACGTCACCCATGGACGGATGGCGTGCGGCCATCTCCTTCAGCCGCGCCATCATATAGTCGCCTTGCGTCGCGGCATTCTCCATGCCGCCGTTCTCCAAAACGTCCAGGGTGGCAAGAGCGGCCACGCAGGCCAGGGGATTGCCGCCGTAGGTGTTGCCGTGCGCGCCTGCAGGCCAACTCATCACGCTCTGCTTGGCGATAATGCCGCCCAGGGGAACGCCGCTGGCGATACCTTTGGCCGTGCAGACGATGTCCGGCTCCACGCCCCAATGCTCGATGGCCCACCATTTGCCCGTACGCGCCACGCCCGTCTGCACTTCATCCACGATCAGCAAAATGCCATATTGATCGCATACCTCGCGCAGGCGCGGAAAAAAGCTGGCCGGCGGGACGATATAACCGCCCTCGCCCTGGATCGGCTCCACCAAAATGCCGGCAATATCTTCCGGCGGGGCAACGCTTTTAAAAACCACGTTCTCCAGGAAGTTAACGACTGTGTCCCCCGCATCCTCATCTTCCGGCGCGGCAGCCAGAATAGGACGATAGATATTAGGATAGGGAATATGGGTGACGCTGGGAATGGTGGTAAAGCCCTCGCGCTGCACGGCCTTGCTTGCAGTGAACGCCAGAGAGCCCAGCGTACGGCCATGGAAGCCGCCGAAAAAGCCGATAAAGCGATCCCGCCCCGTGTGATAGTGGGCCAGCTTAATGGCCGCTTCCACCGCCTCCGTGCCGGAATTGCCCAGAAAAACGCCTGCATCCTCATCAAAGGGCGCAATCGAGGCGAGCTTCTCGCTGAGTGCAACCCAGGCCTCATGGTAATAATCGGAAGAGATGTGGAGAAACTGTTCCGCCTGCGCCTGAATGGCCTGCACAACCTGGGGATGGCTATGCCCCGTTGAATTAACTGCAATCCCCGCGACGAAATCGATGAATCGATTCCCGTCCACATCAAAAACCTCGCTGCCCCGGCCGTGATCCATCACAAAATCAGCCACGCGCCCATAGGCATGAGAAACGACCTTTTTGTCCCGCGCCAAAAGCGCCTGCGCCTTGGGGCCGGGCACGTTGAGCCGTTCGATGCTTATTGTCGACATTGACATCCTCCTTCACGTAAGAAATGAGTTAGCGTATAAAAACAAGGTTTCAGTATATGAAACGCACATCACAATTTAGCTGGGCAAATTTAGCCGGGCTGATATCCAAGCCGGCGAGAGATGCGACGCGCAGCCACCTGCACCGCAGCCACCACCGCGGGAAAGGCGTCGCCGTGAAGACGCAATACCGGCCCGCCCACGCTCAACGCCGCCGCCACTGCGCCGCTCTGGCTGTAGACCGGTGCAGCAACCGCAGTAAACCCGATATCCAATTCGTGGGTCGAGGTGGCATACCCTTCTTCCCGGATGGCCGCCAGCTGTGCGCGCAAGGCGTTCGGCTCTACCAGCGTATGGGGCGTCAGCGCAGCAAGGGGACGCTCCAGCATGGCGTCAATCGCGTCGCCGGACTGATAAGCAAGGAGCAGCTTACCGGTTGAAGTGGCGTGAATGGGCAGGCGTGCGCCGATATTGAGGGCGGAGTCAAGCGGGTCGCGGCTGGAAACCTCATCTAAAATCTGAACCTGATCCCGCACCAGAATCTCCAACGTGACGGCTTCGCCGGTCTCCCGGGTCAAGGTTTCCATGAAGGGCCGGGCGGTATTGCGCAGCTCATTCGAGCGCATGGCGCAACCGCCCAGTGCGATCAGCTCAGCACCCAGGCGATAGTTGCCCGCCCCGCTGCGCTCAACAAGGCCCTCTCCCTCCAGTGCGGCCAACATGCGATGGGTGGTCGTCTTATTGAGCGATAGGTAATCGCTTAATTCACTCAGACTCCATTCGGGGCGCGTATCGTTAAAGCACTTGAGCAGCGCAATGGCGCGCGAAATCGACTGGGCCCCGGGATAGGTTTCGATCGATTGAGCATCAACAGCATTCACGGAATGAACCCCCAAACCGCATAATGAAACATTAATTCATTATACGCAATGCCCGGACACGACGTCAAAACCCTCAAAATGTATTCAAATTTCGCGTGAACGGCGGATACGGGACACAGGGATATTGGACGCCCGGGAGCGCCGGGCTCCAGTCGGGCAGGCGCCGTCCTGCAATCGTTATTCTGTTGCAGACAGTTAGGCCATTCCAAGGAATCACGTCCCCGGCACTGGCCAGCGTCACACTGGTTACCAGCGAAATTTATAGCCAGTGCCGGGGGCGTTTGAGGAGGTCAATTTCCGGGAACGGCCTTAGTTAGCCTGGGG
Source organism: Caldilineaceae bacterium (assembly GCA_020433455.1). Classification (GTDB taxonomy): domain Bacteria; phylum Chloroflexota; class Anaerolineae; order Caldilineales; family Caldilineaceae; genus JAGRCP01. Next base: position 22,467 of record JAGRCP010000063.1, on the reverse strand, counting down.
CCAGGCGGGATCGAGGAAGGTCTGAATTTCCAGAAGATAGCCGCTGGGGTCGCGGGCGAAGAATTGGTAGATGTTATAAGCGGGATTATAGGCGGGGGGCTTCTCTACGCGGACCCCGTGGCCGAGCAGATGCTCATACCAGGCGTCCACCTCATGGGTGACCAGCGTAAAAATGACGCCCTCAGGCTTGCCGGCGTCGGTTCGCTCACAAAAGCCGAGAAAAGCGTCGCCGCTCACGCGATAGATGCGACAACTGCCCTGATCCAGGACCAGGGGCAGCTCCAGCACCGTTTCATAAAAGTGGGCGGCGGCCGCCAGATCCGGTGTATAGAAAAAGGTGACCTGCTGTTCGATAGGCGGACGACTCACGCAGGAACCGCCAGGTCCCTGGCGGCCATGGCCGCGCCGATGATGCCGGCTTCATTACGCAACTCGGCCGGGACGATCTTGGTTTTTAAGTCCAGGTACTTAAAGTATTTCGCATGCTTTTTGCTCACGCCGCCGCCGATGATGATGAGATCGGGCGAAAAGATAAACTCCACGTGCTGCAAATATTCGTTGAGGCGCTTGCCCCACGCCTTCCACGACAGGTCCTCCGCCTTACGCGCCCGGTCCGAAGCATAATCTTCTGCATCCGTCTCCGCATCCATGTTGTTGAGCTTCAGATGCCCCAGCTCCGTATTGGGGACGAGGATGCCGTCAATAAAAAGCGCGCTGCCGATGCCCGTTCCCACGGTCAACATGAGGACTACGCCGCTCAGGTCCTGACCCGATCCGTGGGCCATGGCCGCGATGCCGGCCGCGTCGGCGTCATTGATCATACAGACGGGCAGACCGGTCGTCCGGGCGAAGAGGTCCACGGCGTTAAAGTCAATCCACTCGTCATCCACATTGGCTGCGGAGCGGGTGACGCCATGCTGCACAACCGCGGGGAAGGCGCAGCCGAAGGGGCCGCTCCAGTCAAAATGCTTGACGATTGTGTGCACGACCTCGGCAACGGCAGCCGGCTTAGACGGCTGGGGCGTAGGAATGCGATAGCGGTCAGCAGTCAGCTCGCCTGTCTCAATATCGACCGGTGCGCCCTTAATCCCGCTGCCGCCGATATCAATGCCCAAAATCTCCATGGTTTTCGGTCCTTTTCTAGCCGATAAATTGCAGATGACGCGGAGCAGGCAGATCCAGGCAAGCTCCTTTAAAGAAGCCGCAAAGTCCGTTACCCCGCGTCAACTGGGACTGATATCTATTTTGTTACTCGATACGTTCAAAAAGTGCGGCAATGCCCTGACCGCCGCCGATGCACATGGTGACCAATGCATAGCGGCCGCCCACGCGCGCCAGCTCATACAGAGCCTTGGTGGTGATAATCGCGCCGGTTGCGCCGATAGGATGGCCCAGAGATATGCCGCTGCCGTTGGGATTGGTCTTGTCCATGGGCAGGCCCAAATCTTTGACCACGGCTACGGCCTGAGCGGCAAAGGCCTCATTGACCTCAAAAACATCGATCTCGTCCAGGGAAACGCCGGTCCGCTTCAGCAATTTATGGGTAGCCGGGACCGGTCCGATGCCCATATATTTCGGCTCGACGCCGGCGTGGGCATAGTCAACCAGGCGCGCCATGGGTTTGAGTCCCCTGGCTTCCGCTATTTCGGCCGCGGCCAGGACCACCGCCGATGCGCCGTCATTAATGCCCGAAGCATTGCCCGCGGTCACCGTGCCGTCCTTTTTGAAGACCGGGCGGAGCTTGGCCATAGATTCCATGCTCGCGTCCGTGCGGAAATGCTCATCGGTATCAAAGACGATGGTCTTCTTCCGGCTCTGGATTTCTACGGGGACGATTTGGCTGCGGAAGCGGCCCTCCTCCGTCGCCTTGGCCGCGCGTTGATGACTGTCTACGGCCAGTTGATCCTGCTCTTCCCGGGTAATTCCCCATTTTTCGGCCACGTTTTCGGCCGTAATGCCCATATGCACGTTATCAAACGGATCGGTGAGTGCGCCGACCATGGCATCTACCATCTGCGTGTCTCCCATGCGCGCGCCCCAGCGCGTGGTGGGAGACCAGTAATTGGCTCGGCTCATATTTTCGGCGCCGCCGCCCAACGTAATGTCATTATAGCCGAGTTCAATCTGCTGGGCGGCTGAGATGATGGCCTGCAAGCCGCTGCCGCAGAGGCGATTCACGGTCATGGCCGGCGCATCTGTTGACATGCCGCCATTGACCGCGGCGACGCGGCCAAGGTACATATCGCGGGCTTCCGTATGAATTACGTTGCCGAAAACGGCATGTTCCACATCCGCCGGATCAATACCGGCCCGACTGATAGCTTCACGGGTAACCAGCGCACCCAAATCGCAGGGCGGCACGTCTTTCAGACCGCCGCCATAGGTGCCAACCGCAGTGCGGACCGCGCTGAGGACAACGACTTCTCGCATGGTGGTTTCTCCTTATTATGAAAATATATTTGGCGCTGGAAAAGCGGGGCTGCCGTTGCTATTGTACAACAGAGCCGCAACACATTCCAGCAGAAAGAATCATGGATTATAATTGCGCCATGATTGCCCATCGCACCATCATGCATCTGGACCTGGATGCCTTCTACTGCGCTGTAGAGGAGCAGCAAGACCCATCGCTGCGGGGCAGAGCCTTTGCCGTGGGCGGCAGCCCCAACGGACGCGGCGTGGTGACATCCTGCTCCTACGCCGCGCGCAAATACGGCGTTCACTCGGCCATGCCCATGGCCCAGGCCGTACGCGCCTGCCCCGATTTGTTGGTGGTCCCCACTAACTTCAGCGCCTATCGCACCGTCTCGCGCAAGGTGATGAGCAAGCTCCGCCTCTTTACGCCCCTGGTGGAACAACTCTCCGTGGATGAGGCTTTTTTAGACGTAACCAACCTGCCGGGTTCGGGGGAAACGCTGGCCCGGGAGCTGCAAGCGAGCATTCGCGAGGAGTTGGGCTTACCCGCTTCTCTGGGCGTGGCGAGCAATAAGCTGGTCGCCAAAATTGCCGACAACATCGGCAAGGATCGGGCGGCGCAGGCGAATGCCGGCTATCCCAACGCAATCCTGGTCGTGCCGCCGGGACAGGAAGCAGCCTTCCTCGCGCCGTTGCCTTGCCGGGAATTGTGGGGCGTGGGCCCCAAAACGGCTGAACGCCTCCACGAGTTGGGGATCGAGCGCATCGGCGACATTGTCCGCTTCCCCGCGCACGAACTGACGCGCCTCTTCGGCAAACACGGCACGGACCTGATTCACCGCGCCCAGGGCCTGGACGACCGACCGGTGTGCACCGAGCGGGAGGCAAAGTCAGTGAGCGCAGAGACTACTTTCTCCCGGGACATTGCCGACGGCCAGGAATTGCGCCGGACGCTGCAACGCCTGGCCGACGATGTTGCGCGCCGGCTGCGAAAATCAGGGCTGGCAGGATCAACCATCAAGCTCAAGTTACGCTGGACCGACTTTACCACGCCCACGCGCCAGCTCACGCTGGCGCGGGCAACCGATGACGCGATGGTCATCTATACCGCGGTGGAAACGCTCTTTCGCCAGCTGTGGCCGCCCGGCACGCCCGTCCGGCTGCTGGGCGTGGGCGTAAACGGGCTGGCGCCCCAACCATACCAACCCACGCTGTGGGAAATGGAGACGGACGAATTTCTGCAAGCCGAAGAACAGATGCAGCGCCGAACCAAGTTACGCGACGTCATACGCGAACTGGACGGACGCTACGGCCTGGGTACATTGCGACGCGGTGATAACTCTCAATGATAAGCACGGCGGCAAACGCGAGGATAGTACGCCCGGATTTAATGGTTTGGTCCACGGGCTATGTGATCGGTATAATGGGTCAGTTAGGGCGGCTTGTGCAGATCAAGCTGTACCGTATCACTAACTTCACAGAGGATTTTCGCTTCAACGCCGGCGACGCTGACAAACCTCTCAATAAAGCGTTCAACAGGGATGTACCATGACTCCCCTCAATTCCGACATACATCTCAAAAAAAGCGCTCTTCTTCACTCGCACAGTTCCGCTCATAGCTCTCTCAGGCAGTGGAAGCGCCGGAACATCGTAGTTTTATAAAATCGGCTATGATGCAGCCATCTGGCTGTGCATCGCCCATTTCATTTTGTATAAGCAAGGATAGGAACCAGTTATGCCAGAATCAGCCGTTAAAGCTTCATCGGCTGTCGCGGAAATTACCGTAGACAGCGTTCCCCAACTCCCCGTAGACCAGCTACAAAACATGTACCGCATGATGTACCGCATCCGCCGCGTGGAAGAATCGCTTCTGGAGTTGGCGGAGTCGGGTAAGATCGGCGGCGCCATGCACACGGCCATTGGCCACGAAGGCAGTGCAGTAGGCATGGCCGACGCCCTCCAGCGCGAAGATTATCTGACCTGCACCTATCGGGGACATCATCATTCCCTGGCCCGGGGCATGGACGCCAAGCGGGCCATAGCCGAGGTGCTGGGCAGGGCCGACGGCTTCGCCAAAGGCAAAGGCGGCTCCATGCACTTTATCGATCCGTCGCTGGGCCTCATGGGGGCCAATGGCATTGTGGGAGCCCAGGTTCCCCAGGCCGCGGGCATGGCCCTGGCCTCTAAAATCCGCGGCGACGGCCGGATTGCCATTACGTTCTTCGGCGACGGCGCCATGTATCAGGGCGTCATGCACGAGACCTTCAATATGGCTCAAAAATGGAGCCTGCCGATTATTTTTTACTGCGAGAACAACCGCTACTCGGAGATGACGCCCATTACCCGCACCTCCTCTGTGGAGGAGATGTACACGTTTGTTCGCGCCTACGGCATGCGAAGCGTGCAGATCGACGGCAACGATGTAGAGGTCGTCTACCACACGGTGAAGGAAGCCGCGGAACGCGCCCGGGCCGGCGAAGGTCCGACCTACATCGAGGGCATCACCTATCGCCTGGCCGGCCATATGGCGGGCGATCTGGAGACCTATCGTTCAGAAGAGGAGATCGAAGAGCAGCGCGGGTATGAACCGCTGGTCGTACTGAAAAACAAGCTGCTCGACCGGGGCGTGAGCGAAGAGACGCTTCAGGTCATCCGGCAGGAAGTGGATGCGGAAGTGGAGGAAGCTGTCGAGTTCGCCCAAAACAGCCCCTGGCCGGATGATGCCGAAGCCTATACTGACGTCTACGCACTTGCGTAAGCGACCACTGCAATAAGAGGAACGTTATCAATGCGAAAAACAACTTATATACAGGCCATCAATGAAGCGCTGCGCGAAGAGATGCGCGATGACGAAAGCGTCTTTATGATCGGCGAGGATATCGGCCACTACGGCGGTCTCTTCCGGGTCACGCGCAAGCTCATGGACGAATTTGGCCCCAATCGAGTTATCGATACGCCCATTAGCGAACAGGGATTCATGGGCATGGCCGTTGGTGCGGCCATGACCGGCATGCGCCCCATCGTCGAATTGATGTACATGGACTTTTTCCTGGTCTGCGCCGATCAGATTTTCAATCAGGGCGCCAAAATGAATTACATGACCGGCGGCGTAGTCAACGTCCCCATGGTCATCCGCGGCCAGCACGGCGGCGGCAAGCGCTACGGCTCCCAGCACAGCCAATGCGTGGAGAGCACTTTCGCCCAATTCCCGGGCATTAAAGTAGTCGTTCCGGCTACGCCCTATGACGCCAAAGGTCTGCTTATTTCGGCCGTTCGCGACCCCAATCCGGTGCTCTTTTTAGAGCACAAGATGCTCTACTTCACCCGCGGCGAGATGCCCGACGCGGATGAACCGTACACCGTTCCTATCGGCGTGGCTGACGTAAAGCGGGAAGGCAGCGACATGACGCTGGCCACATTCAGCTATTGTCTGCTCCAGGCGTTGGAGGCCGCGGAAGAGCTGGAGGCGGAGCACGGCATCAGCGTGGAAGTGGTGGACCTGCGCAGTATCGTTCCGCTGGACATGGAGACAATTTACGCGTCCGTAGCCAAGACGGGACGTTTGCTGGCCGTTCACGAGTCCCAATCCAACTGCGGCATCGGCGCGGAAATTGTGGCGCGCATCTATGAAGAAGCCCCGCATCTGCTCACAGCGCCCGCGCGGCGGCTAGGCATGGCGCCGGCCTCGATTCCCGTCTCCGGTCCGCTGGAAGAGGTTCTGCTGCCGTGGAAGAAAAACATCAAAGCCGCGGTGCTGGAGACCATGCGTACGCCGACGTTTGCATAAAAATCACCCTGGGCTGCGCACCCGCTATGCGCGATTCCGCACTGATCAAAGGAAGCGCAGCGCCGGCGGTTCTCCCCTTAAAAAATCTTAATTAGAGCAAGGATCAATGCATGGCAACAGAATTAATTATTGCTGAAGTTGCGGGCGAAGGCGCGGATGACGTTACCATCAGCGCCTGGATGGTCAATGAAGGCGATCAGGTCAACGAGGGCGACGTTATTCTCGAAGTAGCGACTGACAAGGTCGATCAGGAAATCGAATCGCCGGTCAGCGGGACGGTGCTGAAAATCCTCTACGGTGAAGGCGAAATTGCGCCCACGACGGTCGCGGTGGCCGTTATCGGCGAGCCGGGCGAGCAAGTGGAAACCGGCAGTGCAGCAGCACCGCAAGAGAGCGCGCCCCAGGAGGAAAGTGACGACGCCGAGGCGGATACAGGGTCGCTGACCGCCCAATCCCCAACGACCCCGACGCCGGCTGAGGGCGGCAAAGCGACGCCCGTGGCGCAACGCGTGGCCGCGGACAAGGGCGTCTCCCTGGCCGGAATTACCGGCACCGGACCAGGCGGGCAGATCACCAAAAATGACGTGCTCTCCGCGGCCAAAGCCGACGACGGGAGCGCGCCCGAAGCCCTGCCCGGCAGGTTGGCTCAAGTGCCCGCCCTGGCCGTTCAGCGCCTGGCCGCCGATCACAACGTAAATTTAGAAGACGTAGCCGGCGATCGCCCCATGAGTACGCTGACGCGTTATGACGTGCTCAACTTTATTGAGAGTCGCGACACGGGTACGGAAGTCACGGTGGAGCCGCGCTTCCTGCTCCCCCGCGAGGCTCCCAGAAAAGCAGCGGCAACCAGCGCTCCGGCAGCGGCAGGCACAGCGGGTAAGACCGAGCGCCCGGCCAAAGCGGCCGAAAAGAGTAAAGCCCCGGTCCAACCTGGAGCCGGCGAAGAGTTCATCAAGCATACGCGTATGCGCGCGGCCATTGCCAAGAATACCAGCAGCAGCCTCTTTAGTGCGCCCCACGTCACGACCATGTGGGATGTGGCGATGGCCAACGTCATCGCCCATCGCAAGGCCAACAAGAGGGAGTTCGCCAAGCAGGGCGTGAACCTGACCATTACCGCCTACTTTATCGCTGCGATCGTGGACGGCCTGCGTGCAGTGCCCGCGGCAAATGCTTCCTGGTCCGATGAGGGCGTCACCATCAAGCGTACCTACAATATTGGCATGGCCACGGCTCTGCCAATGGATGAGTACGGCATGGGCGGCCTGATCGTACCGGTGATCAAAAACGCGGGCGAAATGAATCTGTTGGGCATTGCCCGGCAGGTCAACGAGCTGGCCGAGCGGGCGCGGGCCGGCAAGCTTACGGCTGACGATCTGGCCGGCGGCACCTTTACCCTGAGCAACTACGGCACTTCGGGCAGCCGCTTCCAGACGCCGGTCATTGTTCAGCCCCAAGTGGGCATTCTGGGCGTAGGCGCCATCGAAAAGCGGCCGGTCGTTGTCAGCCAAGGCCACCCCCTGGAAGCCAATACGGGCGATTACATGGCCTTCCTGCCCATGACGACCCTGGGGTTCAGCTATGACCACCGAGTGCTGGACGGCGCAACGGCTGATGCATTCTGCGCCGCAGTCAAGCAGGCGCTGGAGAGTTGGTCGGCGTAATCCGAATGCAGGCAATAAAAAAAGCGGAAGGCGTGATGCCTTCCGCTTTTTTTTATTGCCGTTACCCTGTCGGCAATCCAAGTCTTTTTATCAGATTTTCCCACCCGGCATCAAGCGTATCGTCGATGATTTCCAGCGTGCGGACATAAGCGCGCTTGCCTTTACGATATGGATCAGGCATATCCGTATGACCGCCTGCCAGTTCGGAAAAGAGGATAACTTTGTGGGCGTAATCCAGGGAGTAGGCAATGATGGCCTTGCGATGGGCTTCCTCCATGACGACGACCAGGTCGCTCGCTTCCACATCGGGAGGTTGCAGCAGCGAGGCGGTGTGACCACTGATATCGATGTCCCGCTCCGCCAACAGCTCTATCCCCTCACGGCTGGCCGGTTCGCCCTCTAACCCGTAAACGCCTGACGAACGAATGTCAACCTTATCGGCCAATTCGCCGGCCTCGAAGCGCTGCTGAAGAATGCCTGCCACCATGGGGGAACGGCAGATGTTGGCCGTACAGACGATGAGCAGGCGTTTGCGGCCGAAAGCGGATGCCGCGTTTTCCGGTCTGGGCCAACGGGTAATGCCGTCGGCCGGTTCCGGAGATGCGGGGGATTTGGAGACGCGCTGAAACGCGCGGTGTTGCGGAAATGAAACTGATGCCTGCCGCTCAAGGCTGTGACGCTCGAACGGGTTGGCTGGCAGTGACGGCATGAAGGCTACGTCCGAAAAAGGAGGGCAATGAACAATGGAAACGATGCTATCGGCGCAGCAAGGGCAGGAAAATTGATCCGATGGGAAAAACCGCGGGGGCGTCGGAAAAGTCCAGCAACCCGGAAATCACATTATCGTCCCGGTCCGCTTCATTCTGTAAGCCATCGGGATTAACCACAGCCGTTATGTCTATGTTGGCGGGCGCGCCGTCATTCCAGGGCACGACCAGCGTAATACGGGCCGTCGCGCGTTCACCGCAGCCGCTTACAGCGGCGATGCCCTCGCCGATAACGTTACCGCCGGCCGGATTGCCCTCATAAAGGCGCACGGTTGTCTCCACGGGATAGAGATTGTTCCCGCCGTTGGCCACCTCGACGTTGACTGCGATCAGGGCGCGATCGCCCACCACAACAAAGGGTGATCCGAGAGAGAAGGAAAGTGGCAGAAAGTCCAGCTCATCACCGATAGTGGCGGCATAGTCCCGATAGTTGACGCCCATTTCCGAGAGAGCATAGCCGCGATCCGGATCAAACAGATAGCCGTTGAACTCGCCATCCCGCGAACTGGCATCATACTTACCGCTGGTACTATACCAGGAAAGATACTGAACCAGACGATTTCCATCAAGCGGATAGCCAATAGCCGGATCTACGCCGTCCTTGTAAATGAGATCGAAAGTTTTGGTCATGAACGCATTCACTCGCTCAGGCGTAAAGTCAGGATTAAAGCCAATTCCTGACGGCATGAGCACGCCATACTCGGAGAGGTAGAGAGGCGTATTGCGGTAGCCGTTGTCGGCCATCCACTGGCGCATACGTACGATATTGGCCCGGAAGATATCGAAGTCGTCGTTGTCCTGAGCGTCAATCACCAGACCGGTGGAATCGCTGACTCCCGGCGGGATTTCAGCCCCCCAGCAGGGTAGACCGTCTGGATTGTTAGAGCAGCTTACCTCGTTGAGTACGAAACCGTGAATCGCCCAGCCATCCACCTCCATGGCCTCACCGTAGAGCGATTGATGTCCGGCCAGGATCAGATCGAGATACTTTATGCGCACAGGCGTGGCCTGGACAATCGAGCCGGCCAGAACCCGGGCCGAAGGATCGATGGCCTTAATCTGCGCACGTAATTCATGATAGGCCCGGGCGTAGAGTTCGGGCAGCATATCATCCTGATAAACACCCGGTCTGTCCGGCTCGTTGCCGATAACCCAGGCAAATCCCTTACCCGCGTGGGCGAGAATTGCCGCCTCCAGCGCTGCGCCGGTCGGCTTGGTACTATACTCGTCCGGGCCTTCCTGAACGAGACGAATGACTGGGGCGAACTTCATGCCCTGGGGGCGTGCAGTGTTGGAGGAACCGGCATGATAATTAATATACCAGCCAATGCGCAGGGACGCCGTCTCGAAACCGTCGATACCGGGTTCTCGATAGAGCCCATTGACGTTCACGCCCATGCGGCAGAGCGGCCCCAGGGCCTCCGGCGCATCAATAACGTCATCAGCCTCATCAACCGCCTGTGCAAAAGTCTGCCCGCGGGCAAGGATAAGCAGACAAAGCACGCTAAGCAGCGCAAACCACAGGCGATATCTCTGATTGCGTTCATTCATGCGGACCATCCTTACTCTGATACTTCAATGATAATGGGTCGATTGGTTACAGGAATCTCCAGGCGTGAATTACCTCCCGCCTGGACATCGGTTGATGCGCCGAAAATATCCAACACCTGTGCGGTACTGCCCCGCAGCGTAAGCGTTGCAGAGCCGCCCGTCTTGATGGGGGCCATCCACGCCACGTACAGAGCGCGTCCTGCCGCATCGACAAAGCGATAGGCCAGCATGTCGCTATTGCCCGTCTCGGCATCGCTCAATATGCGATCAAATGTTGCGCCGGCCAGCTTACCGGCAGTACGCTGATATGTGTAATAAGCCAGCTTGAGCACGGGCGGATTGCTGGTATCCATCAAGCCGTTTTTGTTGGGGTACCATTCAGGCGGGTCGTAAAGCATAAACCAGATCATGGTCTGAATATTTGCCGCCATGGTCTGGGTATAAAGCGCCACCACATAACTGGACTGAATTGCCGGCGTAGAAGCGGAAGTGCCGTCCGCATTGCTGTGGGTTCCCGCTTCCGTAATAACCATGGGCTTGCTGACGCCGTATGCGGCCATGACCTGACGGATGGCTGCCGCTTTCTCATAAAGGCCGGGGCCATCGCTGGGCTGCTGAACCCAATTGGGCGCAAATGCAGGATAGACGTGGAAGTTCATCACGTCAAAATAATCCCCGCCGCCATGCGCCAACACGTCGGGTAAAAAGTTGCGCACGAACGGACCAGCCGGCTCCTGATCCGTAAACCAGTCATAGGCCAAGCCGCCAAAGACAACCTGTGCGTCAGGATTCGCCGCCTTGATGGCAGGGTAAACGGCCTTTAGCATCTCTGCGTACCCGGCGCCATACTCGCCCCAGCGCACATCGCCGGGCTTGGACATCCCATCCGGTTCGTTATACATCTCCCAATACTTGACCACTCGCCCACACGGATCATCCTGATAGCCGTCGCCGTCATAACGCTCGACCAGAGCGCCCATGAACTCGGCAAATTCATCCAGGTTCTCGGCAGGAATGTACCCGTCATGATTAGGCGTTGCCCAGCCGGGATTGCCCGCGATGGTGGCGATGACGTTCATGCCCCCTTCCCGCGCTACGGCCAGCCCGATATCGGGCTTCTCCCAGTTGAATCGATCAGGCGTGGTGTTATTCGGTTCCACGTGGCTCCAGTAAACTTGACTGCGCACCCAAGAAGCGTTCAGTTCCATAAGCGGCTCGAATGCAGGGACGCTGGAGCGGGTATCCGTATACATTTGCACGCCGAAAGGCGTTGAAGAACGAAGGGGGTGCGCCGCGGGACAAACGATTTCCTGGCGTGAAATATAAGGCAGGTAGCTCGAAAATTCCTCCGCAGAAGGAACGGTTCCGTCAGGTAGAGACGGCTCCTGCGCAACGGCCGGAATAGCCCAAACAGAAGAAGTGAAGCAGATGGCAAGAATCAGGATCCAACGGAATCTGCGAAACGCGAAACGAATCATTCTAATCTTCCTCTTCCTTCAGATGATGGGATAATTGAAGATTGACTTATCGATTGATGATGGGCAGGTAAGCGGTAAGCAGATCGGCATAGGGCGGTTGCCAGCCGGCAATGGTATTGTTCCCCTGCACGGCAAACCAAGCTTGACCGTTCGCGTCAACCGCAGCGCCCCAGGGAGCGGCGGCAGAATCGCCCACCGAAGCCTCTACCGTTCCACCGATGGCCCCATTAGGCAAAATCGCCAGCCGCGCCACCTTACCGACGGCCGCTTCCGAGTAGAAGAGATACCAGATCGGACCGGCGTTGTAGAAGGCAATCTGCGCCGGCTCTGCATCAGGCGTACCGGTAGGCGTAGTACGGATGCGGAAGGTCGTGGCGGGCGCATATCGGGCGATCAGGCTGGCATTGCCATTACCGCCCATAATAGTCATCCACGGACGACCGGCATGATCAATTGCAATACCGCGTGGGCCCTCAACCGTGGCCGTACCAGAGGGACCGGAAGTTTGCTCAACAAAAAACTCCCCGACAATTGTATCAAACGCGGCAAGTTCATTACGATTGGTTGCCGTCACCCAGACCTCCGCATTATTGATAATGTCCAAATCGCCTAATTCGGCATTACTTTGGGGGTAGGCATGGCGCGTAAACGTGCCGCCACCCGCAGGATTTAATTCGGTCAGGGTTGCCGTAGTACTCTCAATAAACCAAATCGTACCGTTAGACGTCACATCAATGGCCGTAGGTGCGCTGTCTGTCGCAGCAGCATAGTAGGTAAAAGAGCCGTTACTAATGGTCAACACGCCAATGCGATCACGCATCCGATCCGTAAACCAAACTTTTCCCTGATAAACAACCAGATCGTACGGCTCGCTGCTGCCTTGGGGATCATAGAGTGTTTCGGTTGCATTATTGCCCGACACTTCAATCAGGCCAATTTTCCCTTCATCCGGCAGCGTATACCAAATGCGTCCGGGGGCTTCTACCGCCACGTTCAGCGGACTGCCGGAGACTTCATATTCTACCAGGTATATTTCACCTTGGGCGCTTGCGCTCACCTGCGCGCCAATCAGCAAACTAATGAAGAGGAGAGACGCGGAAAGCGTTTTTAATAACAAGCGATTCACAGATAGTGTTCCTTTCAGTCTACACTTCTTCTCCAAAGCGGCCGCTGTAGCGATTGAAAAACCAATACCCTATCGCCAGCATGGCCAGCGCGGTAAACGCCGTACGCAGAAAGAAGTCGAGATCGGTGCGGTACCCCCAATATAGGAGATCGCGATACATGTTGATAAATGATGCCATGGGGTTAAAAATATAGAGAAGGCGGCGCACGTCCAGTGCAAACGGACCGACATCCACAGTGGCGGGCAAAAACTCGACCGTATAGAGTACGGGTGTGAGAAAGAACCATGCCAGGATCACCACATCCATGACCATCAGCGTATCCCGGTAAAAGACGTTAACGGCGCTGAGCAGCAGGGCAATCCCCAAAGCAAAACAGGTTTGAATCAAAATGACAAAGGGTAAAAGCCAAAGCCACGGGCTAAAGTTGGAACGAAAGATAATCAGCACGCCAAAGAGCACCACAAAAGCCAACAGGAAATTGACCAACTGCGCCAATACCGCGGCAATGGGCAAAGCTTCGCGCGGGAAGTAGACCTTTTTGACCAGATTGGCGTTATTTACCACGGAATTGAGACCGCTCATCACGCTGCTGGAAAAAAAGTTCCAGGGCAAGAGACCGCAAAGGAGAAAAAGGGGATATTTCTCAATGGAATCATTGGGCCAGAGCACGCCAAAAACAATGGTAAACACCAGCATCATGGCCAGAGGATTCAGCAAGCTCCACAGAAATCCCAGCGCGCTGTTCTTGTAGCGCGCCTTCAGTTCCCGCAGGACCAGATTATAGATAAGGCCCCGATAATGCAGCAGCGTAGCGAGACGCTTGGACAGGGGCATTACGTTACCCGCAGGGGTAAACGTACGGACTTCAACAGATTGGGTCATAAAGATTGCTCTTATGCTTCTACACCGCGGGCGGTGGATTCGCTCGGTTGTTCGGCAGAATGCCCCACGTCTGCATCCGCCTCGCCCAGAACCTGGGCGTACGTCTCGACGATGCGCCGACCGGCATTCTCCCATTCATAGAGCCGGCGAGCGCGCTCCCGTAAGCGCTCGCCCAGCCCTGCGTTTACCCGGGTGTCGAACAAGGCCGTCTCCAGGGTATGCGCCAGGCTTTCGGCATCGCCACGCTGGGCGAAGAGACCGTAAGGGCCCAGATATTCCCGGGCAACGGGCGTATCAAAAGCAACGGTAGGCACGCCCGTTGCCATATAGTTAATCAGTTTGCCTGCGCCCTCAGTCAAGCTGAGCTTGGGCGCTACGGCCGCATCGCCCAGAGCCTGATGCAAAGGCGCTTCAGCGTAAGGGATGCGCCCTGTAAAGCGCACGCGGTGATCGACGCCCAAATCGACCGCACGTTGACGATAGCGCTCCACATCCGGAAAGCCCATCAACAGCAAATATACGTTGTCATGCCGGGAGAGGATACGCTGCATCGCTTCCAATAACAGGCCCGTTCCCTGATATTCAGCCAGCAGGCCGAGATAGACAATGACCTTCCCATCGGCAGGCAGACCAAACTTATGGCGCAAGGCGGACAGCGACTCGGCATCAAATGTGGCCACAGGGCGGAAGGCATCGCTGTTAACGCAATCGGGCAAAGCGTGAATGCGCGCCGGGTTGCAATCAAACTGCTCCACGAGAATGCGTTCAGCATTGACCGTGCTGGTGAAAATAGCGGGCGATGTGCGGTCGATCCAGCGCTCCAGCCGTCGCAGCGGGCCGTAAACCGCGCCCCCCCGGCGTAAGAAGCCATGGTCGATCATCTCTTCGGTCAGACTGCCTTGAAAATCAAAGACAACGGGAATGCGAAAGAGCCGCCCCAGCGTCAGGCCGATGAGTGCGCCCTCGTGAAGATGAGCATGAATGACGTCAAAGCGTCTGCGCATCAAAAGCCCCGACACTTTTGCGCCCAGCAGGGCGTCAAACGCCAGCTTATGCCGACTGGAGCCGACTTCATACTCCCGACGCCAAGGGATGGGCAAAGTGCGCACAATATCCAGATCGGCCACATCGCCGCCGTTGCGATAGGTCGCAATAGTCACGGTATGGCCCAGTTTTTGAAGCGTACGCGCCTCTTCCAGGATGCGGACGTGGCAGCCGTAATCAGCGAAAAAGCTGGTGGGCGCGATCATCAGCACACGGTATGATCGGGACGTAGGCGGCAATGAATTGCGCAATGCGCTCTCAGTATGCGACATAGTCGTTTTGGGTAACCATACAGGTCCCTCCGGGAGGGTCTGCGAGAAACCTCCCGGAGGCTGTACAGTAACCGTTTTGGAATAGAGAAGTGCTTCTACTCTCTCACCTCGATGATAACAGGCTGATTGGTCACCGGAATTTCCAGGCGGCCATTATCACCCTGCACCTCGGTCGATACGCCAAAGATATCCAGCACCTGTGCGGAACCGCCGCTTAAAACAAGCGTAGCGGAACTGCTCTCCTTAAGCGGAGCCATCCACGCCACATAAAGCGGACGTCCCGCACCGTCTGTAAAGCGATAGGCCAGCATACTATCATTGCCTATCTCTTCATCACTCAATATGCGGTCAAACGTAGCGCGGCTCAGCTTAGCAGCTGTACGCTGATAGGTATAATAGGCCGGCTTGAGGACAGGCGGGTTGCTGTTGTCCATCAGACCGGTTTTATTTGGGTACCATTCAGGCGGATCATAAAGCATAAACCAGATCATTGTCAGGATATCCGCCGCCATGGTTTGGGTATAGAGGGCCACAACATAGCTGGCCTGAATTTCGGGCGTAGAAGAGGAGGTACCGTCAGCATTACTATGGGAGCCCGCTTCCGTGATCATCATGGGTTTACTGACGCCGTACGGCGCCATCACCTGACGGATGGCCTCGGCTTTTTCATAAAGACCGGGACCGTCGCCCGGCTGCGAGACCCAATTAGGCGCAAAAGCAGGATAGACATGAAAGTTCATCACGTCGAAATATGCGCCCCCGCCATTGGCCAACACGTCGGACAAAAAACTGCGCGTGAAGGAGCCGCCCTGATCCGTGAACCAGTCATAGGCTATGCCGCCAAAAACAACCTGCGCTTCAGGATCCGCCGCCTTGATGACAGGATAAACGGCCTTCAACATATTCGCATATTCTTCACCGTATTCACCCCAACGGATTTCATCAGGCTTAGATGCACCGTCGGGTTCGTTATACAGCTCCCAATACTTGACTATGCTGCCCTGCGGATCGTCCTGGTAGCCGTCGCCGTCATACCGTTCGACCACGGCGCCCATAAATTCAGCAAAATCATCCAGGTTTTCAGTCGGAATATACCCGTGCAGATTGGGCGACGCCCAGTCGGGGTTGCGGGTAATGGTAGCGATGACGTTCATGCCGCCTTCCCGCGCGACGGCCAATCCGCCGTCGGGCATATCCCAGATGAATTGATCGGGCGTGGTGTTGCTGGGCTCCACATACGACCAGAGGACTTGACTGCGCACCCAGGATGCGTTCAGCTCCATGAGCGGTCCAAATGAAGGTGCGCTGGAACTGGTATCAAAATACATCTGCACGCCAAACGGCGTTGCTGTACGCATAGGTTGCGAGGTAAAAGGCAGAAAGATCGCATATTGTTCGGCAGAGGCGGCAATAGTCCCATCAGGCAGGGGAGCCTCTTGAGCGATAGCCGGAGACGTCCAAAGGCAGGATGTCAAACAGAGGATGACGGCCAGGGTCCAATAAATTTTACCATGCATGAAACGAGCCATTCGAATTTCCCTACTCCTTTACATAAATAAATCAGATAGCTAAAGCTTTATCTGCCGATTGACAATAGGCAGATAGACATTGAACGGATCAGCATAAGGCTGCTGCCGCCCAGCATGGGTAATACGCTCTCAGCATGGGACAAGCTCGTTCTCAAATAGGGACCCGCTTACTGCGTTCCGGTCGTTCATCAGGAAATTCCAGGCAGATTGTCAACTGTATAGATACAGTCAAAGACCGATTGTACAAAAAAGACCGAAAGGGAGCCAATCATCGGAGGTCTACATTTTCGCCAAATTAAGCGATAAGTGAACCAAGTACGCGATTTGTAGGGGAGGCGTAGGCGTGAAGACGCATAGCTTCTTGCGTGGCAATCAATATTAGGACAAAATACTTTTTACGCGTTCATGGCTGCCTTCCCCGGTTCTGTTGCCGAAAAATTTCCACCATGCCTCTATTTACTCGATGAATCATAAATCGGTCATTCCATCTTCAACCGGCGAAGGCATCTCCGTCTATATACATCGTCAGGCCTCCGGCGTAGGGCGCTACTGTATAGAACAGTTGATATTTGCCCTCTTTGCATGGATTCCAACCGTGATTGGAATTGGGCTGCGAGCCGTTGTCTATCGGCTTGTCTTAAAAATGGATGGCATTGTTGCTATTGAAAACGGCGTACGGCTTCGGTTTACAGACCATATCCGCCTGGGCGCGCGTGCATATCTTGACTATGGCGTCTATTTACACGCCTGTCCCCAAGGAATCCGCATCGGAGCCCGTTCATTGATCATGCATGGCGCAGTTCTACACGTATACAATTTTCGAGACTTGCCTCATGCATGGATCCGTATCGGAGACGACTGCCTGATCGGTGAGTTGAATATCCTGCGCGGACAGGGCGGAATTACAATCGGGGATCGGGTCTATACAGCCCCCCAGGTGCAGATGTTAGCTGTCAACCATATCTATAACGATCCTGGTATCCCGATTATCGAGCAAGGCATTACAGCACAAGGCATAGTCATCGGGGATGACGCCTGGATTGGAGCCGGTGCGATCATAACCGACGGGGTGACGATCGGAAAAGGAGCTGTTGTCGCGGCGGGCGCCGTAGTGACAAAGGACGTTGCGCCGCACACTATGGTGGGCGGAGTCCCGGCCCGGCTAATTCGGACAATCAAACAACCATCCCCTCGTTGCGAAGACATTGGAACCGATCGCTTTTAGTAAACGCATTGCCCAGTAATCTCTTACGCCTTTTCAGCTCAACCCAGTTCGTTTGCGTTGAAAACTCAAAGGCCGCCGCAGGTAAATAAGCGCCCCGCACATCCCCGAATCAACTCGTCCGCCAATTCTGTCTTCAGCCCCTCCCTCGCCCCTCAAAGCCTGAACAGGCCGCCCGCCCCTCCTACACAATAAGATAGGCTGCGGGTGGCCAAACAGGCAGGCAAAAACCCCCTCAATTATTAGTTGTTATTCTTTTTTCGGAACTGTATGCTTTCATTCACGGCTACATATATGCTTAGCTTTCAATGCTAGTCGGTATACCGCTTCCGGGGACTCTCCTCATCTCGCAAAATCCGGGCGGTTCATCCTGTCCTTTCCTTATCCTTATCGTCTGTTATAAAACCTCAAAAACGCCGTTTTCTGCTCGACTTGAGCCTACCCAAAATTTTTGGCTCGGCCTTTCTTGCCAGCGCAGAGTTCGATCCGGGACATTTTGAACTCGGACTGAAGTCTTTTGTGGGAGGATCTCCTATGACTATGCTCTCCGTCGTAATTCCCGCTTTGAATGAGGAAGATGGTATCAAGGACATCATGTTGCGCGTGTTGGAAACGCGCGGCGAATTGGCTACAGTTGGAATCTCCAATCTGGAATTAATTGTGGTGGATGACGGCTCCACGGATCGGACGCCGAATATCGTAAAGGCGCTGCCGGGAGCGCGGCTTATTCGTCATCCCGCCAATCTCGGCTATGGCGCTGCCCTCAAGACCGGTTATGCTGCGGCTAAAGGCGAATGGATTGGTTTTCTGGATGCCGACGGAACTTATCCGCCCGAATTCTTTCCTCGTCTTTGTGAGGCAGCCTTGAAAGAAAATGCAGACATCGTGATTGGCTCGCGCATGGCCGGATCCGATAGCCAAATGCCGCTGGTACGACGGATTGGCAACATGATCTTTGCCAATTTGGTAAGTTTGATCAGCGCCAAACGCATCACCGATTCCGCATCCGGCATGCGCGTCTTCAAGAAATCGATTCTACCGCGCATCTACCCGCTGCCCGATGGCCTAAACTTAACGCCCGTCATGAGTACGCGCGCCCTCCACGAAGATCTGCATATGATCGAAGTGCCGATTCCGTACAGTGAGCGAGCCGGACGCTCCAAGTTGAGTGTAATCCATGACGGCATGCGTTTTGCCCAATCCATCGTCTGGACCGCACTGAGCTACAATCCCGTACAAATTTTGGGACTGATTAGCCTGACAATATTGGCGCTTGCCGCACTTATTGCCCTGGTTATCACCTTGCTACGTATGCAGGGTGTCAACTCCCTAGACGCCTTCGGCGCATTTTCCATCTTCGCGGGGTTAGTATTTGCAGTTGCCGGTATAAGCGTACTTGCGCTCGGAATCAGCTTTAATTACTTTGTGGCCCTTTTTCACAAAAGCACTGTGCGACAGGGGCTGTTCGGCCGACCTATCATGCCGAGGGTGGAGCGCCAATTCGGTTGGATCGGTTTAATTTCCTCGATACTCGGCATCATCATCGGATTAGCGGCGCTTGCGTTTGGTCTGGGCGGAACGGCGGTCTCACGCATCTGGTTCTACTACCTGATCAGCACCGGTCTCACATTAGTCGGGATTCAATTGATAATCGCCTGGGTGCAGATTCAGGTTTTAGAAACTCTAAGCCTGCGTGAGGAATTGATTTGGGAGGATATGGGCGAGATAGAGCCTCGACTTGAGGTTCGCACTGCCTGATCATCCTTATCGTATTGTTGCAAAATGGGTGGAAGACTAGCCGAGAGAATGGATTTACAGTGAGCAAACTTGAGCTAACGGAGAGTATTCGAGCCAATTTGGGTTCACGCCGCATTCCTTCCCTGCGGGCTTCAACGTTCCCGGATGTCGGTGCAGCCGTCAAAACGGTTACCTCATCGACACGACCTCCGGGCAGCGTCGATGTTCTCCTGGTAAATCCGCCGACGCCGGACGGCGGCGTCTGGATTCGCAGCCAGCATCGTGTGGGCCGACGCAGCCGCGAAAACATGGTCTGGCCCCAAGTCAGCTTGGCCCAATTGGCCGCAATCCTCCTGCCGGAATACACGGTTGAGGTAGTGGATGCCAATGCCGTGCATATGACCTGGGCTGAGTTCGAGCAACTGCTCGACAAAAAGCGACCCCAATATTACCTGACGCAAGTAACCGCACCCACCTTGCGCAACGACATGTACGGCGTTTTCCTGGCCAAATCCATCGGCGCAAAGACCATTGCATTCGGCACCCATGTTACGCCCATGACGCTGGAAACCATGCGTCCCTTCCCCGCGCTCGATTTTATTCTGCGGGGTGAGCCGGAAATGACGCTGCGCGACCTATTGGATACGCTTGAGGGAAAAGAACCCGGCGATCCTCGCATCAAAAAAATGCTTGAAGAGACCAATCATCTGCAAAAGCGGCGACAAGGCCGAGAGGTAACGGCGGATGCCTTTTCCGTCAATCCCGGCGAATCTTCCCTGACGACCATACTTGGTCTTGCATGGCGCAACGGAGCAGAAATTGTCGTTAATCCGGATCGGCCGTTTATTCCTGATCTGGACGACTTGCCCATTCCGCGCCACGACCTGTTGCCCCTGGATAAACAGATTATGCCCATGATCAAGGGGCCCTTCACCTTCATCGTAACCAGCCGCGGTTGTCCTGCCGGCTGTACTTACTGCATCAAGCACGTAAGCTATCAGAACAGCGTACGCGTACGCTCTGCCGGGAATATCGTTGCGGAATTGGAGGGGTTGGATCAGCTGGGCATTCGCAATATCCATATGTATGCCGATCTCTTCACCGTTAATCGGGAGCATGTGGTTGAGCTATGCCGGCTCATTATTGAACGCGATCTAAAGATTCGTTGGACATGCAACAGCCGGGTTGATTATGTCGACCAGGAGATGCTGTCGCTCATGGGGCAAGCGGGCTGCTGGCTGATCTCTTGGGGAATTGAAAGCGCTAATGAACAAATCCTCAAACGCGTGCGTAAAGGCTATCGCAAGGAACAGGCCTTGCAGGCGCTATGCTGGGCCAAAGAAGCGGGAATTAAAAATTGGGGCTACTTTATTATCGGCCTTCCGGGAGAAACGGAAGAATCGATCCGCCAGACTATTGACTATGCCAAAAAGCTGCCGTTGGACATCGCTCTCTTTCATATCGCTGCGCCCTATCCGGGAACGCCTTTCTTTTATCAGGTAGTAGAAAACAATTGGTTCCGACCGGGCACGCGTTGGGAGGAAGTGGATATGGATCAATCGACCGTACTGGATTACGAAAATCTTACCGCCGAGCAACTCGAATATTGGCAAAAACGCGCCACGCGTGAATGGTCCATGCGGCCCGGCCCGATATGGACGTTTGTGCGCGGCCTCAACTCCTGGCAGGGCGCCAAGAGCGCCGCCAATGTCGGCTGGCAGATGATGCAGTTCTCACGCAGCTAAACTTCACCCAGCGGGAATCATTACTTTTCTCGACAGGTTACAGTACAGCCTCCGGGAGGTTTCTCTCTGGAGTTGGCGTGCTTTTCGCACACCCTCCCGGAGAGGTCTGCATGGATACCTCAGTAGAAAAACTATTGCTTCTGCTGAAGATCAGGTTAAATTGCAAGCCCGAGGCAAAGATGACTGAAATGGTTGAGGGGGCAGGCAAGACAGTACATCGACGCCGGCGCAAGCGTCCGCACTCGACTGCCGTTCTCTCCTTCGCCGCAACCTCTGTGTTGAGCTTTTCCTCCGCCTTAGCCGCCTCCTCCGCTCTCATCTTTTTCACGACCGCACTATTGGGCGTCGCCATCTCCTATGACAAGCTCGCCGCATTGGGACGAATGCAACTGATAACTGTCGGGCTTATGATTGCCTGGAGCATCGGCTATTTGAATCAAGCAACGTCCGAAGACGGCACGGTCGGAATTACGTCTGTGATCGCTGCGTGGCTCGCGTTTCTGCTCGGGGTCGTCTATCTGCTTACGGCGGATTGGCAGGCGTGGGGTGTAGCCAAGCCGGAGATTCTGCAATCCCCGGCCGCGGTCCTGCTTACCTGGCTGCCTAATCAGGATGACGGCGTTGTGATCAACGGCAACGTTGCGGCAAGCGGGCTTGTGCCGTTGATCGGGCTGGGAATAGGCGGCAGCGCATGGCTGTGGCGACGCAATCGGATTGCTTCAATCGCGACATTTATTACGCTTGCGTTTGCAGGTTTGGCTATGCAGACGACAAACTCCCAAGGCGCATATCTTGGGTTAGGCGCAGGGTGTGCAGTCGGCGCTTATCTCTACAAACGCACCGGCGTCTGGCAGGAAAAACATTGGCGATTCGTCACGGATGGCCTGCTGATCCTACTCTTTACCGCCCTGATTGTTGGTTTCCTATGGGCCATGATACGCCCTGATGCGGCTGGACCGTTAGGAAAAGGCGCGGCAGGCAATTCAGCTTTGAATCGGGCGCAGCTCTGGCATGATGTGTTGCCGCTGATCCTGGATTACCGCTTTACCGGCAGCGGGCTCGCCGATTCCATGCCGATTTTATCCGCCTATCTCTTTTTGCTGCATGTCGGCTTCTTGAGCCACGCCCACAATTTATATCTCCAGATCGCCTTGACTCAAGGGCTGCCAGGTCTGATTACATTTTTGGGCATGACCATTGCCGCGCTGATATCCCTGATTACAATTCTTGACTTCACTGCGAGAAGGTCA
>JAGRCP010000062.1:12639-27306 GCA_020433455.1 Caldilineaceae bacterium | reverse complement strand
ATCGTTGGTCGTCGCATGAGCTCTTTCATTTCAAGGTTCCGCCTCCCCAATGGCAGCCGCCAAAACGCCGTGGGAGGCCTTCTATGCGCTCGCTTAAACCTGCCGAAATGTGGGCTTCATGACGCCACGGGTAAGTGCGGTCATGCCTACCAATGTATACGATATAGTAACATCAATAGTTAGGTATTGTTGCTGTTAGACGACTCTTGGGTCAGTATCCCCCCCCCCCTTTTTTGTCAAGACCCAAAAGGATTATTGCAATTTTGTAAAGAAGGTATGAAAGTTGTGGTATCCACCACTCTGCGCAAAAAATGCTGTCACCGAAGACGATTGGCATTGCAGTTGTCAGATCACATTTCGCCCCGCAACTGAAATGTACCCACAACGAAAAACAAGTGTAGGACGCGTTTGGCAATCGGAGCAGCGAGCCGCAAAATAGAGCCATCATGCGTAAAATCTCGCTTCAGTTCATCGCCCTTTGGCTCATCTATCTCGCCTTCCGGCCGGCGTCCGGCGGACAGAATGCCGCGGTCGTTGCCTTGCGCGACGGCGGTACCCTTGCCCTCGTGGGGATGACCCTTTTCGCCTTTATGGCGCTGGACTTATGGCGACCGGAACGCGCGCCCTTGCTCTACAAATGGACCACGCTGGGGCGGATTCTTTTTCTGGCCGGCGCCTTGGCCGCGCTCAGCGGCGGCGCGCTCTTTCTCCTGCCAGCGGGCGGATCCATGCTGAGCGCGCTGCGCATTACGCTCTGGCTTGCGGGCATGATCATGCTGGCGGTTGGCGCATTTCGGGAAAGAGCCGCGCATCGCTACCATGCGCCCAGTTACCGCTGGACGGTGGATGAGGAGGGGGCGCAGGTGCGCATTCCGGTCAAGGATGCGCCGGCGACCCCGTCCTTGCCGCTCAACCTTCCCCGAGGGTACGTCCTGGGGTTGACCTTGCTGGTCATGTTTCTGGGCGCTTTTGTACGCCTCTGGCAGCTTACCTCACTGCCGGCGAACTGCTTCCAGGCGGAGTGCGCGCTGGGCTTGCGGCTGCTGGAGCCTGGCGCGCGCGTCATTGCCGATAATCCTTTTAGCCTTTATGGCTGGATTGCACGTCGCCTCTACGAATTCACCGGCAACGGGCTGCTGAGCCTGCGCCTGGCCGGCGCGCTCGTCAGCCTGGCGACGCTGCCCCTGTTTTTTGCTGCCGCACGCCGGGTGAGCGGGCCGGGCGGAGCCTTGACGGCAACCCTGCTCCTGGCCCTCGACCCCTGGCACGTTGCCGCGGCCCGCAGCGGTGAAAGCCGGCTTGTCTTTACCCTCCTGTTCACCCTGGCGCTTTGGTCAATTTTGCAGGCCGTCAACGATCGGCGTCGGGGATGGCTGGTGTTGGGCGGACTGGCGACCGGCGCACTCTGCCTGGCGGTCCCGGCCTGGCGTCTGCCGGTTTGGGGCTGGGCGACAATCATGGCCCTCCTGAGCTTGCGGAATGGAGATAAGGAGCCTGGCCGTCGAGCCCTTAACCCCTTCCTCTACGGGACGGCCGTCATCGCGGCTTCCTTGCCCGTCCTGTCGCTGCCCGATCCGGCCGCGCCCCCAATCGGGGAACTTGCACAAAATCTCGCGGCTCTGGGGACGGCGTTTTCCCAGAGCGCGGGTGTCGGCATATTGGCATTGGCCGGCGTGGGCGTACTGCTTCGCCGGCTGCGTTCCCGGCGGGCGGCCATTCTGCTGACAAGCCTGGCCTTTGCAGGCGGCGTCCTGGCGCTCCGGCTCGCTTCAGCCGATGTGGGCGGCATTTTGTCAATCCTGACGCCTTTGGTTTTTCTTTGCGCTGCCATTGCCTTGGACCAGGTCATGCGGACCGTGGGAAACGCGTGGCAGTCCGTCATTCGTCCTCAAACGCTGTTGGCTGCCGCGTTGATTCTGGCGCTTGCGCCGGCCGGCTGGCGCCTGTTCAAAGCCGAGGATCTCCTGTATGGCCAATCCGCCCAGCAGGAACAACCGACCTACATAGCCATGGCCGATTATCTGGCCCAAACCATGACAGCCGCGGACGCAACGGACAGCGCCCCCATCTTCTTCGTCCCGCCCGAACTGCTGGATATGCCGGCGGCTCAGTTGATGCTCGATCCGGCTGCGATCGGCGTTCGGATTCGCCCGCTGGACGACGTTATGGCCCTCCTGAGCGGTGAGAACAGCCTACACGATCAGCAACTGCTTATCGCACCGGACGATGAGCCGACGCGGGAGTCCATGGCGTGGATCCTGCCCGAGATAACCGCCCGGGCCCTGCCTGAAGATGAGCCTCAATTTCTGCTTTTCGATTTGCCGGCAGCCGACATCGCCGCACGTCAGGGCGTGGCTGGCGCGTATACGCGCAACGGCGCGCTCCTTACCGATCAGCGGGATGGTCCCCTGGCCTTTGATTGGACCGCGCCGCCCAATTTGCGCGGTCCTTTTGAAGCGACGTGGCACGGCTCGCTGCTGATTCCCGCCGCGGGCGCGTACAGCTTCGGCGTGGATGGCGCAGCGTCGCCCGATACAATCTTAACGCTCTTGCTGGACGATCGTCTGATCCTCGATACGTCCCTGGAACTGTACGCCCAGCGTGCGGAATTGCCCCAGGGCGCTCATCGCCTGACCATGACTTATCAGACCGCGGCAGCGAATCCGCCGCCGCTGACCGTAACGTGGACGCCGCCCGGCGGCACGCCGGAACCGATCCCGCGTACAGCGCTGCTCTCGCCTGCCTTGCCTGATGTAGGATTGCTGGCGACCTATTTCACCGATGCCAACTTCAACGGTACGCCCTTGACCACGCGCAAAGAGATGATTGTGGGCGCGCCGACGCGTGACCCGGTCGTAGTTGCCGTCGCGTGGCAGGGCAAGCTGGCCGCTACGCGGGCCGGCGAGTATCTGCTGGCTGCGGTGGCGGACGGCGACTACCAGCTGATTGTAGACGGACGCAGTCTTTTTGATAACCGCATAGCCCAGCCGGGCGAAGAACTTAGCGCCTATACCGCGGCCCGGATATACCTGGAATCGGGCTGGCACGAAATCGCCGTACGCTACATGCCGTCATCACCCGACGTGGCGCTTACGCTGCTCTGGCAGCCGCCGGGCAGTGAGCCGCGCCTGCTTTCGTCGCGCTATCTGCTGCCTTATACCGCGCCCCTGGAGACAATCGACCAACCCTTGCCCGAGCCGCCGCCTCTGGTCGGCGCTGAGTTAGGCGACGATCGCTTCGCGCTCACGCGTCTCTTTACCGGCGAGGAGGTGCAGGCGGGCCGGCCGGCTGACGATCTGCCGAACCTGCCGTTGATCCGCCTCTGGCAGACGGGCGCATGCGGCAGCGGCGAGAACGCGTTTGCGCGTCCCCACGGCGTGGTCATCAGCCCGGCCCATCAGCGCATCTACGTCGCGGACACGGACAATCGCCGCGTGGTCGCCTATACCCTGAGCGGCAGCATGGATGCAGTGTACGCCGATGAGCAGTTGGAGGAGATCAGCGATCTTGCGCTGGGTCCGGCCGGCGCGCTTCTCGTGCTGGATGCCGGCAGCCAGCAGGTTTACCGACTGGACCCGGCGACGGGCGCCTTCACGCAAATGGCCCTATCGACCGGCTTCTATCGTCCCCGAGGCTTTGATGCAGACGAAACCGGCGCGCTGCTGGTCGCGGATACGGGCGGCGGGCGCGTGGTCCGGCTGGATGAAACCGGCGCGCTCAGCAATGCGTTTGGCGACCCCGCAAGCGTGCTGGGGATTGGCCAACCCACGGATACGTTGGCGACGGCCAGCGCGCTCTGGGCCGTGACCAGCGAAGACGGACGCCTTTGGAACCTCACCGCCAATGGGAGTATCGGAGCCGTTCAGCGTGCGCTGAGCATGGACGGTCCCCATTTTGCCGCGTTAGCGGACGGCGGTTTCCTCCTCAGCGATCCCGCGGCCGGACGCATTGTGCGCTTCACGACCCAAGGCCGTCCGATCGCGCAAATCGATCCCCAAGGAGCGTTCCTCACGCCCACCGGCATCGCCGTGCTGGAGCAGGGCGGCGATCTGCTGCTGGCCGTGGCCGATACCCAAGCCTGTACGCTTTCCCTTTGGCGCGGTCCTGGCCTGCAGTAGGCGCTTCCCACTACCTCGGCGGCGCTCCCCATTCAACGACTCCGCAACGATCTTGCAACATTTTAGGGCTATTCTGTTAAAACCGACCTGCATCGGCGCTCCCTGTCGCGCCGTTTTGTCAATGTTTCCCGATCAAATAATGGAGTGATCATGTACTCGTTTACCATGACTTCTGAGCAGAAGATGCTGGTGGACACTGTCCATCGCTACGCTGAAAAACAGTTGCGCCCCGTCTACCGCGAGGCTGAAGAGACAAAGGCGGCGCCGGAAAAGACGGTGCAGACGGGCTGGGAACTGGGGTTGCTGCCCGGCAGCATCGAGGCTGATTACGGCGGTTTCGGCGAGTACTCTGCATTGACCAGCGCGCTCTATCTCGAGGAGCTGGGCTGGGGCGATGTGGGCATCAGCCTCCACCTGCTGACGCCGAACCTGTTCGCCATTCCCATCGCCCTTTTCGGCAGCAAAAAGCAGAAAGAGGAGTTTCTGCCCGATTTTTGCGATGAGACCTTCCCCCGGGCCACGGCCGCCATCGTCGAGCCGGTCATTCAGTTCGATCCGGCCGATCTGCGTACGACGGCGGAAAAAGAAGACGACGAATTTGTCATCAACGGCGAGAAGACCATGGTTCCCCTGGCCGATAAGGCCGAGCTTTTCCTGGTCTATGCCCAGGAGAATGGGACGACCCAGGCCTTCATCGTGCCGGGCGACACGCCGGGCATCACCGTGGGCGAGCGGATTACCATGATGGGCGCGCATGCGCTGGCCGTCTACAACGTAAGCTTCAAGGATGTACGCGTGCCCAAGGCCAACCGGCTGGGCGGGCTGAAGGGCATTCGTCTGAATCGCCTGCTCACGGTTTCACGCCTCAATCTGGCGGCGATGGCCATCGGTCAGGCCAAGGCTGCGTATGAATACGCCCTCCAATACGCCCAGGAGCGTTACGCCTTCGGTGAGCCCATCGCCCACCGTCAGAGTATCGCCTTCATGTTGGCTAATATGGCGATTGAGATCGAATCGACCCGCATGTTGGTCTGGGAGGCGGCGTACAAGTATGACAACAACGAGGACGCGACCCGGGCCGCGTATCTGGCCAAGGAATATGCGGACAAGATGGTGCTGGAGGTGACCGACGCCGCGCTGCAAGTGTTGGGCGGCCATGGTTACATCCGCGAGCACCCGGTGGAGCTGTGGCTGCGCAACGGCCGAGGCTTTGCCACGTGGAACGGGCTGGTAATGGCTTAGGTAACAGGGAATGACGAATAGGTAATTGTGAACGATTAACGATCGCCGCGTGCGCGATTTTACTTATGTGACGGAGAGAGCAGATGTCTATTCAATTTGAAACGCCCGATGCAGTCGAAAAGCAGCTTCAGCAGGTGCGCATTGTCGCGGAGAACGTTATGCGTCCTGAGAGCCGCTATCTGGATGAACACGAACATGAGCGCCCCGTGAAGTTCGTCAACATGATGTGGCCCCAGACCAAACTCATGGAAAAGGCCAGTCTGGAGGCATCGTTGGCGCGTCTGGCCAGGAAGAGCAACGGTGACGGCAACGGGAACGGTCATGCTGCAAACGGCAACGGCAAAGCGGAGCGTGCTGATATCGGGAATCTGGCAACCATCCACCTGGTGGAGCTTTTGAGCTGGGGCGATGCCGGGGCCTATCTCTGCATTCCCATGAGCGCGCTGGCCGGCGCGGCGATTAACGCCGTCGGGACGGCCGAACAGTTGGAACGCTTCCTGCGGCGCTTTACCGAGGGCAAGCCCAAGTGGGGAGCCATGGCCATGACGGAACCCCAGGCCGGCTCGGATACCAGCAACATCCAGACCACGGCTACGCTGGATCCGGACACGAATGAGTGGATTCTCAATGGTCAGAAGATCTTTTGCACCAGTGGCAAGCTGGCGTTAGAAGAGTCGGACGGCCTGGTGGTCGTCTGGGCGACGGTGGACAAGCGTGCGGGCCGCGCGGGCATGAAGCCCTTCGTGGTGGAAGCCGGCACGCCCAATGTGATTATCGCCAAGGTCGAAGAGAAACTGGGCATCCGCGCCAGCGACACGGCCACCATTATTCTGGACAATGCGCGCATCCCCTATGAGAATCTCCTGGGGGATCCTGAAGTGCGCACCGGTCAGGGCAACAAGGGTTTTAAGGGCGCGATGAAGACCTTCGATGCGACCCGCCCTCTGGTCGCGGCCAGCGCCATCGGCATTGCCCGGGCCGCGTTTGAATATACCCGCGACACCCTGGCCAAGCACGGCGTCAAGATGGAGTACGGCAAGCCGCGTTGGCAACTCACCACCGTTCAGGCGGACCTGCTGGAGATGGAAGCCCAGATCAAGGCGGCGTGGCTGCTGACGATCCAGGCCGCGGCTTTGCTGGACGCACGGGAGCCCAACAAGCTCGTCTCGTCCATGGCCAAGGTCAAGGCGGGGAAGGTCGTAACCCTTGTCACCCAAAAAGCCGTGGAACTGCTGGGACCCCTGGGGTACACCACTGACCTGCTAGTGGAAAAGTGGATGCGGGATGCCAAGATCAACGACATCTATGAGGGGACGGGGCAGATCAACACGCTCATCGTCGCCCGCCAGATTTTGGGCTATACGCGCAAGGAACTCAAGTAAGCGCATAAGAAGCAACAAGGCCCCGCCTCATTGAGGCGGGGCCTTGTTTGTTTAACCGGTAAAGGATGCCCTATTCGGCCGGCACAGAAAAAATCCCCTCATCGCCAATCCGACAGCCACCACTCTGCGTGGGGCATGGTCTGATCGTGCACGGCCGCGGCCAAGCCATCAAACGGATAGGTAACGCGGCGTAATTCCACGCGCAGGTCGCCGCCCTCTATGGTGAGGACGGCATATTCCGCCCGCAAGGGATTGTATAGGTCTTCGCTGCTGTGCGCCTTTTCCCACGGCAGCCCCACGCTGCCCGGGTTGATGAGCAGGGCGTCACGATAGCGGCGCACCATCTGCACGTGGGTATGACCGCCGGCCAATATCTGCGCGCTGTAGGGCGCAAAATAGCGCGCCAACTCTTCTTCCGGCGTGGCGACGTTGATGATGTCATTGAAGGATGCAGGCGAGCCGTGGAAGCCTAAAAATGAGTAAGCGCCCAACGTGAGGGCAACCTGATCCTGAAAGGTGCGTATGAAGGCCAGGTCGTCCGCGGAGAGTTGACGAATGCTCCACAGGCCGATCTCCCGGATGCGCTCATCCATGCCGGGCGGCTTGTCGGGTAACGTCAATGCCTCGGCATCTGCATTGCCCAGAACCACCCGGCATTCAAGCTCGCGCAGGCGGGCCAGCACGGCCTGCGGCTGCGGACCGGATACGGCCGCATCGCCCAGGCAGACGATTTCTTCAATCCCCTCTTCCGCCAGGGCGGTCAAAACCCGGTCCAGCGCGGTTAAATTGCCGTGGATGTCGGAAATCAGAGCCAGCTTCATTGCGCTGCTCCTGCGTCAAGGCGCGCTTGTTCATACGCGATAACGTCATCCAGAATGCTGTTCAAATCGCGGGTCGGCTGCCAGTCAATGGCCCGGCTGATTTTGGCGATGTCGGGTACTCGCCGCTGCATGTCTTCAAAGCCGGGCGCATAGGCTTGACCGTAGGGAACGTAGACGATCTCACCCGGGCCGCCTGTCCGTTTGATGACCTGCTGCGCCAGCTTGGTGATGGTCGTCTCCTGGGTGCTGCCGATGTTGAAGACTTGCCCCGCTGTCGTCTCCGGCCGGTCCAGCAGCGCCAGGAGTGCGCGCACCGTATCGGCTACGTGGCAGAAGCAGCGGCTCTGGGAACCGTCGCTGTAGACGGTAAGCGCCTGGCCGCGTAACGCCTGACGCACAAAGCGGGGCACGACCATGCCGTAGCGTCCGCTCTGCCCAGGCCCCACGGTGTTGAAGAAGCGTGCGATGGCAACGGGCAAACCGTATTCCCGGTGGGCGGCCAGGCCCAAAAATTCATCCAGTAGCTTGCTGGCTGCATAGCTCCAGCGGCTGCGGCTGGACGGCCCCAGCAGCAGGTCATCATCTTCCTGAAACGGAATTGACACGCCCTTGCCGTAGACTTCGCTGGTGCTGGCCAGCAGGGTGCGGCAGCGATAGCGGCGGGCCACCCGCAATACGGCGTGAGTCCCCAGCACGTTGGTTTCGATGGTCTCGGTAGGCTGCTCTACCACCAGCTTCACGCCTACCGCCGCGGCCAGATGGACGATGGCGTCGCTTTCAGCGGCCAGGCGGTCCAATACCAGTGCATTGCGCAGATCGTCGATCGCGAAGTGAAAGCGCGGATGGCCGACAAAGGGCTCAATATTGGCGAAGCGCCCGGTGCTCAGATTATCCAACACCGAGACGTGGTCGCCCCGCTCCAGCAGCGCGCGCACCAGGTGGCTGCCGATAAAGCCGGCCCCGCCGGTAACAAAGATGTTCATAGGGTTTGAGTTATTCCTTGGGTGATAATCGATTAGCCTTGTTGATTTTAGCACGCTACAATAGTAGGTAATGGAACCCGTTTACTATAACTTTGATCTGACGATTGGCGAAACGGATGACGGTTATCTCATCACCCTGGTGAACGGTCCCCAGGGGGAAATTTCCACGCGCTTTGTTCCGCCCCTCTCCGAGCAGGATTTAGATCATATCTGGGGCGCGGTCGAGCGCAGGCGGGAGATGGAGCTTTCCCAACAGCGCCGGATTGCCCGGGAAGTAGGGCAGCGGCTCTTCCATTCCCTGATCCCGGAGGAGTTGAGCGTTGCCTATCGCCACATGACGCGCCTGGCCCAGCAGGCTCAGGCCGCGCTTTGCCTGCGACTGGACCTGACCCAGACGCCCGATTTGCGCTACCTGCCGTGGGAATTCCTTTTTGATGACGAAACCGCGGCTTTCCTCACTCTGTCCGGGCGCACCCCCTTTATGCGCCATCTGGATCTCATGCACCGCATTGGGGCCATTCCCGTTCAGCCCCCCCTGCGCGTGCTGGTGGTTGTGGCCGAGCCTGACACCTATGCGCCTTTCGAGGGCCGGCAGCAGTGGCTGAACCTGGTGGACTCGGTGGGCCCATTGGTGCATGATCGCCATCTTCTGTTAGAGCGCCTGGCCAAGCCTTCGCTTTTTGAACTGCAACGGCGCTTGCGCAACGAGCCATATCACGTGCTGCATTTTATCGGCCACGGCGTGGACAATCCCCTGAGCGATGACGGCCAACTCGTTTTTGAAGATCAGATTCAGCGCGGCCGTACGGTGAGCGGGATGCATCTTGGAACGCTCCTGCGCGATCACTATCCCTTGCGCTTGACCATCCTCCAGTCGTGCGATAACTTCGCCGACGGCATTCGTCGAAATCCCTTCGCCCAGGCGGCGTACAACATGGTCCTGCGCCAGACGCCCGCGGCCATTGCCGTGCCGCAGGCCCTGGAACAAATTGAGTCGGCGGCCTTTTTCAGCAGCCTTTATCATGGCTTAGCCGGCTATCAGCCGATTGCCGGGGCCGTCGCGGATGCACGCAAGGCGCTGGCCACGGTTGAAGGTGGTATCGCATGGGGGCTGCCGCTGCTGTACTCGCGCACGCCCAGCGGCCTGATCTTCGATAACGGCGCCCTGTTGCAGCCCACGGCAACCGTTGCCCCGCGCGAACCCAGCCTGTGGGAGCGGGTCATGCAGTTAGGACGCAATCGACCGGGCTAACAAACGCCCGGCTGTAATCATCAGCGAAAGTTTGGGAGCGTAGAAAATGAACAAGCAACTTCAGATCAATCTTTGGCAGATTCACCTTTGGGGGATCAACCGTCGTCGGCTCCGTACAGTTCAGCATGAATGCCGTGACGGAAATTTTAGGACTCTTTCTCCGGCGGAATCCCTACATGAATCTTCCCTGGGATTCGCCAGGCGTTTTGTCGGCCCTGTATTGGCGCTGCTCCTTATCGCTATCTTGTCGGCCGGCTGCCGGAGCGAAAGCTTTAACGCCACTGAGTATGATCCGCCCCGGGAGGCGCCGGCCATTAACGGAATCAACAAGGACGGCAGCGAGTTTTCCATTGCGGATCTAAAGGGCAAGGTTACGCTAGTCTTCTTCGGCTATACGTTCTGCCCCGATATCTGCCCGCTGGCCCTGGCCAACATGATGCAGGTTTATCAGGCCCTGCCCGATGACCAGGAGAATATTGCCGTTGTCTTCGTTTCGGTTGATCCGGAGCGGGATACGCCTGAACGCCTGGCCGAGTATGTGACTGCGTTCAATCCGGACTTTTACGGGGTGCACGTGTCTGAAGCGGATTTGCCCGCGGTCAAGCAGGCCTATGGCGTCTATGCCGAGAAAAACTACCTGACGGATGAAGAAAGCAGTATTGACTATCTTATCGATCATACGGGATGGGTCTATATCATTGACAAGCAGGGGCGGCTGCGCCTGACCCTTTCCCACACGGCCCCGTCCGATGAGATAGTCCACGACGTCACGCTGTTGCTGAAAGAGCGAGGGTAAGATCACGGCGGCTATGCTATACTTTGCTGCGGTGAAATGTTAACGTGGCCTGATTATTTCCATAGCGTAAGGGGGATCAGGCCAAAAATATCGATAAATTGCTTGTGAAGAACCGATCTGGATTGGCTGTTCGTGACCACACCATATGGCTTCCCCGCCTTCTGCTCCGTGGAATCGGGATTGCGCTCCTCTGCCTCGTCATGGGGGCTCTGTTTCAGCCTGCACTGGCCGGATGGGTGCCCGCTTACGTGACGGGCAGGGGGCAGCCCGCCGGCGTCCTGCTGGAGTGGGCCACGCTCAGCGAATACAATCTGTGGGGCTTTGAAATTTTCTGCAAGCTGGCGGGCGAACCCGATGACGCGTATCACTCCATCGCCACGCTCCCCGCGGTCGGCGGGCTGGATTCCGGCGCAGCCTATAGCTACCTGGTCGATCAGGGGCTGGAGCCGGGCGTTGCGTATTGCTTTCGCATTCAGGAGTTGACGTCGGCGGAGGAGCCGCCCGAATTCAGCGATCTGTGCGGCTATGGTTTGGATATGGAGCCGGATAACGCGCCTCCGGCCTACAATCCCGACTGGCCCTTGACGCCGCCGCCCGTCCAGCAAATCGGCGGCACGCCTACGCCCATCATCATCAATCCGGTGGCCGGCGTTGTTGCGCCGACCATCGATCCCAATGCTGTGCTGCCCACACTGACGCCGACCGTTACCTGGACGCCGACGCAGCCCGCGGCCATGACGGCCACACCTACCGCGACCCAAATCGGCGAGTCGCCCCCGGCTACGCCCGGTGCGCCTCCTCAGGCCGATGCGCCCCCAGCGCCGCCCCCTATACCCGATAACCCGGAGTCGCCTCTCGACCCGCCGACCGCGGACCCTGGTGCGGCTGTGCCTGCGCTGACGCTGACGGGAATCGCCGTGCAGGACCAGGCATCTCCTCTGACGCAGGTTACTCAGGCTCCTGTGGAAGCGCCGCCTGAACTTCCCACGGAGATGGTTAATGAACCGGTGACGGACGCCGGCGCACTGGTCGATAATCCAGTAGCCGATAGTGCAACGGGCGACGGCGTGGCCGTGGCCCAGGCGCAAGGCGAAGGCAATCCTGACTACATCGTTGTTACTGCGACGCCTACCGGCGGGAGCGTTGATCCCAACGCCACATTCACGCCCTTGCCTACGGCTGTGCTCAACTCTGCGCCGACTCGCACCGACGAACCCCGAACCGAGAATATCCTGCTTATGACCCTCTGCTTCTCCGCTCTGGGCGTGGGCGGCATCGGCGCGCTGGGATTAACCGCTATGGCGCTTTACATACGCTCGCGCCGCGAGACGTAAACGCATTCCCCTGTTATTGCATCAACATATGTTCCAGCGTTTCGGCCACCTGCATGGCCTGGGGATTTTCCGTGCGGCCCAGGCGGATTTGGCTGATGACCCGGAGCAACAGGCCCGGGTTGATCTGGGCCAGTTCATTGGTCATCTCAAACCAGAGGGCGCAGAGTTGCTGATTGTCATTCGTCGCGGCCAGTACCGCGATTTCGGCCGGAGACGCGGGGCCCGAGCCCGGGCTGATCATGTTAAGGCCCAACTCGCGCCAGGCATTGATCCAGTAATAGGAAAGCATGGGATTGATCAGCCCGCGCATGCGTCCCCACAGGGGATCATCCTCCTGCACCAAATTGAAAAAGACCAGATAGTAGGGACGCGAACGGGCGTAATCCCGATGAATTTGGGAGAGTTCGCCGGCCTTGACCGAAGCGTAGGAGGCCAGATACCAGCGCAGGTCCTCCAGCGTGGCCCCGGCGCGGTTTTCCTCCACCGCCTCCCATTGCAGTTTGCACGCGCAGAGGTAGCTGCGCGCCGAAGCGGCAAAGTCCTGCGAACGCTGGAGCATGGCCGTTTTGGCCAGTGAGCGGGCCTTGTCCAGCGTGTGGGGCAGATTATCGGGGAGGGACATCTGCTTCATGTCGTGGAGGATCGGACGAAAAACCGGCTCCTCCCGAAAAGGGATGGCATTATGACCCGGCAGCAGATAGACGCCGTCCCGCTCCTCGATTAGCTCCCGCTCGCTGAGGTCCTTGAGCAACTCATCGATGTAGCCTGTCTCTTCGCTGTCGTTGAGCAGGATGGCCGCCAGCTCATTCTTCTCCAGCGGCAGGCCGGCATTGATCACCGCATAGACGAACCCGGACTCGGCGCGTTGGACAAAGTCCGCTTCGCTTTGCACGTCCTCGTCCAGGCGGACCGGCACGTGCACCGACGCAACCTTGTCTCCATAATCAAACGCGCGCTGGCGAAAGCCCATCTGCCAAATTTGGCGCAGGGTCGTTTTGCTGCGGAGCAGGCCCTGCTGCTCATATGCCACGCAAAGGTCCTCCAGCAGCTGGTCGGTCGTGCGCACGCCGGGGCGGGCGTGAAGCTCGCGGTAGATGTCGCGCAGCACATCCCGGCGGGTGGTAAAGTCAACCGAGGTCATCTTGAGGCGGTTGAAAATCTGACGATACTGAAGGCGCAGAGACGGCTTGGGAATCTCGCCGTCGCTCTCTTCCATCAGGCTCTCGTCAATCTCGAAATAGCCGTCCAGTTCATCGCCCGTTATGCCGACAAAATCCGCGGGCATGGCGTAGGTCCGGCCGTCTTTGGTTAAGACCGTGACGATCTCGCTGAAGCCGTTGAGCCACTCCTGAAGTTGGATCGTATTCAGCTTCGCCTGGCCG
The DNA here is from genome assembly GCA_020433455.1 of Caldilineaceae bacterium. Lineage (GTDB taxonomy): Bacteria > Chloroflexota > Anaerolineae > Caldilineales > Caldilineaceae > JAGRCP01. The sequence goes on along the minus strand of JAGRCP010000062.1, from coordinate 13,996 downwards.
AAAGCCGGCTCCAGCAGCATGAGGGTCTTGAGCAGCGTCGATAAGGGAACGGGCAGATCGCCCTGCTGTTCATGAATGCGCAGCGCGCTGCTCAGCGTGCGCTGGACGATCTCCGGGTCCAGGGTGAGCACGGCATTCAGTCCGGTTTGCTCCTCCAGAATATCTTCCAGATAAATAAATTCATCGCAGGCCTTGATGAGCAGCGGATGGGTCACATCGCGCGGGCCGATGCCCAGGGTATAGCGTCCCCGCTCGCGCAGTCGGTTGACCAATGGCCCGAAGTCGCTGTCGCCCGAGACGATGACAAAGGTGTCGATAAACTCGTGGGTGAGGGCGAATTCAAACGCATCCAGCGCCAGCCGGATATCGGCCCGGTTTTTGCCCGCGCGTACGCTGTAGATCTGAATGAGATCGACGGCGTTATTCATTAAATCTTCCCGGTAGCGCGAGAAGCGGCTCCAGTCGCCGTACACTTTTTTGACGGCGATCTGACCGCGCGCGGCCAAAAAATCCATGAGCGGCGTCAGTTCCAGATCCAGGAATTCCTGCTCCGCCCAGAGTGCGACATTTTCGAAATCAATAAAAACGGCAATTTGGTTACTCATTAGAGTCCCTCTTTATTTTTCAAGACTGAACATGCACAGATCTGCCGGAATTCACGCCCCATGCGCTGACCGCATCGCGTATAAACTCCGCAAGAACTGCATTTGCTTGAAGTGTACCACAGAGCAAAAAGATAAATTCAAACACTTCGCTAATGGAAACCCAATGTCAGACATATGAAAAAGGAGTACACTGGTTCCAGTGTCAAAAGGTGACTCCAGCAGTTACTGAAGCAGGGGCACAAGTTATATTGTACTTATTGAGTCAAATAATAATTTTCGGAGGGAAATAACCAACATGGGTAAGATTATCGGAATTGATCTGGGCACCACCAATAGCGTTGTCGCCGTCATGGAAGGCGGCGATCCGACCGTTATCGCCAATGCTGAGGGCAACCGCACAACGCCTTCCGTCGTGGCGTTTGACAAGAACGGTCAGCGCCTGGTGGGCGTAACCGCCAAACGCCAGGCAGTGGTGAACCCGGAGAACACAATCTCTTCAGCCAAGCGTCTGATGGGTCGCCGCTTTGACGATCCCGAAACCCAACGCACCATGAAGATGGTTCCGTATCATATTGTTGAGGGGCCAAACCATGATGCTCGCATCGAAGTGCCGATCAAGGGCAAAGTCTATACGCCCCAGGAAATCAGCGCGATGGTGTTGGGCAAGCTCAAGCGGGACGCCGAGTCCTACCTGGGCGAAGAGGTAAAGCAAGCAGTTATCACCGTGCCCGCTTACTTCAACGACAGCCAGC
>JAGRCP010000062.1:0-12628 GCA_020433455.1 Caldilineaceae bacterium | reverse complement strand
GCCGGTCAGATTGCCGGCCTCGAAGTGCTGCGCATCATTAACGAGCCGACTGCCGCGGCCGTGGCTTACGGCCTGGACAAGCAGGAAGATGAGACCATTCTGGTCTTCGACCTGGGCGGCGGCACGTTCGACGTTTCCATTCTGGAAGTGGGCGACGGCGTGGTCGAAGTGAAATCCACCAACGGCGACACCCAATTGGGCGGCGACGACTGGGACGAGCGCATCGTTCAGTGGTTGGAAGGTGAATTCAAAAAGGAACAGGGGATTGACCTGAGCCAGGATCGTCAGGCCGTACAGCGCCTGCGCGAGGCGGCGGAAAAGGCAAAAATTGAACTTTCGTCCGTGGCCCAGTCCGAAATCAACCTGCCCTTTATTACGGCGGACAGCAGCGGCCCCAAGCACCTGCAGATGACCTTGAGCCGCAGCAAGTTCGAGCAGTTGACCGCAGATCTGGTCGAGCGCACCAAGATGCCCTTCCAGAACGCGTTGAAGGATGCCGGCATCGGCGCCGGCGACCTGGACGAGGTGGTGCTGGTCGGCGGTTCGACCCGCATGCCCATGATTCAGGACCTTGTGCGCAAGCTGACCAACAAGGAGCCCCACAAGGGCGTGAATCCCGATGAGGTTGTGGCCATCGGCGCGGCCGTGCAGGCCGGCGTCCTGGGCGGCGAGGTGAGCGACCTGCTGCTCCTGGACGTGACGCCCTTGAGCCTGGGTCTGGAGACGTTGGGCGGCGTGATGACGGTGCTCATCCCCCGCAACACCACCATCCCGACCAAGAAGACGGAAGTCTTCAGCACGGCGGCGGATAACCAGACCGCGGTAGATGTGCACGTGTTGCAGGGCGAGCGGCCCATGGCCAACCAGAACAAAACTCTGGGCAATTTCCGCCTGGACGGTATCCCGGCGGCGCCCCGGGGCGTGCCCCAGATTGAGGTGACGTTTGACATTGACGCCAACGGTATTCTCAACGTGAACGCCAAGGACAAGGCCACGGGCAAGGAGCAGAGCGTCAAGATCACGGCATCGACCAACCTCTCTACGGATGAGGTGGATCGCTTGGTGCGCGAGGCCAAGGATCATGAGGCCGACGACCGCATGCAGCGCGATTTGGTGGAAGCCCGCAACAATGCGGACAATCTGCTCTACGCGACCGAGAGCGCGCTCAGCGAACTGGGCGACAAGGTGCCCACCACCGACCGGGGCCAGATCGAGCAGTTGGTTGAGGATCTGCGCCAGGCCAAGGAAGGCAGCGACGTCGATCGCATCAAGCAGTTGATGGAGCAGTTGCAGCAGGCCAGCCATGCGCTGACTCAGCAGATCTATCAGCAGCAGGCGGCTGACGATGCCGGCAGCCCGGATATGGGCGACGCCGGAGCCGCCGACAACGGTTCGGGCAGCGAAGATGACGTTGTGGAAGGCGAATATCGCCAGGTATAATTGGGCGAATAAGCGCCTGGCGCAGCGCCGAATCGCTGCACGATAAAAGATACCCGGTTTGATAGACCAACCGGCAAAGCGGGCGGGGCGTATGCTTCGCCCGCTTTTTTAGACAAGGAAGTAGGGAGAGCATGGCAAATTATTACGATCCGTTTGACCCGTGGCGCGGCATGGCCCGAGGCGGTTCATCCGGCGGCCGGCGCGTGCCCACCATGCAGGATTTTGAACAGCTTGCCGCGGCTTTCCGCGAAAGCCAGGCCAATCTGGAAGAGTTGGGCAATCGCTACCGCACCCTGCTGGAGCAGAGCCAAACCCGCAGCGGACAAGAAGATGAGTACGCCAAACAGGTGCGCATGCTGGAGCAGGAATTAAACATTAAAAATGAAGCGCTGCATAAGCAGGGCGAAAGCTTAAAAGAAACGGAAAGCGAACTGCTCTTTGAGCGGGCCGCACGCCAAAAACTGGAAGAAGAACGCGTGACTTTGGCGGAAGAAGCCCCCCAGTGGCAAGAGAAATTCGTCCGCTTGCAGGCCGATATGGAAAATATGCGCAAGCGCTGGGAACAGCGTAAGGAGCAGGACGTGCGCAACGAGCGCAATCGCATCCTTGAAGATATGCTGCCTTTGGCCGATCATCTGGACCTGGCGCTCAATCACGCGGGTGAGACTGAAGACGGTGCGCAGCAGGAATTCGTCAAGAATATTGAGGCCACCCGCCACGCCTTTTTGGAGACGCTCAAGCGTTACGGCGTGGAACGGATGAAGGCCCTGGGCGCGCCTTTTGATCCGGCGTTCCACGAGGCCGTCGGTCAGGAGCCGTCCGCCGACGTTCCCGCCGACCACGTGAGCCACGTGCTCCAGGCGGGCTATCGGGATGGGGATCGGGTGCTTCGCCCGGCTCGGGTCATGATCAGCGCAGGATAGCACGAGCAGGCCGAATTTCTCCGGTGAGCGCTTCATCGGCTGAATCCGCGTTCTATGAGAAAGTAGAGGGACTTATATGCAGGTTAGAGATTATTACGAAACGTTAGGCGTATCCCGCAACGCCGACGAAAAAACCATCAAAAAAGCTTTTCGCAAACTGGCGCAGCAATATCATCCTGACCGCAATCCGGATGATGCCGCTGCGGAAAGTCGCTTCAAAGAGATCAATGAGGCGTATACCGTTCTCTCGGACCCGGAGAAGCGCAAGCAATACGATCGCTTCGGCGCACAGTGGGAACAGTATGCCCGGGCCGGTGCGGGCGGTCCCGGCGCTCCCGGCGGTCCGGGAATGGGCGGCATGGGGGGAATGGGCGGCGGCGTGCAGATGTCGCCTGAAGAGTTGGACGAGATTCTGCGCCAAATGGGACTGGGCGGATTGGGCGGCGGGCGCAGTAGCCGGGGCAGCGGACGTAGCGCCGGCGGCAGCGGCTTTTCCAGCTTCTTTGATGCGCTTTTCGGCGGCGGCGGTATGGGATCCGGAATGGGCGGCGGCCAGGCTGATCCCTTCGGCGGCGGCTACTACCAATACGATCCGCGCACGGCCCAGCCCCCTCGGGCTCAGCCCAAGGCCGCCGAAGCGCCCGTCACGGTGACGCTGCAAGAGGCTTTCCACGGCGCGACGCGCATGTTGGAGGCTACGGACGGCAGCCGCTTCGAGGTGACGATTCCCCGGGGCGTTAAGACCGGCTCCAAAGTGCGCATGCGCGGTGCGGGCGGCGGCGGTGATATCATCCTTCTGGTCACGGTAGAGAAAGATCCCCGCTTCACCCGCGAGGGCGATAACCTGGTGGTGGAGGCCCCGGTTGATGTCTACACCGCGGTGTTGGGCGGCGAAGTTCAGGTGCCGACCATGGACGGGGCAGTGATGCTGACCATTCCCGGCGGCGCCCAGGGCGGGAAAACTTTTCGCCTGCGCAAGCTGGGCATGCCCCGCCTCAAGAATCCTGATGAGCGCGGCGATCTTATGGCCAGGATCGAGATTCGGATTCCGACCCAACTCAGCGAGCGGGAACGGGAGCTGTACGAAGAATTGCGGGATTTGCGCTAATCGATTGTGGGCATTAAACAGTAAAAAAGGCCCGGCGATATCGAAGCCGGGCCTTTTTGTATTCATCTTGTATTTAATTTTTTGGGCCTACACTGTGCGCTGGAACACAGACCTTTACCCTACGCTGGGGTAGGCTACTCCCCTACAACTACCTATTAACCCGGTCGTGCAGGCTTCGCCGTTCAAATCGAGTGGAACCGGTCTGTTTCCTGCATGCGTTTTTTCGATAGGTTGACGCCGTTACGCTTGTATGGAGTACGAGGCCCGCATCATGTTTCTCCACCCACTCGAATTGATTGCTCATGACGTCCTCTCCTTCCTGGTCCGCACAGGCTTAGTTGTCGGTTTGCTGTGGGTGATTTACTGCGCCTACTGGCAGTTCCATCCCGCGCGCGGTGCATACGGCCAGAGCGGGGAGTCAAAGCAACAAATTACGGAATAGGATATGCAGCAACGTTATGATGTGGCCATCATCGGCTCCGGCATTGCCGGCTCGTCCTTGGGCGCGATTCTGGCGCGCCACGGCCAGAATGTGATCATCTTTGAAGCCAAGAGCCATCCTCGTTTTGCCATCGGCGAATCCATGATCCTGGAAACGTCGGAAGCCATGCGCTCGCTGGCCGAACTCTATGACGTACCCGAGCTGGCCTACTTCAGCTCCGAGCATTACTTTTCGCGCATCGGCACTTCCCACGGCGTCAAGCGCCACTTCAGCTATCTGCACCATCAGGCCGGCGCGCCCCACGATCTCGCCCATACCCTTCAGGCCGTTATCCCGCGTCAACCCCACGGCCACGAGCTGCATATCTTTCGCCAGGACAGCGACGCGCTGCTGTTGACCACGGCCATTGCCTACGGCGCAACCGTGCGCCAGAATACGCCGGTGCAGAACGTCGCCATTCATGCTGACGGCGTCACGGTGGAGACGGCGGATGGCTCCATTGCCGCGAACTACGTCGTAGATGCCGGCGGTTTTCGCTCGTTGCTGGCCGATCAGTACGATCTGCGCACCACGGACTTGCAGACTCACTCTCGCGCGCTCTTTACCCACATGGTGGGCGTGCCCGATTTCCACGCTGTCGGCGCGTCCCAATCCCAATACGGCCTGCCCTTCAGCGTGGCGGAGGGAACCTTGCACCATGTTTTTGAGGGCGGTTGGCTTTGGGTGATTCCGTTTAACAACCACCGCCGGGCCACCAATCCCCTCTGCAGCGTAGGGCTGATGCTCGATCCGCGCCTCTATCCGCCCCGGCCCGATCTGACGCCCGAAGAGGAATTTCGCGCCTTCATTGCCCAATATCCCGATATCGAACGCCAGTTTGCGCGCGCCCAGGCCGTGCGGCCGTGGACGCGCACGGGGCGCATCCAGTATTCCTCCACCCGGGTAGTGGGCGACCGCTTTGCGCTCCTGGGGCACGCCGTCGGCTTTATCGATCCTCTTTTCTCCAAGGGCCTCTACGTCTCTATGATGAGTACGTGCCTGCTGGCCCACCTTCTGCTTACAGCCAAGGAGAGCGGCGACTATTCGGCGGCCACATTTCAGCCGTTGGAGGAAACGACGCTTGCGTATATCCGCGTCAACGATCGCCTGATTGCCAACGCGTACAAGTCCTTCGCCGACTATCGCCTCTGGTCCGCCTATTCCGTGCTTTGGCTCCTGGGCGCATATACGGAATTGGTCAAGCTGCTTAGCATCCGCAATCAGTCTGCCACGGCTGCCGACTATTTTGCCGGCGCGCGCCGGCTCAAGCTGGCGGGCGGCGGTTTTCCCGAATTTGATCGGATCGCCGACCGCATCGACACGATTGTGGAAGCGACGGACGTCCATAATCCTGCCGCAACCGCGGCCGCTACCGCGGAAATATGCGCGATTCTGGAAGCGGTGGAATGGATGCCTATTCCGTTTCTTGATGTGCTCCACGGCAAGAATCACCTGCCGGAAAACAAGCTGCGACTCAGACTCCTCAAACGGGAAACCGGCTTTCTGGGCCGGGGCGCATACCGGGATCACTTTTTCGGCGATGGTTCTGTATTCGATTTGCTCAACGGCTTCCTGCGTGAAAAGTGGCGTTATTCGGCGTGGGCGGCCGGAAGAAGGGCAACGCGAACGGGTTGAGTCCCGTCTTCCTCTCTGCAATTTAGCCCGCCTCCCGCGTGCATGATAAAATTTCCGTTCGGCCCGCTGACGGCCTGGAACGGAGAGTACGCACTGCATGAATGCACATCGCCTGCACGATATTGTGAAACGCCTGCCGGATGACCTCCGGCTCACTGTGGTCATTCCCACCTATAACGAGGCCGACAATTTGCCGGCCATGGCCGACGCCGTTTTTGATTTGGGCGTGCCGGGCCTGCAACTGCTCATCGTGGATGATGCGTCGCCCGACGGGACGGGCGTAATCGCTGACCAGTTGTGCAGGCGCTACGCTGCCGTGGTAAACGGCGGACGCCCCCAAATGACGGTCATCCATCGCACGGGCAAGGGCGGGCTGGGTACGGCTTACATCGCAGGCATGACCCGGGCCCTGGCTGACGGCGCCGAGTATGTCGTGCAGATGGACGCCGATTTTAGCCATGCACCCGGGTACATCCCCCAAATGTTGGGCGTCATGCGCTCCACCGACGCTGACGTGGTGATCGGCAGTCGCTACGTACCCGGCGGATCCCTGGATGAAGGTTGGGGCTGGGGGCGAAAGCTGCTCAGCCGTTGGGCCAATCTCTACAGCCGGGCCATCCTCGGCCTGCGCGTGCGCGACATGACCGCGGGGTTCAAGCTTTGGCGCGGGGATGCGCTCCATGCCATCGGGCTGGATGAAATTCGCAGCAACGGGTATAGCTTCCAGGTGGAGATGGCCTATCTCTGCGAAAAGCTGGGCTTCGCCCTGATTGAATTGCCCATCCATTTCGAGGATCGGCGTATCGGTCAAAGCAAGCTGGATATGCCCGTCAAGCTGGAGTCAGCCTGGCGTACGTGGCAAATCCGCCGCCGCTATCGTCATCTTGATCGACGGGCCGCGGCGCATGACCCGCAGGATGAAAGCGCGGGCATGGAGGCAGCCGATTCGTGTCTGCTGGTCCATCCGGCCGCGGATCGCAGCCGCTGATTTTTTCCGCCCATGTTGAATCGTCTTCGTCCCTATCGCCAGGATATCGTGGCGGTCCTGATGCTTTTCGGGCTGGCGCTGCTTTGGTTTGCGCCGACCCTTGCACCCGGGCTCAGCGGGCGCACGCTCCTGCCTTTCGACAACCTGGCCGGCTTTGAGCCGTGGCGGTCGATCTACCCCAATCTCATTCCCCACAACGATCTCCTCAGCGATCTGGTGCTGCAAAATGCAGTCTGGAAAGAGCACGTGCGCCGGACCCTGGCCGACGGCCAATTCCCCCTGTGGAACCCCCAGATTTTTACGGGCATGCCATTTATGGCGGGCGGTCAGGCCAGCGTCTTCTATCCGCTGAGCCTGCTCTTTCTCGTTTTGCCCCTCACCGCGGCTTACGGCTGGTTCACAGCCTTGCAGATCGGGCTGGCGGGAACGGGCCTGTATGTCTTTGCCCGCACGCTGGGCTTGCGTCCGCCGGCCGCGCTGGCGGGCGGCGTCATCTATATGTTCAGCGGCTTCTTGATCGCGAGCGTGGTCTTCACCATGTTCATCGCGGCTGCGCCCTGGCTTCCCTTCCTCCTGGCCGTCATCGAGATCATTATCCGCAAGCAGGAGGAAAAAGGGACCCAATCCTTCCGCCCCATTCCTTATGTTTTTCTGGGCGCGGCGGTTATCGGTCTCACCGTTCTCGCCGGTCATCCGGAGTTGATCTACTACACGCTGATGACGGCCGGGGCATATAGCGCTGTGCGGCTCGGCGCGGCATGGCGGAGGTTAAAAGATCAGAGATTGAAGATTGAAGATTGGGGTGAGCAGGGATCGGGAGCGGATGCGGCTGACCTGGATACCCAATCTTCAATCTTTACTCTTCAATCATCCGGCGTTACGCCCCGCATCCTCAAACTCGCGGCCTGGCTGTTGACAATGGCCGTTTTTGGCATTGCCTTGGGCGGCGTGCAGCTGCTGCCCCTGCTGGAGCTGCTGCCCCTGAACTTCAGGGACGGCTCGGCCACCCTGGCCCAGGTGCGAGGCTGGGCATGGCCGTCACGTCACGTGCTGACCTTTGCCCTGCCCAACGTTTTCGGCAATCCCAGTCACCATCAGTGGATCGACCTCTGGTCGCTGCAACGCCGCCTGGCCATGACCAACGCACTGGGCGAGGTCAACCACACCATTTTCTGGGGGATCAAGAATTACGTGGAGGGCGCCAACTACCTGGGACTCATGACCTGGGTGCTGGCGCTGCTGGGCTTTATTGCAGGGGTAACCCGGCCCGCCGCCCGACGCGGCTTTCGCGCGGTCCACGCCTGGTTTTTCGGCGGGCTGGCGTTCCTCTCCCTGCTCTTTGCCTTTGGTACGCCTCTCTATGCCCTGCTCTATTACGGCGTGCCGGGCTGGAATCAGTTGCATAGCCCCTTTCGCTGGGTGTTCCCTTTCACGGTGAGCATGGCTGTCCTTGCGGCTTATGGGCTTGATAAATGGTTAATGGAGAATAGTGAATACTTAATTGTTAATGGAGCGGAGAACCGCTTATCACGGGCCGACCGTCCGGATCACCGCGCGACGCCGCCCTCCCCAATCTCCCAATCTCCCAATCTCCAATCTCCAATCTCCCAATCCCGAATCTTCAACCTTCAACCTTCAATCTTCAATCTTTCATTTCTAACCCGCCTCCTGGCCGCCATAAGCGCCTTCACCGGCCTGGCCGTTTTATTGCTGGTCGCGGTGAGTTACTTTCTGCCCGCAACGTTCATCGCGCTGGGGCAGCGCATTGTAGACGGCAGCGATCTGGCCCGGATGGCCTTTGCCGACGGCGCGATGTTTTGGAGCTACCAGGCGGGAAATCTGCTCCATTTCGGGGCGATTGCGCTGACGGGCGGTGCGCTTCTGTGGGGTATGGTCCGGCATAAGGTCCGGGAAGCAGGCGGCGCGGAGAGCGGGGCCAAATGGGGCATTTGGGCGTTGGCGCTGATTGCCCTGATTTTTACGGATTTGTGGCTGGCCCATGGACGCTTCAATCCGGCTTCGCCTACAGCCATGGATCCCCGCGTCGATCCGCCGCCCGCGGTTCGATTCCTCAACGAGCGGGAAGGAATCTCTGATCTCCAGGCGCCGGTCTCCGCCACGCCCTGGCGCTTTACCACTTTCAACCTGCCCGGCCGCAAGACCTTTAACGCCAATGTGGGGATGTACTACGGCTGGCAGGACGTGCGCGGCTACGATTCGGTGATTCCCCGCCAGTACGCGGAGTTGATGAACCGTATCGCGCCGCAGGATAACGAGCTGCTCTTTAACCGCATCGCGCCGCTTTACAGCAATGCCGCCGGCGATCCCTACGCGATCCTGGATAATCCGCTGCTGGATCTGCTCAACGTCAAGTACGTCATCACCGAGCAGTTTATTCCCAACCCGACCTGGACGGAAATTTACCGGGACGCAAGCGCGGGCGTCTATGAAAATCGGGAGGTTATGCCCCGGGCCTTTATCGTGCCTGAAGCTCGGGTCGCGCCCGCCGGCGATCAGCCTTTGCTGGAGAGTGACTTGCGCGACGTCGTCTTCATCGAAGAAGCGCCCAGGGATGAAGCCGGTTTAATCCGTGCCGGGCCCCAGGCGACCCAGGCCCAGATCAGCCGCTACACCGCGAACGACGTTTTTGTGGACGTCAACCTGAGCGACCGGGGCTGGCTGGTGCTGACCGACGCCTACTTTCCCGGCTGGAAAGCGTACCTGCGTCCTTTCGGCGCGGGCGAAAATGAAGAGCAGGAGATCGCCATCCACCGTGCCGACGGCGCTTTTCGTACGGTCTATTTGCCGGAATCCGGTCAGTGGACGGTGCGCTTCGTCTACTCGCCCATGAGCTTTAAGTTGGGTCTCTACGCCAGCTTTCTGGCGGGAATGACCCTGCTTTTCCTCCTCCTTTACTGGGCGTGGGGCAAGTTCTACCGTCCCGAGGCAACTGCGGGCGAAGTGCGTACGGTGGCCAAAAATTCCTTGGTTCCCATGACGCTGAATCTGGCCAACAAGGCCATTGACTTTGCCTTTGCCATGCTCTACGTGCGCCTCCTGGGGCCGGACGGTACGGGCAAGTACTTTTTCGTGGTGGCGCTTTACGGCTTCTTCGAGATCATCAGTCGCTATGGGCTGGGTACGCTCCTCACCCGTGATGTGGCCGCGGACAAGAATCGCAGCAGCCTCTATCTTACCAACGTGTTGAGCCTGCGCACGCTGCTTTGGCTGGTCTCTTTGCCGGTGCTGGCCGGAGTGGTCTGGTTCTATCGCAACGTGGGAGGTTGGGGCGCGGGCGGCGTGGAAAATATCGGCGTGCAGGAGGTCCAGGCCATCGCCATTTTGGCCGGGGCCATGCTCTTCGCTAACTGGGCGGACGCCTTTTCCAGCCTCTTCTTCGCCTTTGAAAAGATGGAATATCCGGCCGGCCTTTCCAGCGCCACGGCTCTGCTCAAGGTGACCTTGGGCGCGGCCGTGCTTTTGCTGGGCTGGGGGTTCGTGGGGCTGGCTGCGGTCTCCCTGGTGACTAATATTATTCAGTTGATTTGGCTCTGGGCCATGGTGCGCAGCACCCTCTTCAAGCCGGAATGGCAGTGGGATTGGCCTCTTCAGCGGCGTATGATGAGCGTCAGCGGTCCCCTCATGCTTAACCACCTGCTGGCCACCATTTTCTGGCGGATCGACGTCTGGATTCTCCGTCCCCTGGCCGGGGCCGCGTCTGTGGGGCTTTACAGCGTGGGGCTCAAATATCTGGACGGCCTGAACATCATCCCCAGCGTCTTTACCATGGCCGTCTTCCCGGTGATGAGCCGCTACGCCCAGCGCGAGGGCGGCGGCCTCCTGCGCACCTACCGGGTAAGCGTGCGCCTGCTCCTGATCCTTAGCCTGCCCGTGGCCGTAACCATTACCTTTCTGGCTACGCCCCTGGTCTGGCTGGTGGGCGGCGCGCAGTATATCGACGTGCCCACGACCATGACGCTCTTCGGGCGCACCATTACCTTCATGGGCGGCTCGGACCTGGCTCTGCGCCTCATCATCTGGAGCATCCCCATTGGCTTCGTCAACAGCGTGACCCAGTACGTGCTCATTTCCGCGGATCAGCAGCGCTTTCTGACCAAGGCCTTTCTCATCGGCGTAGTTTTCAACGTGGCGGGCAACCTGCTGCTGATTCCCGTGGCCGGCTACGCGGGGGCGGCCGTCATCACCATCCTCAGCGAGTTCAGCCTTCTTTTCCCCTTTGCTTACAGCGTCCGTCGCCATGTTGGCGCGCTATCCTGGCCCGGGATCGTCTTGCCGTCGCTGCTGGCCGCTTTGTTCATGATTGGCGGAATTTGGGTGCTGCGCCGAACGGGCGTCAACCTTTTCCTGGCAACCGCTCTGGGCTGGCCTGTCTATGCGTTGGGGCTTCTTCTCACCGGCGCGCTGCGGGGCGAAGAGATGGCCGCGGTTGCCGACGCGCTGCCCCTGGGGCCCCTGCGGCGACTTGTGCGGGCGTAGGCGGTATTGTTGGGCGGTGGGGTAGTGAGGCGGCCGGTGCAGCGGGATTGAAAGAGGGGCTTTTTTAAGAAGCCTCCTCTTTGGATTAGCTATCCTGCGATGATATCCGGTCCAAGACGATTATCGGCGCGGGGACTGCCTCTTCGGCCAGGGTGTAGGCGCTCAGGACGCGCATACAGGCTTGCTCGGCCTGGGCCTGCGTCGCGGCGTGGACGGTGGCCAGGCGATCGCCCGGCGCAACCTCATTGCCGATCTTGGCATCCAGAACGATACCCACCCGGTGGTCAATCGTATCGCCCTTCTTCGCCCGCCCTCCGCCCAAGGCCACAGCCGTCAGCCCCAACTCCCGCGCGTCAAGCGCACGGATGAAGCCGCCGAAGGGCGCAATCACCGGTTCGATGACGGGCGCGGCGGGCAGTTGCTCAGGATGATCCACGAAGACGGCATCACCGCCCTGGGCCGCGATGAAGGCGCGTAGCTTGGCCAGCGCTGCGCCCGATGCAATGACCGCCCGGACCTGATCCAACGCCACCGCTTCATCCGTCATTTCTTGCGGTCGGCCCAAACGCAGCATCTCCACCGCGACCGCCTGGACCAATATCTGAAAGTCGGCCGGCCCGTCGCCGTGGAGGGTGGCGATGGCCTCCTGTACTTCCAGGGCGTTGCCAATGGCGTTGCCCAGCGGCTGGCTCATCTGGGTGATGAGGGCCGTCACCTGGCGGCCGGCCCGCGCGCCGATTTCCACCATGAGCTTTGCCAGCGCGCGGGCTTCCTCCAGCGTTTCCATGAACGCGCCCCGACCGCACTTGACGTCCAGCACAATGGCATCCGCGCCCGCGGCCAGCTTCTTGGACATAATGCTCGCGGCGATGAGGGGGAGGCTGGGCACGGTGCCGGTCACATCGCGGAGGGCGTAGAGCTTCTTGTCCGCCGGCGCCAGATCGGCCGTCTGGCCCGCCACCACCAACCCGATCTCCTGCAATTGGCGGCGAAACGCGGTTTCGCTCAGGTCGGGCGACCAGCCGGGTATGCTTTCCAGCTTGTCGATGGTGCCGCCGCTGAAGCTCAACCCGCGGCCGCTCATCTTGCCCACGGGCAAGCCGCACGCGGCCACAATCGGCCCCACGGCCAGGGTCGTTTTATCGCCCACGCCGCCGCTGGAGTGCTTGTCTACGATGATTGCGCCGGGCGGCACGGCGTCATGGAGGTCGAGCTGATCGCCGCTTTCCGCCATGGCCATGGTCAGCGCGGTCGTTTCCGCCGCGTCCATGCCCTGAAAGTAGACGGCCATGGCAAAAGCCGCGGCCTGATAATCGGGCACATCGTCCGCGACATAGCCATTGATAAAGGCGCGGATATCTTCCGCTGAGAGCGTACCGCCGTCTCGCTTTTTGACAATGAGATCGACTGGGTTCATGGCTGTCTCACCTCGGGGCTGATTGGTTGAAGAGTGAAGATGGAGTATAGCATACCGGAACAAATTGATGGAGCGCTATCAATCAGGCTTCAGGAAGGGGCGGGAGCAAAAAAAGTGCGGGGCGATGCATCGCCCCGCA
>JAGRCP010000061.1 GCA_020433455.1 Caldilineaceae bacterium | reverse complement strand
CATGCGCTTCTCGTTGCGCACGATGACGTCAGGCGCACCCAGCTCCATCAGGCGATGGAGACGGTTATTGCGGTTGATGACCCGGCGATAGAGATCGTTCAGATCGCTGGTGGCAAAACGACCGCCGTCCAACTGCACCATGGGGCGCAGGTCCGGCGGAATAACCGGCAGCGAGGTGAGAATCATCCACTCCGGCCGGTTGCCGCTTTTACGGAAGTTCTCCACCACGCGCAGGCGCTTGGACGCCTTCTTGCGCCGCTGCTTGCTGCGGGTGGTGCGAATTTCCTTGCGCAACTCCTTCGCCATCTTGTCCAGGTCGAGCTTGGTCACAATGTCGCGGACGGCCTCTGCGCCCATGCCCGCGGTGAAGACGTTGCCCCAGCGATCCTGGAGTTCCCGATATCGGGTTTCGGTCAACAGCTCTTTTTCTTCCAGAGCCTTCAGCTCTTCCAGGGCGGCGTCCATCTGGGCGCGCACCCGGTCCTTCTTGGTCTCGATATCGCTGCGCAATTCATCAAGCTCAGCGCCCAGTTCGCCGCGCACGTGATCGCGCTTGGCCGCGATCAGCAGCCGAATGTCGGCCTTTTCCTCATCAGACTCAGTCTGTAATTCGTTGAGGCGCTCCTGAACAAGGTTGTTGACGGCGGTTTCGTGGTCGGCCGAAATGACCGTACCTGCCTGAATAACGACCCTCTCCGCCCACTCGAACCCCTTGTCTTCATCGGCCTTCTTACCCAAGCGGTTGCTAATCCAGGTTTGCAGCGCCTGCGCGTCGGCAATCGCTTTGGAAGACTCAGCATTAATCCGCTCATCCATAGCTGTGATCTGAGCCGTTTCCTCCTGCTCCAGTTCGGCCATGGCTCCTTCCAGCGCAGTCTCCAACTCCGTCGTCAGTTCGGAGACATCGCTCTCAATACGCGAAAGGCGCATGGCCAATTCCCGCTCATGGCGGGTTATGGCGCGGCTGCGCGCATCCTCGTTGACATTGGTAATGATGTATTGGGCGAAATAGAGCACCCGCTCCAAATAGCGCGGGCTAATATTGAGCAGCAGCCCCAATCGGCTGGGCACGCCTTTGACATACCAGATGTGGCTGACGGGCGCGGCCAACTCGATGTGGCCCATGCGCTCCCGACGCACCCGGCTCGGCGCAACCTCTACGCCGCACTTATCGCAAATAATGCCCTTATAGCGCACGCGCTTGTACTTGCCGCACGAGCATTCCCAATCCTTTTGCGGACCAAAAATGCGCTCGCAGAAGAGACCGTCCCGCTCAGGCCGCAGGGTGCGGTAGTTAATCGTCTCCGGTTTCGTGACCTCACCATGACTCCACTCCCGAATCTGCTCGGGCGAGGCCAGCGAAATGCGGATGGCATCAAAATTTTTGACTTCCATGTTCTATGTGATCTCCCGTTCTCTATGAACAAAAGGAGATTAGAGATTGGAGACGAAGAGATTAGAGATTGGACGCATGATGGACATCCAATCTTTAATCTCTCAATCTCTTACTCTCCAAATCTCTTTTTTACTCACTACTCCGGCTCATGGGACTCGGCACGTTCAGGCTGAAACCCAGCTTGGGCAGGCGGTCATCGCTCTCGTCCTTACCGAACTGGATGACCTCCTTCTTCTCGTTAATCACCTCTACCGAGAGGGCCAGGCTCTGCAACTCCTTGACCAGCACCCGGAAGCTCTCCGGCACGCCGGGGCTCTGAATCGGCTCGCCCTTAACGATGGCCTCGTAGGTCTTGACGCGACCGCTCACATCGTCGGACTTGACGGTGAGCATCTCCTGCAGGATATGCGCGGCGCCGTAAGCCTCCAGCGCCCACACTTCCATCTCGCCGAAACGCTGGCCGCCAAACTGGGCCTTACCGCCCAGCGGCTGCTGGGTAACCAGGCTGTAGGGGCCGGTGCTCCGGGCGTGAACCTTATCCTCGACCAGGTGATGAAGCTTAAGCATCTGCACCACGCCGATGGTTACCGGCGAATCATACACCTCACCGGTCTTGCCGTCATAGAGCCGCTGCTTGCCGGTGATGGGGCTGGGCCAACCGCTGCGTCGGCTAAAGGCCCGAGCGATTTCCTCCAACTCCTCAATGGGCTGGTCGGGCAGTTCGTCCAGGCCCTGATGGTAGGCCATCCATTCACGCAGGGCGACATCACGCGCCAGCAGATTGCTTTCATGCGTGGTGCGAACGGCCATATAGCTGTCCGGCCACAATTCTTCCGGATTATGACCCCGATCGCGCAGCCACTCGCGCAGGGCCGCGTGGCGTGCATAGGTCTGATTCTCGAAGAGTTGCCGACCGTCGTATCCCAGCGGCTCCAGCCACTCCAGCAGATAGGCCAGACGGGCGTCATCGTCGTCCCGAATCTCCTCGGCGTCGATCTCTTCTTCACGAATCCAATCCCACGCCTGCCGCGTCACCTGCTGCCAGGCGTGGTCCACCAGCCAGGCACGGGACAATTCGGCCTCGATTTCCTCTTCCTTTGCGCCGTCAAAAACGGGCGTTTCGGCCTTGTAGCCGATGCGGGTCGCGGCCCAACCGAGATGCGCTTCCAGGATCTGACCGATGTTCATGCGGCCGGGCACGCCCAGAGGATTAAGAATAATGTCCACCGGCGTACCGTCATCCAGGAAGGGCATATCCTCCACGGGCACAACCTTGGAGATAACGCCTTTATTGCCGTGGCGACCGGCCATCTTATCGCCTTCGGTCAGGCGGCGGCGCTGGGCCACGCTCACGCGGACGATTTTTTCAATGCCCGCGGCCATGTCCCGGTGTTCGTCCCGATCAAAGACCTTGACGTCCACCACCTTGCCGCGTTCGCCATGGGGCAAACGCAGGGAAGAATCGCGCACCTCCCGGGCCTTTTCTCCGAAGATGGCCCGAAGCAGCTTCTCTTCCGGCGTCAGCTCAGTCTCGCCCTTGGGCGTGATCTTGC
>JAGRCP010000060.1 GCA_020433455.1 Caldilineaceae bacterium | reverse complement strand
CGGATTGGAAGATCCTTTCATTCTGATTCACGACAAGAAAATCTCCAACATCCGGGAACTGCTGCCGGTGCTGGAATCAGTCGCCAAGTCCAGCCGTCCGCTGCTGATCATCGCTGAAGACTTCGAAGGCGAAGCGCTGGCCACCCTGGTGGTCAACAAGCTGCGCGGCACGCTGAAAGTCGCCGCCGTCAAAGCCCCGGGCTTTGGTGACCGCCGCAAAGCGATGCTGCAAGATATCGCCATCCTCACCGGTGGTCAGGTGATCAGCGACGAGCTGGGCCTGAAACTGGAAGGCACGACGGTCAAAGATTTCGGCACCGCCAAGCGCGTGACCATCGACAAAGACAACACCGTCATCGTCGATGGCGCCGGTGAGCGCAGCGCGCTGGAAGCCCGCGTGGCGCAAATCCGCCAACAGGTCGAAGACACCACCAGCGACTACGATCGCGAGAAGCTGCAAGAGCGCCTGGCCAAGCTGGCTGGCGGCGTGGCCATCATCCGCGTCGGCGCCGCGACCGAGACCGAGCTGAAGGAAAAGAAGCATCGCGTCGAGGATGCCCTGAGCGCAACCCGCGCCGCGGTGGAAGAGGGTATTGTCCCCGGCGGCGGCGTGGCGTTGATTAACGCCGTTCCCGCTCTGGATAGCGTGAACCTGGACGAAGTTGATGCGGCTACCGGCCTGAAGATTCTGCGCCGCGCGCTGGAAGAGCCCATGCGCATGATCGCTTCTAACGCCGGCCTGGACGGCGCCGTGGTCATTGAGAAAGTCCGCTCCCAGCATGCTGATGGTAACAACACCACCGGCTACGACGTAATCAAGAACGTTTACGTCAATATGTTGGAAGCCGGTATTATCGATCCCGCCAAGGTTACCCGTAGCGCGGTTGAGAATGCCAGTTCCATTGCGGCCATGATTCTGACCACGTCAGCGTTGGTCACCGACATCCCTGAGCCGACTCCGCCCATGCCTGCCGGCGACCCCGGTATGGGCATGATGTAAGCCGAACGTCTGCCTGTTTGGGGAGGCGGGTGAAGCAAGCCCGTCCTTTCTCAATCCGGTGCAGTCAAGCGGGGGCGTCGTTTATCGGCGCCCCCGCTTTTTTTACGCCTCCTCCTCCCTCAATTATCTGCCCCCGCGCTTTATCGTGTAGAATAATCTCGGCAGTACCTTTCACCCGCTCAGCCCATTGTCCAGACTTTCAGACCAGGACCGCAGTGTTCGACCCTTTTTCCGATCCCAGTTGGACGCCATCCGGCATGACGTCGCCGGATGATCAATTGCAACCGATCCTTACCGATCTGCTGGATGATATTGATGACGACTGGGAGACGCTCTCTGACGGACCTTCATTACCCGTAATCCTTTTCGGCGCAGCCTGCGGCGTGGCAGCAGGAGTCGTCGCACTTTATATCGGGTATGAGTTTATCCGATTGGCGCTGCCTGTCAGCGCAGCCCTGGCGACCTTGATGGCGCTGTTTGTGTTGGCCGCTGTAGCGGCCGGCTTTACCCGGGCGTTGGGTTCGAATGCGTATGCGGCGAACATCGGCCTGAGCTGCGGGTTGCTTATTCTGAGCGCCCTCTTCCTCAGCGTCTGCGTTCTTTGCGGTGCATTCATTGCGGCGATTCTTGCTGCCACTGGCGGCTGATCGCTTGCGAATGCGCCGTCCTCATTATCTCCTGTAAATCTATTCAATCTTCTACAACCATTCGTCTATTCGCACGAGAGAAGGTTCCCTGTGAGCGAAGAAGCTAACGATCCCCGAATTGCGGAACTGCACGAGCGCAAAAACCGCGCCAAGCTGGGCGGCGGCGAAGAACGCATCGCGCGGCAGCACGCGCGCGGCCGCATGACCGCACGTGAACGCCTGGAGTTGCTGCTGGATAAGGGCAGCTTCCGGGAGATGGATATCTTTGTTACCCACGATTCGTCTGAATTTGGCCTGGCCGAAAACAAGATTCCCGGCGACGGCGTCGTGACCGGCTATGGAACGATTGACGGCCGGCTGGTCCACGTCTATTCTCAGGATTTTACCGTTTTCGGCGGCAGCGTCAGTAACGCCCACGCCATGAAAATCTGTAAGGTGATGGATGCTGCCATGCGCAACGGCACGCCCCTCATCGGCCTCAACGATTCCGGCGGCGCACGCATTCAGGAAGGCGTACGCAGCCTGGCCGGGTATGCTGAGATTTTTTACCGCAACGTCATCGCTTCCGGCGTCATCCCCCAGATCAGCGTGATCATGGGGCCATGCGCCGGCGGCGCAGTCTACAGCCCGGCCATCACCGACTTTGTGATCATGGTCAGGGAGACGAGCCACATGTTCGTCACCGGGCCCGACGTCATCAAGACCGTAACCCATGAAGAAGTGACTTTTGAGGAATTAGGCGGCGCTTCCATCCACTCCAGCAAGTCGGGGGTCGCCCACTTCAACGCCGACAGCGAAGAGGACGCCCTGCTTCTGGTCCAGCAATTGGTCGCCCACTTCCCGTCTAACAATTTGGATGACCCGCCCCTCCTGCCCGCGCGGGACGACATCCTGCGCCAGGATGAGGAACTCAACACCATCGTTCCTGACAACCCCAATAAGCCTTATGACATGCGTGAGATCATCCGTCGCATTGTCGATGATCATCAATTTATAGAAGTGCATGAACATTGGGCCAAGAACATCATCGTCGCCTTTAGCCGTATGGGCGGTCAGCCGGTGGGGATTGTGGCGCAACAGCCCATGGTCCTGGCCGGCGTGCTGGACGTGGACGCAAGCCAGAAGGCCGCGCGCTTCGTCCGCTTCTGCGATGCGTTCAACATCCCGCTGGTGGTGTTGGAAGATGTGCCCGGCTTTATGCCCGGCGTCACGCAGGAGCACGGCGGCATCATCCGCCACGGGGCCAAGCTGCTCTACGCCTTTGCCGAAGCGACCGTCCCCAAGGTGACGGTGATTGTGCGCAAAGCCTATGGCGGCGCATACTGCGTCATGAATCCCCGCCACATCGGCGCGGACATGGTGCTGGCCTGGCCCAGCGCCGAGATCGCCGTTATGGGGCCGGAAGGCGCTGTCAACGTCATTTTCCGACGGGAACTGGCCGAGGCCGATGATCCCGAAGCCAGAAAGGCCGAGCTTGTGGCAGAGTATCGTCAACGCTTTGCCAATCCCTACGTGGCTGCGTCGGCCGGTTATATCGACAACGTCATTGAGCCCAAGGAAACCCGTACCCGAGTCATGAATGCCTTGGAAATGCTTTCTAACAAGCAGGCGCGTTTGCCGGCCAAGAAGCACGGCAACATACCCCTGTAGGCGGCAAATACGACTTATGCTGAACGAAATCGAATTTGAGCTTACGACTGAACAATTTGCCCTCATGGGCTATCCCCGTTTGACCCAGGGGCAGCCCCTTTCCGTGATCCTGGATGCGGGCGTTCTCTCGCCGGATACAGCCGCGGCCTACTGGTTTACCGTGCAGCAGGAAGCGCTTCCGGCCCGTTTTGTGCGCGTCGGGCGCGGCGTCTACGCGTTCACCGGTCAAATTGTGGAAGCCGAGCTGATCAAAGCGGACGACATGGAAACGGCTACACTGCTCATCAATGCGGATGGCGTCATTTTCCGCGCCACGTGTGCGCCGGGCGACGACGGCCGCCTGCCGTTCGGTGTCTGGGAGACGCGCACCATTACGGGCGCTGCTCGCCTGTACGGCGTTTGGGAGGATGACTATGCTACCTCCGTCGGCCGATCCGTCGGGATGACTATCTGGCGTTTTCGCCGTTTGGTGCTCTCGCCGGGCGATGCCCGCTTTGGCGAGTGGTACGAGAGTGTTGAATTGCCCGACTCGCCCTATCGCTATGACCGCGTGCTGATTGAGGCGCGTCTCCACCGCGAGCGACTGTAATCGAACGCGGGTGCATTCCATCCGAAGGAGTGGGATATGTTTAAAAAAGTGCTGGTTGCCAATCGCGGCGAGATTGCC
>JAGRCP010000059.1:45332-55158 GCA_020433455.1 Caldilineaceae bacterium | reverse complement strand
CGGAGCAGACGATTCCAACGAACAGCCGAGAACCATACGCACGATGCGCAGTTTGGTGCGCATGCCGGATGCATAGAGACCATAGTGACGAATGCGCACAAAACCCTTGGGCAACACATGGAGCAGAAAACGGCGCATAAATTCCACCGCGCTCAAGGTCATCTGCTTGCGCTTGCCCTCGTTGCGCTCATCTTTGTCCCGGTTGTCCTTGTACTCAAAGGTTACCTGGCCGTCGGCTACTTCAACAATACGCCGGTTTGATATGGCCGTGCGCTGAACATAGCGTCCCAGATAGTCCAGCAGATTCAGGCGATCCGTACCGGCGGGCGGCTTCCGGATGTAGACTTCCCACTTCTTGGCCCGCATCTTTCTGACCGTCTCTTCCACCTCCCACTCGCTTCCTGAACCCGCCGGGCGCAGTTCGCCTTGACCATACAGCTTCAGGACTCCATTGCAAAAGGCATCTCTGAATTCTTCCGACAAGGCGAGCACCGGCATCAGAAACGTCTTCCCACTCTCCTGCCACCGGTAGCCTTCGCTCGTCTTGACCAATGCACCCGCAGGGACCATGCAATGCAGATGAATGTGATGCTGTAACGTCTGGCCCCAGGTGTGGGGCACCATGGTTGCGCCGATGTCGCCCCCAAGATAGCGCCGTCCGTATTCCTTCAACAACTTGCCCGCTACCCGAAACAACAGAGTGTAGATTGCCTTCGGATTGATATGGGCGATATCGTTGATCCCATGGTCAACCGTGAAGACGACCTGAAAGTGGGGCATCGGTAAGAGCCGCGCTTCTTGTTTGGCTACCCACTGCGCTTTTTCGAAGTGGCCGCATTTGGGACAATGGCGATTCTTGCATGAGCAGTAGGCAACCTCCACATTGCCGCACGTATCGCACATTCGAATGTATCCACCCATGGCGGCTGTGCGACAGCGCAAGATTGCATTGACCGCCTTGAACTCCTGGGCGGTGCAGTGATGCTGCTTCAAATAGTCGTCAAAGTGCCTGCGGAATACATCCGCTACTTCCCATACCGGCTTAGGCGCGGCTGCACCAACTTCGCTTTCAAGTACCATGCTCGTCTCCGGGGGATGAAACGATTCGGGTCGCGCTTCCCTCTATTTACTCTGGCTGCGTGCGGCCTAACTTCCTTGAACGCAGAGCTTACCGGCCAGGGGCGTGGACCGACCAACTCTCTGCGACCGAAGCGCCTGCAAAAACCGACCAGGTAAAAACGCGCGGATCCACCCTGGTCCGGTACAGCGGATGTTCGGCGGCGGGCTAGCTCAAACAAGTTGAACCTGCTTGCAGTAACCGATACTGCCGCAATTCCGAACCCATTACCCCATGTATATAATCTATGGCATACCAGTTGTTCCTTCTGGAGTAATCCCTTCTTTATCATAACTCACGCCACCGCCAGCTGACCAACCACCAGATACAGACCCTCCTACCTGAGGTCCAACATCTATTGCGACCGATATCCATCCTTCTTTTCCAAAAAGCAGAGGCATACTTATTGAAAATTCCCCTCCAATAATTAAATCTAATGCAGCACTTAGCGCAGGCCCAGCATATGTCTCTGTAGATCTCTGCGAAGTTTCGCCTTCAGGAGTTAATCTATATGCGACAACAATTCCAGCAGCTGCTTCTATTCCAAGTCCAATGCCCATAGCCCCAAAACCAAATGAAGCAGGTGTTAGTCGTCGATTAATCCAGTCCACAATAAACATATGATCCACCCCGCCCCCAACACCAACATCGGCTTCAACACTAGCTGATCCCCGGATGCCAAGCGCAACACCTGTTACGTGAAAGTCTAATCCAGGAATCATGCTCAACAATGTGTTGATATTTTTGAATTGGGAAGATATAGAATCCCATACCCAGTCAGGTAGCTGTGGTAAGTTTGATTGCTCACTTTTTGGTGAATTTGGTTTTATATTTTGCTGCTTGCGTTCTTCTTTGGAATCATATCCACGGCTTGGCTCCGAATCTTCTTGACTAGGCGTTACAACAATTTCTTCTCCGGGTATAATAAATGATAGCTTCTGAAAACTATAGCCATTTGAGTGGAAATGGATACGCAAAACAATAGGTTGTCCAGGATGAAATGCGTTGTAATATCCAAGTAATGAACCATCAGGAACAAGAGCTGGAACCCTATCAGAACGAACACGCTGTGCAACCCAATGTCGAACTTCATTTTGAAATTCTAGATAGGTCTGCGTATGATAGAATTGTGCTTCTACTTCACGATCTTTGAGTTTACCTGGTGATAGTTGTACAGGATTTGAAGAGTCTGTTTGATGAAATGAACCTGCTTGAGCATAGCCGACTGGAGTAGAGACCAATTGTTGAATAGCTTTATTTCCGATTGTTCTCTGAAGTAAAGCGACATCAGCTGGTGAGACCAAATTAGGTCGTATTCCTGCTTTATGGATAATCTGAGCTGCCTGGTTGTATAAGGTATCTGGCAATGAGTTATGTTCTGAACTTTTTCTAGCTGGTGTTAGATCTTGCTGAGTATTGGATTGTTTAATCTGCATTTACCTTGTGTCCCCAGTTGATTTATAAGTTTGGACTCAAACTTTTTAGATTGGAGCCGAACGCCTGCTTCACCTGCCGATAGGTCAGGTGCAAGCTCTGTTAGGCGGCGCACTCATTCTCGCGGATTTTTAGGCAATGTTACGAGAACTTGACTATCAGTTAATACTTTAATTGGTTGTAATAATTGGTTTGTTAGTGCCACTTTTTCGGATTCAGAAAAATTGTGTGGTAATGCTTGCAAAACCTTTAGGGTTATGTCAATTCGTTTTTCTTGTATTTCCATAGTTATTTTTCTAGCTTCCTCCCTTTGCTTAACTGCATTTGCGCGCTTTTCAAGCACCTCTGCTTTTTCAACTTCGATTTGGGTCAATTTTTGCTGACGCTCCAATTTTGCCATTTCCTCGGCATGTAAACGTCTCCACGGTACAACCACGTCAATAAACAATCTTATAGCTTCGGCAACACCATCTAACGCTAATCCTACGGGGGAATTTTGCCCAATGTACTGAATTTGGACTATAGATGGCGGCTCATTTTGAACATAGTCAATTATGTGTTGGAGTTCAGTTAATGCATCAACAAACGGTGTGATTTCTAAGGCCAACACTGAGGACGTTAAATCAAAGTCCTCACCCTGTTTGAATAATTGGATTTTGGGGTATTTGATGATTCTTTTCGGTAAAGTATCTGAAATTCTATTCCCCAATGATTGTCGAACTTGTTTTTCGAGTCCATCTAAATCGCGATCAATAGTGTTCCAAATGACTTCTGGCGGGACTTTTTGATACAAATGATTAAGCCTTCTTCCCATACTGCTTAGTTCCCTGTACGGTAGGTTGACTTTTGGAACGTCCCGATTTTTTCGTGCAAGTTGAGAAATAAATGATGCCTTGTGGCTAATTAATTGAAGACTGCGAGAAACCGCAGATATTGCTTTATTGTCTTCTACAAACTCATTTAGGTTCTATTGACATTTGGTGAAGTTTTGAAGTATTGAGCCGTTCTGAGAAAATTTGTGGTATGACAAGACACAGATTATCGGACAAAATTTGGGACAAACTATACCCGTGTTTGCAAACAATACAGGGTATATATGTAGGCAACGAAGAAAAAACGCGTTTGTTTATGGATGCGGTTCACTGGCTCATGTGCACCGGAGCAGCATGGGAAGATATTCCGGATGAATTAGGCAAAGGGAACAGCGTTTTCAAACGCTTCGCCCGATGGTCAGACAAGAATATCTGGGGCCAACTACACGAGTTCTTCATTGAAGATCCTGATATGGAATGGCTACTGCTCGACAGCACGGTCGTCCGTGCTCATCCTTGTGCAGCAGGCGCACCGAAAAAACAAGGTGGTCAGGCGGAACAGGCCCTGGGCAAGAGCGTCGGCGGCTTCAGCACGAAGATTCATGTAACCGTTGATGCTCTCGGCAACCCGTTGCGCTTGTTGCTTACCGGCGGTCAGAGATCTGATTCCACCCAGGCCATCCCTCTGCTTGAGGGCTTTGATTTTGACGCTGTACTCGCTGACCGAGGCTATGATACAGACAAAATTCTCGACTTCATCACTCAAAATGAGGCTGAAGCCGTCATCCCGGCGAAAAAGAATCGTCTTGTCCAACGAGACACTGATTGGCACATTTACAAAGCTCGCCACTTAGTCGAGTGCTTTATGAATAAAATCAAGCACTACCGACGTATCTTTTCTCGTTTCGATAAATATGCTGCTCGTTACAAGTCCTTTCTCAGCTTTGCTTCCGCCCTTATTTGGCTTCGGTAAAAATGTCAATAGAACCTAATATACCTTTTTTGCGTCCGCCGTTCAGTTGCTTAAGCTGCGCGCTCCTTTGGCGTTTCAGTTAGCAACTCTTGTTAGATTGCGAATCACCTGCTCCAATTATTTAAATATTCAGACACGTAATTGCTTCCAGGAGGTAGTATCAAAACTTCGTCTTCTGTTTCTGAATATTCAATTAGTCGTTTAGAATGTAATTCTCGAAGATTCTTTTTGAAGTAACCTTTGTTCTTTCCATCCAACCAAGAAAAAAGCGTTTCCAGTTTCACGCTAGATACTTCAGTTGACAGTAATATCAAGATTTGATCTTTTTGACTGATTTTAGGATCGAGAATTCGTTTAAGTTCATCTTTCCGCCAAACTAATGGAACCTTGATTTCCGCCAAACTGTCCGCGACAATTTGCGCCTCACGTGTTGAGAGATTGTGAAAAACTCTTACAAGCTCTGCCATGATCCAACAGACGATTGAAACCACGGCAGTTGAATCCATTCGATTCGGGTCTACGTCTCCACCAACGTGCCCAACACCCCGGTTGTTTCTAATTTCATATAAACCCGGTAATAAACGCGGAATCAAAATTCGTAGACTTCTTGGTAGGCTTGTTCTTTGTTCAAGCTGTTGACATGCAGTTACAAAGTTCCTGGGTTTTGAGGGGGAAGATGCATATGTACCAGACGAATAACCATCTAAAATCGTATATACAATCTCGCAAAATCTTCCACCACTTAATTCGGTAGGAGACCAGCGTTGTTCCAAGAAATTAAGCATCAAATTCGAGTATTCTTCCAACAACGGCGTGCGAAGTTGATCTGGAATTGCACCTAGTGCTTGATCTGGGGGGATCACTCTAAATAGCCTTCTTTCCTTGCGGGGTGACAAAGAATTGACTTCCGTGCTTTTCGCAGAAGCCTTTGCCAACATTTTTGTTAAGGCAGTCCGATGCATTACTAAGTCTGCTTTGTTGAGCATTGCGGAGAGCTTCCGTTACATCTTTTGTAGAAAGGTATCTTTTTCCACGAGCATGTAACCAAATTGCAGTCGCTAGAAACTTATTGACTTGTGGGCTGCTTGCATTCTTTTCTTTTAAAAATGTCGCAAGATGTTTGGAGGCGATTTCATTATCAACAGAGGCGCTTTCACCTTCATCTTCGCCATTGTCATTGTTTTGGGTAGGCTGTGTGGAATCTAATTCTAGGTGAACTGCAAGGAGAGCTTCTGCTTTATCTAGAATTTTGTCTAGCTGAGTTGACAACCAACTTTCTGTTCCTTCCCCCTTGAATGTAAGATTCCCAATAGTAATTTCGATCTTTGATTCTTCTGACATGATGTTCTCTCCTCATATAATTGTGATTGATTTACCTCGTCCGCCGTTCAGTTGCTTAAGCTGCGCGCTCGTTTCCTTTGGCGCGTCAGCTTTAAGCTGTTGTTAGGGCGGCGTTTTAGCATATCGAACGGCCTTAAAATACCAAGAATTTCGATGTTAGGCACAACGCAACTTTACATAAGCCGCCCTAACGCCACCATCAGCCGCGCTGGCGCGGTTGTCCAACGCCTTTGCCATTCACCAAAATGGTAGCCATCCGAGGTATCGCGCCAGCGTCGGCTGGATGGCGTGTTAGGCGGGATTCCCGACCAATACTTTTTCCTTCTTACCCACAATGAAATTTGTTAAGGGCATAAGACCTGCCAATCGGGTACACGCTTTGTTGGGCGATGTTTTTGGACAGATACACCCTTTTGAAAGTTTCGCTACTCTGTGTCTACTGAATTTGTTTCGGCTTGTTGCTCGTTTGAGATAGAGGGCTGACTGTTATTGTTTTCTGTCCATAACTTTACTGTAGAGCCTGGTCTGTCAAGTTCGAAATCTGGAATCTCGATGCCTGGTTTTCGGTTTTCGGCTCGTAATGCAATTAAAGACCGCCAGATATGCTCTTCCCATTTTGTTGTAATAGTTCCCGCTTTTTTTATAAGGTCTAGTTCACTATAGGTAAATTGGTCTTCAAAGGTAAGATAATAATAAACTGCGTTGACATAATTATCTGACGCTCCCTTATGCAATGTCCAAAGCCACTGGCGTAATGTTTCTTTACTTTCAGTGCTATCACTGCTAATGATTTTCTCAATCACATCATTTGGAATGATTAAATATTTAGCTCTATTAATTGTGGCCAGTAATTGTTCACGACGTAAACGCTCTACATCTTTGGCTTGTTTCCATTGTATGTAAGCAACGACTAAACCAATTACCGCTAATAAAGTACCTATACCAAATGATAGAATTTCAATTGACATGATGCTTCCTTTGCACCTATAACGGCCTAACGGCCTGCATCAGCGGCGGCGGCGAGAAACAATTTGATGCGAGTGGCCAAGGTATTGCACGCTGATCAGTCTTCGGCGGCGAATGCCGCCGTCCGCTGAATGCGATGTTGGCGTGGCTTGGTTGGTTGACCAGACTGGCGCTATGAGAAACGACGACACCATTTCACATTATGCCGGGTCAAACGATTCTTCCATAGACACCAGATGTTTCTGCACCGCCTTCTGAAAAAAGTACGAGATCATGGATAGGGCAATGCGTCCAGCAGCGTTTTTGGGATACAACTCAAACGATCTCACAACCTGGGTGTTGCTGCCTTTGCCGCTGAAACTCCAGATCTCAATGAAGTGATCCGCCAGCTTACTGAGCGGGGGAGAGAACGAATCCATTCTGAGCCGCAATAGTTTTCCAGACTCGTACTCTACAACAGTCTCGACATGGTGGGATCCATCACTGTTGGTTACTTCAAACCTTGTTCCTATCTTGCCTTCTTCAGACGGAATCTTGACAACGTCCTTGATGCCTGGAAGTGGCCCATATCCTTGAAACCCTGTCCAGTTGGAGACATCAAAGATTTTGTCACAATTTTCCTCTGCTGAACCAGGCAAGTCTGCTGATACGGAAAAGCAAACCGGATTCTTCAACGTTGAACGCTTTCTGGTGTTTGTTGGGACTCGTCGGCTCATTTCTTGCACCGGCGAACGCGTCGACTGCTCAGTTCAAACAGCTTCTCGCTCCCGATCAACTCTTGAGACGGCGAATGTTTCTTTCGCCTGACTTCGGTGATTTGGCTCTTTGCATCAGCGCAGACAACCTCTGCTTGAACAGCCGAAAACACTCGTCTCGAACCATTCGTTGCCTGACCCAGATCGTCGCATTTGCGCCGGAAGCCCGCCAACTATTCATTATGCTGTCGTTTACAAAATAATGGCCTGATTAGCGGCCTTATGCCGCCGAGCAGGGCGCGAACGGTCATTTTGGGGTGTTATGCGGCCTTATGCCGCATAATTCCGGCACTACCCCGGCGAGAAACGCCTTATGCCGCATGGGTACGCTATCATTTTAGACAAAAGTGCGAGGAGAAGCAACCCTTGTCAAGCGCTCTACTCAGTACATTTGCCGGCGCCGCGGGCCCTGGCCCTGCTCCTTCTCTGTAAAATGCAAAGGGGAGCGCACCTGATTCAGTGCGCTCCCCTTTTTTATATTCGCTGTCATCACCAGAAGGCTTGAGTCAAACAGGGGGTTCCTTCTCCCCCATGCCGTTATCCGGCGAGGGGGGGGAAGGGGGCGCAAGATCCAGCACCCCCCAGTACAAGACGACCTTGCGCCCCTTCTATGGTGTACAGGCGATGACTAACTAATGAGTGATGCGTAATAAGTCATGGCGTCGCTGGGAAAGGCTCGGGATAGGCTGGACCGCTCTCGACGGCGAGCCCCCTTACTCCTTACTCGTTACGCATTACTCGTTACGTATCACTACGGAATCACAATCTCCTGGCCCACATAAATCACGTCGGGGTTGGCGATGCCGTTGTGCAGGGCCACGACTCCGCTGTCCGCGCCGTAGCGCTCGCAGATGGCGCTGAAGGTGTCGCCCGCCCTGACCACATAGACCTCGGCCGGACCCACCAGCGTCACGGCCGGCTCGGGCCGGGCCGGCATGGCTTTGTCCGGCTCAGGACCATGAACCGCCTGACCGCAGCCGGGCAGAATCAGCGTCTGCCCCACATAGATCATGTTGGCGTCATAAATGCCGTTGGCCTGCTGGAGCGCCCACGCATCCACGCCGTGGCGCTGGGCAATCATGCCCAACGAATCGCCCGCCCGGACCGTGTACCCACAGCCCATAACCGGCTCAGCCGGAGACACGGCCGGCGGCAGCGGCTCCATCATGCCCAGACCGTGACCCTTCTTGCCGCAGACGTCGTAGAGGCAGGGCGCAGGCCGGCCGCAGCCGGTCACGGAGATCGCATCCAGATTCAGATCAAACTCCGTCCCCGTCATCGCCCACTTCATCCAGCCCCGGATGAAGAGCGTCATCTCTGATGCCGGCGCGGTGAAGGTCGTGCTGTAACTGCGCATCTCGCCCGGCTCGGTGCGGGCGTCAATCCCGCCCAAGTCCACGCCCTGCCAGTCGGTCACGTGGGTCCAGTCCGCATCATAGCCCGCGTTGTAGCCCCACTGGGTCTCGAAACGATAGGGGTCATCCCCGCCGCCCACGCCCCGCATCATGCCGCTCAGGCTCAGCGTGTAGCTCTGTCCCGGCGTCAACCCCCGAACGTGCTGGTAGATGCCGGCATAGCGGTCGTTGTCGCCCGCGGCAATGCCCTTGGCGTTCAGCTCGATAAGCTGGCCGTGTCCGCCCTCAGCCACCACCGGCGCCCACTCCTCGTCATAGAAGCCGTACCCGGCATTGCCGCCGTTGGTGAAGAAGCCCCAGCTCTTGCCCACGCGGCCCAAAGAGACCGGGTTGAAGCCCGCCTCAAAACCGCCGTTGTCGATGTACTCCGCCGCGCACGCCTGGCTGCCGCCCTCCACAACAACCACCGACGGCTCGCGCTTGTCGTATCCGGCGCCGATGACCACCGTCTCATCGCCCCGGCTCTGCTCATTGCTCCAGCCGCGGGCGACGTAAGGCGACGGCCCGGTCAGGGAAATGGCGTCCAGGTTGATGTCGATCTCCTCATCAAATTTGGGCCACTTCTTCCACACCCGCACGTAGACGGTGATGTAGTCGGCCTCGGCCATGAGGGACGTCTCGTAGGCGGAAAAGCTGCCCGGCGCCAGGCGGTCGTAGTAGGCGTACCAGCCCGTGTCCTGCCAGTTGGTCACCGCCTGCCAGTCGGCCTGGGGTCCGGCGGTCCAGCCCACCTGCACCTGATAGCGATAGGGATCGCCGTCGGGATTGGTGGTGCGGATCATGCCGCTCAGCTTCAGGGCGTAGGTCTCCCAGTCCACCACGCGCACGGTCTGGTAGACGCCGGCGTAGCGGTCGCCGTCGCCGTCGATTATGCCTTTCTGGTTGACTTCAATGAGTTGGCTGTGTTCGCCCGCGGCCACGACCGGAGCCCACTGGTCATCGTAGAAGCCGTAGCCGGCGGCGCCGCCATTGGTGAAGCAGCGCCAGCCGTAGCCGACCATGCCGCAACCGTT
>JAGRCP010000059.1:14732-45086 GCA_020433455.1 Caldilineaceae bacterium | reverse complement strand
ACGGGGAACAGGCCCCGCCGGGATCTTTACCGACGGCAACAAACGTTGCAGTGCAGCGGTAAGGAGCAAGGAAACGAGCGAATGTCTCACAAAAGACCGGTGCGACTGCGCAATTCGTCATGCGGCGGGGACGAGCGCCCACTCGTCCGTTCGCCCATGGGGAAGAGGGTAGCACAGCATTTTTTTGTGCGCAATAGGCAGATTGTGCAGCAATAATTGTTGCATGCTGACTATGTGAAAAGGGATGGGGAGCAGGGGGTGCGGGGCGGGAAGGGTGCTGAGTGCTATACGAACATGGTCAGGGGAGCAGGCGGGGTGAGGCCGGTTGCAGGCGGGAAAACGGGGGGGGGCGACAGGGGAGTAGGCGGGGGTACAGGGGTGGATGGTTATGCGAAGCAGCGGAGGGGCGGGGATGCGGAGCGGCGGTGTGAAGGTCGGCGGCGGGTGAGAAGCGGGGTGGGGCGGGGCGGAACGCAGCAGGCGACGAATTTTGAAATTCGTGGACCGTCGGCTGGACGCAATATTTTTTGCCGTCATTCGCCGAACGCAGCGACCGCAAGACGGTAACGATTCGACCCGGCTGCTCCGTATTGGTAAGCGGCCAGGCCGCGGGGTGAGACAGACAGCGGTTAAAACCGCCGCCTGCTACGGGAAACCGCGGCCGCCGCCCTACTCGTGTACGACGACCGGAATTCCCACATCGGCCCACTCGTAGAGGGTCTTGGCCTGTTCGACGGGCAGGTTGACGCAGCCATGGCTGACGGGCGTACCGAAATCATCATGCCAATAGGCTCCGTGAATAGCGAACCCGCCATAGTAGTACATGGTCCACGGCACGTCAGGCGTATCGTACGATTCGCCCCCAAAATTGCCGCGCATACGCGTCTCCTCATATTTACGGTAGACGGAAAACGTGCCGGGCAGGGTGTAAAAGCCGGGCTTGCCCGTGCTGACCTGGTAGTCAAAGCGCACGACGCCGTTTTCCCAACCGATGAGACGCTGATCGGAAATATCGACCTCGATCCAGCGATCAGCGTCCGGCGCATCAGCCCGCGGTTCAGGAGCGGGTCGCTCCTGCGGTTCCGCAGGAGACGGTTCCTCGCCCTCATCTTCTGCCGCATCCGCAGCGGGCTGTTCTGTGGGTTGCCCTGCGGCCTGCGCGCCGCCGTTGCGTAACGTCACCGGCACAAAATATTCAGCATAATTCAGGTTGCTGTGCACCACGCGTAGACGCAGCTGATGGTCGCCGTCGGGATATAGGGTCGTATCCCACGTGAAGAGCAAATCATTCCGGACCGGCTCATCGCCCATGGCGAGAAACGTCGCGTGACTTTCATCGCCGTCCAGCACCAAATCCGCCTGCCACTTGCGGAAGGTGGGGTGTTCGGCCGTGCCACGCACGGCCACGACGCCGGACAGGACAGCGCCATCAGCAGGCGTCTGGATCCCGCTCTCCGCCCGCACGCTTTGGGGCAACAGCAGCAACAGACAACCCGCCAAGAATATGCCCAACCCAATCATAAATCCCGGCCGAAAAGCGCCTGCCAAAGGCAGAACCACAGGATCCGTGACGCCGCACCCACGCCAAGCTTTTATCATACGCATTCGGATTTATCTCTCCCAAAAATGATGAAGGACGGAAAAAGGAACATCAGCACGACCAATAGCCAGGCCGGCGCAAATCGCCGCCTGGCCCAATTCCCCGCTCACCCCGCCCATCCCCGCTCGTTAATCTTCACTCTTCAATCTTCAACCTTCAACCTTCAATCTTCACTCTTCAATCTTCAACCTTCAACCTTCAATCTTCAATCTTCAATCTTTAATCTTCACTCTTCAATCTTCAACCTCTGCGCCTCACCAATCCGCGCCGTCGCCAGTTCACAATACCCTTCGTCTACATCATACCCCACATAGCGGCGTGCGTGGCTTGCGGCAGCCACGCACGTTGTCCCGCTGCCCATGAACGGATCCAGCACCACATCATCCTGATAGGAGTAGAGCTTGACCACCCGCTCGGCCAGGGCCAAAGGAAAGGGAGCGGGATGACCGATTCGTCGCGCTGAAGCGGACGGAATATCCCAGATGGAGAGGGTGGCATCCATGAACTCATCCCGCCCAATATCGGATTCTCCCTTGTCAGGACGGGAAAAACGCTGCTTGGCAAAGACGAGCAAATATTCGTGGAGATCGCGCAGGCGCGGAGCTTTGGCGCTCATCCAGCTGCCCCAGGCGCATGATCCCCCCGCGCCTTTGGCCTTCTGCCAGATAATCTCGCCCATGGGCAGAAAGCCGATCCCCATGTGCAGGTCATAAAATGAAGCGTGGAGGGGAATGTAGGGCTTGCGCCCCAGGTTGGCAATGTTGATCACGTAGCGCCCGCCCGGCCGCAGCACGCGATAGACTTCACAACCCACAGCCTCGATCAGGGCCAGGTATGCGTCAAAGTCCATGTCCGCCTCATACTCTTTGCCCACGTTGTAGGGCGGGGACGTAAAGGCCAACGCGACGCCGTTGTCCGGAATCGCGGTCATGTCGGTGGAAGAAGCGCAGTAAAGCCGATCCGCCCAATCGCCCGGCGGAGGAACGACGCTGTCCGCCGGAGAGGAAGACGCCTGCTCCAGCCCGTCATAGAGGCTGCGGTTATAAAACGCCGAGGCGTCGTGGCTTTCGCGTTTGCCCGCGCCAAAGGCGGATGTGGACGTTCGCTTCATGGAAGAATATCCGCGCTCGATTCCCATAGACGATGAAGAAAAAGCCCGGCACGTGATGCGCCGGGCGAGGCTGTTCTCGATTGATCCCCTGATCTACGCGCGACCAGCGCGCGTTATTCGCCCGGGATAATCAGTTCCTGACCAACGACAATGGAGTCAGCATCGGCCAAATTATTGATGCTTAAAATCGACTCCATGCTCACGCCGTATTGTTGCGCAATCTGACTCAGGGTTTCGCCCGATGCCACAATGTGAGTCTGTCCCCGCAAAATCAGCGCGTCACGCTGGGTGACGCCGGGGATGACCAATTCCTGACCAATGCGCAACTGATTGCGATTGACGATGTTATTGGCCGCGGCCAATTCATCGGGATCCACGCCGAAATCCTGCGCAATGGAAAAGAAGGTGTCCGCCGGCTGCACCACATAACGGACGAAATTATCGCCGTTCGTCGCCCCGCTATCGCCTGCTGCGTCGGACGGCGCAGAGGTATCAGGCGTGTAGCCGGGAATGAGGAGGGTCGTACCCACAATCAGGTTGTCAGGCGTAAGCAGTTGATTGGCTTCGACAATCGACAACGCGTTCACATTAAAGCGATAGGCCAGATCGCCCAGCGTATCGCCCTGCTGGACCGTATATTCAAAGGGTCCGGGCAGCGGCGTGGGAACGCCGTCGGCGCTGATGCCTTCTACGTAGGGCACGACCAGAATAGAGCCGACCAGAATATTGTCATCGAGCAGAAAATTGAGTTCGCGCAGGGTCTGCATATCCGTGCCGAATTTTTCAGCCAAATACGAAAGGCTGTCGCCGTCCTCCACCGTGTATTGGAAGGTTTGATCCGGGCGCAGGGGCGTTTCATCGCCTGCGCCCTCTTCCGTGGCCGCGGGCGTTACTGCCGCGGCGTTCGGCGTGGCGGTTGACGCCGCAGGCTGGGCGTCAGGTTCGCCGGCAGTGGATTCGGTTACGGCGCCGGTATCGCCCTCTTGGGCAGATGTCGTCACGGCGGCGGCAGGCGTCACGGCTTCCAGTTGAACAACCGGCTCTGCATCAGGGCGCCGGGTGCAGGCTGCCAGCAGCGCGGCAATCAGCAGCAGGCCGATTAGGTTCCAACGAATTCGGGTTGCCACGTTCAGTTTCCCTTCGTGATCACAACCGGTGAACGGTGTAAGCCAATGGCCTCGATCGCGTGTGATCTGGTTGCATGGCGATGAGTGGATAATCGGCATCATAGCACAGCCAAAATAACCGCTGCAAGCTAGCGCAGAAAAGAGAGCGTTGCCGAAACCGCAACCACGCCAAAGATGAGCGCGGGCAGACTAAAGAGCAGATAGGGCATAAAGAGCACGACGACCAGCGCAGCCAGTACGATTCCGGCCAGCGCAAACCAGCGCATATTGCGCCCCCGGCGCTTATTCACGGCTCGACGAATGAGCTGGGCGAGGATCGTGCCCGCGGTCGAGCCGATGAGCAGGGCGATAAGACCGCCGAAAAGGAGGCCCAACCTGGAGAGCAGCAAACCGGCAATGGGCATTGCAATTAGGGTCACGACGAACGCCACGCCCAGTGCGACCCAATTGTCGCGGCCTTCTGCATTATAATATTTGTCCTGCACAGAGCGAATGCACTCCTTGCAACGATAGCCCACATCGGTCTGTACTGCGCATTTTTCAACGCAAATGGGCTTGTTACAACGGTTGCAGCGCAGGAGCGTTTCTGTTTCAGGATGATTGGCGCAGTAGAGCGTACCGCCGTCATCATCCACAATATTCAAATCTACCGTCATGTATCCGGCTCCTTCGTACCGGTCCAACTCAGTTTATCCATGAGCGCCTGATAAAAATAATTGCGGTCATTCAGGCGCAGAAAACGCGCCGTGTGGGGACTGCCGGTAATCACCACGTGATCCCCCTTGTTCAGCTCCACCACGACTTGACCATCAACCGTTAGCATAGGATGATAATCGGCAAATGCCTGTAGGCGCACCTCCGCTCCGCGCGAAAGAACAATGGCCCGGTCCATACTCAGATGCGGCGCAATGGGGATGACCAGAATGTTGCGCAATTCGGGCGGCAGGATCGGACCGCCCACGGCCAGCCCATAGCCCGTGCTGCCGGTGGCCGTGCTGGTGATGAGGCCGTCGCACGTGTAGGTGGTGAGGTATTCGCCGTCCAGGTGCGCGCTGATGCGCACGACCCTGGCCAGGTCGCCGCGACTAAGCACGACATCGTTTAAGCCGTCATACTCGCACAGGGTGAAACGCTCGCCCGCCTCGTTCAGCCGCTCCACCCGCGCGCGCAACATGAGGCGCTCTTCGGTCCAGTAGTCGCCGCGCAGGGTCTGATGCAGCGGCTCCCGCCAATGCTCAGGCATAATCTCAGCCAGAAAGCCTAACTTGCCCATCTTCACGCCCAGCATGGGAATGCCGTCGGCCGCGCCCATGCGCGCCGCGCGCAGCAGCGTCCCGTCGCCGCCCAGGGTGATGAGCAGATCGGCTTCGGAGATATGCGCCAACATGGCTTCCTGCTTCCAGGCTGAAGCGTGCCAGACGTGCTCCACGCCCTCGGCGCGCAGGAAGTCATCGATCTCCTGCGCCAGAACCAAGGACTCGGACTTCATGGGATGATGCAGAATGCCGATGCGCTGGAATGAAAGCGGTGCATCATTTCCGGAAAAGGTTGAAATGTCGGCGACGGAATCGTCCATAACGTTCAGTTATCCAAAATGGGGAAAAAACGATAATTGCAAGCTTAATTTAACCCCGAAACTATAGAGCAGCCCGCGCCTTCCGTCAAACAAACCGGCCAGAAAAATGGCGCGTGACATCTGTCACACCCGATAGAGGGTTAGATAACCATGGCAAAAACCAGTGTAATATGTTATTCTTGCAGCCGGATATGTTATTTTGGTAATCGAGAGTCAAAGGAGACTCATTATGCAAACAATTCTTGTCCCCATGGACGGCTCGGTGTTTTGCAAGCAAATCTTTCCCCACCTGCAAAACCTCTTTCCGCCGACAGACAACAAACTGATTCTGCTGCGGGTCGGCGATAACGCCGACGGTATGGTCGGCAAGCCGCCGCGTCCCGTATCGCCCGACATGAGCGTGGAAAGCTATGAGACGCAGCGGGACGTCCGCAGCGCGGCGCATCCCATTTACGCCAGCCAGGCGTGGGAGAGCGCGGTCGCCGAGTTGGATATGGACATGCTCGACGAGCGTCAGGCCCTGGAAGAGATGGGCTATGATGTAACGGTGGAAATTCGCCTGGGGCGGGAACGAGGCCCGGCCATCGTCAAGTACATCGACACCCACGACATAGACGCCATCGCCATGACCACCCACTGGCGCACCGGAATTCCCAAGCTCATCTTCGGCAGCGTCGCCCAGTACGTAGCCCAACACACCAGTCTGCCTGTACTCATGGTTCGACCGGAAGAATAGGCCGTAAGCAACGCGGACAGGACGGACTTGATGCGGGTTCTCTTGCACAAGGGATCCGCAATCAGCCGCCCTGTCCGCGCTCTTATTTCCCCGGTTGCTTTCCGGTCACTTTTGACAATCTCAATGACCATCCGCTATAGTGTTGCACTGCACTGAGGGCGAATAGCTCAGTTGGCCAGAGCACCTCGTTTACACCGAGGGGGTCAGGGGTTCGAGTCCCTTTTCGCCCACACAACTTCTTCGGCTCATCTTTCCGCTTTTACGCCGGATGAGCCGCTTTTCCGTCCATAGAGATTGCTGGAAGGTCGACCCGTCGGTCGGCCTTTTTTGTGACGGTTTTTGTGGCAGAGGGTCAACACCCCGCCGCCCAATGCGCAGTCCATGTTTCCAGTAACGCATATGACATCCCTCCCAGCTCCCAATGTCCGCGACGAATACCGCAAGCTGCCCGCAGTAGACGCGCTCCTGCGCCGGGATGACGTCGTGCCGCTGGCAATCGAATACGGCGATGCAGCCGTGAGCGCAGCCGTACGCACGCTATTGGATGAAGCCCGCACGGCTATCGCAGCCGGCGCAACCGCGCCGCCGGAGGCCGACTGGCCTACCCGCATTGCGGCCCGGCTGGCGTCAAAGAATCGCTCCTCCCTGCGCACCGTGATCAACGCCACGGGCGTCATTATCCACACAAATTTGGGACGCGCGCCCCTCAGTTCCGCCGCACGTCAAGCCATGGAAGATGCAGCTGCGGGCTATAACACGCTGGAATACAATTTGGAGGCAGGTGAACGGGGCAGCCGCTCCGTCCATACGCGTGATCTCCTCGCCGAATTGACGGGCGCGGAAGACGCCATGGCGGTCAATAATAATGCCGCCGCGGTCTATCTGGTTCTCAGCGCGCTCTGTAGCGGACGCGATGTCCTCATCAGCCGGGGCGAGCTGGTGGAAATCGGCGGCGGCTTCCGCATTCCCGACGTACTGAGCCAAAGCGGGGCATCGCTACGCGAAGTCGGCACGACCAACCGCACCCATTTATCCGACTTTGAGCAGGCCCTCACGCCGGAAACCGCGGCCATTCTGCGCGTTCACAGCAGTAATTTTCGTCAAATCGGCTTTGTCACCCAGCCGACCTTGGTCCGCCAGGCCGCTTTGCTACACGAATATGCAGAGCGCACGGGCAAGCGCCCCCTGCTGATTGACGACCTGGGCAGCGGCACCCTGCTGGAGACCCGGGCCTACGGGCTCGCGCCGGAACCGACCGTACAGATGAGTATTGCCGACGGCGCGGACCTGGTCACCTTCAGCGGAGACAAATTGCTGGGCGGCCCCCAAGCTGGTCTCATCGTGGGGCGCGGCGAGTTGATTGCCGCCCTGCGCCGTCATCCCCTGGCCCGCGCGCTGCGGGTGGACAAGCTCACCCTGGCGGGTCTGGAAGCTACGCTTCAGAGCTATCGGCGCGGCGCTGCCGCGGCCGAAATTCCGGTCTGGCAAATGATCAGCGCGCCCCTGGATCAACTGGAGTCCCGGGCTTTGAATTGGCAGGCCGCATTGGCCGCGGCGGGCATTGAGGCCCTGGTGGAACCAGGAGAAAGCGCGGTGGGCGGCGGCGCGCTGCCGGGCGAAACTCTGGCCACCCGCCTGCTGGTTCTCACGCCGCCTGCGCCCCATGAGTACGCTGCACGACTGCGCCGCGGCAATCCGCCTATCATCGTTCGCATCAGCCGGGAGCGCCTTCTTCTGGATCCCAGAACGGTACGCAGCCGGGAGGATGAAGAGTTGATCGCCGGCATCAAGGCGGCCTGGGCGCAACAGGGAGAATAGGCGATGGCGCAAGCGCAGGAAGTCGTCTATCTCAAGCTGGGCGGTTCGCTGATCACCGACAAGCGCCGGACGGAATGCCCCCGACCCACCGTCATCGCGCGCCTGGCCCGGGAAATTGCCGCGGCTCGACGAGCGCGGCCTTCAATGCAGCTCGTTATCGGCCATGGTTCAGGCAGCTTCGGCCACGTCACGGCCAGCCGCTACGGCACCCGGGCGGGCGTTGAAACGCCCGAACAGTGGTACGGGTTTGCCGCGACGGGCGATGCGGCCGCGCGCCTGAACCGCATCGTCACGGCTGCGCTGTTGGACGCAGGACTCCCTGCATGGTCGATTCAGCCGGGCGTGGCGCTGCGCGGCATAGACGGAGCCCTGCGCGACGGGCCCCATGCGACAGTGGCGGCGGCGTTGGCGCGGGAACTGATTCCCGTCATTTACGGCGACGTGATGCTGGACGACGTCCGCGGCGGCAGCATCGCCGGCACGGAGGAGATCTTCGCTTGGCTGCTGGAGCATATTCCTCCCCGCCGAGTCTTGCTTGTGGGCGAAGTGGACGGCATCTACACCGCCGATCCCCAATTGACGCCTGATGCGGAACGGATTCCGATCATTACGCCGTCTATACTGGCAGAAATGGCCCATGCGCTGGGCGGCAGCCACGGCGTTGACGTGACCGGCGGCATGCAGGCCAAAGCAGGTCAGGCTCTGGCCATGGTCGAGCGGATCCAGGGACTGGAAGTGCGCATTCTCAGCGGACTGACGCCCGGTCGCCTGGAAGAAGCGCTGACGAAACCGGATGCGCCCATTGGAACCCGCGTCACGGCATAGCGTAGGCAAATAGTGGTTTAGTAGTCGTTTGGCAGTAGGAGAAAATTCTCCCCATCATTTGGCGGCGCAGCGGCGCGCCGCTATAATTTAATCGGCCGCGGGCGAATAGAACATGAATTGGGAGCCCGGCTCCGGTTCAACCGTCATCTATTGAGCGGATATTTGCCGGACGGCCGATGAGACCATTCGGTGGGTTCTACCGAATGTTTAATGAGGATATATTATGCTTTTAACGATAATCTCGTTTGTGCTCGTTTTGGGCGTGTTGGTCTTCTTCCACGAATTGGGCCATTATTGGGCCGCCCGGCGCAACGGCATCGTGGTGGAAGAGTTCGGCATGGGCTATCCGCCCCGGCTGGCCAAGCTCTTCACCTATGACGGCACGGATTTTACCATCAATGCCCTGCCCCTGGGCGGCTTTGCCCGCATGAAGGGCGAAGACGCGGGCGACATGTCGCCCGGTTCCTTCAATGCCGCAAGCCGGGTCGGACGAGCCATGACGCTGCTGGCGGGGCCGGCCATGAATGCCCTGCTGGCCATCATCTTCTTTGCCCTTACCTTTCTGGTCGGCTTCCCGGCCAGCGTTGGTCATCCCCAGATAACCGCTGCGCCGGACAATTCGGCCGCTGCCGCTGCGGGCCTTCAACCGGGCGATATTCTGCTCACCGCGGACGGAAGCCCGGCGCTGGTCAGCGCCATTCCTGATTTTGATTTTCAGGTATTGAAGTCAGCCAATCCCCAGGAGACAGAAACGACCGACGGGCTTCTGGTAAGTCGTGAAGGCTCCATAATCTCCCTGCCTCTCACCGGCAGCAGCAACGTAGACGCGCTGCTGCGCGGGAGCGAGTATGCACCGGTATTGGATACGGGCATCACCCTGATTGCCCCGGACAGCCCGGCTGAAGCCGCGGGCATCCAGGCGGGCGATCTGGTCTACGCAGTGGACGGCCAGGTGATTACCGCAGACAATAGCCTGGTTGAATTCATTCAGGCCAAAGCCGGCAGCGAGATCACATTAACCATATTGCGGGGCGACGAATGGCTCGACATCAACGTAACGCCCCGGGTCGATCCGCCTCCCGGCGAAGGCGCACTGGGCATCCAGATCACCACCCAGAGTACGCTGGCCCGGCTCTCCATTCCTCGGGCAATCTGGGAAGGCGTACGCAGCACATTCCAATACTTCTGGCTCGTGCTCCAATTGCCCGTCCAGTTCTTACTTGGCCGACTTTCGCCGGCAGAAGCCCAAATCAGCGGACCGGTGGGCATTGCCCAAATGGTCGGCGGAGCCATGTCCGCGACCATTAACTCCGGGCTTCTCTTCCCGATTCTGCAACTGACAGCCGTATTGAGCGCAGCCCTGGCCATCATGAATCTGCTGCCCATTCCCGCCCTTGACGGCGGGCGCCTGCTCTTTATCATAATTGAGGCGCTGCGCGGTCGCCGTATCAACCCCGAGCGCGAAGGCTTTGTCCATATGGTCGGCTTCATGCTCCTGTTGGGTCTGCTGGTAATCGTAACCTTCCAGGACATACGCAGCGCACCGGAAGCTATCGATTGGCTTTCACTGCTGGGCCAGTAGTGGATTCCGGCGGAAATTCACGCCGAACTGAGTAGTACAGCCGGTTCCGCCTTCGCAAAGCACCAGAGGATATTCATTTATGGCTGAACAGCCGAGACAAGGTCAGCGCGGTGCAGCGCCGACTCCAGCGCCTCCCGCCAACGCTCCCGCGACCGGGGGCAAACGACAGACCTGCCCCAATTGCGGAGCCGCGGTCAGCAGCAGCGCATCCGTCTGTCGGGAATGCGGAGAGGATTTAGAACGTCGGCCCCGGTCAATCCGCTGCCGCGCCTGCGGGCAGAGCGCCTCGTCGGCGCTGGTCATCTGCCCCCACTGCGGACGCGAACTCCATCCGGCCCCGCCGCGCCTTCTGACCTGGGGCGGACCGGCTTTGTTGGCGCTACTCTTCTTTTTCCTCCTGGCCAATTATTTGCAGAATGTGAATCCCCTGGCCCGGCTGGATGCAGCCACGGACCGCGTCGGCTCCATGCTGGAAACCGTCAATGCCGGTATTGATGCGGAAGAAGCCGTTGCCGGCAGCCCGGAGACAACCGCCTCGGGCGAAACGGGTGAGGCGGCGCTCGCCATCGCCAGCGCCGATAATGGCGCTGATAGCAGCGGCGTGTCCGCGTCGGAACCCATCAGCGGCGCGATTAGCTTGCCCACATCAACGCCTGTTATGGAAGAGCCGACGGTAGAGCCTGCTGTGGAACCCACGCAAGAACCGACAGAAGAGCCGACGGCAACGCCCACGTCGGAACCCACGGCGACGGCTACGGAACTGCCAACCGAAACGCCGACGACAATACCGACGGCAACGGATGAGCCGACGGCGACCAGCGAGCCGACCGCCACTTCAACCGCAAGCGCTACGGCTACGGCCACCGACGAGCCATCGGCAACCAATACGCCGGCAGCAACCCCCTCGCGGAGGGCGACAAATACGCCCGCCCCCCAAGCGAGTCAGCGCAGCGGCCAGGCGGTTAGCATAGCCCTCCCCACGGCGACGCCGACCCGGCGCAGCCCAACCGTTGCCCCGCCCACGCCGACGCCGACGACCGTCGCAGCGACAGGCGGTACGGGCGGAGCAGTGGCCACCATCTATATTGTTCAGGCGGGAGACACGCTTCTGGGCATTGCCCGGGAATTTAACACCAGCGCCCAGATTATCATGGACGCCAACGATATCAGTCCGGCGGATGCCTATACCATTCGGCCCGGCGATGAGTTGATTATCCCCAACGATGATGGGGCTGCCGCCGCGCCGACGGCGACGTCACGCCCGGCAGCGACGAGTGCGCCGACTACCGCGCCAACCGTGACCGGTCCGACAGTACGGCTGGACACGCCCCTGCTGCGCAGTCCGGAGAACAACACAACCATGAGTTGTAACGCCGTCAATTCTCTGGCGTGGGAGATGGTTCCCTATATCCTTGCGACGGATCGCTATATTCTCCACCTCGGCTTTGTCAGCGCGCGGGACGCAACGGGCGGAGAGACCGTTACCTGGGTCTTACAGCAGCCGATTCTCCCCACCCGCAGCAGTTGGGAAATGGACAGTGAGCTGTGCGCTCTGGCCCCCCAGGATTTGGGACGACGCTGGCGTTGGTATGTGGAAGTCGTTGACGAATCCGCCACCTCGGTTAGCGCCCCCAGCGACATATGGGGATTTACATGGAATTAGAAAAGACATGACGGAAATAGATCCCAACGAAATTGACCCCAACGAGACAGAGCCAATGGTTCAGGATTCAGGGCTTGAGCCCGAGCCGCACGGCCCGCTGGATGAACTGGCCGACGCGATCCTGGCCGGTCATCGGCCGGCTGCATCGCCGGTGCAAACAAATTCTGACGAGTTAACCGCGGTCCTGGAGTATCTCATCGGAGCCGGCGGCGAGCTGAATCCCCAAAGCCTGCGCGTCTTCTCCGACCTTTCCGCGGCGCAGGCTGAACAGGTCCGCCGGGATTGGCCGTTGATTCCGGCCCAACGGCGCGAAGCTGTCCTCACCTACCTCACCACATTGGCGGAGGAAGAGTTAGACCTCCATCTGGGTCCCCTGCTGCGCGTCCTGCTTGGCGACAGCGAACCCACTATCCGCCGCCTGGCCATGGAAGGGCTGTGGGAAGATTTGGGCGGCGATCTCATCGGACCGCTTGTGCAGTTGCTCTACAATGATGAAGATGCCGGCGTACGCGCGGCAGCCGCTCAGGCGCTGGGTCCATTCGTGCTG
This sequence comes from Caldilineaceae bacterium, assembly GCA_020433455.1. Classification (GTDB taxonomy): domain Bacteria; phylum Chloroflexota; class Anaerolineae; order Caldilineales; family Caldilineaceae; genus JAGRCP01. The sequence continues at coordinate 32,501 of JAGRCP010000059.1, read as the reverse complement.
GCGGGGGAACTGGACGAACTGGACACGGCCCTCTCCATGCGCGCCGAGGAGGCGCTTCTGGCCGTGCTGCTCCAGCCGGAGGAAGACACGGACGTGCGGCGCAATGCGCTGGAAAGTATCGCCTACTCGGGCGAAATGGGCGTACGCCAGCTAATCGAAGACGCCTATTATGATGCGGACGAGGCCATGCGCGTCAGCGCGCTCACGGCCATGGGGCGCAGCGCCGATATCCGCTGGCGCGGATTGGTGCGGGCGGAACTGCTCAATCCGTCGCCTGCCATGCGCGGCGAAGCGGCCCGGGCCTGCGGCGAATTGGACGCGCGCGCGGCAACTCCGGAGTTGATTACGCTGCTGGAAGATGAGGAACTCTTCGTGCGCTTAAACGCCATTGCCGCCCTGGGCCAAATCGGCGGGAAAGAAGCCCGCGAGGCGCTACGCGCGCACAAAGATGCGGGCGACGTCAACGATCCCCTGGAGGACGAAGCCGTGGAGCTGGCGCTGGAAGAGCTGCTATTTTCCCAGGATAACGACATCGCGCTCTTTGATGAGGACGAACTGTTGGAAACGTGGGAGGACGATCCGTGGGACCTGCCCTACGGTCACGATGACGATGACTTGGGGGAGTATTCGTCATGAAGGAATATCTGTCGTGAATCTCAAGCTGAAGCGGCTGGTACGTACAAACAGTTCGGAGCAGTACGCGCTCTTCGATCTGGACCAGCGCGGACCGGATCGCCAGCCCAAGACCATCGGTAAACTCGATCTCCACTTTACGGGCGAAGGCATGTACGGCACCATGCTGCTTTGGGACGAGACGTCCCGTCGCCTGCCCCGAGAGGCGCGCAGCAGTTTCGTCCACGCCCTGCTCAATGAAATCAGCCAGCCCATGGGCGTCCCCAATGAATTCGTTGTCGAATATTTTGCGCCCGGCCTGAACAGCTACGAACTTTTCCACAACGTAGAACTGGATGAAAGCGAAGAAGCCGCCCCGCTTTCCCCCGAAAAGAATGCCGCCGCTCCCAACGACGCAAGATAAGCTGCGTTCGCCCCATGTCTATCCTGCAAGCAATTTTGCCCATTTTTGCCGCAACGCTGCTGCCCGTCTTTTTGGTGGCCGGATTGGGCGCGCTTCTGGCCGGCTTCATCGATCTGGACGAACGGACGCTGGGGCGCGTCATCTTCTACCTGGCCACGCCCTCTCTCGTTTTGCGCAGCCTCTACCAAATGGAAATTGACTATGGAGCGCTTCAGCGCATTGCGCTGGTCGCGGTTCTCGTCGCGTTCACCATGGGAGCGGTCGCCTGGCTGGCCGGATTTGATCAGGCCCGGGGACGCCGCGCCGCGCTCATCCTGACGGGCGCGGTCTCGAACAACGGCAATATGGGTTTACCCATCTGCTTCTTCGCCTTCGGCGCGCCGGGCTTGAGCTTGGGCGCGGTTTACTATGTGGTGACCTCATTCCTAAGCAACACCCTGGGCGTGGTCGTCGCCTCGGCGGGCAGCGCTCCCCTGGGAATCGCCCTGCGCAACAGCCTGCGCGCACCGGTGCTCTACGCCGCGATTCTGGGCGTAACCCTCAACCGCACGGGCATAACGCTGCCCACCGGACTTTTCCGCGCCGTGGACCTGCTGGCCGGGGCGGCCATTCCCGGCATGTTGGTGCTCCTCGGCATCCAGTTGCGCAACGCCCCCCTCCGCCAAAGCGATCCGCTCATTCCCCGGGCCGTAGCAATCCGCCTTATCGCCGCGCCGCTGCTGGCCTGGCTGCTCACCCGCATGCTGGGCCTGAGCGGATTAACCCAAAACGTCGTCATTCTCCAGGCGTCTATGCCCACGGCGGTGATGATGGGCGTTCTGGCCACCGAATACGATGCCGCGCCGCGCCTGGTCGCAACCATTATCTTCTTTAGCACGTTACTGAGTATGATCACTCTATCAGTTGTCCTGTGGTATATTTTGTAATGGAAAGTCATCAAGTCCGCTTTTTATCATCAAGGATAGCCCTATGACCAATCCGGCCCTTTCAGGCGAAGACCGCGCAACATTGATTGCCGGTGCGCGGCTATTGCAGCAAAACCAAGCCAAAGAAGCGGAGGCGCTGCTGGAGCCCCTCTATGTCCGCTATCCTGATGATGCCGACGTAGCCGGCAACCTGGGCGGAGCCTATATTTTGCAGCGCAAGTGGAAAAAGGCTGTCGATGTACTTTCGGCCGCAACGGAAGCCCACCCCGACAATGCCATGCTGTGGACAAACCTGGCTGCGGCGGAATTGGGGAGTTTGGAAACGGCAGGGCCTCAACATCAAGAGCGAGCCATCGCCGCCTACACGCGGGCGTTGGAAGCCGATCCGGCCACGCCCAATGCGCATTATCACCTGGGCCTGATCCACAAGGAACGCGGCGAACTGGACGCAGCGGAGGCCATGTTCCAGCGTGCGCTGGAGATCAATCCCGGCGATCGGGATGCCGCTCACTGGCTACAGCGTATTCAGCAAGTAATAGAGCAGGCGGAAGATGACTCAACGCACGCCTAGCGTTGCGCAACAATACGCCATGAGCACCGACATCACCGGCACACCCCAATCGACGCATGCAGCAGGAGGGCGCTTCGCGCCCCTGGCGCGTTGGCGCGTCAACCCGGAGCGCATGGCGTGGATGATCCTGCTCATCAGCTTTGCCCTTTTTGTCATTTTGCTTATTGCCGTGCCTCTAACCGTCAACTATGCCGTCAACCACTTCACCGTGGCAGAAACGGCGCAGCTTGAATCCACCCAGGGGACGCTACTCCTCTATCCGTCCGTCAATGCAGAACCGATTGCCGTCACGACCCAACAGACCGATGCCGGCGAAGGCAGCCGCATCCTGGCCGCCGACGATTCAACCCAGGGTACGGTGGGTCTCATGCAGGATGAAGATTCCGGCGAACTGCTGGGCAGCGTCCAGCTCTATCCCGGCACCGATTTGGTGCTCACGCGCCTGCGCCGTCCCTTCTTCGACCGCAGCAAGCAGCCCTATCAGGTTCAGATACGCCTGGACAAAGGGCAAGCGCGCATCTTCACCAACAGCAGTGACCGTCGTCCCCTGAGCGTAGAGCTGATTACGCCCCAAGGCGTCATGGAACTGACGTCAGGCAGCTACAACATTGCCGTAGATGAAGAGGGGGCCGACATGACTGTGCGTTCGGGTGAGGCCGTCTTCACCGATCTGACGGGCGCACGCCAGATCGCGGTGGCAGGCGACGGGCTCTGGAGTACGGGCGACACGAGCGTCGTGAAGGTGGCGATCACTGAGCGCAACCTCATCCGCAATGGTGATTTCACCCAATCCATGGCCGATTCATGGCGGCAATACAACATCGCTCCCAACGTAGAAAACGGGACGGTCAGCATTATTGAACGGGACGGACGCCGGGTCGCGCACTTCAACCGCCAGGGAGAGGAAGGCGTTCACACCGAAGTCGGCATTTTTCAGGAACTCAACGAAGATGTGAATGTCTTCGACGAACTGGTGATCCAGCTGGATGTACGGCTCATGTATCAAAGCCTGGCAGGAGCCGGCTACCTGAACTCCGAGTTCCCCCTGCGCATTGAGATTGAATATGTGGATATTTACGGGAAGGAATTGCGTTGGGGCCACGGCTTCTATTATCGGGATCCGGATGATGTGACGCGTTCCGTCCCCGACAGCAGCAAGATTCCCGCCTACAATTGGTACACCTACCAATCCCCCAATCTTATGGATGTCCTGGCCGAAACGCGCCCGGCGCGCATCAACAGCCTCCGCATCTACGCCAGCGGCCACAATTATCAAAGCATGGTCAGCGAAATCTATCTGCTGGCGCAATAGGCCGGCGCGATGACCGACTCTTTCGACTCTCTCCACGCGCATCGGCCCCATGTCTTCCCCCGCCGCTTTTGGCGTAAGCTAGGGCTGGTCGGAGCCCTTCTCCTCTACCTGGGCCTGACGCTACACCAGTTGGGTTTGCCCGGCCTCCATTACGATGAGGCCAAAGAAGCGGGCATCAATGCAATGGAATTGCTGACCGGCGCGCCCGTTACCGCGTTCCGTGGCGCGAGCCTCCACGTTGCAGGCGTGGATCTCCCCCTCATGGTGCAGGACTATATCGGCGCGCTCAACGTGTACCTGGCCCTGCCCTTTTTGGCCCTGACGGGCATCGGCGTGCCCAATCTGCGCATACTCTCCGTACTGACGGGCCTGGCCGCACTGCTGCTGCTGGAACGTACCGTCAGCGTCTGGATGACGTGGCCGGGCAAAACGCCTGCGGAAGAAGCCGCGCCCATCAGCCGGGAAGGCGTCATTGCCGTCCTTCTCCTGGCAGCCTCGCCCAGCTTCGTCTTTTGGAGTCGCCAGGGCATCTTCGTGACCAATCTAACCCAGCCGCTGACCCTGCTCTGCTTGTGGCAAGGGCTGGTCTGGCTTCAGGGCGGACGCCCCCGCGCGCTGTGGTTGAGCGCACTGGCGGGCGGATTGGCTCTCTATGCCAAGCTCCTCGCGATCTGGATCATCGCGCCCTTTACGCTCCTGGCCGGCGGCTGGTGGATTCTGGCGCGCAGGCGCGGGAACGCGACCGCGCCGCCCCTCACAGGCGGACAATTTCTGGGAGCGCTGGCCGCCTTTCTTCTGCCCCTCACGCCGCTTCTGCTCTTCAACCTCCAGACCGGCGGCACCCTGAACAGCATAGGCGGAAATCTGGGCGAAAGTTACTACGGCGTCAACAATTTGGACATCGGCCGCAATCTGGCCGTGCGCATGACCCAATTGGGGCAAACGTTACGCGGCGATCACCTTTGGTATTTGGGCGGTATTTATGCCAATATGGTTGCCGTCCGCCTGGCCGTCCTGGCCGTAATCAGCGGGCTGTTGCGCCGCCCCAAACGACTTCTGCCGCCCCTGGCGCTGACAGTCGCCGCCGTTGGCATGAGTCTTTTCACCATCAGCGATCTCTTTATTACACACTACGCATTGCTCCAGCCTTTGCTGATTGGCGTCGTTGCCCTGGGCTTCGGCGCCTGGTTTGAGCCCTTGCCCGCGCCGGCCGTAGAGCGTGCGCTACGCTGGAGTGGAGGCGGCCTCATCGCGCTCTGGCTGCTGCTGGACCTGAGCGCATCCCTTGCCTACCATCGGGTGTTGACGCGCACAGGCGGCCTGGCCGATCATTCGGACGCAAGCTATCACTTAGCCTATTATTTGCAGTATCAGGGATTGGGCGCGCCCATTGCGCTGGACTGGGGTATGGAGGCCCCAATCCGCTATCTGAGTCAAGGCGCGGTCCGACCCATCGAGATCTTCGGCTATGCGTCGCCGAACGCGCCCGATGCAGAATTTAAGGCGCGGCTCGAACTGTTTTTGCCGAATTCCGATAACGTCTATCTCCTGCGGGCGCCGGATCAGACTGTTTTCAACGGACGCCGTGAAGGGTTTGTAGAATCTTCAACTTCCCGCGAGCTGTATCCCGTATTGGAAGAGCGATTTCGCCAACGGGACGGCGTGGCGCTTTTTGAAATCTGGCGGGTCACCGGTTCGAGTGACACGCAATGAACTCCCGGCGAGTTCTCAACGAAATTCCGGCCTGACGACAAAGAAAATCAGCATTATACGCCATACCCGGATTGCTCTTTGACGGCGCAAATCTCAGATGCTACAATCGTTCCACATACCCAATTGCCCCGGCAAAAATCACGTTGACAAGCGACATGAGTGACCCGACAGCTACGACTTCACAATCCAATCAGCCTCTGAGCGTGTCGCGCACGCAGCGATTAGGCGGCTTATCCGTGGCCGCGCAGTTGGCCATGTTTGTCCGCGCCGGTGCAGCTCTGGCCCTCACGGTTCCCGTCATCTGCGGCGTTGCGCTGGGCTGGTGGGACCAGGAGAGCGTCAACCTGATTGGGGCGATCTTTGCCATTATGGGCGCGTTCACCGGCGTGCTGAGCATCAATGCGTTGTGGGAGTACATCGACTATCGCCGGGGACTTCCGATTGATCATTACGAAGCGCGCCTGCTGCCTGATTCAGGCTACAGCCTCATGCGCAGCGGACGGATCGACCCGATTTTTACGCGCAACGTAGGCGTCATTCTGGGAATAGCCGGCCTCATCTGCGGCCTGCTGTTGGGGCTGCTGGCAGGCTGGCCCATGCTGCTCTTCGCACTGGCCGGTTATGGGTTAGCCTTTCTCTACGCCGGCCCGCCTTTGCGCTACGGCTATCGGGGTTGGGGATTAGGCGAAGTCGGCATTTTCATCAGCTTTGGCCTACTGACCACGGCCAGCGGATTTTATGGAGCCACCGGCTATCTGACCAGTACGGTTCCTTTTGCAGCTATCCCCCTCGGCCTGCTGGCCATGCTGGTCGTTTTCAATTACAACGTGCTCCGCTATCGCCGGGATTGGCTCATTCGCAAACGCACGCTGGTCGTCAGCTTGGGGATGGCCCGGGGCATTGACGCCGGCGTAGCGCTGACGATTGCCACCTACGGAGCCTTCGTCATCATGGCCAGCGCCGGTCACCTGCCCCTGTGGACGCTGCTGAGCTTGGGCGGGCTCCCCATCGTTCTGGGCGCTTACTCTGCAATCTGGCGCAGCAAACGCCCGACCGACGATCTTTCAGCACTCTATCAGGCTACCCTCAATGCCGCCATCGGCACCGGCATCCTCTTCTGTCTTGGCCTCTGGCTGGACAAAATCCTGCAGTAACCTATACATGACGCCGGCGCGGTCCGCCACGAGCCACGCTCGACCGTGAGGCGCATCAACTAACGCGGCCCCATCTTAAAAGCGCGCAAAAATGCTGCGGTAGGCCGGAGAGCGCTGCATGAGATCCTCATGCGTCCCGACCGCGGCAACTTCCCCTTGACGCAGGACAACAATCTTGTCAGCCCAACGAATCTGAGAAAGGCGATGGGTGATAAGAATCGTGGTGCGATTCTGGGTGGCGGCTTCAATGGCCCGCTGAATGAGATCCTCCGTCGCACTGTCGATGGCGCTGGTAGAGTCGTCCAGAATGAGGATCGCCGGATCGACGAGAAAGGCCCGAGCCAGAGCCAGGCGCTGACGCTGACCGCCGGAGAGCATGAGGCCGCGCTCGCCCACCAGCGTCTCATAGCCGTCGGGAAAACTCATGATAAAATCGTGGGCCTGCGCGGAGCGAGCCGCTGCCTCAATCTCGGCCGGGGTTGCATCAGGCTTGCCGAAGGCAATGTTCTGGGCAATGGTGCGGCTGAACAGAAAAATATCCTGCTCGATGATGGAGATCTGTCCGCGCAGGGCAGCCAGATTCCAGTCGCGCACGTCCACGCCATCGACCAGAACCTGCCCCTGATCCACGTCATAGATGCGGTTGATGAGCTTGGCTGCCGTGCTCTTGCCCGCGCCGGTTTGGCCGACCAGGGCCACAGTCTGGCCCGGCTCCACGGAGAACGAAACGTTGTGCAGGGCCGGGCGAGTATTCTCCGCATCAGGCGGATTCATTTCCTCAACGCCCGGAGCGATGCCCTGATACCGGAACTCTACGTTTTCAAACGCTACGGCCCCGCGCATTTTGCCGACATACCCGTCTTCATTTTGATCCAGCTCGGTCTCAGCCCGAATCAGGGCCAGAATACGGCGCGCGCTGGAGAGGCCCGAGGAGACTTGGGCATAGGAGAAGAGAGAAACAAAGACGGGAAAGCCGAAGAGGGCGATCAGGCCCATGTAGGCAACCACATCGCCCACGCTAATCACGTGATTGCTGTACAGCCGGAGGGAGTGCCAGAACGCCAGTCCCTGGGCCACGCCCAGCAACAAGAGCGGCAAAAAGCGCGCCTCAATCCGCCCTTGCGCCACATAGGCATTGCGAAAACGACGAGCGTCGTGCTGAAAGCGATGAATCTCGGCATCTTCCTGCGCCGCGCCTTTGACGGTCTCCACGCCTTCAATCGATTGGGCCAGCCCCGCATTGAGCGCGCCGAATGCCTCGCGCACTTCCTCGGTTGCAGGCCGCAGATCAGCCAGATAGGCGCGCATGGCAATGGCGTAGGCAACGGCAAAGAGCAGCGGCGTAACGATAAGCGAAGGGTGAATAGTCGGCGCAACGATCAGCGGCATGATGAGGAAATTTGCTGAGCCGAAGACCAGATTCAGTCCCGGCGCCACCATGAGCGCCAATTCACGCACATCATTGGCGGCCCGGGCCATGACATCGCCGGTGGGCAAGAAGTCGTGGAAGGCCATACTCTTGCCCAGTAACGAAGCATAGAGCTCCTGACGTGTGTCCCGCTCCAAGCGCTGACCCAGCACCTCGCTGCCGAAATTACGGCCGAATTGCATGGCGGCGCGAATTGCCTGAGAGAGCAACAACAGAAATGCAGCCCGAACGAGCAAGCCCACGTTGGGCGTGGCGCTGACGATGGCATCAAAAGCCGCGCCGGTAAAGAGGGGCAAAGCCGCAGCCAGGCCGGCATTGGAAATTGCGCCGGTGATAATCAGCGCTAAAAGGAGCTTGTTACGCGTCAGGTGCGACCGAATCCAGCGGGCCGGATCCCGCGTATCGGTCGTCCAATTGTGAACAACGGTAAACTCGCTTTTGGCCATAACGTCACGACGCTTTTGGGGTGGCTGCAAAATCTTGATGCAGCTTGTGAAAAATGACGATTTATTTGAGCTATGCTACAATTTATGCTGTTTTGTGCATACGCAAAAGAGGGTATCGTCAACGGTTGTAACGAAAGGGTACTCTCTGAACTCGATTGCGGCAAATATTTTCGGACACTGTCGCCTGTCGCAAGAGAGCGGGGCGCATTACTGCGCCACGCCTCATCCCTGCCCAGCAGCACCATGGTCGGGATACCCCGGGCAACGCCCAGTCAACGGGGCAACGGTCCGCTTAATTCCAAAATTATGCTAAGAAGGTAGGCTTGTGCCGCCTGATTCTGAAAGCCGCTCAGACCAGGAATTTCTGAAACTCCTGCAAGCGGGCGATGAGGTTGCCTGGGCCCAATTTATCCAGGAACAAAGTAAGCGTTTGTACAGCTATCTCCACTACAACTTGCCGAGCGAACAGGACCGGGAAGACGTGTTAATGGATACCTTGGCTGCCTGTGTGCGCGCCCTCCAGCGCTTCGACGGCAAAGACGCCACGATTTCCACTTTCGTCTACTCCATTGCTCAACGCAAGGTGGCGGATTTCTGGCGCAAGCACAAAAATACCAAGGAGCTGCCGGAAACCATTGCGGGGCAGCGCATGTCCAACAAGAAATTAATCCTGGAAGAAGCCCTCAATGAGCTGCCGGATAATTACCGCCAGGCACTCTTGCTCCGCTACCAGGTAGGCCTGAACGTAACCGAGTTAGCGGAGAGCATGGACCTCACGTACAAGGCAGCAGAGTCGCTTTTGAGCCGCTCGCGCCGTGCGTTGAGCAATCTGCTCGATGAAGATTATTATTGAGTACGCCCGTCTCGTCAGACTCCCCGACGGCTATGCGATGACTCCATTGCCGTAACGCTCCCCGGTAATTGGCCGATCACCCTCTCTCCATGTACACTACAGTCCCAGTTTGAGACACGGCGTTCGCATTGGCGATCCGGCTGATTGCGCCGTCAAGACAAGTGAATGGAGTTAAGCATGGCCAAGTACATTTTTGTTACGGGCGGCGTGCTTTCAGGACTGGGCAAGGGCGTCACCGTGGCGTCGGTTGGCAGTATCCTCAAAGCGCGCGGCATCAGCGTTACCACCATGAAGCTGGATCCCTATTTGAACGTGGATCCCGGCACCATGTCCCCCTATCAGCACGGCGAAGTCTTCGTTACGGAAGACGGAGCCGAAACAGACCTGGATCTCGGTCACTACGAACGTTTTGTCGATGAAAACCTTTCGTATCTGAGCAACGTTACCAGCGGGCAGATATATAATCACGTCATCGGCCAGGAACGCCGGGGCGACTACCTGGGCGGTACGATTCAGGTAATTCCCCACGTAACCAACGAAATCAAGCGGCGCATTGGCCTGGTCGCGCGCGCTACCAATGCCGACGTCGTGCTGGTGGAGATTGGCGGCACAGTAGGCGACATCGAAGGCTTGCCGTTTCTGGAGGCCATTCGTCAGATGCGCAAGGACGTAGGGCGCAACAACACGCTTTACCTCCACGTTACCTGGCTGCCCTATCTGGCGGCCAGCAAAGAGTTGAAGACCAAGCCGACCCAGCATAGCGTACGCGAATTGCGGAGCATCGGCATCCAGCCTGACGTCATCGTATTGCGCAGCGATCACCCGGTGGAAGAAGACGTGCTGGGCAAAACTGCACTCTTCTGTGACGTGGAGAAGGAGGCAGTCATTCCCCTGGTGACGTCGGATACCATTTATGCCGTCCCCACTATCCTGGAAGATGCCGGTCTAGGCGCCTGGATTGCTTCCCACCTGGAACTAAATTTGCGTCGGGAGCCGGAAGAAGGACTGGCCGATTGGCGCCACTTCGTAGCCGAGATCCGCCGGGAAAAACCTGCCCTGACCGTAGCGCTGGTGGGCAAATATGTCGAATTGGAAGACGCCTATCTCAGCGTCAAGGAATCCCTTTTCCACGCAGGACTGGCCGCGGGCGTAGATACAAACATTTGCTGGATCAGTTCTGAAGACCTGGAGCGCGGGCGCGGCCTGGATGCGCTGGCCGAGGTAGACGGTATTGTTGTACCCGGCGGCTTCGGGTATCGAGGAATTGAGGGCAAAATTGTGGCCGCACGCTTTGCCCGGGAAAACAACGTGCCTTATCTGGGTCTCTGCCTGGGAATGCAGGTGTTGTGCATCGAATTGGCCCGCAAAATTTTTAACAGCGACGAACCGAACAGCACCGAGTTCGATATCGCGACGGAGTATCCGGTCATCGATCTCATGCGCGATCAGCGCGACATTGCCGATATGGGCGGCACCATGCGTCTGGGCATTTACCCCTGCCGGCTTACGCCGGGCACGCGTGCGGCCGAGGCCTATAGCGCCCTGGGTTATGGTATGACGGTTGAAGAACGCCACCGCCATCGCTTTGAATTTAACAACGCCTATCGCCAGGTCATGCGCGAGGCGGGCATGATCTTCAGCGGCCTTTCGCCGGATCAACGCCTGGTAGAAATCGCCGAATTGAAAGATCACCCCTACATGGTCGGCAGCCAATTTCACCCTGAATTCAAAAGCCGCCCCAATAAACCCCACCCGCTCTTCTTCGGCTTTGTAAAGGCCGCAATCGCCCATAGCCAGAGGCGGGACAGAACAACAGATTCTCAGACGGAGGATGCACAGCAAGAGCGCGAAAACGTCTGATTCCTTGGCAGAAATGGCGGCTTGTGCCATAATTCAGCCATTCGATTTAAGAAAGGGAACATTATGGCTGGACATTCAAAATGGGCGAATATCAAGCGTCGCAAAGGCGTGCAGGATGCCGCCCGCGGCAAAATTTTTACCCGATTGGCGCGTGAAATTCAGGTTGCAGCCCAGCAAGGCGGCCCGGATCCCGATGCCAACTTTGCCCTGCGCCTGGCTGTTGACCGCGCCCGGGCCGAGAATATGCCCAAAGACAACATCGAGCGAGCTATCCGGCGCGGCGCAGGGCTGGAAAAAGATGCGGCGGACATTGAAGACGTCACCTACGAAGGCTATGGCCCCCATGGTATTGCCATTCTGGTAGAGTGCCTGACCGATAACCGCAATCGCACCATCTCCGACGTGCGTCGGGCCTTTACTCGGGCCAACGGCAGTTTGGGCGAACCCAACTCAGTCGCCTGGCAATTCACGTCCAAAGGTTATCTGCTCTTCAATCTTCAGGATGAAGACGGTGAAGAGATTGACGTAGACCCTGATGAACTCTTCATGGCTGCGCTGGACAGCGGAGCAGAAGATGTGGTGGTCAGCGAAGAAGCGGTGGAGATTTATACTGAACGCAACGATTTTGCCCAGGTAGAGCAGGCGCTGGAAGGCGCGGGCTTCAAAAGCGATGAGGCCCGGCTGATCATGCAGCCAAACATGACCAACGAGTTGGCCACTGATGAAGCCACCTCAGTTATGAATCTTATCGATGCGCTGGAAGAATTAGATGACGTAAACAACGTTTATCATAACCTGGAAATGACCGACGAAGTCGTCGCCCAGTTTGCATAGGTGAACCAGCGCAGCAACTCATACTCCCGCTGTTGCCCCCCAATCGGGTAGGGGGGAGACAGATGAATAGGTAGGAAATCGCCACTCGTTTAGCCGTTGTTAATCATTTAACAGGCTTATATACTAACCCTCAAGCCGGAATGGTACATAAGTAAGCACGAGGGACAGTTATCAGCACGGACGGATCGGAACTGGGACCAACGCAGCGATTTTATGAACCAAGCATTACCGCCAGAGCAGATTGTGTTGGGTGTCGATCCCGGCACAGCCATTACCGGCTATGGTGCAGTGCGGATGACCGCCGACAACGAGATGAGATTGTTGGCCTGCGGCGTCATTCGCACTGCACCCAGTGACCCCATGCATCAACGCCTCCTTGAACTCTACACAGACCTCACCAACCTCATTCGTGAATTTAAGCCCCACGCCATGGCAGTTGAAAAGCTCTTTTTTGGGCGCAACGTTACCACGGCAATTAGCGTAGGCCAAGCGCGGGGGATTATCCTCTTAACCGGCGCTCAGGCCGGTTTGTCGATTGCCGAATATACGCCGGCGGAAATCAAGCAGGCGTTGACCGGTTACGGCAACGCCGACAAACAACAGATGCAGCACATGACCGCACACCTATTGGGCTTGGACGATATTCCCCGCCCCGATGACGCCGCAGACGGCGTAGCTATAGCCCTCTGTCATCTCCAGCAAGCTCGTTATCAGGCGTTGTTAGCAGAATAGTTCTTCGCGTCAAGAAAAATGTACCTTTTAGAAGCCGTCTGAGAAGTCAGCTTATTAGACATCAGGAATCCATGTGATGCGACCTCCCGTTCCCAAAACGGGTCATTCTGCTATTGGGGAAAAACAAGGCGCTTCTGTTGATGCGTCTATCATTCGGCTTACATAATATCGGGATTTCCACAAGGACATGATTGAACTGTGTGTTTAACATATCAGGCAACAAGTAATACTGCATAATTTATTTCTGTTTGCATTAACCATCCAGATTATTACAAAATCAAACAATTCTCTAAAAACCAAAGGATAACTAACTGAATTTCGATAGATCGTGTGTTCAGGCCTAGCAAATTATGACATAGTTGACTCTACGCCCTTTCGCTAAGACAGCATCGCTCATAGATATTATTAGATCAGTGTTGAATATTCGATGTAGGAATATGAAATGCGACAGATAGCCAGGTATATACAAAACGACCTGGTTTTCCGTCGCATTTCATGTGCATAGAACTTGTTCAAATTCGACTTGATTCTCTATCAGGAGCAGCCTCAGCTAAGCCGGAGTAACATAAGTCAAATTTACTGACAGAGAGTATTGACGAGACAGACGCCCTCTGTTCGTAGAAAATCAACTACTAAAGGATACAAAATGAGTCGCTTTATTCCCCGTATTGCCCTCAATATTTTACTGACCTGCGCGCTGCTGCTAACCTCACTCCCAACTATCTTTACCCCCCAAAAAATTCGAGCGCAAAATTCATCGCCTGACTTTGATTTTACCCACCTGACGACAGCCGACAATGATTTACCCATCCCCAGCAGCAGCGTACAGCAAACTGCATCGCTTATTCTGGATATTGACAAAGATGGCGTCAATGACTTTGTCATTGCCAGTCGTCGCCCCCCCCCCGGACCTTCACTCGTATGGTATCGGCGTACAATAGACGACTGGGAACGCTATGTGATTGACTCAGAACCGCTGGATATCGAAGCAGGCGGCGACTATTGGGATATTGACGGCGGTGGCGATCTCGATATTGTTATGGGGGGAGACTCACGGAGTAATCAAATCTGGTGGTGGGAAAATCCTGCCCCTAATTTTAGCCCAAATACAGAATGGACGCGCCGGCTGATTAAAAATAGCGGTGGGAACAAGCATCACGATCAAATATTCGGCGATTTTACAGGTGATGGCAAGGTTGAATTGGCCTTCTGGAATCAATACGCAGGTTTAAGTAACGGTCAAGTAAGGATAATAGAATGAAGTTAGGTTTTCCCTCTAATGCACGACAAATTGTTACGCTTTTTTTTCTTACCGCCCTCCTCGTTGCCCCACTTCTAACTATCAACACAATAACACCAGCAGCAAATGCTCAACCGCAAGCGGCGTCCAATATAGGATTGGAATGGCTCTCCACTGTTAATGGAGACTTACCGACACCCAGCGGCAGTACGGAGCAAACTGATGCGCTCATCTTAGATATTGATGGCGACAGCTTAAACGATTTTGTTATTGCCGCGCGCCGTAATCCGGGACCATCTCTGGTGTGGTACAAACGTACAACTACAGGTTGGGAGAAATTTGTCATTGAATCAGATGTGTTAGGAATCGAAGCAGGCGGCACGTACTGGGACGTTGACGGGGATGGCGATCTCGACATTGTTATGGGCAATGACTATAGCGGTAATCAAGTCTGGTGGTGGGAAAATCCTGCACCAAATTTTTCGCCTACGACCGACTGGCAACGACGCCTTATCAAAAACAGCGGCGATAACCAACACCACGACATGGTTTTTGACGACTTTACCGGTGATGGAAAGGCCGAGTTAGTTTTCTGGAACCAACAGGCAGAGGCGCTCTTCCTGGCCGAAATTCCCAATAACCCGCGTACGACCCAGCCATGGTCGGCGGTACAAATCTACAGTTGGAGTGGTGGGGCCAGTCATGAAGGCATTGATAAGGCCGACATCAACGGAGACGGCCAAATCGATATTGTAGGTGGGGGGCGCTGGTTTGAACACGTTAGCGGAAATCAGTTTCAGGTCCACGTAATTGATAACGCACAACGTTTCGGACGCGCTGTGGCCGGTCAACTTATTCCGGGCGGCTACGCCGAGGTCGTATTAGGGCCGGGCGACAATTCCAACTCGCTGGAATGGTATCGGTGGAATAATGCCACGAACCAGTGGCAGAGCACAACCCTTATCCCTTCCGTCGAACGGGGCCACAGTCTCCAGATTATCGACTTTGACCAGGATGGTCATCTGGACATCTTTATGGCTGAAATGCGACTCAATGGAGGCAACAATAACGCCATAATGGTGCTCTTTCGGGGAGACGGCACAGGAAATTTTGAACGGATAGAGTTGGCCTCAGGCTTCGGCAACCATCAGTCGAAAGTAGCGGATCTGGACGGCGACGGCGACCTGGATATCCTGGGCAAACCATATAATTGGCAAACCCCGCGCTTGGATATTTGGCTCAATCAGCAGAACCCCGTTGCATGTACCCCAAAACTGGATCAATGGCAACGTCACGTCGTCGATAACGACCAACGCTGGCGGGCTGTCTTTGTGGATAGCAGCGACATCAACGGCGACGGCCATATCGACATCATTACGGGAGCCGATTGGTATCAAAATCCCGGTACGGTCGACGGGAATTGGACGCGTCATCGCGTCGGCGCGCCGATGAATAATATGGCTGCGGTTTATGACTTTGACGGCGACGGGGATGTCGATATTCTCGGAACAGAGGGCAGCAATAGCGTTTATAACCACGACTTTCAGTGGGCGAAAAATAACGGCAGCGGTTCCTTCACCATCCACAACAACGTAGAGGCGGGTGACGGCGATTTCCTGCAAGGCGTAGCAGTAGGCCGCTTTATGGATGACATGCAGGTCGCCCTTTCCTGGCACGCGGCTGACAAAGGGGTTCAGTTACTCACCCTGCCCGGGAATCCGACTGCAGGAACCTGGACGCGTTCACTGGCATCATCAGTTTCTCAGGATGAACAACTCACGGTTGGAGATCTTGACGGAGACGGCGATCTGGATCTAGTACAAGGCACGAAATGGCTGCGCAATAACAGCGCAACCAACAGCGGATGGCATGACAGCGACCGTGGGTATCGTATCTCTCTGGCCGTCAGTGCAGACGGTTATGCGCGCACTGAACATCCGGCCGAGGCATCCCTGAATTTCACCAATCTTCTGGCATCATTGGGGGGAGGCGCGGTCGGATCCGATTCGCTCAATGTTATCGAGGTGGATACTGCCGGAAACCTGATTGCAGACAATCCCCCCTTTCAATTTGATGCCGCGTCCGGTTACGATGCGAACACCAACGCAGCCGGGAGCCTGACCATTCTTATGACCGGCGCAACCGCAGCCAATGCTACGCGCTACTATCAAGTCTACTTCGCACCGCCGAGCAGCAACTATACGCCAATATCCACGCCTGACCAAGTCGTCGTCAGCGACGGCACAGACGAGGGAATGGATACATTCACAGTCGCCGTTAACGGAGCCACCTACTTTTATCAGAAAGAAGCCGGCGGCTTCTCCAGCCTGGTAGATGCTGATGGAAATGACTGGATCAGCTACAACAATGCCAGCGGTGCAGCGGGAGAGTATCGGGGGATTCCCAACCTGGTCTACCCGGAAGGAAATTTTCACCCTGGCGACAGCGGATCCGAGTCCACGCTGGTTGCCGACGGACCGCTCAAGGCGACGATTCATACAGTCACGGACGACAATACCTGGCAGGCGACATGGGAGATATTTCCCGGCTTTGCACGCATGACGCTGGAGCAGGCCGGTCACAACTACTGGTTTCTCTACGAGGGCACGCCCGGCGGCGTGTTAGAGCCGGATGACGATCTGGTCGTACGCGCTGACGGCACGAATACCAGCGCAGGAACAGCCTGGACAGGTGATCTGGAGCCGGAAGAATGGGCCTACTTTGGCGATCCGGCTGTGGGAAATGACGGCCGCGCCCTCTTTGTGGCCAAACATACCAATGACACAGCAATAGATTCCTACTACGCTATGAACGGCCAGATGACGGTTTTCGGCAATGGCCGCCAAAATACGCAAACACACCTGAGCAATACGCCAGAACAATTCACTATCGGTCTGCTAGAAACGGTTGAGTACGCAACGGCGGCCCCGGTTATTCGAAGCGCTTATCGCCCGCTGCTCGTGACCATGGGCGGCAGCGAAGAGCAGACTGCTCCTACAGGCGGAACATGGGAAGAGATGACCCTGAGCAATGTATCAGGACTACCGGATCGCAACCGCCTGGGCGATGTCAACGGCGACGGTCGCCTGGATGTGGTCATTGGCTATGAACCTGCATCCGGCTCACAAGAACGCGTGGCTTGGTATGCACAACCGGCCAACATTACCGATGAGTGGACGGAATATGTCATCGATACAATTACCCGCCCATTAAGTCTGGATGTTCAGGATATGGATGGCGATGGTGACCTGGATGTGATCGTAGGTGAACATCATCCCAATAACCCATCCGGCCTGCG
The DNA here is from genome assembly GCA_020433455.1 of Caldilineaceae bacterium. GTDB lineage: Bacteria > Chloroflexota > Anaerolineae > Caldilineales > Caldilineaceae > JAGRCP01. Next base: position 15,097 of record JAGRCP010000059.1, on the reverse strand, counting down.
CATGTTGATCTATGAAAATGTCAACGGTAATGGCTCAGCCTGGAACCGATTCGTGGTCTATACCGGCGATGAGCATCATGATGGCGCGCATGTCGTGGACATTGACGACGACGGCGACCTGGATATCGTCTCCATCGGTTGGATTAATGACAAGGTTGTCGTTTACGAAAATCTGTCCGACTGCGCTCCCGTGGGCGGCACGCCGACACCCGCGCCGACTGCGACGCCCGGCGGTTCCGGCAACACGCCAACTCCCACGCCTTTGCCGACTCAGGAAGCGACGCCCACACCTGAGACAACAATGGAACCTTCAGCCGATCCTTGTGATGGTGCAGCTACTAACATGATCCGCAATCCCAGCTTTG
>JAGRCP010000059.1:1292-14710 GCA_020433455.1 Caldilineaceae bacterium | reverse complement strand
ACAACAACGGCAGCGGCGGTCTGGCAATTACAACGAATAATCCCGGTCACTGCGCTCGCTCCGCCGAGATTGCCCTCAACAACAGCGGCTCCAACGTTCAGCTCTACCAACGCAACGTTCCGCTGAATGCCGGGACCCGCTATCGTCTCCGCTTCATGGCTCGGGCTTCTTCCAACGTCACTGTACCTGTCTATCTGCACAAGGACAGCGCGCCTTATACCGACTACGGCCTGAGCCAGAGCTTCGACTTGACCACAGGCTGGCAGAGCTTCGCCACCGAATTCACTGCAACCGGCTTTAGCGGCGCAGTCAGCAACGGCCGTCTGCGCTTCTGGCTGGCCGGCGCTCCCAACAACACCACACTCCTCTTCGACAATATTGTCCTGGAGGAAGCGGATACGGTTGCGCCCTCCCCCACTCCCGAATCGACCGCCACGCCCACGTCAACCGCTACCACCGTGGTCGTCAACCAGCCGCCGACGGCTGATGCCGGATCCGATCAGACCGTCACCGACAGCGACAACAGCGGCAGTGAGTCCATCATCCTTAACGGCAGCGCCAGCAGCGACGCCGATGGCTCCATTACAGGCTATAGCTGGTCCAGCGATACCGGCGTCGCCATTCCTGACGGCGTCAGCCCGACTGCCGACTTCCCTGTGGGCGTGCACACCGTCACCCTGACGGTCATTGATGATGATGGCGCCCAGGATACCGCTACGGTGATGATCACCGTTTCCGCCGCCTCTGTTTCTACGTCGACGCCCACAGAGGAGCCGACTGCAATCCCCACAGAAATGCCGACGGAGATGCCCACAGAAACACCTGGATCAACACCGACGCCATCAGCCGATCCCTGCAACGATGCTGCGACCAACATGATCCGCAATCCCAGCTTTGAGGATGCCAAGAACAACTGGCTCTTCTACAACAACGGCAGCGGCGGTCTGGCGATCACAACCGACACCCCCGGCCACTGCACCCGCTCCGCCGAGGTCGCCCTCAACAACAGCGGCTCCAATGTCCAGCTCTACCAGCGCAACGTCGCACTGGACGCCGGCACCCGCTACCGCTTCCGCTTTATGGCCCGCGCCTCTTCCAACGTCGCCGTCCCCGTCTACCTCCACAAGGACAGCGGACCCTACACCGACTACGGCCTGAATGAGAGCTTCAACCTGACCACGGGCTGGCAGAGCTTCTCCACCGAATTCACCGCCACGGGCTTCAGCGGCTCGGTCAACAACGGCCGCCTGCGTTTCTGGCTGGCAGGCGTCCCCAACAACACAACCCTCTTCTTCGACAACATCGTCCTGGAAGAGGCAGAATAGGGACATGGAGAAGAACCTCAAAGAGGTTTCTCGTTTACGCTGAAAGTAAAAGATTATGGCTCTTTGGGATTTCATGTGATAGGGTGCGCCCCTTGCGTGCGCGCCCTACTGGAGAATTCAAGCGCCAAACGGCTTTGCCTTTGTCAACCACATAAGATCCGAATGACCCAAGATTATATCCCAATATAAAGAGCGCCTCGATTAATCGAGGCGCTCTTTATATTTTACGCAAGGATGAATTCTTACGCGACGACGGCTTGTAGCCTGTTGATTTGTTCATTGGCGATCTCACCGCCCTGATGCAGCAGTGCCTGTACTTGCTCCTCGCTATGGGCCTCGGCGTAGATACGCAGCACGGGTTCTGTGCCGCTGGGGCGAACCAAAAGCCAACTGCCGTCATCCAACACATATTTAACGCCGTCCCGGTCTCCGGCATGCTTCAGAGAGTGCCCGGCTAATTCGGCCGGCAAATTGTGCATCAGACCCGCAACCAAATCAGCCTTCCGAAACGGCTCTACCTGCTGATCATTACGCGCATAGTAAAAGCGGCCGATATCCGACGCATCCATCAGTTCATCAATCATTCGGGCCAGCGTCTTACCTCTTCTGGCCACCATCTCGACCAGCAGTAACCCCATGAGCACGCCGTCTCCCTCGGGAATGTGGCCTAGAATGGATATCCCGCCGCTCTCCTCGCCGCCAATGAGCACTGATTCGGCTAACATGCGGTCGGCAATGTAATTAAACCCTACAGGCGTTTCGTGGACGGTCAGCTCATAGCGACGGGCCAGGCGATTGAGCATCTGGGTTGTACTCACAGTTTTAACCACGCTGCCCGAGAGTCCTCGGTCGTGAACTAAATACTCTAACAAAAGCGCCATAATGCAGTGGGGATCGATAAAGCGTCCGGTCGGATCCACCGCACCGATACGATCAGCATCGCCATCGGTGGCCAAGCCGATATGATAACGTCCCGTGGTTACCTCCAGCAGCAAAGGTTGGAGATGGCGCGCAATGGGCTCCGGGTGGATGCCGTTAAAGCCGGGATTCATCTCACCACGCAGCTCAGTAACACTACAGCCGGCATCCTCTAACAGACGTTTAAGATAGACGCGTCCGGCCCCATACATGGCATCCACGGCCACGTGCAGGTGAGCTTTGCGAATGACGTCGAAATTGACTAGGCTCTTGATATGCTCGCTATATGCAGGCAGGGGATCAAAGCGCCGAATGAGACCGCGCTCAATCGCCTCCTCCAGCGCCATGCGCGCAGGCGCCTGAACGCCGTTCGCATACACCCGGGCTTCCACTTCTTTGACATGGCTCTCTGTAGCAGAGCCGCCCTGGGCCGACTTAAGTTTAATGCCGTTGTAGCGAGGCGGATTATGGCTGGCCGTAATCATTACGCCGCCCTGCGCCCGCTTATCAACAATCGCATAGCTGATCATTGGCGTGGGCGCATCGGACTGGGCCAACCAGACCCGGATTCCATTGGCGGCCAGCACTTCGGCTACAGCCACTGCATATCGATCGGAGAGAAAGCGGGTATCATAGCCCACGACTAAGCTTGGCGTGTCATGGCCGTTCCCGGCAACATGCGCGCGCCAGTCGATTAGCGCCTGTTCAGCAATAGCCTGGGCGACGAGGCGGACATTCTCAAAGGTGAAGTCTTCACTAATAACGGCACGCCAACCATCGGTGCCGAACTGAATGGTCATGAGGGGCTCCTTATCAAAAAGCCGGGAGTAGTGTAAAATTTGAAATTTTCGGCAGCTGACGCGAATTGGCCGACAAATTCAGGCCGTGTGCAGTATGGGCGCCAAGTCAAGACGGGCAAGCGTAGCGCGGATTTCGTCCATATAGAGCGGGTTCATCACAATGACGTCATGAGGGCCATATTGACGCAAAAATTCGGGCCTGACGATGCGCTGTCCCGTGCCGGTGATGTGCATTCCCTGCTTGCGGGGGTTAATGTCTACGGCGTACTGAATCGCCTCCGCAGCGGGCAACATATTGAGAAACGTGACTCCTTTTGAGCCGGACCCCCATATGACGACTCTCCGCTGCTCAGCGGCCATCCGGTCAAGCATCGCGGTGTCGGCTACTACTTTGGCCTGATAACGACGCGAAAACTCCGTCACATCATCCGAAATCTCCGCGGGTTGGTTCCAGGTAGCGGCGCTGGTGATTTCCGCGTCAGGCTTAGGGCGCGCTTCAATGCAGAGATACTGGCCGCCGAAGGTAGAACGGACATCTGTCACATCGAAGCCGCAGGACTCAAACAAATAGGCTAATGAATAGCGCGTAAAGTAAGAACAGTGCTCGTAAATAATGTCCCAGATTGCCATATCATGTAGCGTAAAGAGGCCATTGGGCGCCTCAAAGAAGACGGTTGTAGGCTGGTCGCCGATGGTGCGACGCACCATCTTCACAAAAGCAACCGGATCTTCGATGTGCTCCAGCGTATGACGGCAGCAAATAAAGTCAGCAGAGCGATCCGTATAGCGCTCGGAATAAAAATCCTGGACGAACTCGATTTGTTCTGTCCGGGAGCGTTCGGTCTCGCCGGGAATGTAGCTGGGATCGAAGCCGATGCCCTGATTGTCGCCCAACTCGCAGAGCATTTCCAGGAAATCGCCTTTGCCGCTGCCAATTTCGATAATCGTTTTTCCGTGCAGATCGTGACGCGTGACCAGGTCCTGAGCCAACTCCTCGGCATACTGTTGAAAACGCGACGAGAAGTGAAGGGAATTCTCGTAGGCCTGACTGTAATCCATAAGTGAAAGATCAAAATCAGGGTTAAAGATATGGCCGCACCGCTCGCAAAAAGCCAGCCGGATAGTCACCCGGCGCACGCTTTGCGCTTCCGCAGCCGTAGGCCACAGGATATTACAGAGCACAGGTACGCCAGGAATTTCAACAAAGACCCGGGGTATGTCAGCGTGGCAGACCGTGCAGTGAGTAGTATGAGACATAAGTATAAAATTCTTTCTTACATGAGCGAATAAGGCCAACGAAAAATTTAAATTGACGGCTCAACGACTCGAAGAGGCGGTTATTGCGGCTGCCCGCCCGGGAACGCCGGACTCCAGTCCGGCAAACCTTGCCAAGCTGGAGCTTGGCGCTCCCAGGGGTGTCGGCAACCGATATAGATCGCCGTATCAATATTTTCTTGCGTTGGCCTAAAGCGGTTAATTGTGGATGTTGATGTCCACAAAGTATTCATCATAGTTTCCGCTGGGATAAACAACGCGCAAGCGCAGCTTGTGGTCGCCGTTAGGATAGGCGGAAGTATCCAACGCGGCTAACTCACCCCAAACCTGGCCGCGGGACCAACTGGGCAGAGAGCCGCTCCATTCGATAAAGGTCGCTGCGTCCTCTTCACCGTCAAGCAGCAGGTCAAGCTGCCATTTACTAAAGTCAGTGCCGCTAACCAATCCCTCAACCGGAACTGTACCGCTAACAACCTCACCGTCACGCGGCAGGTCGATACCGTTAGGACGATTAGCAATTGCTGCTGCAGCATCAAGCTGTCGGCTGTTACGGTAGGCAAGCCACATACGCTTGCGCACCGCCGTCTCCAGCGCACGATCGCCGGCCGCTATCGCAACATCCAATAGCTCAACATAGACATCCAGCGCCTCCTCATAGTGGCGCAAGCTAAAATGTGCGCCGGCAAGCTTATCCAGCGCCGCAGCGAGCAACTCACGATCCTGACTGCCCCGAGCAATCTCGACAGCTTCATTATATTCGGCCCAACCGCCGTCCTGTTCGCCCTGGAGCCAGTAAGCATCCCCCAGTGTAATACGGCTCTGAACCTGCGCCGCAGGTGAGCGGCGCGAATCGGCCAGCGCCTTAGCCTCTGTAGCCAACGCAGCAGCTGCATCATATTCTCGCGCGGCGAGGGGAATCTTGGCGGCACTAAGCAGAGATTGGGCAGCCTGGCCTGCATCACCGCTCTGTTGCCATTGGGCAGCCGCTTTTTCGTACATGGCGAGCGCCTCGCTTCGCTGCCCCAATTCGCTGTAGTATTTTGCAATTCCGTCTTGTAGCGTGGCGGCGTATTGGGCGTCTTCGGCTTGCTGAGCCTGCGTCACAGCCCGTTCATAGAAGGCCAGCGCCTGAACGGAATTTTCCAAATCTGCATAATTCTGACCGATAGCTGCTAAAGCGCGCGCTGCCTTTTCGCCCTGCTCCAAGGTCCGCCAAAGTTCAGCTGCATCCCGATAAGCGTCAATGGAGGTTTGATAATCCTTGCTTTCCCGCGCGGCCTGACCGATCCTGTTCAAAACGTCCGCCTCACGCCCGGGATCATCGTTCTCCGCTGCTAGCTTACGCGCTTCCTGATAGAGAGAAATCGAGCGGCTTGTCGCTCCTTGTTGCGCTTGTAGACGGGCCGCCTCGAGCAAGACGCTTACTGCATAATCGGGGTCACCGGTCTCCGTAGCAAGCGCAACTGCTTGATCATAGTAATCCAGCGCAGTTTCGGCATCCCCCATTGTCGCATAATTGAGGCCTATGTAGGCCAACCCTTGAGCCATACCGGCCTTGTCATCGGCAGCCTCCCATAAGGCCATGGCTTCTTCATAGTGGGCAATCGATTCATCAAAGCGCTCGGCTTGCAGCTCAATTTGGGCCAGATTGACCAGTGTGTCCAATTCGCGCTGGGAATTACCTGCCGCGCGTGCATAGTTCAGGGCATCAGTATACGCTTCAGCCGCACGCCCGGCATCTTCTTGTGCGCGCAACAGATCGCCGGCAGCTGATGCGACTGCGGCAGCGTAGTTTAAGTCACCAGCTCCGTCTGCGAGAGAAATCGCTTGTTCATAATAGTTTAAAGCAATATCAGGCTCCCCCAGATCGGCGTAATTCAGGCCGATATAGGCTAATCCTTCGGCTGCGGCACGCTTGTTGTCCATTTCCTGCCAGATGTCTACAGCCTGAGTATAAAGTTCTGTGGAAATTTCGAGCTCTTTTTGGCTACGCCCCAATGCAGCCAAACGGAGCAAAATGTCTACTTCACGACCAGCATCCTCGGCTGTGCGGGCCAGATCTAACGCCTCTTCATAGGTTGCACGTGCGGAGCCTATTTCCTCCTGCTCTAGCTGAAGCTTGGCTGCTGCGCTGAGAACCGCGGCAGCATATCCCAGGTCATCGGCGACTTTAGCTTGCTCCACAGCATCCGCATAAAATTCGAGCGCGGCCTCTTCCTCGCCGCTGTCGGCATAATTTTGTCCGGCATAAGCCAATGCCTGAGCAGCCCTTTCCGGGCTCTCGGCATCGAGCCAAAGCTCGGCGGCCTGGGTATACGCCTCAATTGAGTCTGCATATTTTTCTTGCCGGCGCGTGATCCTGCCCAATGCTTCCCAGAGTGAAGCAGCATCCATCGGCTCTTGCTCCGCATCGATGGCGCCCAGGCGCTCACGGTAGAGGGATTCAGCTTCGGCATAGTTCTCGATTTTTTCATAGGCCCGGGCCGCCTTTTCTTTCGCTTGGTCAGCATATTGGGCGGCTCCAGCCTGTGCCCACAAGTCAGCTGAAGCCATATACGCCTCAGCAGCGCCTTCCATGTCTTCCTGATATTCGTATACAGCACCCAGCCGTTGGTTCAGATCGGCTTGTTCCGAGAGATCGTCCCCATCCAACAGTTCCAGGGCAGCCGTATATAATTCTTCGGCTATTGCAAACTGTTCATTTTCAACGGCCAGGTCGGCCTGAAGCTTGCGCATTGACGCTGCGGTTGCGTTATCATCCGCGTTTTGCGCTACTTCTGCCGCCGCGGCGTAAGCGTCCATTGCCTCCCTGAACGCTTCCGCACTCTGAAAACTCACGCCGGCTTTAGCCAGCACAGTAATTCCGGCACGTGGATTATCGTTTTCCAACCAGGCATCGGCCGCGGACAGATAAGCCTCCGCCGCCAGAAGGAACTCTCTTTCGCTGCGTTGAATATCGCCGATTTTGGTTTGAATTTGCGCCGTCAGGCGCGGATTATCGAGCAGGGAAGCGGCGCGATTCGCTTCCTCCAGCGCGGATAGCGCCTCCTCAACCTCGCCTTCTGCCGCCTGCTTAGTCGCTTCTTCCACCAGCGCAGCGACCTGCGCAACGCTGAGCGGGGCAGGAGTTTGGGCAGAAAGGGGAACAGGAACCGCAAGGAGAGAAAAACTTATCAAAAGAAAAAAGAAAATGCGCATAGGCCAGTTGACAAGAGCAGGAGAGTGAGAAGACGCTTGGACAGAGTAAGGCATAGGTGGAATCCCCGGGTTTCTATCACAATCGGGCGCAAAACAGCACGGCAGACACAATGCTCTCATTCAGTCAGGCGGAATGCCGAACAAGCGCCGTATTATTCTCGCCCCGATTTACCGATACGTTCACAAATCGCATACATTCGACACAAGAAACGTGCCGGGTCTGTGAGCCGATCACCGGCACGCAGCCCGGCACGTAACGTAAGCCAGTTGTTCAGTTTGTCTATCGGTAAAGCTGCTGCTTTCCTTCGAGGAAGCGCACGTGATCAAAGCATGCGGAATGCAGACAAATGCGACCTTAGCGCAGGATAAGCGGCAGGTACAGGTTATCGAAAGCCTGTTCGAAGTGCGCCGTCAACGCCATATCGCTATCCAGACTGAAGGTAAACGGATTTTCGCTGCTGCTCACGGAGCCGGACCATCCGACAAAGTCCCAGCCGTCGGCGGGTGAAGCCGTCACGGTAACTTCCTCCCCATTAAGATAGCCGACCGGGTCCGCCGGAGGTGAAATTGCAACGGCGCCACTCCCGACAAGATTCACCTGCAAGGTGCGCAGCGGAGCAAATCGCGCGGTCAACGCCATATCGCCGTTCACCTCAAGGGTGAAAGGATTCTCATTACTGCTCACTGAACCGACCCACTCGATAAAGCGCCAACCCACAGCCGGGGAAGCCGTCAGGATAACCGTCTCGCCGTCGATATAGCCGCCGGGATTCGTTGACGCTGAAATCTCTGCCACGCCGTTGCCTTCAGTATCAAGTTGCAGGGTGCGCAGCGGAGCAAAATGCGCCATTACAGACTTATCCGCATCCATCGTCACAATAGCCGGATTCTCATCTCCGGACAAGTCGCCCTCCCAGCCTGTGAAAACCCATCCGGTTGCAGCAATTGCATTGACGCGAACATTCTCTTCCTCTACATAGGTTTCCTTCTCCGGCTCAACCGTCACCACCCCGCGTTCGCCGGCGCCAATTGCAGTTTCCAGCATATAAAGGGGCTTAAACAAGGCGCCGATATCTAAATTATGGGTCACGGTAATCGAGAGTGGAACCTGATTGCCTTCCGCATCCCCCTCCCATTTGAAGAACACATAACGGTCATCGGGCTGAGGCGTGAGCGTGACCGAATCGCCATAATAGTAGGAGGCCTGCAGCGGCGTAAGCGCCACGCTCCCACCACTGCCATGTGTGGTTATCGCGTAGGTTTCACGCGTAAAGAGCGCATCCACGCTGGCATTTGCAGTCATGACAATTTGAGTTGGATTGTCGCTAGTATTAACGGCTCCGCTCCAGCTGGTAAAGATAGAACCCGGCTCAGGATAGGCAGTAAGCGTGACGAGATCGTTTACCTCATAAGAATTCTGAGAGGGTGATACAGTAGTTGTGCCGCTGCCGTCGCCGCTGGCGGTAACCTCTAACGTATAAGCTTCCTGGGAAAAAACAGCTGTCAGCCGGCGATTCACGCCCATGGTAAACTGGACCGGATTCTGGGCCGGGAGGACCTCGGGTTGAGACTCATACATTTCCGCAGTTTCAAACTGAACAGACCAGGAAGTGCTGGTTGCATCCACCACGCCATCAATATCGGCAAAGTCGGTAGACTCAACCAAACCCAAATTCAGCGTTGTGGGGGAGATCGTATACTGGGGATCCAACGCGCTTGGAGGACGACCAAAGCCAAAGACGGTCATCTGCTTTACGCTTACGCCATCCTCGGTTGCGATATAGGGACGATAAGAATGATTGACATCTTCACCGCTACGGCTGTGAAGGTAGAGAGAACGGTCCAGCAGACTGTCACTGAAATAGGCCCAATCTTCGGCCAAATTTCCATTCCAGGTCTGATCAAGCGTCAACACCGTCCCATCGCTGAGGGTAAGCCTGTCTTCATCGCCGATTGAGCCGCCAGGTACGCCTTCATACAGAAGCCAATAATTTGCGGCATTTACGCGGATAGTCGCTTCTACATGGTTTGGATAAAAGGCCCAGTCAAGGCGCCACAAAATTTCGCCCGAGCCCGAATCTATTATGTTAGAGCGAATAATGGTGCGCAGCGGACCTTGACGCAAAACCTGACTGACAGCAGTCGTTTTGCCCGGATGGAAATGCCCTCCATCCAACGGCCGCACGGCATTGGGTATCCCTCGATACAATCCCTTTCCCCCGGCCTGGGAGTTGAAGGAAATCCAATCCTGGCCGTCGTCATCGACCAGGCTGGAGAGCCCGCCGGCCGACTTCTGCAGGTAATAATCTCCAGCAAAGGTTTGAATTCTGAAAGCCTCTTGCCCCTCATCAACGATGCCGTCTTCGGTCAAACTTACCCAAGGAGCGAAGGTCGGCTGGGGGTAAGTCGGGCCAACCAGCCCATAGTAGATGTGAAACAAGCGCGTTTGGCCGGCGGCTGTCTCACCCGGCGGGCCGATGATCAGGTACCCATGGGCATTGGCGCTCGGGTCATACCCCCCGCGACGCTCAAATTGAAAAGGCACGTTAGCATCCAGCACCTGACCGGCGTCATTGATTTCAACGACGCGGATGGAATCTTCATCGAAGGCGCCGCTGCCGCCCGCCTGCGCCAGAAAATCAGAGAAATTAACCGCCAGGATAACGGGCTGGTGATTGCGGGAGACATTGTTGCCACCAATACGCACCAATGAGCGATAGGCCCATCGCTCATCCCACCAGGGAATCGCCGGGCTGACCTCGCTTTCCCAACGGAGAAACGACCAGCCGGCAGCGGGTATCGCGGTAGCCGTTACGGTGTCGTCCAACTCATACGCCGCCTTGTCCGGCGAAACCATTACCGAACCGCTGCCCTGGACCGTTACTTCCAGATTGCTCTGTACCTGAACGGCGTCGGGAATTGTCTCAGCCGGCTGCACAGCTTGTCCCAAGACAGGCCCGCCGAGTAAAACCAGAAAGCATGTACATAAAACAAACATTGCAGGAAAAAATCCCCACCGAGTTATCTTCATCATGCACAATCATCCTTTGCTCGACTATATCGACTATATCAACCTATGCCTCTTGACCAACTACTACAGTTCGGCGTGAATACTACGATGGGAATTCAACGGTTCTACGCTGTTACTGTACAGCCTCCGGGAGGTTTCCTCCTGAGGACGGCGTACTTACCGCAGATCCTCCCGGAGGGGCCCGCATGGTTACTTTACATAAATTTTCGCCGGGATTCACTACTTCCGTATAATGGGCAAGAAAAGCTCTTCGTCCGGTTCTTCAATCGCTACTTCAGTAAACACAGCGGTTACGGATGCGTCGTCCCGCAGCGTGAGAGATATGACCGGCTGTTGCTGTTGTGCCGAGGAGACATCTCCTTCCCAGCGCGTGAACTCCCAGTTATTATCCGCCAGAGCTGTAAGCGTAACCGTATCTCCGTAATAATATGGCGGCGCTTCCGGTTCGGGGAGGACGCCACCGTTACCCACAACTGAGATGCTAAGGGTCATTTCCTGAAGACGGAACACAGCCTGCACGGACATATCACCCGTGATCTGGATGGAGGTGGTGACATCCTGACCCGAGGCAGCGCCTTCCCAGCGAACAAACTCCCACCCCGTTGCTGCAGTGGCTGTAAGGGTAATCATATCCCCGTATGTATAGCCGTCCTCAGACGCCGGTTCCGAGGGCGTGATTACGCCCGCCTCTACAGCCTGGCCGGACTCGTCAACTACATCTGTTGTGAGTACGTAATACTCGCGCACAAAGTGGGCCGTTACGCTCTCGTTTCCGCCAACAAGCATATTCATTGGCGAGACTGCACCGGTAACTGCGCCGCTCCAGTGGTCGAAACGCCAGCCGCTGTCCGCCACAGCCGCAAGCGTAACAGGCTGATTGAGGGCATAAGTGGGACCAGGCGGGTCCAGGTTAACGACATTAACACCATCGCCCCCGTCAATCGTCACGTCAATGGTAAAAGAGGATTCAGCAAAATTGGCGGTCAAGTTCGTATCGCCCATGACCGGGAAGGTGAGGGGATTGTCGGTGCTGCTGAAGGGTTCAACATTGCCGTCTGCATCGGTGACCGTGCCGCTCCAGCCTACAAAAGCATAGCCGCTGTCAGGCGTCGCCTCAGCCTCAGCCGTCTCGTAAAAAGCGTAGTCCGCCTGGTTGGGCGTCACAGTTGCCGTGCCGCCCGTAGAACCAGCAGCCGTCACAGTCGCCCGATAGTCCAACGGCGTCACGAGGACCGTCCCAAATTCCACTTCTGCATGGTGGGCCACCAGCAAAAAAGAACCGTTAGCTGGTTCTCCATTTTGTCCGCAACTCTGAAGATCCCAATTTGATGGTTCCGTTTGGCCGGCCAGCCAAACCTTGTAGCGATAATAATGATTTGTACAGCCGCTAACACCTTCCTCCACCCGCAGCTTCATCATGTATTGCGTGTCGAAGGCCGCAGCCATATTCTTGCTTGCCAGCTCTCCGCCGCCCCGACCCAACATCTGCAACTGGGAACTAATCACGTTGGCGCTGCGCGAAAAATGGAACCACGACAATGTCCCCAGATCCTGCCACCCGTTCACCAGCTGCTCATCCTCATCCCACCGAAAATGTCCCTGCCACAACGCAATCACGCCCACCCCAGGACCGTTACTCGGCGACTTAAAACCGTCTTCCGTATCCAGGCTGCGGATGGTCACCGGCACAACAAACTCATATTCCGTCCAACTAATATCACCAATCGCAACCAGTCGGTCATAACCCAGATGACCCGACACCGGTCGCAGCGCACCGTTCTCTATCTCCCAGTTGCCGTCAATCACCTGCGCAACATCTTCAATCCCACCCGCCTCACTCCACTCCGCAGCATAAGGCATGCGCCAGACATTCCCATTTTCATAGGTCAGCGTAACGGTTTCGGTGTCGACCAGGCTGCCGTTCTCAAAGGCCCGGATGACGATTGTGTTACTCCCCACATTCAAATCCGCATAGGCTATTTCCACGTTGAAATCGCCTGCGCCGTACAGACGCCGGGGACCATTCGGACGCTCGGGCGGCATGGGACCGATATCCAGAGGCTTCTGTCCGCCTCCGTTAAGCGCATAGGTCATGCTCACATTCTCATTCAAAGGCGCCACCCGCCCCTGAACATTCACCCACACAATCGGCTCCCCGTTGTGGCCGAAACGGGGCGTCCCGCTATACCAGAGCGTAATCGCCGGCGTCTCCCCGACCGCTGCCGGCTCAACAACCGCAGGCAGAGCCGAAATCACCTCCTCCAGCGCTTCTCCTCCCGTTGCCGCAGGCATGGGCGCCGCCTGATACGGCGGATGCGGGTCAGCCGGAACCGGCGTCGGGGACGGAGCCGACTCCGCCCATACCCCCCCCGCAGCCTGAACCACAGAAAGCAGGGTTATTATAATAACCGGCAACATGGCCAACTCTATACGACGAATCATCTAGCTATCTCCTGAATCAGATAATTTTTTAAGACCAAGGCAAAGCATAAAAGTCAACCTTCCATCACAGCATCTTGCTAGTGAATCCCGGCGGAAATAAGCTGACGGTTCCTACCAGAGGTAGAAGGCTCTTATTTCCGCCGTGGTATTCACGCCGAACTGTACCAGTCGAAACTTAAACTGATATTCCTGCAATCGACTAACGACTGGCTACAGGCAAATAAAGTCGAAACTCCACAGGCTCCTGAACAAACCGAGCGATGACCATTGTATCAGCCGTGATCTCCAGATCAACCGGATTGGCTGAACCGCTCACGCTTCCGCCCCACTCGGCAAAACGCCAACCCGCCTGGGGTACCGCCTCAAGCGTGACAACCGTCCCGGCTCCGTAATCATCCGCCTCCGGCGTGACCGCTATGGAACCCGCCG
>JAGRCP010000059.1:0-1141 GCA_020433455.1 Caldilineaceae bacterium | reverse complement strand
GCCGCCAATGCCTGAAGCGTCACAGCCTCTTCGTAGACAAAACCCCCAAATGTCTGGGCCGGAGCAGAGACTGGCTCTCCGTCAACCGTGACCACGCCGTTTCCGCTCCCGCCTACGCTCACTGCCAGGCTATACACCTCCTGACTAAACGTAGCCGTGGCTGCTATATCCTGGGTGACAGTGATGCTCTGCGACGCCTCACTGCCGGTGAATGCGCCGCTCCATCCCTCGAAAATCCACCCCGCAGGCGTCACCGCCGTCACGGTCACAGGTTCAGCATAGAGGTACTCGGCTTCCTCAGGCGTAATCTGCACCGAGCCGCCCGCTCCGTTCCCCTTGTTTATGACGTCAACCCTCAGGCTGTAGACAATCTGCTCAAAGCGGGCGATGACCACACTGCCCACCTCAAACGCACGCACCAGCGGATTGTCGCTCGCAGTCGCCGGACTGGGACCGCCGATATCCCACCCAGCAAAGCGCCAGCCGGGATTGGCCGTTGCCGTCAGAGAGAGCGTCTCGCTGCACACCGGCGTACCGGCCGTATGACCCGCCGTTCCCCCCTCACCTGACGGACTCACTCCCACATCCAAATCCTCGATGCGCAGTATGGTCGCATCCGCCACATCAATCGGCGCATCCTGATTGAGCACATAGTTCACAATCGCCGTGTGAGGCGGAATCGACGCACCGCCCGAAGCATTGTTCCCGGCAAAAATACCGATCTCATCCATAACAAGCGAATGACTGAAATTCTGGCTCGGATCCGTTACCCAATCCGCTTCGTCTCCCCCGCCGTTCACGCTGTACGCAATTTCCCAATCGCTCCCGTTGCGAATCACCCGCAGTCCCAGCGTATCCCCCTCTGTGGCCGAATTCACGGTAATCCCCGAACCGCCTAATTTAGCCGTCGGCGTTCCGTTTGTGACTGAGGCGGCAAACAGGCGCAAGCCGCTACCGTCATGCTGAAAATTAACCCGCACCAAATTCTGATCATCGGCCAGGAAGAGAAGCCCGCCCAACTGGTAACGCTCGGTCATGTTGTTTTCAAACTCAACAATTACCTCGAAATTGGCGTTCTCAACCGCCTGAGAAAGTCGCGGCGCCTTCACTCCCCCCGACCACACATCATGGCTGACGCCTC
>JAGRCP010000058.1:22935-73732 GCA_020433455.1 Caldilineaceae bacterium | reverse complement strand
TTTCAAAGTCTCGTTGTAGTACTAAGCTTTACTTAGATTTATCAACCTCTCTCCAGGAGATGCCTTGATGTCACCATACCCGCCTCCGCGCCTAGTTTTTTGGGAAACGACCGCCGGCTGCAATTTGGCCTGCATCCACTGCCGGCGTATCACCGTAGCCGATCAGCTGTTGCCTCAGGACCTGACTACCCAGGAATCTTTCCAGCTCATTGACCAGATCGCCGAATTTGCCCGACCCATCTTCGTGCTGTCCGGCGGCGAGCCTCTCTTTCGACCCGACATTTTCGATATCGCCCGCTATGCAACCGATGCAGGGCTGATTGTGGCCCTGGCCACCAACGGCACCCTCATCGATGGGCATGTGGCGCGGGAGATTCACGATGCAGGCATTCGGCGCGTCTCCGTGAGCTTTGACGGCGCGGACGCACCCACCCACGATATCTTTCGGGGCAAAGGCGCGTTTGATGCGGCCCGTCAGGGGATTGAAGAGCTGAAACGAGTGGGCGTGCCCTTTCAGATCAACACGACCGTGGCCCGGCACAATGCGCACCAAATGCCTGAGACCCTGGCGTTGGCCAAGGAGTGGGGCGCGGCCGCACTCCACCTCTTCTTGCTGGTGCCGGTGGGCTGCGGCGTGGAGATTGCCGAAGATCAGCAGCTTCAGGCCGACAAGTATGAGGAGATTCTCAACTGGATGTACGACGCTGAAGTGGAGGGCGGCATCGAGTTGAAGGCGACCTGCGCGCCCCACTACTTCCGGATTGTGCGTCAGCGTCAGGCCCAGGAACGACGCCTGGGCATCGTGCGTGAGCGCCCTGCTTCCATGCATCGCCAGCGCCACGCCGGCGGCGGGCATCCCGGCGGTCATCCGGGGGGAGAGGCTGAGGGCAATGGTCAGGCTCGTCACGCCATGAACGCCATGACCAAGGGCTGCCTCGCGGGAACGGGCGTCTGTTTCGTCAGCCATCGGGGCGAGGTTTTTCCCTGCGGTTATCTGCCCAGGGAGGCGGGCAACATACGCAGCCGGCCTTTCCAGGAAATCTGGCAGGAGTCCGAACTTTTTCAGGAATTGCGCAATCCTGATTTGTTGGGCGGCAAGTGCGGTATCTGTGAGTTTAAGAACCTGTGCAGCGGCTGCCGCGCCCGGGCATACGGCATGACCGCCGATTATCTGGCCGAGGAACCCTTTTGCACCTATGTTCCGCGCCAGGGCGCCGGTGCAATGACGTTTTAGAGTTAGGGGGGATTGAGAGATTGGCGATTAGCTTTGCTTGCAATCTCCCAATCTCTCCACCCCAATTCCACCCCAAGAAAAGATTACCCATGAACCACTACGACACCATCATCATCGGCGGCGGAATTGCCGGACTGAGTACGGCCTGGCATTTGCAACAGGCTCTTCCCCATGCGTCCTATGCCCTGCTGGAAACGGGAACGCGTTGGGGCGGTAAGGTAAAAACGGACGTAGTGGACGTGCCGGAGGTGGGGCGTTTCGTGGTGGAGGGCGGTCCTGATTCCTTCATTACCCAAAAGCCGTGGGCCATGCGCCTGGCCGAAACCCTGGGGTTGAGCGACCGCTTTCTGGGCACGAATCAGGCGCAAAAGCAGATTTACGTTATCCAGCAGGGAAAGCCCATCCCCATGCCCGACGGCGTCATGCTCATCGTGCCTACCCAATTTGCGCCGTTTGCCCTCTCGCCCCTCATCTCGCCTTGGGGCAAGTTGCGCATGGGCATGGACCTCTTTATCCGCCCCAGGCGCGACGGCGAGGATGAAACCCTGGCCGATTTCATCACCCGCCGCCTGGGACGGGAAGCGCTGGACAAGATTGCCGAGCCCCTTATGGCCGGCATCTATAACGCCGAGGCCGAAAAGCAGAGCATCCTGGCCACATTTCCCCGCTTTCGCACGCTGGAGGAGAATCACGGCAGCCTCATCCGGGGGATGCTCGCCTCCCGCCGCGCGCGGCCGGCTTCTGCCCCGCAGGACGGCGCGCGCCCGCGTTCGATTTTCCTGTCGCTGAACGACGGCATGAACGAGCTGACCGACACGCTGGCGGATGACCTCACAGGCGACTTGCGGCTGAATACGCAGGTGACGAAACTGGCGCCTCGCCCGGGCGGCTATGGGATTACCACCGACACGGGTGAGATGATGACGGCCCGCTCTGTCGTGCTGGCCATCCCTGCCTATGCCGCAGCGTCTCTTTTGGCAGATGTCGCGCCGGAGGCGGCTGCACAGCTCAACGCCATCCGCTACGTGAGCACCGGCACTATTTCCCTGGCCTACCGCCAGGCGGACATCCGTCGGCCCCTTGACGGCTACGGCGTGGTTATCCCCCGCAGCGAAGGACGGGCCATCAACGCGGTGACGGTCAGTTCGGTAAAGTTTGCCCAGCGTGCGCCCGACGGCGCGGTGCTCTTGCGCTGCTTTTTCGGCGGCTCCCGTCGGCCTGATATGATGGAAGTGGATGATGAGGAGTTGGTCCGCACCGTGCGCAGCGAGCTAGGGGAACTGCTAGGCATTGACGCTACTCCTCTTTTCCAGCGCATCTACCGTTGGTTTAATGCCAATCCCCAATACGACGTGGGCCATTTGGCGCGGGTAGCAGCCGTTGAGACCGCCCTGCCGCCGGGCCTCTACGTCACCGGCAGCCCCTACCGCGGCGTGGGCCTGCCCGACTGCGTCCACCAGGCGGAGCAGACGGTCGCGGCGCTGACAGACGGATTGACCGCGACACGGCAATGGGAACAGGAAAAGACCGCTTTTTCGTAATTTGTATAAAGCGCCGCCCGAATTCGGCATCAACGGCGAACCGTTACGCAATCAGGTCCGCGCCGGGCTGGAACTTTATGTTCTGACCGCCGAACCGATGCCGGCGCGGCTGGGAGAGCGGCAGAGTGCGATGATCGCGGCGACTGTCCAAACCATCAGACAGGAATTGAACCGGTAGGGTGCGACCCTTTATTTACTTTCAACCAAGACAGCAGCCGGAGGGCGACCCATGGCAATGCATCGATTTACGCCAATCCAATATTTTTCCACCATCGGCGCCCACGCGCCGGTACTGAAAATCGAGCCGGGCGACAGCGTGGAGACGACCACTGTGGACGCGGCCGGGCGCGACAAAAGCGGCGAACAGGTTGCGCTCGGCGGCAATCCTATGACCGGCCCGTTCTTTATTGTCGGCGCGGAAGTCGGCGATACGCTGGCGGTTCATCTGGACGCCATCACGCCAAACCGCGCCTACGGCTGGGGCCGGGCGCAGATCGCGCCCAATGTGGTGGACCCGGATTTTGTGCCTCAGCTTCCCTGGCCCCAGGTCGGCGTGCGTCCTCTGGCCGAGTGGAATGTGGATATGTCCACCGGCCAGGCCAGCCTGACCAGTCCGGCCACGACCCGGCCGATTGTTCTGCCGATAGAGCCCATGCTCGGCTGTTTCGGCGTAGCGCCGGCCGGCAACGAGGCCATCAGCACGGCGACGTCAGCGCAACACGGCGGTAACATGGACTATCGCCGCTTTGTGGCCGGAACGACCGCCTACTTTCCCGTGCTGACGCCGGGCGCGCTCTTCTTCCTGGGCGACGGCCACGCTCTTCAGGGCGACGGTGAGATGGCGGGCACCGGCGTTGAGATTTCGTGCGACGTGCGCTTTACCGTGGATCTGCGCAAGGGGTGGACCATCAACTGGCCTCGGGGCGAAAACGAAGAGTACATCTGGACCGTGGGCAACGCCCGCCCGCTGGATCAGGCCACGCAACACGCCACCACCGAGATGATCCGCTGGCTGATGGCGGATTACGACATGGATGCTATCACCGCCAACACGCTCCTCGGCCAGGTGGTGGAATATGACTTGGGCAACATGTTCGACCCGGCCTATACCATGGTCTGCAAGGTGGCTAAGCGCCGGCTGAGATAGAGGCGCGCTGTGCTCTTGCAGAGATGAGGAAGGCGACAACGAACGCCGGGACGGAACGGGACAACGACGAAGAGTTGGAGACACGCATCGAATATTTATGTGTCAGGCGCCGGCCGACTGTGTGAAGTTCCTAAATTATTTGAGGTCATTCGGATCTTATGTGGTTGACAAAGGCAAAGCCCCCTGGCGTTTGAATTCTCCAGTAGGGCGCGTCCTACCACATGAAATCCCCAAGAGCCATTATTTTTTGGCTATTGACATTAGAACGCATGTTCGCTATACTCGTCAATCAGAACTTTTGTTCTTGTTGGCGAGTATTTTGGTTCATACGGAAAAATCCGCGCAAATCCATTCAACCTGCATTCTATTTCTTTCTTGGTCCGTCCCATGGCATATCGCAGACGCACGCTGGAAATGCAGGCCGACCGCATTGAGGCGGTGCTGGCCAAACATAAAGTCGGCAGCCGCGTCAGCGGCGGTACGGTGACGCCCCGCTTCGTGCGCTTTGACGTGGCCATGCAGATCGGCTCCAAGGTCAGCAAGGTCACCAATCTGGCCGAAGAGATCGCCATGGCCCTGGGCAAGAGCGAGGCCCGCATCTACCGCCAGGGCGATACCGTGAGCGTGGAGGTGCCGCGTTCCCAGCCTGATCCGGTGCGTTTGCTGCCCCTTTGCGGACGTCTGGCCAACGTGCCGCCCGTGACCGCGGTGCTGGGCGTGGAGGAGAACGGCACGCCCCTGCTCCTGCGCCTGAGCGCGCCCGATGTGGCCCACGTCCTGTTGGCCGGGACGACCGGATCCGGTAAGACCGCGCTGGCGCGTACTCTTCTCTCATCATTGGCCATGCACAATCGGCAGAACGAGGTACAGCTTATTCTGATCGATCCCAAGGGGCGAGGCTTTGGTCCTCTGGCCCAATTGCCTCATGTGCTTGGCGGGGTGTCCCGTACCAATGAGGAGATTTTGGCTCGCCTCGAGTGGCTGGTCGCGGAGATGGAGCGGCGGGATCGGGAAGGAATCAGCCGGCCAGCGCTCATTGTCGGCGTTGATGAACTGGCGGATCTGCTCCAGATAGGCGGACGCGGGGTGGAGCAGTCCCTGACCCGGCTGGCCCAGCGAGGTCGGGAAGCGGGCATTCATGTGGTGGCCTGCACCCAAAAACCTACGGCTGCGCTCATCGGCGGCGCCATGAAGGCTAACTTTCCCGTGCGGTTGGTGGGTGCGGTGGCGGGGAAGGATGAAGCCCGCTTTGCGGCAGGCATCTCCGATAGCGGCGCGGAGAAGTTGGAGGGCAAAGGGGATTTCCTCCTGGTAGCCCGGGCCGCGGTAGTGCGTTTTCAGGCCGCGTGGATCGGACCGACCGATCTCCGATTCGTCGCCGAGCAACTGCACAGCGGCGGTAATCCCGCCCGGGGCTGGCGCACCGTGACGCCGCCGGCGGAAACAAGGCCGCAAACAGAAGCTGAAGGCGTAAACCAGTCGCGTGGTGGTACGCGGATGGGGCGCATGCTCAAGGGGTTATTCTAGCAGCCGGTTGCGGCAGTTTGAGAAGATAATCGGGCCATATCCCACCCGCTGTATCAGCATCTCCGGCCGCGCGTCGTTCATAACAGGAGCCGTTTATATGAAAAAGCTATTTGTGTTCATCCTGGCAGTGGGCTTGCTGGCCTTTGTCTGGCAGATTGTCAACCGCCTGAGCGCCGATGCCATCGGCATGGCCATGGGCGTTCTCTTCGGCGTCATGGCGGGCGTGCCCGCGGCGCTGCTGGTCATGGCGTCGGGCCGTCGGCGGGAAGAGCGGGCCGAGCAACAGGCGCGCCCGCCTTCGCCCTATGCCCTGCCCGCCCATTCGCAGGCGCCGGTGATTGTTTTGGCAGGGAACGGCTATCCCATGCAGCAGCCTCCCCAGCCCGGCGGGTATGCGCCGGACTATCCTCCGGCCTATGGTCGGCAACCGGCTTTGCCCGGCCCGGCCCAGGCGCACGGGCGTCAATTCAAGGTTGTGGGGGAAAAAGAGGAATGGGTGGATGAGTGGTAAAATTCCCGCGCGATCCGCTAAAGCGATTCCTCGCGGTTAGCCGACGATTTCAACCATTCAGGCAATGAACCCGGATTAGAGAAGAGGTCCCGCCATGACGAACATAACGCCGTTTTTGATGTTTGACGATCAGCTTGAGGAGGCCGTCACATTTTATGCCGCAACGTTTCCCGATTCGGAAATTCGGCATCTGACCCGGTCCGGTGACGACAGCCCGCTTATCTCAGCCGAATTCACCATCGGCGGGCGGCTTTTCATGGGCTACAACGGCGGCTCTCATTTTCGCTTCTCCGACGCCTTTTCCCTCTTTGTGGAGTGCGCCGATCAGGCGGAGGTGGATGAATATTGGGACAAGCTTCTGGCCGCGGGCGCTACGCCCGTCCAGTGTGGGTGGATTACCGACCCCTTTGGCGTCTCGTGGCAGATTGTCCCTCGCCGCTTTATGGAGCTGATGGGCGACGGAAATCCCCGAAAGGTGCAGGCCGTGATGAACGCCATGCTGCAAATGGTGAAGTTCGACGTAGCGGCGCTGGAAGAAGCGTACGCCAACGCATAAATCTTCCCTGTATTTTTACTGTATCTTTTGGGTGTGTTCAAAATGAGTTGAAGCGGTAGGGAGCGTGCCCTTGCGGCCGCCCATGTTTCGTCAACCGAGTTTGAATGCACCCGTATCTTTTTCACTATATCCTCTCTGTAGGCCAGGGAGGGGTAGGGATTGACATGGCTCCGTCAATCCCTACCCCTCCCTTGTCAATTCTGCGTTGGTTACATGCCGGCGCAATCTGCCGGTTAGAATGCAATCTGTGCCGTTGTCGTCGGCGGGGGAATGTCGCCCTCGTCCGGCGGCTGGACCAGACGCGAATCGAAGTTGAATGTGTACGCCCTCCCCAGCACGTGGGCTTGAACGCCCAACACGCTCAGCGGTCCGTCATCCTCGTATTTGTGAACATCGGTGTAGGTGATTTCACTGCCGTCGACGATGAGCGCGCTGTTGCGACCAAAGACTTCCAGCGTGGTATCAGCATAGACCGCCACGCCCGTATCCGCCTCCAGGCTGACGCCCACCAGGAAAGGATTATGCGCCACGGCCGCCAGCAGGCGACTGAGACGCATAGCCGGTCCTTCGGCGGGATCGTTGGAGCTGTCCAGCAGCAGGCGGTTGACGATGCCCAGGCCCGGCGCAAACTGAATCAGGCGGCGGTGGAGGAATGGATGGGGAATTCGCTTGCGATTGTCGTAGGCGATCATGTGCTGGCAGAGGATGGGCGCGCACGCGCCGATGCCGCAGACAACCTTGCCCCGGGCATTGGCGCGCCGAATGGCCGTGGCCAGCAGCGTACCGCCCAGCAGTCCGGCCATGCGCAGGGGATTATCGCCGACCAGGAGGACGCCTGTGGCTTGCTCCACCGCTACTGCGCTCTCATCCCGCCGGGCATCCGTACGTTCCTGGACGGGCAGGATGGCCACCCATTCTGATTCCCATTCTTCAAAGCGTTCATTGTAGCGTTGGGCTGCACTCAGATCGTTTTCAAAGGCCGACACGATGAGAATGCGTGCGCCGTATCCTCCTGCTTCGTTCCAGAAGCGTTGAAGGAGTGCGGCTTCGCCGTCCGCGTCCTGCAATGGGCCGATAAAGAGAATCGCCCCTCGAGTGTAACCGGCGGGAACTTGTGATGGCACGGAATTTTCCTTATGGCGTAACGGGTGAACCGGCGTAGGGTTCGACGGAGAGGGTTGACAAAATTTCTTCTAGCTCGGTTTCGACTGCCGAGGCGGTCGCCGCCTGCGGCTCGTAGAGCATGATGACCAGGGCAAAAGTGTCCGTTGCCTGATGGGCGCGTACGGCAATTACGCCCGCGTAAGTCACCCCGTCGGCTTGATGTTGTTCATATTGTAGCAGCCCCACGGGCGCTATGCCAGCCGCGAGCTGGTAATCCATGCGCTGCCCAGTCAGTTGGATGGAGTCGTCTGCGCGTAGCGATTCGGCCAGCATTTCCACAAACGTTTCCAGCGGAACGCCCGCTGCGGGCACGGCCATGAGCAGCGTCCGGGGGTATGGCTGGACGCGGTTTTCGGGTGCGAGGACGCGTACGGGCGTTGCGCCTAGTTCCGCCGGCGCTCCGGCGCCGGCCGCGACATCATCGGCCACGACGGGATCGCTCAACCGTCGGCCTTCCGGCGCGTCGACTATGACCATCCAGGCCGGCTCTTCTTCCGTGTCGGCTTCCTCTGTCTTGCTCGCCTCGGGCGTCGCTTGCGCGGTAGGCGTCTCCCCGACAGGCGGCGCGGCGGTTACAATCGGGGTGGCCGGCGGTTGCGACGTAGGCGGGAGAACCGGCGCGCGCCGACATGCGCCCAGCCCGCCGGCAATGATGAGCAGAAGGAGCCAATACGGTATCCAAGGCGGCATCCAAAGCCGTATGCGCCGAAAGCATATGAAGTAGCGTGTGAGGCGTGGTTTGGGTGGTGAAGTGTGCATGGCGTTTCTCCGGGGGATAGGAAGACGGTAAACGGTTTAGTCGTCGGTAGCCGGAATATTATCTTGTTTCTGCGCCGCGGCCGCGTCGAGCGCCTCGCGTCGCTCGGCCAGGCGCGCGCGGATTTGCCCATGCTTCTCCCGCGTGACGGGATAGAAGTAGGTGAGTATCAGGCCGATGAGCAGAATGACGGCGGGAATGGGGCCGATAAAGAGGCGAATGGCATTGAGCGCGCTGTCGGGCTGGACGGGCACGGGCACGGCCTCGGTGGGCGTGATGTAGCCGTTGGAGGAGAGCACCCGCCCCACCATAAAGATGCCCAGGGCAATGGACGTTTTTTGCAGGAAAACCATAAAGCCGTAAAAGATGCCCTCCCGGCGCTGTCCCGTCTCCAACTCATCGAATTCGATGACGTCGGGCATCATGGCCCAGGGTATGAGGTACGCCACAGACGCGCCCGCGCCGGCCACCGCAGCCAGGGGGATGATGACGCCCCTCATGCCCGGCTGCACAAAATAGAGCGCAATTTGGACGACGATCCAAATTGAAGCGCCGATCATATAGACATAGCGCTTGTCCAGCCGCCGGCTGACCGCGGACCAGATAAAGAGGAAGACAAGTGCCGTGCCCTGAATTGCAAGGAGAACCATGGGCAACATATCCGGCGCGCCGATATAGTAATTCAAATAGTAGATGAGAACGGCCGAGATAAGCTGGAGCGCCAGCCACGAAAAAAGATAGATGGCGATGACAAATCGATAGGGCTTGTTGGAGAACGCCACTTTGATTTGTTCCAGAATGCCCATGGAATCGGCGTCTTGCGTCTTTTGCATGCTTTCGGGACGTTCCTTCGTGCCGAAAAAGACGATGAAGCAGGGAATGGTGCTGACAATGGACCAGACCGCGCCCGAAACCATGTAGCCGGTGCGGACGTCGGCAAAGTGATTTACGATGATAGGATGGAGCACGGCAGCGACCAGACCGCCGCCGATGGAAAAGGCGAACCGGTAGGAGTTGAGGCTGGTGCGCTCATCGTAATCCTGGGTCAGCTCGGGCGTGAGGGCAACGTAGGGCACATTGATAATGGTGTAGACCGTGTCCAGCAGCAGGGCGACGACGACGTAGTAAATGTAGAGACCCCGGGGGCCGAACGGGGGCACCACCCAGGTCATGAAAAAGAGAATGCCGAAGGGCAATGCACCGGCAATCAGCCAGGGCCGCCGTCGCCCCCAGCGGGTGACCGTGCGGTCGCTCAGCCAGCCAATCAGCGGATCATTGAATGCGTCCCACACGCGGTTGATGAGCAGGATGGAGCCGGCCGTAATCGGGCTGAGACGCGCGACGTCGGTGAGGAAAAAGAGGAGAAAGAATGAACGCAGCGCAGCCGTGATAGCCGTGCCCAGGTCGCCCGAACCATAGGCGAGCTTGGTCCACACCGAAAGCTTTTCGCTATGCTGGTCAGAATGATTGACGGGATGATTCGCGGCCTGGGTCATCGATTTTTATTCGCCTAACATGGCCGAGGGGCACAGGTCGGCCAAGGTGCAATGGGCGCAATCCGGCTTGCGCGCTTTGCAGACGCGGCGCCCGTGAAAAATGAGCAGGTGCGAGAACTCGATCCACTCATCCTGCGGCACAATTGCCATGAGGTCCCGCTCGATCTTTTCCGGCGTGCTCTCCTGGGTCAGCCCCAAACGGTTGCTCAGGCGCTTGACGTGGGTGTCCACGACCACGCCGTCGGCAATTTCATACCCCACGCCCAGCACCACGTTGGCCGTCTTGCGCGCCACGCCCGGCAGAGTAAGCAGATCGTCCATATTTTCAGGCACTTGGCTATCATATTCGGCCACCATGCGCCGGGCCGCGCCCTGAATATTTTTGGCCTTGTTGCGATAAAAGCCGGTAGAACGGACTGCCTCTTCCAATTCCTCGATGTCGGCTTCGGCGAAGGCTTCGGCCGTGGGATAGGCGGCAAAGAGCGCGGGCGTCACTTTGTTGACCCGCTCATCCGTACACTGGGCCGACAGGATGGTGGCCACCAGCAGTTGGAGCGGATCGTCATGTACCAACTCGCACGCGGCGTCGGGGTACGCAGCGTGCAGGCGGCGGATGATTTCGGCGACGTACTCGGGCGATGGGGGTAGAGCAGATGAGGTTGTAACAGATGAGGACATGGCAGCTCCGGTTGGTGAAGACTGGGCGAGTAAGCGCTCTGCGCTGGTTGCCCCAACGTTGCTCCTATCGCCAATCTTCCAATCTCTTATCCTTACGACAACGTCACCACCGGCGCGGCAGGAATGCGATAGTCAGAATCATCGATTCGCTGCCAGGGATAGTGAATGAAGTCTTCGGTCGTTTCCGCATAATAATCGGGTTGCTGATCGGGAAAAAGGCTGCTCTTTTGTTTCCAGTGGATCACGGCCAGCTCGGGATGACCGCCCGCGGTTTCGATGCGCCCCTTGACGGCCATGATGGTTCGGCCCTGATACCAGAGGTTGTCTACGACCAGGATTTTGCGCCCGACCAGCAGCGGATCCGCGGGGAACTGGAGAAAGCGGGGCCAACTCAGGCGGGTAGAGTTGCCGGGGTCTTCGCTGAAAAGCACGGCCGCGGTGAGCACCTCTTTCATCTTCAGCGCTTCCGCAATCATGCCGCCGGGAATGATGCCGCCGCGCGTAATGACCAAAATCGAATCATAGGGCGGATTGAGCTTGAACGTAAGCTGAGTCAGCAGCTCTTCCGTATCGTGCCAGGAAAGATAGGTGTGCTTCATGACGGTTTATCCATGGATGTGGAGTTGCGGAATAAGGGATAATGGGGAAGTGAGGGTGGAGCGACTTTGCCCGTTGGATGATTCCGGACCATTCCTTGCGCCTCCTTCCTGATTTCTGTTTGTACCTCGCTATTGAACCGTAAAGCGGTCGATCTGCCAAAGTGGCGCGGGGCTGATTACGGTTCCGGGAACGCGGCCGCGGGGTCGATTTGGGGCGCAAACAGGACGCCGGCCGCGGCCGACTCCAGCCCCCGATGATGGACAGTCCCGCTGATGAACGTTCCGCCGCCTGCCATGACGTCTATGATTTGGGTCGGCGGATCGATTTGGACTCCGGCCGGCGCTTCGAGACGCACTGCATAGCGGCCGGGCTGAACGCGCCAAAGACGGAAGTCGCCCTGGGCGTCGGTTTCGGTTTCGCCAACGATAACGTCTTCCTCATCCAGCAGAATGACGTTTACGCCGGGCACGCGCACGTTGCCGCCCAGCCAGGCGCCCTGTTCCGGCCGCAGGGTCACAGCCACGGGATCGTGATCGCTGGCGTGGTGGACGCTGGTTACGTCCAGCATCTCGGGATAGGCATAGTTGGCGTTGATGCGCACCGGCTCGATGGCCGTCACGTCTGCGGCCAGATTAGCCGTGGTCAACATATGGTCCAGCACCTGACTGCCGCCGTTGAAAACGTAGGTGTAGCGTTCCAAAGCGGGCAGGGCCGCGTAGAGATGGGTTAGCGGCGGCGTGACGCCGGTCCGCAACGCTTCCACGGGGCTGCTGCCGTAAAAGTCGTTGAGATCACCCATGACCAGCACCCGGGCGGCCGGGTTGATGTCCACCCGATCCTGAACCACTGCCGCGACATGTTCGGCCTGGGCCATCCGCCGCACCAGGTTGACCGATTCATCGCCGCCCTTGCTTTTCCAATGGTTGTCGATAACCGTCAGGGCGTAAGGCTCGCCCCATGCGCCCGTTACCGTGAGGTCGGCCACCAGGGGCGGCCGGTTGAAAAGCGGGTGCTCGCCGCTGGGACAGGCCCGCAGCAGCGGATAGACTCCATAATTTACCGACGAACAGCCTTGGGCGAGAAAGGCTGTCTCCACCGTTACCCGATCCCGGCGGGTGAGGAGCGAGTTGGTCAGCGGAAATTCCACATTAACCGTACCCGGCCCGCGCAAAGCCGTGGCCTCGTAATCCAGGTTGTACCGGGTGCGCAGCACCTCGGCCAGATTGGCGGCATCTTCCGGTGTGCCCGTTTCCTGCAGCCCGACGATCAGGCAGCCGTTGAGCGCTTTGGCCAGGGAGTAGGCCCGCTTTTCCAGCTCCATGGCATAGGTTGCGTCATCGGGGAATTGCTCAATGCCCTGGCCCAATCCCCAGAGATTAGCGCTGCAAATGGTAATTTCGTCTTCCTGGGTAGCGGGCAGAAAGGGGCCTACGGGCTGTGATCCGGTAACGGTTGACGTGATGACCTGATCCGGCAGCAGGATGATCTGGTACTTACCAAAGTTGTAGTCCAGAATGGCGGAGACGGCATCGTCCGTGCCGGGCTGTGCGCCCAGACCGATGCGGTCGCCCCAATTCAGATCGGGCAGCTCAGCGCCCAGCGCGCCACTCAC
Organism: Caldilineaceae bacterium; assembly: GCA_020433455.1. Classification (GTDB taxonomy): domain Bacteria; phylum Chloroflexota; class Anaerolineae; order Caldilineales; family Caldilineaceae; genus JAGRCP01. The sequence continues at coordinate 60,909 of JAGRCP010000058.1, read as the reverse complement.
GTACATGAGCGCCTGCATGTGGTCGCCGTCCGCTTCAAACACGCGCCCGCCCATCGCGTCAGCCGACCAGGGATCGGGCAGGAAAGCGATCTCCACATCGCCGTTGTCGAAGCGCTTGGTCGCACCCTGCACCGTACCCGTCAGGTCATCCACCTCCACGACCATGCCCTCCGTGGCCTCAAAAATTTCGCCGGGGGCTACGCCCGGCTGGGCCGCGCCCACGGAGGCAGGCGCCACGTCTGGTCCGGCGCAATAATCCACCGGTTCGGGATCCTTGATGCGGGAAAGTTCGGTCTTCTCGTAATACTCATCGACAAAGCCTCGATAGACGGCTACACAGTCGCCGATTGCCACCTTTGGGCGCGTGCTGGTGTAGACGAAAATGCCGTCACTGGTCCGGGGGTTGCCGTCCCCCAGGGGGTCCTGGAGGTAAAAACCCGTTGCGGTGACGCCGGTGACCCGGCCATAGGTGTCCACCCATTCTTCGCGCAGGGGCGTTGCGTCGCCCTCGCCCTGGATTGCGTAGATGGGGATGATGTCCAGGGGGATGGCGCTTTGGCCTTGCGCACGGCTGCTAAGGCCGATGAACGCGGCCAATCCGGCCATGAGAAACGTCCCGAGGACGCTGAATCGTATGCTGAGTGCGGGGGTGCGCAGCATTGTCGGCCCTTTCCGGTTGTGCTTTAATGGTTGAATGATTGGGATTGTACCGGAGTACGGACGCCGCGTCAATCATGACTTTTGCCGATTTTTTTTACCGCTGTCCACCCCCACAAGGATATCGTGATGAGAATGGAAGAAGCTGGAAAACGGCTGTCGGGAGTTCTTCCTGTGTTGACTGCTTTCACCGTCGCGGTTGTGTTGGGCCTGGGCCTGGCTTTTGCCTGCCTGCCCCGCACCACGACCGCCCAAACCCCCAAGCCTACCGTCTCCGTGCTGGTGGAGCTGACCGAGCCGTCGGTGGCGGAGGAAATGTTGGCCCGGCCGGAACTGCAAGCCGCCCATGCCGATGCTCCGGCAGCCGCCAACCGGGCGCAACTTCGCCGCGTGGAGGCGCAACAGCAGTCGCTGGCGAGCACGCTGGCGCGGTTGGGCGCCGAGGAAATCTACCGCATGCAGCGTCTCTATAACGGCATTGCGGTGCGGATTCCGGCCGACGACATCCCGGCTCTGGAAGCCCTTCCCGGCGTAAAACAGGTTCTCCCCATCACGCTCCACTGGCCGGCGCATGATGTCAGCGTTCCCTTTACCGGCGCGCCGGCGCTTTGGGCCGGCCGCAACCGCGCCGGCGTCACCGGCGAGGGTATCACCATTGCCGTCATCGACACCGGCATCGATTATCTCCATCGCGATTTCGGCGGTCCGGGCGTTGGGTATGGTGACAATGATCCTACGCTCATCGGCGACGTGGCGGGCTTTCCCGGCGCGCAGATCATCGGCGGCTATGATTTTGCCGGCGATGAGTACAACGCAGACCCGGATGCCGCAAATTACTTTCCCTTTCCTATTCCCGACCCCGATCCCTACGATTGTCACGGCCACGGCACCCACGTTGCGGGCACAGCCGCGGGTCAGGGCGTCTTGGCCGCCGGCTCCACGTATACCGGTCCTTACGACGAGGCGCTGGATTACCGCGCTTTTCGCATCGGTCCGGGAATGGCTCCACGGGCAACCCTCTATGCCCTCAAGGTTTTCGGCTGTTCCGGGGCAACGGAACTGACCGATTTAGCCATTGAGTGGGCCGCAGACCCTAACGGCGACGGCGATTTCAGCGACCACGTGGACGTGATCAATCTCTCGCTTGGTTCGCCCCTGGGAAGCCAGTACGATACGTCGGCGCTGGCTGCCGAGCGGGCTGCGCAACTGGGCATAATTGTCGTGGGTTCAGCCGGTAATTCGGGCGACAATTTTTACGCCGTCGGCGGGCCGGGCGCAGCCGACAGCGCGATTAGCGTGGCCGCTGTGAGCATCATACAGGACACGCAGCAGCCTGCCATGATTTACTTCTCATCCCGCGGGCCCCGGGCCGGCGACAGCGCGCTCAAGCCGGATTTGGCCGCGCCCGGTCAGTCGATCGACTCGGCCTATGCGGGCTCCGGAGAGTATGGTGCCTCGAGTTCCGGCACCTCCATGGCCGCGCCCCACGTTGCCGGCGGCATGGCGCTCCTGCGCCAACTCTACCCCACGTGGAGCGTGGCGGAGCTGAAAGCGTTGGTCATGTCTACCGCACGCTATCCCGTGGGCGTGTCGTCCGTGGTCAACGGCGGGCCGTACGGTCCTCAGCGCACGGGAGCCGGTTCCATGGATTTGGCCGCCGCCGCGGCGTCGGACCTTCTCGCCTATGCCGCGGAAGCGCCCAACCAGGTCGGCCTTTCCTTTGGCCGTCTGGACATCCATGCACCCATTACCGAGACTCAGCGAATCAGCCTCACCAATCGCGGAACCCGCACTTTGCAGGTAACGCCCCGCCTCTCGCCCATAACAACCCAGCCCGGAACCGCCGTCACCCTCAGCACAATGGAGCCGATCACCCTGACGCCAGGGGCAAGCGCGGCGGTGGACATTACGCTGACGGCTGATCCGGCTGCATTGCGCCATACGATCGACCCCAGCAGCCGGCCTGAATCGGGCGACATCTATCGCCATTGGATTGGCGAGACGAGCGGTTTTGTCGTCTTTGCGCCTGGTGTAGTGGATGGCGTTGCGCCGCCTGTCGTGCGTACGCCCTACTATGCCGCCGTGCGCCCCATGGCTGCATTCACCACGCCGACGCAGATAGAGGTTGATGGGGCGAATGCAGGCGAGTTGGTCATCAGCGGCCAGGGGCTGGACGGTGCGGATCCGCCCGAGTCTTATCAGTCGCTGGTCAGCCTCTTTGAGTTGAGCCACGTGAGCGGCCGCAAGGCCATAACCGATACCGCGAATGTCACCCGGACGCTGCGTTCAGCCTACGGCGATTTGCAGCAGATCGGCGTTACCAGCGAACTGGCCGCCGGCCGCCCCATTTCCGAGGCCATGCTCTACTTCGGCGTGGCCACGTACGCGCCGTGGGCGTCGCCCAATCAATTGGCCGTCTCTATCCTGATCGACGCCGATGAGGATGGCGTGGAGGAGTATCGCCTCTTCAGCACGAACGTCCTGCGCCAGGCGGATGACAGGGGCGTGAGTGATATTTTTATCACTGCGCTGGAGCATTTCCCTGCCGGCTGGCGGGAATATGCCGCACCCCTTAACGTCATACGTCCCATGATCATGGAAACGCGTCTTTTCGACAGCCGGGTGATGGTATTGGCCCTGCCCGCGGGAATGGTGGGCTTGACCGATGAGGCGAGCAGCTTTACGTATTGGGTAGAGAGCGAGGTGCGGGAAACCCCCGGCGTCTTTGATTCGACGCCGCACCTGACGTACGACGTGGCCCGGCCCGGCATAACGACCGATGCGGGCCGGCGCTTGCCGGTCATGCAGCCCATGATGACGACTGCAAGCATGGACCTGGCGCTGGATGTCCATGCCATGGGCGCGAACGGCACGCAGGGCATTCTCTTCTTCAGTCACCACAATGACATCGCGACCCAAAGCCAGGTCATTACGCCGAATCTGGGCCTGCCGCCGCGTCTCTATCTGCCGCTGGTTTTTGGCGTGGAGGAACGTTGATGTTACGGGACGAACTTGCCGAAGATTACCGTGGCGTTGTGCCCGCCGAAGCCGAATGAGTTGTTGACGGCCACGCGCACGGGGCGCTCGACTTTTTCGTGGGGCGTGAGGTTGACGCCCGCGGGCGCGGCCGGATCCACCGTTTCCAGGTTGATGGTGGGGGGCACGACGTCATCGGTGACGGCCTTGACGCAGGCCACCGACTCGATGGCCCCTGCCGCGCCCAACAAATGCCCGGTCATGGACTTGGTGCCGCTGATATTGATGCCGGGCAGCTTGTCGCCCAGCAGGCGGGCGAGGGCCAGCAGTTCGCTCATGTCGCCCGCGGGGGTAGAGGTGGCGTGCGCGTTGACGTAGTCGATGGCATCCGCTTCCAGCCCCGCATCGCGCAGGGCCGCGCCCATACTCCGGTAGGCGCCTGCGCCTTCGGGGTGGGAGGACGTGGCATGATAGGCGTCGGCCGACATGCCGCCGCCCAGCACTTCAGCATAGATGGGCGCGCCGCGCTTCTGCGCGTGCTCGTACGTTTCCAGCACCAGCGCGCCCGCTCCTTCGCCGATCACAAAGCCGTCACGGTTTGCGTCGAAAGGGCGTGAGGCCCGGGTCGGTTCCTCATTGCGGGTTGAAAGCGCGGTCAGCGCGCCAAAACCGCCTACGCTGGAGGGAGTGACGGCCGCCTCGGAGCCGCCTACGATCATCATGTCGGCCTTGCCCAGGCGCATGGCGTCCAGCGCGCAGATGATGGCCGAGTTGGCCGAAGCGCAGGCGGACGTGGTGTTGAAGTTGATGCCGTAGAGGTTGTAGCGCATGGCCAGCAGCCCCGCGCTGGTATCGGGCAGGATGCGTGGGATGTAAAACGGGCTAAAGCGGGGCGTACCGTCACCCTCCACGAACTTGGTGACCTGCTCTTCCATGGTCTGTAAGCCGGCCAGCCCTGTGGCCCAGATCACGCCTACCCGCTCCCGATCAATCTCATCGCTTTCGGGACTAAAGTCCAGCTTTGCATGGGCGACGGCCTCGTCCGCAGCCGCCACCGCGTAATGACAGAAGGGATCGATGCGCCGCAGCTCCCGGCGGGGCAGGTAATCGCCCGGATCAAACTCTTTTAACTCGCACGCGATTCGGCTTTTGAACTGGGAGGCGTCGAAAGCGGTGATGAGACCGGCGCCGGATTTGCCGGCCAGCAGATTGGTCCAAAACGTAGCGACGTCATTGCCCAGGGGCGTTAACGCGCCCAAGCCGGTAACAACGATGCGAGTATGAGCCATGGAAAATGTCCTTCTGGTCATTGGAGCTGACAATTTGGGTCTGAATAATTGGGAATGGGGGGGCGAGCTGTTTGATGCAAAAACGTCCGGGTCCTACTCTTTTTCAATTAGCTGTTCACGGATGAAGCGTCCTGCATGCTCGATGGCAAGCCGGGCCTGGGGATCAATCATGAAGAGAAAGTGCCAGACGTGCACCATGTTTTCCCACGGTTCGAATTCGATATGGGTATTGGTTGCGGCCGCGTGCCGGGCAAAACGCCGGGCGTCATCCAGGAGCATCTCGGCCGTGCCCGCCTGGATAAAAATAGGCGCCAGGTCGTGAAGGTCGCCGAAGAGCGGCGAGGCCAGGGGGTCCCGGGGCGAATGATCGCCGAGATAGAATTCGGCCGAGCGTTTAAGAATGGTGCGATTGAGATAGTCGCTGTCCCGGTTTGTGCTGATGGTCAGTCCGCTCAGGGTCAGGTCGAGCCAGGGCGAAAGGCCGAATGCGCCTGCGGGCTGGGGCGCGTGGGCGTCGCGCAACGCGAGGAGCAAGGCCATGCTCAGCCCGCCGCCGGCCGAGTCGCCGCCCACCACGATCTGCTGTGCATCATACCCATGGGCCAGGAGCCACCAATAGCCGGTCCATGCGTCTTCCAGCGCGGCGGGATAAGTCGCCTCGGGCGCGAGGCGGTAGTCCAGCGCCAGCACCTTGCGTCCGGTAACCCGGACCAGCTCGGAGATGAGGTAGCGATGGGTAAAGGGCGATCCGCTCACATAGCCGCCGCCATGGAGATAGAGGATGACCTGATCCGGGCGCGATTCTTCCTGCGTGAACCAGATGGCCGGCACGCCGCCCGCCGAGACCGGCGTAACCGTAATCCCCGGCGGCAGGGGAAACGCGCCGAACTCCGCTTGATTCATGGCAAAACGCACATCGGCGGCCGTCAGGTCGTCCGTGGATGGGGTGCGCAGGTTCATCAACTCTATCATCCACTCGAAGTGCCAGGGCCAGTTTCCCCGCCGCGGGCCGTGTAGCTGACGCCGCATATAGGTGGTCAACCCCGTTTGGGTAATGTGGAGATTCAGTTCGGCCAGACGGCCCATTTGGGTAACGGCGCTCTGATAATTCATGGGCATATCATACCTCTGCTTGGTCCAGGAGACAATGTTTTGCCGTTGGAATTCAGCTTTCCGGGGCTTTTGCGCGATAATGCCGTGATTGTGTTCTTGACGACATATTTTGACGACACGTTCTGACGACACGTTTTGTACATTGGGGAGGATTGACGTGAATTCACTACTTGAGCGACTGGGCCTGCAAGAGGTCAACAGCGGCGCATGCGTCGGGCCCGGCGGCTGGCTGGATGACGTAAGTGGTCCGGAACTGATTTCCTATAACCCGACGACGAATGAGCCTTTGGCGCGGGTAAGGCAAGCGTCGGCCGCCGATTATGATCGGGTGGCGACCGCGGCGCAGGATGCGTTCAAGGCATGGCGTTTTACGCCGGCGCCCAAGCGCGGTCTGGTGGTGCGCGATTTGGGCGTGGCCCTGCGCGAGAATCTGGAGCCGCTGGGCGAGTTGGTCACGCTGGAAATGGGCAAGATCCGGGCCGAGGGAATCGGCGAAGTGCAGGAGATGATCGACATCTGCGATTTTGCCGTGGGGCTCTCGCGTCAACTTTACGGCCTGACCATGCACTCGGAGCGGCTCGGTCACCGCATGTACGAGCAGTGGCATCCCCTGGGGCCCATCGGCATTATCACCGCGTTTAACTTTCCGGTGGCCGTCTGGTCGTGGAACTCAGCGCTGGCCGCGGTTTGCGGCGATACCATGATCTGGAAGCCGTCGCCTTCCATGCCCCTGACTGCCATTGCGGTGCAGCATATCGCCAATCAGGTGGCGGCCGATTACGGCCTCAACGGCATCTTTAATCTGGCCATCGGCACAAATGAGGACGTGGCGACGCGCATGTTGCAGGACGAGCGTCTGCCCCTCATCAGCTTTACCGGTTCCGTCAAGGTCGGCCGGATTGTGGCCCAGACCGTAGGCGCACGCCTGGGCAAGACCATCCTGGAACTGGGCGGCAATAACGGCATCATCGTTACGCCCGACGCCGACTTGGAGTTGGCTATCCGGGCCATCGTCTTCGGGGCGGTGGGGACGGCCGGCCAGCGCTGCACGTCCACGCGACGCATTATCGTCCACAAAGATATAGCCCCGGAGCTGACCAGCCGTCTGGTCAAAGCCTACGCCACCATTCCGATAGGCGATCCCATGGATGCCGCTACGCTTATGGGTCCATTGGCCAACGGCCGCGCGGTGGAGGCGATGGAGGCGGCTGTTCGGCAAGCCGTGTCCGACGGGGGCGAGGTGCTTACGGGCGGCGGACGACGCACGGATATCGGTCCCAATTTTGTCGAGCCGACCATCATCAGGATGCCCCGGCAGACGCCTCTGGTCTGCGATGAGACCTTTGCGCCGATTCTTTACGTTATGGAATATTCGACGCTGGACGAGGCGATTGCCATTCATAACGCCGTGCCGCAAGGGTTGTCCAGCGCCATTTTTTCCAATAACCTCATGGAAACCGAAACGTTTCTTGGTCATGCCGGGTCTGACTGCGGCATTGCCAATGTCAATATCGGGACCAGCGGCGCGGAGATCGGCGGCGCCTTCGGCGGGGAAAAAGATACGGGCGGCGGTCGGGAGTCGGGTTCCGATGCCTGGAAAGGCTACATGCGCCGTCAAACCAATACCATCAACTGGTCGGGAGAATTACCTCTGGCCCAGGGCATTGAGTTCGGATAATTTACAGAGAGTTGAGGCGGACTCTTATGCCTAATCGCATTACCTGGTTTGACGCAATGCAGCCGGAGCAGGGCAGATCGCCGCAAGAGAATGCCGAACTTGATCCCGCGCCCTACTTGTTAATTGTGGACGACAGCCGGGCAAACCGTGAGTTGCTGCGGCTTTATCTGGAGCAAAGCGCCTGCGTTCTGCGCGAGGCGAAAGACGGCCGGGAGGCGTTGGAGTCAGTTATGGCTCAACTGCCCGCGCTGATCATCACCGACGTTTCTATGCCTAATCTGGACGGCATTGCCATGACGACTCGCCTGCGGGAGCGGTACAGCGCGCGCAAGTTGCCCATTGTGCTGATGTCGTCGGAGCACGGCGGCGAGTTGCTTGCACAGGCGCGCGCGGCCGGCGCTAACGGCTTCTTGCCCAAGCCCGTCTCCCGCCGCCAACTGCGCACGGTGGTCACGCGCTACTGCGGCGAAACCTAAGAAGACACGACCCGCCCATAACATGGCAATTGCGGGTTGCCGCCTGGGTGCGCCAGGCCGGAGCTTGGCGCGCTTGCCGGACTGGAGTCCGGCGTTCCCGGGGACGGCGAATATTGATTAACCTGGAGCGAAATCGAATCGTGAATACACCGGTACTGACGGTTTTGGAAGAAGACAGGCACGCATGGTTCGCGGGCCGTACTCGGGCGGTTTTGAAATATTTGGATATGGCAACGGCGGCGGATGCGCCAAACGGCCGGCGTATGGTGCTGGACATCGGCGGCGGCGCGGGCAACATGGCTCACCATCTTGCCCATTACGGCAATGTGATCGATCTGGACTACAGCCCCCGTCCTCTGGCCGTAGCGCAACAGCGCGGGCTGGAAGCATTGCAGGGCGCGGGCAATCAGCTTCCCTTCGGCAATGCGGTGTTTGACGTGGTTGCGCTGCTGGACACGGTTGAGCATATTGCCGACGAATTCGGCGTCTTCGAGGAGTGTTTGCGCGTCCTCAAGCCGGGCGGCAGGCTCATCGTAACCGTGCCTGCGTTCATGTGGCTGTGGAGCTACAACGACGAAATCAACGAGCATGAGCGGCGCTATACCGTCCCCGAACTGCGGGAGAAGCTCACCATGAGCGGCTTCCAGGTTGATCGCATCAGCTACAACAACTTCTTCCTCTTTCCTGCGATTGCGAGCATTCGCTTTTTGCGGCCCTATAACCCGGACCTGGAAAGCCCCCACCTCACCGAGGATGAAGACGTCTACCAGGTGGAAATGGAGCCCATCCCCGAACCGGCCAATAGCGTGCTCCACGCCGTGGGTCGGGTGGAAGCGGAGCTGCTCCAGCGTGTGAATCTGCCCTTCGGCACCAGCGTCATCGCCCTGGCGGAGAAGCCGCGTGTCTGAGGTTCTCCTCAAAGAATTCCGGCCCGGCCTCTGGCTGAGTGAGCTGTCGCTCGCTGATTTTGATGTGCGCGGCGCCGTCATCGTGGGCGAACGGAGCGCACTGGTTTGGGATACTTTGTCGCGCCCGGCAGACATGGCTCCGGTGAAGGCGCTGCTGGGCGACGCTTCCTGCATGGTCGCATATAGTCACGCGGATTGGGATCACGTGTGGGGCACGGCCGGGCTCCCCGACTGCGTCACGATTGTCGCCCACGATCTCTGTCGGGTGCGTTTTGACACGGATGTGCCGGCCAAGCTGGACGCCATGCGTAGCCAGGAGCCTGGTCAATGGGAAGACGTGCGTCTGATCCCGCCGGCCGTCACTTTTGCCACGGCCATGACCGTGGATCTGGGCGGTGTTGTGGTTGAATTGCACCATCTGCCCGGCCATACCGAAGATTGCCTCATTGCGTTTGTGCCTCAATGGGGTATTTTTCTGGCCGGCGATACGGTGGAAACGCCCTTTCCGGTCGTGGGCGAGGCCGCTGCCATACCCGGCTGGTTGAACTCCCTTGAGCGGTGGGCGGGGGATGAGCGGATCGAAACGGTGATCCCTTGTCACGGAGATATCGGCGGACGAGACATTATTCAGGCCAATATCGATTATTTGGGCAGTCTGACGCGTGAAGCGCCGCCTGCTGTTTCTGATACCCTATCGCCCTTTTACGTCACGACCCACCGCCTCAATCTGAAAGCGTTAGGAAGGGACGCACTGTGAACCGTTCTTCTCGACGCATACACGGCTTTGCCCTGGCGCTTTACACCATTCTGGCCCTGCTCCTCTCCTGGCCGCTTATCGCCCAGATAGGGCGCAGCGTACCGGGCGCGCCGCAGTGGGCCTTCGACGAATCCACCTTTGTCTGGAATATTTGGTATTTCAAGCACGCGCTGGTGGATAACCTCAGCACGCCGCTCCACACGGACTTGATCTGGTATCCGCTGGGCATTGATTTGGTGCTCTACACCTATAACTTTTTTCACGCCCTCGTCGCTCAGCCCCTCATGCTGGCGTTTAATTTGCCCGTGGCCAGCAATATAGCGTTGCTTCTCAGTACCGTACTCAGCGGCTATGGAACGTTTTTGCTGGTGCGGTATCTCTTTGGAAAAGAAAAGATTGAAGATCAAAGATTAAAGATTGGTCGTCCGCCCCAATCTTCAATCTTCAATCTTCAATCTTCAGTTATCACCTCATCCGCATTACTCGCCGGCCTCATCTACGCCTTTGCCTCCAACCGGGCCGTTTACGCCGCGCTGGGTCACTACGACATGGTAACGACCCAGTGGATTCCCTTTTACGCGCTCATGCTGCTGCGTACGCTGGACGGGCGGCTTAGCCTGGCCATGCGGCGCAAAGCGGCCGTGCTGGCGGGCGTCTTCTTTGCCTTCAACGGCCTGGCCGAAATGATCACGGCCGTTTTTCTGGCGATTTTTACACTGATTGTGTTGGCGGATTACGGCGCGCGGCTCAGGCGGGAGAAGCGTAAGCAAAGATTAAAGATTAAAGATTGGAATGCCGGAGACTCAGGGGAAGATTCCGGGACCGGGCGATCGCAACGCATCGCGCGCAAATCCCAATCTCCCAATCTCCCAATCTCCAATCCCCAATCTCCAATCCCCAATCTTCACTCTTCACTCTTCAACCTCTTTCTGTTGGCCGTCGTCGCCTTTACGCTCTGGTCCCCTGCTCTTTTGCCCATCTTGACCCAATTCCTGGCCAACGATTTCGCGTTGAAGGGCTGGGGCGAGGCGATTCCCCTGAGCACGGATCTGCTCGGTTGGTTTACGCCTACCGTGCTGCATCCCGTCTTCGGCGGCGATCTGGTGGCGGAGTTGCGTCGGGTGCAACTGCGTGCGCTGGAGCTGGGCGTGACCGGCTTCCGGGACCTCAATACCGCCTTCCTGGGCTGGACCACCGCTGCCCTTGCGCTGACGGGCGCGCTGGTTTGGGGGCGTCGCGTCCGCATCTGGATTTGGACGACAATCCTGTTTGGTCTCTTCACGCTGGGGCCGTTTCTCCAGATTAACGGTCGCTATCGCTTCGATCTGGACGGCGTGGAGGCTACCTTTCCCTTACCCTATGCCTTGCTCCACTACATTCCCCTCATCAAAGCCAATCGCGCGCCCAATCGCAACAGCGTTTTGCTTATGTTGGCCCTGGCGGTCCTGGCGGCGTACGGTGCGCGCTGGATTGTGGGAAAGGTGAATACCCGGAGGCAGCGTGCGTCCCTTGACGCCCAATCCCCCAGTCTTCAACCATCAATCTTCAATCTTCAATCTTTCCTCTTCCTGCTCCTCGCGTCACTCGTTCTCTTCGAGCATCTGGCAATTCCCGCTCCCCTTTCGGATGCGCGGATTCCCGCGGTTTATGCGGAGATCGCAGCGGATCCCCGGCCGGTGAGCGTGATGCAGGTCCCCCTCGGCTGGCGCAACTCGTTTGGCGTGCTGGGGTCCGAGCGCACCCAGCTCCAGTATTACCAGACCGCGCACGGAAAACCCATGTTAGGCGGCAATATCAGCCGTGCGCCCGATTTCAAGATGGAGTATTTTGCCCGCATTCCCTATTTTACCGCGCTGACGGAGATCGAGTTCGGCAATGATGTCCCCGAAGAGATGCTGACCGCGGCCCGGGCTCAGGCCGGGGATCTCATGTACCTCTACAACACCGAGTATGTGCTTCTTTTTCCGCCCATCTCCCAGCGTTTTCCCTATGCTGATTACTGGGGGGCGGCCTGGTCTTTCGTCAAGGAGACGTTGCCTTTGGAGGAGGAGCCCTTCTGGACGGATGCGGGCATTGAAGCGTACCGGGTTGTCCAGCCTGCGGGCGATGACGCCTTTCGTCTGGACCTGGGGACGTCCGGCACGTACCCCTACCGCGGCGAGGGTTGGGATGCGGCCGAAGCGGACGAGCCTTATGCCGCTTCGGCAATCTGGGCCACGGCGCGGGAGAGCCGCCTCTTTGTTCCGCTGCGCAATGTGGATGCCGGGGCTGAGTATGTCGTGCGCATGCAGGTGCATCCTTTCGCCTATGCGGGCAGCTCGCCCCAAAGCGTAACCCTCATGGTCAATGGGCACGTTCTGGAATCGCGCGATCTGGTTGATGAGTGGCAGACGGTAGAGTGGACGGCGCCCGGCGCTCTCCTGATCGACGGCTTGAACCGCCTGGCCTTGCAGTGGCGGGAGACCGCAACGCCGCGTGAAGTCATCCCCGGCAGTCGTGCGATTGGGACGACGGGCGTTTCGCTGCCCGTGGATGCAGAGTTGAAGGCCTTTGCCGACGGCGCGTTTATCGCCCTCTTTGATGAGGAGGGCGAGCAGATTGACGCTTCGGCCGGGCGTGCGGGCGTCAACGTTACGGTGCTGGATGGGGAATCGGGCGACATTGTGGCCATGCAGGGATTTGACACCACGTCGAACGAATTCGAGAGTCAGGCGCTGGCTGAATTTCTGGCAGCCATCGAGGAGGGGCAGCCCGTGCTCATCGCCACCCGGGGGGATGCAACCGCCTTCCTCACGCAGGCTGCAATCCGGGGCCTCCAGGACCTGGGGCTGGGCGTTACGCTGGAGAGCGTGCAGGGCAATCAGATTGTCGCGGCGGGCATCAAGGGCGCGCCGCGTAGTTCGGCCGTACAGCAACTCGATCCGGAGGAGGCGTTCCTCTCCATCAGCCTGAATCGGGATCGCCGAACGCTGGCCGCGGCGGTGGATTGGGTGGAGATTGCAGGCCGATAAGGCGATAAAGAGCTAGCCCCGTTCCTGCATGTAGGTTGTGACTCTTTCCCAGGGCAGGACGCTGGTGCGCAGGCGGACCAGGGTATAGAAGGCCCGATAAATTTCGGATTTGCTGATCTTGCTGGCCCCTTCGGTGCGATTGACGAAGGTGATGGGGACTTCGGCGCAAGTGAAACCCGCCCGCTGCACGTAATAGGCCATCTCGATGAGGAAACTGTAGCCGCTGCTGAAGATGCGCTCCAGATCGATGCTTTCCAGCACGGCGCGGCGATAGCAGCGAAAGCCCGCGGTGCAGTCGCGAATGGTAACGCCCAATGCCCGATGGGCCAGCCAATTGGCCCCATAGCTGATGAATTTGCGCAGCCGGGTAGAGCCTACCACCCGGCCGCCGGGGACGTAGCGACTGCCCACCACGAGATCGTAGCCCTCTTCCGCCTTGCGCAGGAGGTCGGGCAGGCTCTCGGGGCTGTGGCTGAAGTCGGCATCCATGGTGCAGAGGTAGGCGTACGGACGCGCCAAGCCGAAGGCAAAGCCCGCTTTGTACGCGGTACCCAGGCCTAGCTTGCCCGCCCGGTGAATCACGTGGACGCCCGGGTCCTGCGCTGCCAGCGCATCGGCAATCGCGCCCGTGCCGTCGGGCGAGTTGTCGTCCACGATGAGGACATGCACATCCTCCGGCAGCGCGCGCAGCCTCTCGACCAGGCGGGCCAGGTTTTCGCGTTCATTATAAGTCGGCACAATCATTAACGTCTGATTTCGCATAACTGAACCATTATTTCGCAGATGAATTTTCCGGTCAAATTATCCTCTTCAGAAAGCGGCGGGAAGCGTGCCGACAGGCAGATCGCCCTGCTCTTTTTCGCCCTGGCGCTGGCCGTCTACTGGCGCGGCGCCGCGCCCGATATGCTGGGCGGCGATTCGGGCGAATTTCAATTCGCGGCCTGGAAATGGGGACTGGCCCATCCCACCGGTTATCCCCTTTATCTTCTGAGCGGCGGGCTCTGGCAGCGGCTGTTGGCGCTTTTGGGCATTGCGCCGGCCCTGGCCCTGAATCTCTTTAGCGGTCTTACTGCCGCGTCGGCGGTCGGCCTCTTCTACCTGCTCATGCGGCGCTGGTTGACGGGTGATGACGTCCTGGCGCGACTGGCCGCGGCCTGGGCCGCCTTCATGCTGGCCGTCAACCCCACATTTTGGAGTCAGGCGCTCTTAGCCGAAGTCTATGCCCTCCATGCGCTGTTCATTGTGCTTATCTTTCTCGCGGCTCAAGCTCTGCCTGACGGCCCGGAGGGGGCGGGAGAGATTGGCCTGCGTCCTATTGCCCTGCTTGCCTTTCTGGTGGGCTTGAGCCTGACCCACCACGGCATGACCCTTTTTCTTGCGCCGGGCCTGCTTATCTACCTTACGCTGCTGGATCGAGACTGGTGGCGCAATCCCCGGACATGGGCGACCGCGCTGCTTGGGCCCCTGCTGCTCTACCTGTACATTCCCCTGCGCAGCGGTCCGGTTGCTTCGCCCTGGTACCATCAGCGTCTGGGTGAGGGCGTGCTGACCCTTTACGCAGGCGGCAGTCAGGCTTTTTGGGATTTTATCACCGGGCGCGCTATCTCGGTGGGTTTCTACAGCTGGGCCGAAGCTTGGCAGCAACTCGGACAGGCTGGGACGCTCTGGCGCATTCACTTCAACTGGCCCGGAATGGTGTTGGTCATCGTGGGGCTCATCTGGCTGGTGCGGCAGCGCAATTGGCCGCTGCTGGCCCTGACCGCGCCCTATTTTGTCCTTCAGCAAACGTTTAATTTGTTTTATGCCATAGGCGACATCCTGGTCTACTACATCCCGCTCTATCTGGTTGCGGCAATTTGGGCCGGCTGCGGCGCGTACGGGCTTGCCACCGGATTGGGGGAACGGACGGAGCAAGCGCCCGGGGATGAGGAAAATGGGGCCGCGCTGCGTTTTCTGGGGGCCGTGCTCCTTATCGTGCTCATGTGGTTGCCTCTGAGGCTGTGGTCGAATTACAGTGACGTGTTGGACCAGCGGGCCAATCGCCAGGCGCGGGCGGAGTGGGAGGATATTCTGGCTGCACAACCGCCGGAAGACGCCATCCTCATCAGCAATGACCGCAACGAGATTGCGCCCCTTTTCTACTTGCAGGCCGTGGAAGGTCGGGCCCGGGGCATGACGGGACTCTTCCCCCTCATTGCCCCGGACCCCCGCTTTGCCGACGTGGCGAGAACGATTGAGACCGGGCTGGATGTCGGGGGGGAGCAACCTGTTGTCCTCATCAAGCCCATGCCGGGACTGGAGGCCAAATTTAATCTGGAGCCGGGGCCGGAACCGCTGGTCTACGTGCGCGGATTGGCCGGCGAAAACGTCACGCCCGCGGTGGTCGTGAATGAGCGCTATGGTCCGCTTACGCTGTTGGGGTATGATTTGACGCTTGGCCATGGGCAGACAACGCTTGTCACCCTGTATTGGCAGGTGGGCGAGGTGACAGACGGGCCGGCGGATAGGCCGATTGCGGGGGATTACACGACGACCGTTCAGTTTCTGGATGCTGCCGGCGATAAGCTGGCCCAGGACGACCATCCGCCCGGCGGCGTCTATTACCCTACCAGCCTGTGGCGACCGGGCGACGTGCTGGCGGACCAACATGAATTGGCTCTGGAGGAGGGCAGCGCTCCTGCCGCAACTATGCTGATTGACATGTACGCGGGACCTGACTTTACGCCTTTAGCCGAACCGCTGCGCCTGGATTTAGCACCCGACGCGCCTTGATGCAACTTGACTTGTAGCAAATCCTACTGCATAACATAGGGGACGAGTTGATACTGATACACTCAAATCGTTTGGCGTTATTCTGGCGTCAAGCACATCAACCTATTGCATATGTCCGGCCAAAGGACAAGAAGATTAAGGAGTCATCTGAATGAGCGACGTACACCAGACCAGTAACGGAGCAGGACCGACTGAGGAGAAGGTCGTCATTATCGGCAGCGGCCCATCCGGCTTTACGGCCGCGCTTTACGCGGCCCGGGCCAATTTAGAACCTCTGCTCATCACGGGCAGCGACTACGGCGGCCAGGTGAGCATTACCTACGAGATTGAGAATTATCCCGGCTTTCCCGATAGCCTGAGCGGTCCGGAACTGGTAGACCGCATGAAGCAGCAGGCCGAGAAATTCGGCGCGCGGGTCGAGTACGATCTGGTCACCGACATTGCCACAGACGCCTATCCTTTCCTGCTCACTACCCAGAACGGTAAGCAGTATCGGGCCGAAGCCGTCATTGTCTGTACGGGCGCGCGGCCTCGCTATCTGGAAGTGCCGGGCGAGCAGGAGTACATGGGCAAAGGTGTCAGCTATTGCGCCACGTGCGACGGCTTTTTCTTCAGCGGTAAGGATGTCCTGGTAATCGGCGGCGGTGACAGCGCCATAGAGGAAGGTCTCTTCCTTACCAAGTTTGCGACCCGCGTGCGCGTCGTCCATCGCCGGGATGAATTGCGCGCCAGCCAGATTTTACAAAATCGGGCGCGCAAGAATGACAAGCTCGACTTTGTCTGGAATACGGTAGTCACCGAAATAGAGGGAAATGATGCGGGCCAGGTGATTGGCGTGAAGACGCGCAATACCCAGACCGGTGAAGAGGGTTATCTGGAGACCGACGGGGTCTTCGTTTTTGTCGGCCATATTCCCAACAACGAGATCCTGACGGGTAAGTTTGATCTGGACGATGACGGCCACCTTATCACCGATCAGCGCATGCGCACCAACGTTCCCGGCATCATGGCTGCGGGCGAGATCATGGATAAGATCTTCAAGCAAGTTGCCACCAGCGTGGGCCAAGGCTGCTCCGCAGCCATGCAGACTGTCCACTTCCTCGCCGAACTGGAAGAAGAGGGTTATCCCGGCGTGGATGTAGATCCCCGGGAACGCGCGCGCATTACGCAGCACGAGAGCGAGCCGCTTGGCTCCTGGTAAGTGAGTTGAAGATTGAAGAGTAAAGAGTGAAGATTGGGAGATGAAACCGGTAAAGCATTAAGCGCCCACCCGGTTTTAGAAGGCGCTCGTCTCAATCTTTACTCTTCAATCTTCAATCTTTAGCCTTCCCTCCCCGCCACCCTTCCTCTATCCGCCTCATGCCGCCCATTGACGCTGAACAACCGATAGTCGGTCCCGCCGCCAAGCCGTTGGCGCGCAGTGCGGGCGTACTGGCGCTGGGCAATGCGGCCAGCCGTATTTTGGGCCTGGTACGGGAAATGGTGATCGCCTATTTCTTCGGCGCCAGCGGTCAGGTCAGCGCTTTCCGGGTGGCTGCGCAGGTACCCACGCTTCTTTATGATTTTCTTATCGGCGGCATGTTGAGCGCGGCTCTGGTGCCGGTCCTGAGCGAGACAGCGCGTCATCGGCCGCGCCGCGACTTTTTGCGCCTGATCAATATCTTGCTGGGCCTCTTCACGGTGCTCTTGGCGCTCGTTGTTTTGCTGCTGGAGGTCGCGGCGCCTCAGGTTGCGTACCTGCTGGCCGGCGGGCTGGATAATTTCGATCCCACGCTTTTGCCCCTGACCGTGCGCTTGATTCGCCTGGTTGCGCCTGCGGTTTGGCTTTTCAGCATGGCGGGACTGGTTACCGCGGCCCTTTACGCGCTGGAACGCTTTAGCTTTCCGGCCATTGCTACAGCGGTCTATAACCTGGGCATTGTGGTCGCTGCGCCGCTTTTTGCCCATCGCCTGGGCGTGACCAGTCTGGCCGTGGGCATTCTGGCCGGGAGTCTGGCCCAAATTGGGCTCATGCTGTGGGATTTACGGCGGGCAGGCGTAGCCGCTCGCTTTGCCTTCGATTTTCATCACCCGGCCCTGCGACGTATCTGGCTGCTCTATCTGCCCATTGCCGGCGGCCTGGTCGTCAGCATGTTTCAGATTGGGCTGGATCGGCGATTGGCTTCCGGCACCGGCGCACAGAGCATCGCCTGGATGGCCAATGCGACCACGCTCCAGCAGTTGCCCCTGGGCCTTATCAGCGTGGCGATTTCGCTGGCGTCTCTGCCCCGCTTGAGCCAACATTTCGCCGCGGGCGACGAGGATGCGTACCGCCGCACGCTGGGCCGGGGGCTGCGTCTGGTGCTCCTGTTGATTGCGCCGGCCGCTGTCGGGCTTTGGCTGCTGGGCGAGCCCCTGGCCCGCCTCCTCTTTCAGCGCGGCGATTTTCTGCCCCAGGATACGACGGCTGTCGTTGCCGCGTTGCAAATCTACGTGATCGGCATGATCTTTGCTGCGGTTGATTTCCCCCTGAACTTTGCTTTCTATGCCCGCACCAACACGCTTTTGCCCGCGCTGGTCGGCGTCGTCAGCGTGGGCGTTTACATGCTGGTCGCCTTTGCCCTGGTTAATGGATTGGGATATCTGGGACTGGTCTGGGCTGACTCGGCCAAACAGGCGGCCCACGCGCTCATTATGCTGGGGCTCCTGTACGGCCGGGTCGGCAGGCTGCATGCAGGACTCTCGGGTGTGTTGATGCGGATCGTTCCGGCCGCCGGCGTCATGGCAGGGGCGGTGGCGCTTTTGGCACGGCTTCTGCCGCCGCTGCTGCCCGGAGGGGCGTTGGGCGCGGCCGGGGTGTTGGCGGGGGCCGGCGGCGCAGGGCTTCTGGTCTATGGCGCGTTCCTCGCTCTGCTCGGCGTGCCGGAGGTCAACCAGGTATTGGCGTGGCTGCCGCGGCGCCGGTAATTTGGAAATTACGGCTGATGATGGGAGAAGTTTGCCGGAGATCATCACGCACGGCTATAATGCTCTCTATTCTTGTTCAACCAGTCTGTTCAACCGGTTTTGTTTTTTGTGAAGGATGGTAGATGATGGTCGCCAAAAATAAGCGCAGCAAAAGTAAGTCCAAGCGCAGCAGCGCCAACCCCGCTAATTACAGCGCGCTCTACAAGAGCGATTCGTCGGGCGTCCCCAAATCGAGCGAAAAGAGCGGAACCGCTGCCGCCTCCACGCGTGACCGGTCGGCGACCAGTTCAAGTGTGACCAGCTCAAGCGCGACCAGCCAGAGCCAATGGGAAAGCGAATACGCGTACGTCTTCAAAGATTTGCGTACGCTGATGTTTGTTTCCTTAGGACTTTTTGCGGCAATCCTGCTGTTGGGGTTTGTAATCTAGACGAAGATATCCCAGCTCGGTGAAAAAGCGAGTAGTAATGAGAGCGTGATGCGAGCAGACGGCATCACGCTTTTGCGTGTAGTGATTCATTATCCGAGACGCGGTGCATCGTAATGGTTAGCGGTGAACGATTAACGCTTAATGGTTAACGGGACGCATTAACCGTTCACAATTATCAATTCACCATTAACCATTCAATCCGATTCAGCCGCGTTCCGTTTTCAGAGCAGGGGCTTGTTGCATGGAGTCGGCATTGCTGTGGCCGGGCGCTGCGGGAAGCGGTCCGGCGATGAGCAGCCAAAGCGTAGCGGAGATTGCCCAGCAGAGCCAAAAATTTAGGGTGTAGAAGAAGGTTACTGCGGTTACCAGGAGCAGGGATGCTTTGAGCAGCCGCTGTTGAAACGAGATGGGCTGGAGCCAGATTTCCGGCAGCAGCAGGAGGGTGCTGAGCCAGAGGGTGCGATACGCAGATGATTCTACAGGGCCCGTGGGCCACGTGACCAGCATCTCCCAAATTGCGCCGCGTACAAAGCACCAGTGCAGTTGTTCTGCACCCAACCAGAGTATGCTCAGCGGGCCATACGCCCAGCGTCGCGCTGACAAGCGGCTCTCCTGCTGGGGGGGCGGCATCCGCGGCTCTTCGCTGGTCATCCGCATGATGCGAATGGCAATCCCGACCGCGGCCGTGAGCATAAAAATGATAACGCCCAGATTCAGGGTCGCGGCCCAATTGATTTTGGTTAATCCAGCGAAACGGGTAGAGAGCCCCCCGCTTAACAGGGCGGCAAACGGAATCAGCGTCCAGCGCAGCACCCCAATCCAGGGTTTTAACCTGGCGCCTACGCGTCGGCCCAAAACATAGGTAAGGGGCAGGGTAACGACGCTAAGCGCCAGCCAGAAGCCGGGTGATAGCAGGCTCAGTTGGTCCAGTATCCAATCAGCCGTCATGACGATCCTTTGTGCTGTGTACGGAATCTGCTCTTTTCCGGGCGGCGGCAGTGGGCGCAAATCTGGCAGCGAGGAAATTGTAGCAGAAAAAAAGCAAAAAGTTGATCATCCGCCCAACGGATGATCAACTTTTAGACTTGGTTACTATAAGCAATATGCGACGATTACTTTTTTGGTTGGGGCTCTTACTCTTTATTTTCCTGCTTCAACCGCGGGAAAGCCTGGCAAGAATGCAGCACCTGTGGGCGCAACGCAATCGGGTGTTGAGCGTGCTGGTCATTTGTCTGGCCATTTACCTGCTCTACGGCCTTTTCTCTTTCTATCGGCGCGGCGGATTGCAGGGATTCTAGTCTATCCTGGCGTGAATGTCACGACAGAAATTCGGCGGCTTTGTCTCTGATAGAATCTATATGTGAATTTCCGCCTGGACTACTGCTCGATGTTGCTGTTTTTGGCATGACCGTTGGTATAAAGCAGCTTGTAACCCTTGCCGTAAACAGTTGTTAAGTAGATCGGCTTGGATGGATTCGGCTCGATTTTGCTGCGCAGCCTGCGCATGGTGACGCGCAGAACATTTTCATCGTTGTAAAAACGATTTTGCCAGACGGCCTCAACCAGCTCATCTTTGTAGATCGTCTCATTCGGCGCTTGCATCAATACTTCCAGCAAACGATATTCATTGGGCGTTAAGTCAATCTCTTCATGGCCCAGAATCGCCTGACGCCGCCTCTGATCTAACCGCAAGTTACCTACAACCTGCTCATATCCATTGTTGGAAGCATTTCTTTGCTGCTGCTTACCGTAGTAGAGCAAGCGCTGAATGCGCATGGCTAAATCCCGATGGGAGAACGGTTTGGTAATATAGTCATCAGCGAGATAGAGCAAGGGGCTCTGGGAAAGATCCTCCGCCTGGCTTGCCGGTATCATTAATAACACGGGCGCCTGAATGCTTTTGAGAACCTGTGCATCATGGGGGAGATCGGCAGGGATTAGGGTGTAATCAAGCACGATCGCGCCGGTCCCACTGTTGCCGGCTTGAGCGGTGACCTCCTCATAATCTGCCGTCAGCTGAGTCTGATAGCCCTGCTGTTCCATGAGCGAGCCGATTAAATCTGCAATATTAGGATCGTTTTCGGCGATGAAGATTACCTGCTTCTCGCCATTCCGAACGCCTGATGCGATAAATGATTGTATCGCTTGATGATTAGTTAACGTCTGTTGTTTGTCGTTCACTGCTCACTCCATCTCATTAAAACGGAACTGGTTATTTGTGCTGTCTGCTCTGCAATGACGCTTGACTGTAAAGAGTGTTTGAGGGTGATGGTCGGACGGATAAACTTTCACTCCGCTGCAAGCGTATCAAGTAGTTGTTACGAAAAATATTACTGTCCGATTAGATCTTATCGGCTCTGTTGGAATTTATGTGGTCCGCTTTTTGAAATGTGACTCATGATATATGACCGCACGCACCTTCACGCATCACGAGCCAAATATTTACGCCTTCAACAGGGGACGCGAGGCGCGATGGGCGGCTGAAGGTGCATTCAGCAATGCGCGCTGCGTGAAAGATTCATCCGCCGTACCTCATAGCCGTGCGGGATCCAGGCCCAGCAATCTGCGTTACGGTAAGGCGCGACCCTTGCGGCCGCCCGTGTTTGAATCTATTCGGTTCTCTGCAAAATTTAGTGAGACGAGTAATGCGCGAGGGGATAAAAAAAAGATCCTCCGCAGAGGATCAGGAAAGCCGTTGATCGGATTCGAACCGATGACCTACGCATTACGAGTGCGTCGCTCTACCAACTGAGCTACAACGGCGAGTGTGATGCACGCGCATCACGGCATAGTATAGCGAAAGTAACGCCGGAAATCAAATTTTGGTCATGAAAAGCGCGGGTTTGATCATCCGGCGCGCCAAATAATCACGCCGGCCAGCACGCGTAGGACAAATGAGGCCAACAGCGCGGGAACGACGCCCATCAGCGCAGCCAGGAGAGGACCGAGTAGGGACGCGCTCAAAATGGCCGCATTGAGCGCCAAATTGTACCAGGCCAGATACGAAGCCTTGTCTTCATCCGGAGCCTGATCCAAAAGATAATTGGCCAGCGCGCCGCCCACAACCGCCCACGCCAACCCGCCCAGAATCGATCCCGCCATATAAAGCGTCACATCGGTCATCAACGCCATGAACAGGGGATAGCTGCTCAGAAGCAGAGCTCCGGCCACGGTCAGACGATGATGGCCGTAGCGGCGCGTCAGCCAGTCCAACTGGAGCGAGCCGATAAAGACCGCGGCGTAGAAGACCGCGGTAGCCTGGCTGATAACCAGGTCGGAAAAGCCCAGCTGGTTGACCCAACGCAGGGCAAAGAGTGGAGCCGGCAGATACTGGGCGAAATGGAAAGCAAAAAGGCCCAGCATGACGCCGCCGTAACTGCCGCGCCGCAAAACGTCCACGCGCAGCAGCTTGCTGTGGCTGACCAGGCTGCGCAGGCCTACGCTCAGGCGCGGCGCCATGGCAAAGGCGCGATTGGAGCCGGGACGGGCATAATCGGTGATGACCGTGCGTATGCTGCCCACTTCTTTATCCGCGACGACGTTGCGCAGGAAGAAAAGATGGATCGTACTCATGATGGCGCCGAGAAGGCCCAGACCAAAGACGATGGCGTAGCCTGTCTCCAAAGAGAGGGTATCCAGCAGCAGCCCGCAGAAAAGGGATGAGACAATGTAGGCAAAGGCCAATACCGCCTGACGAATGCCCGTCACATGCCCGCGCCATGCCGGCGGCACCGCGGCGGCGTAGAGCGCGTTGAAGCTGATGGCAAAAAGGGTGCCGGGAACGGAAGCCAGCAACACCAGCCAGATCAGTGCGCCAATCTGCTGGGTGGATGAGGCAAGAAAAGGCACGAATATCCAGAGCGCATAGCCCGCCCGGAAAAGAACCGCCGCCCAGAAGGTCGTGAGCCCCACGGCCCGATGGTCCAGCCAGCGCCCGACGGGCAGGGTGGCCAGCAAGCTGACCGCAGCAGGACCGGCCGTCAGCAGACCGATCTGCAAAGCCGATGCGCCAATGCGCGCCGCGTAGACGGCCAGGAAGGCGACGCTGCTGCCCGCCAACAGGCCGTACCAGGCGACGTCCCAATAAAGATGATGAAAGTTTCGCCGTTCGGTTGGGGTAAGCGTATCAACCCGCTCACGCCGGCGATTCAATACAAACGATGTCACACAGCCTCCGCTTTTTCTCTTTCTGAATGCGCCCTTCCGCGTTGCCTGACGAATCTTCCAATTATGGGCGAAGTTATCGAAATCAGGAAAACGTCGGGATGACAAAAACGGTTTCAAAAAATTGCGGATATTGAAACGGATGTGCGGCTTATGTTAAAATCGACTTGATGAAAAAATCACCGCCCGAGAAGGTCCGTCACAAGCTGGAAAATTTGCCCGATAAGCCGGGCTGCTACCTTATGCGCAACGCAGATGACACCGTCATCTACGTGGGCAAGGCGGTGGTGCTGCGCAATCGGGTGCGCAGTTACTTCCACGCGTCCGCGCAACAGCATCCCAAGACCGCGGCCCTGGTGGATGAGATCGCGGATATTACCTGGTGGGTGACCAAGACGGAGCTGGAAGCGCTCATGCTCGAGAACGAGCTGATCAAGCGCTACCAGCCCCATTACAATATCCGCCTCAAGGATGATCGCAATTTTCCGTACATCAAGGTCAACTGGCAGGATGACTTTCCCAAGATTGAGGTGGTGCGCAATATCCGCAAGGACAATGCCCGCTATTTTGGTCCTTATACCAGCTCCACGGCCTGCTACCAGACGCTGGATGCGCTGCGCCGTATCTTCCCCTACCTGGACTGCGACCGCACCATTACCGGTCAAGACGCCCGCCCTTGCCTCTATTACCACATCAAAATGTGCGGCGGTCCCTGCATCGGCAAGCAGAACCGGACGGAATATCGCGCCACCGTCGCCCAGCTCATGCACTTTCTGGAGGGCGGCACCGATGCCGTGCTCAACCAGCTGGAAGGGCAGATGGAGCGGGCGGCCGAAAACCTCCAGTTTGAACTGGCTGCCCTCTATCGGGATCGGCTCAAGGCCGCTCAGCGCATCGCCCAACAGCAGAAGGTCATCAACGCGTCCATGGAGGATGCCGACTACGTGGCTGTAGCGCAGGAGCCCGCGTTGGGCGACACCGCGGTCCAGGTCTTCAAGGTGCGCAACGGTCGGCTTATCGGGCGGGAAAATTTCATGCTGGAAGGCGCAGATGTACCCGACGCGGACGTCAATGTGCAGGGCGTGCTCATCGGCTCTTTCATCCAGCGCTTCTACGACAGCGCTACGTTTGTGCCGCGCCTTATCCTGGTGCAGGCCATGCCTGATGATGCAACGGTGCTGGAAGAATGGCTGACCACGCGGCGGGGATCGCGCGTGGAGCTGCGTGTGCCCCAGCGGGGAGCCAAGCGCGACCTCATGGCCCTGGCCGGGGCCAATGCCGATGAATATTTGCGCGTGCAGATGGCGACCCGCGCCGCCGACACCAATCGGCAAACCGAGGCCCTCCAGCAGTTGCAGGATGCGCTGGACCTGCCCCGCCCGCCCGCGCGCATTGAATGCTACGATATCAGCACCCTGCAGGGGACCAACACGGTGGGCTCTATGGTTGTGTTTGCTAAGGGTGTGCCGTTGAAAAGCGCGTACAAGCGCTTTAAGATTCGGGGCAAGGGCAGCCAGGGCGAGCCGGATGACTTTGCCAGCATGCGCGAAATGCTGCGTCGCCGCTTTCGCCGGGTTGTGGAGGAACTGGGAGAAGATGATCCCGGCCGGCGCGCGCGCAAGGGCGACGAAAGCTGGCGCGTGCTGCCCGACCTGGTCATCATTGACGGCGGCAAGGGCCAACTGGGAATTGCCGTCGAAGTGCTGGACGAGTTTAATCTCCGGGAGCGCATTCCGGTAGTCGGGTTGGCCAAGCGGGAGGAAGAAGTTTTTCTGCCCGGCCGGCGCGATCCGGCCTGGCTGAAGCGGGGCAGTGATGCGCTCTACCTGGTCCAGCGCATCCGCGATGAGGCCCATCGCTTTGCCATCACCTACCATCGTAAGCTGCGGCGCAAGGAGCAGACCCGCTCCAAGCTGGACGACATTCAGGGCATCGGCCCCAAGCGGCGTAAGGCGCTGCTCACCTACTACAGCGGCGATCTGGACAGGATTCGCACCGCCACGGTCGATGAGCTGGCCGCGGTCCCCGGTATGACCCGGCGTTCGGCCGAGGCGGTGAAGGAGCAGTTATGATAGGCAGGCTACCCAACGACCAGTTTATTCCCGGGAATCCTATCGACATTCAGGTGCTGATTGCGCACCTTAATTTTTTGGGCGACATTCCGCCGGATGACTTGAAAGAGATATTCGCCGAGTCGATGACCCCCTATACCGTGCCTGTCCGTACGAAGCTTTTTACCCAGGATACGCCCGTTGACTACGTTTATATTGTCCTGGAAGGCAATTTTCAGCAGGCCCGGATCGAGCGGGTTGGCGGGAGCGGCGCTTTGCGTCAACGTCTGGAGCGGAAGGTGGGTCCCGCCGCGATTTTGGGCGTTCAGGACTTTCTTTTTGCCGACAGCTATCGTACCACGGCGCGTGCCCTGGAAACCGGCTCCGTACTGGCCATTACCACCGCCGCGCTCAATCGCCTGATTTTTCGCCATCCGCAAGTGCGGGCGCGATTGGCTCCTCTGGAAATCATCAACCGCTTGCGCACCATGCCCCTGGTCGGTCCTCAGGAAGGCGTCGCGCTCTGCTTTCTGGCGGAGAGCGTTGAACCCCGCGGCGTTGCCGGGGGCGAGGATATTTATCGTTCGGGTGATGAACAAGAGCATATTTTCCTCATCGATCGCGGCCAGGTGCTGCTGGAGTGGGATGACGGCAGCGATGATTGGCTGGGCAACGGCGCCATGCTGGGCCTGGCGAAAAATGGCGCAACCATAGACGGGTCCCGGATTATGACCCATCGCGCGCGGGCAAAATCCAACGTGCAGCTATTGGCCATTCCCCATGCCGCCTACACGTCCATTGTGGGGCAGCCGCCGGACGGACCCGGGTTGGAGGCCATGGACTTACGCGAAGACGTGTTGAGTCGGCTCCTGGTTTTCTCCAGTTTCAAGCCCGACTATGATCATCATATGACCGGCTTTGTGAGCCATTATTACTTTCCCTACAGCCATGTAGTCATACAGCAGGGGGAAGAGTCGGACAGCTTGTGGGTGCTCATGCCGGGCAGCCGGGCGGCCATCAGCGCCAACGACAAGGACGGCGTCAAGCTCTTGACGACTCCCTGCGACGGTCCGGCCTACTTCGCCGAGTCCGCCCTATTGGGCCTCATTCCCCAGGACTCCACCATCGAGGCGGCCGCGGGCAGCGAGTGGCTGCGTCTTCACTGGCGCGATTTTGAGCGCCTGGCGCGTCTGGAGAAGACGAATCTGCGTGAGGATTTGGTCGTCGATCTCCAGCGGCAAGAGCATGTGGTTCAGCGCGAGCAGCGCGAGCGCTATGCCTGGCTCCAGCCGGGTGAACTGATTATTATTTTGAGCCGTCGTCACTGGATTGCCTATCTGCGCAAGGGCGTGCCCGCCTTTATTGCCTTTGCTGTGCTGATGGCCGGGGCCATTTTTGTCACGTTTATGCCCAGCTTCCAATGGTGGATGGCAATCCCCCTCTTTTTTCTGGCCTTTATCGCCTTCGCTCTTTTTGTCTGGGGGACCATCGACTATTTCAACGACTGGGTGGTGGTGACCAATCGCCGGGTGGTGCATCAGGAGAAAGTGCTCTTTATCAACGAGTGGCGCAAGGAGGCGCCGCTGGAGCAGATTCAGAACGTCAACTTTGAGACCAATTTTATCGGACGCTGGTTAAATTTCGGTACGATGGTGATTCAAACCGCCAGTACTTCGGGAACGATTTCCTTTGACTACACCACCCATTTTGAGGAGCTGCGCAGAATCATCAACGCCCAGCGCGAGCAGCGCCAACTGCATTCAAAAGCCCAAAGTAAGTTAGCCATTCATCGCATGCTGGAAGCGCGTCTGGGCCAGTCAATCGACGTGCCCAGCCAGGTTTTGAAGGGCGAGCAGGTCATCTCGTCCGGCGCAAGCTGGAACGAGCGCCGCTCCAATGGGACTATCCTGCCGCCGGAGAAGGGGGATCGCATCATTTGGCGACGACACTGGATGGTGCTCATCCCCAAGGTGTGGCTTTCTATTCTCGTGTTGGGGATTTGGTTTTTTCTGACGCTCCTCGCCCTTTTTCCCATTGAGATCGTCGACCCGCGGTTCCACACTTTGCTCATCGTGGTGGGACTGGTCATGACGCTGGGCGCATTGGCGCGCGTGTTATGGGTGGTGGTCAACTGGCATAACGACACGTATGAGGTGACGGATGACGAGATCGCCCATGTGGAGAAGCTGCCTTTCGCCCTGGCGGAAAATCGCAAAAGCGCCGGTCTGGGTCGTTTGCAAAATGTGGAAATGCGCGTTCCGTCCCCCATGCACTGGCTTCTGAATTACGGAGACGTTAAGTGCCAGACCGCGGCGGAAGAAGGCGATTTTATCTTCGACTCGGTTCCCGATCCCCGGGCCGTGGCGGAGGAGATTCAAACGCGCATGGAGCGCTATCGTCGCCGGGAAGAAAGCTTCGCCGCCCATAAGCGCGCAGAAGAATTGCCCGATTGGTTTGAAGTCTATCGCTCGCTGGATCAGGAACCGGTATAGCGGGGTGGCGAAGTCGTTACTCCGCCGCGCCGCCGCATCGCAACCCCGCCCCCCCTCCTCTACCACCCGAAACTCAGCCGATCCACCAGGCGCTTGGGCAGGCGTTCGGCGCGCATTTGGCTTTGGGTCAACTCGATGGGATAGGCGACGCGTTCGTAGGTCCAGGTGTGTTGGTCCAGGTCCAGAATGGCGTAGGCCGCGCGTGCATCGTTATCCCGGGGCTGGCCGACGCTGCCCGGATTGAGGATGAGCCGCTCCTGAGCCGAGGTCGTCAATTCGACCGGTACGCCTACGTAGGGCTGAAGATAATCCACCGTGGCCACGGAATACAACTCCTCATCGTCCTCGTCCGCTTCGCTGTGGAGTCGCCAGCGATAGACGGCCGGCTTGTGGGTGTGGCCGACCAGGCAGATGGGCTCGCTGAAGACGGCAAAATTTTCCAGCGCAATGCTGGGCGTGAGGATATATTCCCAGACCGGTTCGCGGGGACTGGCGTGGGTGACGAGAATGTCGGGCGCGCGCTCGGACTGGACGGGCTGGTCGGACAGACTGTCCAGAAAGGCGCGGTTCTCTTCCGTTAATTCGCGACGCGTCCAGAGGACGGCCTGGCGGGCCTGGGGATTGAAGTCGTTTACGTCCATGCCCGGCCGACCCAGAGCCGCCCAATCATGATTGCCCATAACGCACAATTCCGCTTTCTCCGCGATGATTTGGGCGCATTCATTCGGCCTGGGGCCATAGCCCACTACGTCGCCCAGGCACCAGATCGCATCATACTGCCCTGCTGCTGTGCTGAGGACGGTTTCCAGCGCGACCAGATTGGCGTGAATATCGGATAGAATGAGAATGCGCATAGTGAAGCTCCCGGCGGCGGATAGCAGATGACAGGCGGTGAAGACTGCCGCCTTTACTCGTTACTTGCCTCTCGTCTCAAGAAGATTTTCCAAACTTCTACGAAAATCAGAATAAAGAGACTGGCTCCGAAGGCGATGGCGACATCGCGGACGGACAGCGGATCGGTGTGGAAGATATTCTGGAAGAAGGGTACATAGACGACCAAAATCTGAAGCAGCAGCGTGCTGACAAAGGCCCACACCATGGGCGGATTGGAGAAGAAGCCGATGGTGAAGAGAGAATCGCGTTCGGATCGCACTTCCAGGGCCAAGACAATTTGGGCAAAGATTAACGTGGTGAAGAGCAGCGTCTGCCAGGCCGGATCGCCGCTGCGATAGGCCCAGACGCCCACGGTCAGGGAGATAATGCTCATGACGACGCCCAGGACGATGATAAAGGCGGCCATGCCGCGCCCGAAGATGCTCTCCTGGGATGAGTAGGGCGGCCGGCGCATGACGCTGCGCTCGGCCGGCTCGACGCCCAGCGCCAGCGCGGGCAATCCGTCGGTAACCAGGTTCATCCACAAAATTTGCAGGGGCAAAAGAGGCAGCGGCAGGCCCATAAACGGGCCGATGAGCATGACCGCGATTTCACTGGTGTTGCAGCTCAGCAGGTACTTGATAAACTTGCGAATATTGTCATAGACGGTGCGGCCTTCTTCTACAGCCGAGACAATGGTGGCGAAGTTATCATCCAGCAGAATCATGTCCGCGGCTTCCTTGGAAACGTCGGTGCCGGTAATGCCCATGGCCACGCCGATATCCGACTTCTTCAGCGCCGGCGCATCGTTGACGCCGTCGCCCGTCATGGCCACAATGCTGCCTTCCTTCTGGTACGCTTCGATGAGGCGCAGCTTGTGTTCGGGCGAGACCCGGGCGAAGACCGATATGGTATGGGCGACGCGCGTCAACTCTGCTTCCGACATGCTTTCCAGTTCCTGGCCGGTGACGAACTCGTCGCTTTCGGTAATGCCGATCTGCTGGGCGATGTGGCGCGCGGTCAGAGGGTGATCGCCCGTGATCATGACCGGACGGATGCCCGCCTTGCGACAGGTGGCGACCGATTCGGTCACTTCAGGCCGGGGCGGATCGATCATGCCGAAGAGGCCCACCAGCACCAAACGCTCTTCCACGTCCTCTATCTCGTCCTGGGCGGGCAGCTCATCCAACCCGCGGATGGCCGCGGCCAGCACCCGCATGCCCTTTCCCGCCATCTCGTCGTGGGCGCGCATGATGCGCGCGCGCCACTTATTATCCAGCGCAACCAGATCACCGTTTATCCAGACGCGATCCGCATGCTCCATGAGCCCGTCGATCGCGCCCTTGGTGATGGCCAAATAACGGGGCAGCGGCCGATCAACGCGCCGTTCCCAGACGGCCTGCAGGCTGGGCGGCACGTCGCTTGCGTCGGCGGGCATCTTATGAATGGTGGTCATGCGCTTACGCACCGAGTCAAAGGGCAGCTCGCCTTTGCGCGGCAGGGCCTGCTCCAGGTCGCTTTTAAAGATGCCGTACTCGGCTGCGGCCAGGACCAGCGCGCCCTCGGTGGGATCGCCGATGGCGTGATATTCTCCCGGATGATCCGCATCCTCCTCCAACTGCGCGTCATTGTTGAGCGCGCCGGCCATAAGGAGCAAATCCAGCGTGGGGACGAGCTTTTCGCCCGGCTTCATCTCCTTGATCGGCTCCAGGTCAAAGCGATCCGTCGTATGCTCCGGCTGGGCCAACTCGATGTGCTGTTCGGCGATATCGATTGCCATCACCGTCATGCGGTTCTGGGTCAGCGTGCCCGTCTTGTCGGAGCAGATGATGCTTACCGACCCCAGGGTTTCCACCGCGGGCAGCTTGCGGATGAGGGCCTTGCGGCGCAACATGCGCTGCGCGCCCAGGGAGAGGGCAATCGTCACCACCGCGGTCAATGCTTCAGGAATGGCGGCTACGGCCAGGCTCACCGCAGTGAGGAGCATCTCCTCCACCGGGTTGCCCTGCAGGACGCCCATGACAAAGATGACCACGACCAGGACGATGGCCGCTATGGCCAGAATCTTACCTAGCCCGTCAAGCCGTTGCTGCAAGGGCGTCTGCTCATCGGATACTGACTGGATCATGTCGGCGATATGGCCCAGTTCCGTCTCCATGCCCGTGCCGGTGACGATCATCTCCCCGTGGCCGTAGTTGACCACCGTGCCTGAAAAGAGCATGTTGCGCTGGTCGCCGATAACCCGGTCTTCGCTCAGCACCAGATCGGCCGATTTTTCCACGGCTTCCGATTCGCCGGTGAGCGCCGCCTCCATGGCGCGCAGGTTGACGCTTTCGATCATGCGTCCGTCTGCGGGAACGACATTGCCCGTTTCCAGGAGTACGATGTCGCCGGGGACCAGCTCCCGGGCCGAAACTTCCCGCACCTTGCCGTCCCGGCGCACCCGGACCGTGGGCACGGACATGCGCTTGAGCGCCTCCATGGACTGCTCGGCCTTATACTCCTGATAGAAGCCCAGCAGACCGTTGAGCGCCACAATCGCCAGGATAACAATGGCCTCGATTTCGTCGCCCAGAAAGATGGAGATGACGGCGGCCGCGATCAGGATGACGGTCAGGATGTTGGTAAATTGCTCGAAGAGAATCTGCCACCTGGTGCGCCCTTTACGCTCGGTGATTTCATTGGGGCCGTACTGTTGAAGACGCTGCTCGGCTTCGGCGCTGCTCAGCCCCGGTTGCCGATTGCTGCCCAATCGGTCCATGACCTCCTGGTAGGGCAGGCGATACCAGGCCGTATCTGCGGGTTTTTCCGGTGTGGCGGCAGCGGATTGATCTGCTGTAGAAACGTCGGTTGCCATGTATAGGTCCTATCTGTGCCAAAATTCAAGATGCAATCTCATCATCTCTACTCATTCAATTCACACAGCGTCTATTCTAGCAGACAAGCTATAATTGCGCAGTCTGTTTGGCGTCTCTCCTGGAATTTTGGGGGCGTATGGCCTCCGGGAGGTTTCTCTCTGGGAGCGACATGTTTTCCACAGCCCTTCCCGGAGGGGCCCGTGCAGATACCTCAGGGGAATTTTGTGCGGCTATTGACAACCGCAATCCGAAATGCTACTGTGAGGATGATAACTGTTTCCGCCTGCTCGTCATATTCTTGCCTGAGGCGGAGTCGGCCCACGCTCGGTCTCAATTCAGCCAACGCAACAGACCTACGCAAAAGACCAACACAACAGAAAAGAGGATAAACGATGTTAACCGATGTTGATGTCCGTCAGGCCATTGAATTCGAGAGTCATGAACATCCTGTTTTGAGCGTTTACCTCAACGTAGACCCCCATCGCCGCTCGCCTGAAAAGTATAAGTTGGCTTTGCGCAGCCTGCTGGGCAAAGCGGCCGGCGCGGCTGATGCGGATATTAAGCGGGTCCAGAACTTCGTGGAAATGGGCTACAACTGGAAAGGACGCGGCCTGATCCTCTTTAGCTGCCAGGCCGAAGATTTCTGGTGGTCCCAAAGCCTCATGGTCCCCGTGGAGGATAGCGTCATGGTGGCCCATCGTCCGTACGTACGCCAGTTGGCTGCGCTCATGGACGCCTACGAACGCTATGGCGTGGTTCAGGTAGACCAGGAAGGGGCTCGACTTTATCGCTTCCACATGGGCGTGCTGGAAGATGTGGAAGGCTATTTAGGCGAAGAAGTGAAGCGCCATAAGGCAGGCGGTTGGGCCGCGCCCCGCTATCAGCGCAGCGAGCGGGGAACCGCGCGCCAGAATCTTCAGGACGCGGCTGAAATGGCCGAAGAGTTCTATCGCCAGACCAATACCCGCCACTTGATTCTGGCCGGTACGGAGAAGAACACCGCGCGGTTTGCCGGGATGCTCAGCCACCGCCTGCGCGATATGGTCGTCGGTCGCATCGCTGTTGATGCCAATGCCGGCGCCAATGAGATTCGCACCGAAGCGCTGGAGGTAGCTCAGCAGGCCGCGGAAGAGGAGGAGCGCAAGCTGACTCAGGAGTTGGTGACAACCCTTCACAAAGGCGGCGATGCCGTCGCGGGGTTGGCTGAGACGTTGACGGCGGTGCAGAACGGCCGCGCCTCCCACGTCATTGCCCTGGCCGATTACGCCGAGCCCGCCTACCGCTTCGTGGACAGCGGCTACATTGTACTCAACCTGGAGGATGAGGAGGCCGAATTGGGCAGCGGCCGCATTCAGAAGCTGCCCGACGGCGTGGATAGCGTCCTGCGGCGGGCCATGGTGCAGGACATCGGCGTGACGGTGCTGGAGCAGGACGCGGAATTGGCGAAATTGGGGAAGATTGGCGCGTTGACGCGGTATTAGGGCGGGTGGCAGGCGGCGGAGTTGCGGAGCTGACACATTAATCCGATTGCATCCTGCCACTTGCCGCTTTCCTCCCCCGCTCCTCCATTTGCGTTGCGTTAGAGTCCGCTGATTTCGGAATCTTTCCTACGCGTTTGGGCGTACTATTGGGGTAGAACTCTTGTACGGATTGTATATAGGTAAATCCCGACGGAAACAGGGCGGCGTCATGTGAGCGCTCTATTCAGAGAAGAAGGCGAGCATGATTGTCGCCGCGATATTTTTGTCGTGGGATTTACGCCGTAATGTAGTTGTGTTTACTCCGCTTTGACCAATGAGCGGTAAGCGAACAGTCAAGAAAAAGCGGGCAGAAAATAGGAGTTTTCGACCCCATGATGAGATTTGATAAGTTTACGGAGAAAGCCCAGCAGGCAGCCATGCGCGCCTACGAGCTGCTTCAACAGTATGGTCATACCCAAGTGGATACCGAGCACGTTTTCCTGGCGCTGCTCCAGCAGCAGGATAGTGCGGTGCCCCAGATTATGAATCAACTGGGCGTGAATATCCCGGCTATGACGACGCAGTTGGAAAAAATACTGGAGAATGCGCCCAGCGGGGCCAATCGCCAATACAGCAGCGGCCCCATGGCCCAGGTTTTTATTACCCCTCGCCTCAAGCGGGTGATGGATGTGGCCCAAGAAGAGGCCAAGAAGCTGGAAGATGAGTACATCAGCACCGAACATCTCTTCCTGGCCGTTGCCAGTGAACGCAACACGCCCAGCGCGAATCTCCTGCGCGAAGCCGGCGTGACCAAAGAACGCGTCTATGACGCCGTCAGCGAATTGCGCAACGGTCAGCGGGTTACCGAGCCCAACGCCGAGAGTAAATATCGCGTGTTGGAGAAATTCGGCCGGGATCTCACCGCGCAAGCCGCGGCCGGCAAGCTTGATCCGGTCATCGGCCGGGAGAGCGAAGTGCTGCGCATGATGCAGGTGCTGAGCCGACGCACCAAGAACAATCCGGTCCTTATTGGTGAAGCCGGTGTGGGTAAGACGGCCATTGTCGAGGGCCTGGCCCAGCAGATCGTGGACAACGACGTGCCTGAACCGCTCATGGGCAAGCGGGTCATTTCCCTCGACCTGGGCGCAATGCTGGCAGGCACCCGCTTCCGGGGCGAATTTGAAGAACGCCTTAAGGCCTGCCTGGATGAGGTGATCCGCAGCGAGGGCGAAATTATTCTCTTCATCGACGAGCTGCATACGGTGGTGGGCGCGGGCAATGCCGCCGGCGCGTTGGATGCGGGCAACATGCTCAAGCCGGCCCTGGCCCGGGGCGAGCTTCGGTGCATCGGCGCTACCACGCTGGACGAGTATCGCCAATCCATCGAGAAGGATTCAGCTTTGGAGCGCCGCTTTGCGCCCGTCTACGTAGACGAGCCCAATGTAGAGGACGCCATCGAAATTCTACGCGGTTTGCGGCCCCGCTACGAGGAGCATCACAAGATCAGCTATGAGGACGATGCGCTGGTCCAGGCCGTCAAGCTCAGTCATCGCTACGTGGCCGACCGTCGCCTGCCCGACAAGGCTATCGATCTGATTGACGAAGCCGCGGCCAAGCTGCGCGTGGCCGCTTACTCCATGCCCGTCGATCTGAAAAAGAAAAAGAGCCAGCTCGATATTCTCATCGCCAGCGAGGAAGAGGCGGGAGCGGAGCGGGATTACGAACGCGCGGCCGAGTTCAAAACCCAACGCGTGCGGCTGGAAGATGAGTTCCAGCATGCCTATGCGCTGTGGCGGGAGGATTCGGGGTTGGATGACGTCGTGGACGCGGTTGACGTGGCCCAGGTCATTGAGGCGTGGACCGGCATTCCGGCCACGAACCTGTTGCAAACCGAGACGGAAAAGCTGCTCAACATGGAAGACGCGCTGCGGGAGCGCATCGTGGGTCAAACCCGGGCGGTGGAAGCCGTCAGCGACGCAATCCGCCGGGCCCGGAGCGGGCTGAAGGATCCTCGTCGCCCCATCGGCACCTTCCTCTTCCTGGGCCCCACGGGCGTAGGCAAGACCGAGTTAGCCAAAGCGCTGGCGGGTTTCCTTTTTAACGACGATGACGCCCTGGTGCGCGTGGACATGAGCGAGTATCGGGAAGCCCATACGGTGAGCCGCCTCTTCGGAGCGCCTCCCGGCTATGTGGGTTACGATCAGGGCGGCCAGCTTACCGAGCAGGTGCGGCGGCGACCGTATCAGGTTATCCTCTTTGATGAGGTAGAGAAGGCCCATCCTGAAGTATGGAATTCCCTGCTCCAGATCATGGACGACGGTCGGCTGACCGACGGCCAGGGGCGCACGGTAGATTTCCGCAACACGGTCATCATCATGACCAGCAATGTGGGTGCGGACGTAGTCAAGCGGAGCACGCTGGGCTTTGCTACGCCCGAGTTTGACGAGAGCGCCTACACTGAGAGCGAGTATGGCCGTCAGCTCAAGCGTCTCTTCCGGCCCGAATTTCTTAATCGCATTGACGAGACAATCGTCTTCGATACGCTGAGCGAGGAAGAAATCCAGAGGATTGTGGCGCTTCTCATGCAGGATATCGCCACGCGGCTGGATGAGCTGGGCATCACCGTAGAGCTGACCGCCGCGGCCGCTGAGCATATTGCTCAGGTGGGCTACGATCCCAGCTATGGCGCACGGCCTTTGCGCCGGCTGCTTCAGCGTCAGGTGGAAAATGAGCTGAGCAAGCGGCTGCTGCGGGGCGAGTACCAGACGGGCGATCACATCATCGTGGATTACGATGATGCGTTGGAAGATCAGACGGTGAAGCTTTCCTTCATTAAGGGCGAGCCGGAAGTTATTACTTTGGAGCTTCCCTTTGCCAGCGAACAGCCGGCTCAGGAATAGCGGGCTGATCTGTATAAAATCGAACGGCACACGGTACGGTAGGGCAGGGCATAGCAAGGGCGATGCATGTATTCCCTTTGCTATGCCCGTACGTCTTTGCGTACCGTGTGCTGTTTTTGGATTCTGTTTCTGATTCTCCCTCATGTATAATGAATTGGGGTTGCTGACGCAACCATCAGGAAGAGAACTATCAACTGCAAAATACCAATGGAGGTTAGTTGAATTGTTGTGAGTAAAAGAAAAAAATCAAATAGCAGTGGACGCCAGTCTCAATCGTCAGGCTCCAATAGTCGTTCGTCAAAGCGTCAGTGGTACAAAGCGGATTTGCACGTTCACACGCCAGGGTCCAACGATTATGAAGATCCCAGCGTAACCTATTTGGACGTGTTGCGCACGGCTGTTGAGCGAGACCTGGACGTCATTGCGCTGACCGACCACAATACGGTCGCCGGCATTGCCGCCATCCGCCGTGAAGTTGAATGGTTGAGCCGTTTGGAGCGCGATGATCGTCTGACGGAAGAGGAGCAGGCGCGATTGAGCGAGTGGCGCGAGCTGTCGGAGAAGGTGTTGGTGCTGCCGGGCTTTGAATTTACGGCCACCTTCGGGTTTCATATTTTGGGCATCTTCCCGCCGGAAACCAGCGTGCGCGAATTGGAGCATATTTTATTGCAGCTCAACATTCCGGCCGACAAGCTGGACATTGGCTCCACCGAAACCGGCGCATCGACCGACGTCCTTACTGCTTATAAAATTATCCGCGAAGCCGGCGGGTTGGTTATTGCCGCCCACGCCAATAGCACCCACGGCGTCGCCATGCGCAATTTCCCCTTTGGCGGGCAGACCAAGATCGCATTTACCCAGGACAGCAATCTGGACTGTCTGGAAGTCACCGATCTTGAGCGGAGCGGCCGCTCCACCGCGCGCTTTTTCAACGGCTCGAAAATGGAATATCCCCGGCGCATGCACTGCATTCAAGGGTCCGATGCCCATCGGCTGACTATGGACCCCAAGAATCCGCGTCGTTTGGGCGTAGGTGAGCGCGCCACCGAATTTAACCTGCTTGATCCCTCTTTCGACGAAATTGCCGCGGCCCTGCGCAGCAAGCAATTTGACCGCACCCGGCCGGCGCGCCCCAAGGACAAGCCCTTCGATAGCGTAGCCGCGGCCCGGGAGGAAGGCGCGACGCTGGTTCAGAGCTTCCGCGAATCGGCCAGCGCGCGGGGCGGACGGCTGACCACCATCCTGACTGACGTTGCGGCCTTTGCCAACACCATGGGCGGGACCGTCTACGTTGGTGTGGGGACGCGTAAGGGCGCGCCCAAGGGGTTGAGTGATCCCAAAAAGGTTGAGAAGGAAATTCTGCAAGGGCTGGATGAGCGGGTGACGCCGCCTCTCGAGGTCAAGACCAAGATTGCCGAGACTGAGGGCGTGAAGGTGCTCATTGTCGAGACGGCCAAGGGGGATGATCGGCCCTATTGTCTGGATGACCACAAATTTTACGTGCGGGATGAAGGCGATACGTCCCTGGCCGTACGCGACGAGATCGTGGCGCTAATCCGCAATGTTTTGGAGGAAGAGGAGTCGGGTGATGGCGGTTCTGCCGCTTCCGGATCGGCTTCGACCGGTCGTAAACGTCGTCGCTCCCGGGGGCGCAGGAGCGGTTCCAGGCAAAGCGGCAACGCCGGCTCTGACGATAATGCCGATGACAATGCCGGCGGGGGCGCGGTTGCCGACCAGGACGATGCATTCTACCTGCCTCAAATCGGCGTAGAGATTGTGGACTCGGAGAAGCGTCAGGGCAACACCTATCACAGCATCCGAGATCTGCGCAACAACAACGTCATCAAGAATGTGACGCGTAAGGGGGCACGCAAGCTCTGGAATTACGCCATTGCTCAGCATGAAGATCATCCCGTGGGCGCCAAAGACGTGCAGTGGGACAATAACGTGGGTTTGATTCGCGCGGCCGAGCGCGCGGGCAAAGTGCGCTATGATCTGGCTCTGCGCGAGAACGGCGGCCTGCGCATCTTCTACGGCGTCACGGAAGACGGCATGGAAGGGAAGTGGGCCGCCTTCATAAAGGATGAGTAGCGTAAAGGATGGGCAATCAGGTATAAATTGAGTAGACGCCGGTAGGCTGGGCGTGAGACAGAAAAAGGGCAGCG
>JAGRCP010000058.1:0-22924 GCA_020433455.1 Caldilineaceae bacterium | reverse complement strand
CGCTGCCCTTTTTCTGTCTCACGCCTGCTTGATCAAGCGGCGCAAAGAACGCTCTCGCTTAGTTGACGAGGAATACGGTATCGCGTCGGGCAAACAGATCAATCCATGACAGAACGGCGGATTCATCAAGCCGCATGACGATAACCGTCGTCGCTTCGTCGATGAAGGCGCTCTCTAGCGTCCAGGGCAGGGGCGCTTCCGTGACGAAGCTAATGTAGTTTGCCATTCGTTCTGCCAGAATTTCGGCGCCGTCGGTCGCATCTTCCGCTATGGGAAAGACCACGTGCAGCGCCAGATAGGTTGCGTCCGGCGCACGGTAGGTGGCGAAGCCGGTGAGCAGGTAGATGGGCAGGCGCGGTTCCTGGTTGAACAGCGCATCCCATTGGGCTTCGATCTCTTCGACTGGGTCGTTTCCCAGCAGAAGGCCGGCTATATCGGGCGTAAATGATTCATTCGTCAGAATCAGGCCGACCAGCGTGCCCGCACTGGTCAGTTCGGGCGCATCAAGCGAGCGAAGCAACGCTTGCATGTCAGGCGCATCAGCCAGCGAGGTCCCTGCATCTGCTGCCTCCAATCCATTTTCCACCACTTCCGTAGCTCTTCCGATGAGCACCATCTCCTCGCTGACTGCAATGCGGTTCAACTCTCCCAGGCGGCCGATCCGGAGCGGCGAGTTGATATCGATGGCATAGTCGTCACGGATACTGTACAGCGTAAATGGCGGCGCCGCGGGTGCGCTTGCATATCCTGTTGCGAGCAGGGCGGATGCGATAGCGCCGTCACCGTCACCGGACGCCGTCACAGTAAGCGTCTCCGGCGGATTGCCCGCCTCAAGATAGCGCGACCGATCGAAAAAACTGAATCCATAATGCTCCGCGACAGGCTCCGTTAAATTATCTATCCCCAGCGCCTGGGGCGGAGTCGTTTGGCTCGGCATGGTAAAGAGCCAGCGCTCGCGTTCCGTTTCGGGCAGCGACTTGACGGCATCGATATCGGCCGGCGGATCGATCTCCCATGCTTTCAGCCAAGCGGCATAGTCGCCGTAGGTTGTGAAGCTTCGGTAGTTCGAGGTGTCTGGAATATAGCGCAGCAGCGCGGCGGGCCCGTCGGCACGGGTCGTTGCGGGGGCGGATGCGTTGCGGCTTTCCGCTGTCTCTGTTGGTGGCGGCGTATCGGGTATGGCAAGGGGCGCGCATGCCGCCGTCAGCGCCATCAGAAGCAGAGCGGCAGCAAGTCCTGTTGCCATGCGTGCGGTTGTGGCGTTCTTTCTGGGCATTATCACGATTCCTCCCGGTGGTTCGGGCCATCACTGCATAGTGAAAGCAAATCCAGATCGGGCATCGGGGGGGGGAGACGCAAGGTGCAGCGAGCAGCCGAATATGCATTGGGGCGGGAGAGTCCATAGCCTATCCCATCCCGACGCATAAAGCAACCAGCGCGTTGAGGAAGCGTGAAGACCGCGCTGCTCGTAAATCTCGGCGGAAATAAGTTGACAGTCCCTACCGGTGATGGAAGGCTCTGATTGCCGTCGTGGCATTTACTTCAAATCGTGTTAGAAATAAATGAGGAGCAGGACCGCCAGCGCCCAGAGCGCACTGTTGATGAGCAGGGGGCGGTCGCTCATGAGCAGCTCATCCGGCGCGCCGCCCTTCTTCTCCACATGGATGAGGTAGAGGTAGCGAAAGACGAAGTAAAGCACGAAAGGCACCGTCAGCAGCATGCGTCCGCCGCCCACGATGGCCGTGCGCGCTTCAAAAGAGTAGAAGGTGTATGCGATAACCATGCTGGCGGTAACAATGCCGATAATTTGGTCCAGCAGGGGAAGATTATATTGACTCAGGCTGGCCCGATGCGCGGCCGCCCCATCCGCCAGCAGGGTAATCTCGTGGCGCCGCTTGCCGAAGCCCAGAAAGAGGGCCAGCAATCCTACGCAAACGTAGAGCCACGGACTGAAATTGCTTACGTGGGCGGCCAGCGCGCCGGCCAGCACCCGCAGCAGAAAGCCCAGCGACAGCACCATGACATCGATGATGACCACATGTTTCAGATAGGCGCTGTAGGCAATATTTTGAAGCAGATAGATGACCAGCACGGCTGCAATTAGCGGATCCAGGAGCCAGGCGCCGCCTATGCCGGCCAGACCCAGAACGATCGCCGCGGCCGTGGCCAGGCGCGGGTGCAGCTGTCCGCTGGCCAGAGGGCGATTGCGCTTGCGGGGATGGTGGCGATCCTTTTCAATGTCCGCCAAATCGTTCATGATATAAACGCTGCTGGAGATCAGGCTGAAGAGCAGCACCACCAGCGTCACCCGGCCAAAGAGCGCCAGGTCAAAGAGCCTGCCGTCAAAGACGAGTGCCGCGTATATGATAATGTTTTTGACCCACTGTTGCGGGCGCATGGTTTTGATAAGGCCGCGCAGGTTCGTCATATAGCGATTCATGGAAAGAGTTGATGATTGCATAGCGCGCTTACTCTATCATAAAGTCATGAAAGTAGCGCCATTTGACACGTTCTGCGCTCCGGTCTATGCTCGCGCTATGAGCGATAACGATTCCCAATCAATCAGGTCGGGTAAACAGCGTCTGGACCTGCTGCTGGTGGAGCAGGGGCTGGTTCCCAGCCGGGAGCAGGCCCGCCGTCTGATTATGGCGGGTGAGGTGTTGGTTAACGAGACGGTAGCGGACAAACCGGGTCGTCAGGTAGACCCAGCCAGCGCGGTCCGGGTGCGGGCGCGACCCCGTTTTGTCAGCCGGGGCGGTCTCAAGCTAGAAGCTGCATTGGATGAATTTTCCCTGGACGTGACCGGCCTGACTGCCGTAGACGTGGGGGCGAGTACCGGCGGCTTTACCGATTGCCTGCTTCAGCGAGGCGCGGCCCGGGTCTATGCCGTGGATGTGGGCTACGGTCAACTCGCCTGGAAGCTGCGTCAGGATTCCCGCGTGACGGTGCTGGAGCGGACCAATATTCGACATTTGGCTGCGCTGCCTGACGGCGTACTGGCTGATCTGTCCGTCATTGACGCCAGCTTTATCGGGCTGCATCTTGTCCTGCCTGCCGCTTTGAACCTGCTGCACAAGCAG
The DNA here is from genome assembly GCA_020433455.1 of Caldilineaceae bacterium. Lineage (GTDB taxonomy): Bacteria > Chloroflexota > Anaerolineae > Caldilineales > Caldilineaceae > JAGRCP01. The sequence continues at coordinate 19,844 of JAGRCP010000058.1, read as the reverse complement.
GGGCAAGTCGTGGCGCTGATTAAGCCTCAATTCGAGGCGGGTAAGGAGGGCGTGGGCAAGGGCGGCGTCGTACGCGACGCCCGCGTGCATCGCCGGGTGTTGGAGGAAATCATCGCCCTGGCCGGCTCTTTGGACCTGACCGTTGCCGGCCTGACCGTCTCTCCTGCGCCGGGACCGGCGGGCAATATCGAGTTCCTCATTTGGCTGCGCCGGGGCGCTCCGGCTGCGGATTTTTTCCTTGCAACCGACGACGCAATCGCAGCGGTGCTGACGGCAGCCTCTACCTTGCGTTAGGCAATCGAATCGACCCGTACTTCATTTACCATAAGTCATGGCGGTTTGTTCTGTTTTTCTCAGGATTTGCGTTTGCAGATCGTGCAGAGTATGTTACAATTCTACGAGCTTTTGTTGACAACGCGCCGGACTATTGCACCTCTATCTACCACCCCCTAACCTACACGGAAAGTTGCCCTGCCCATCCGTTTAGACCAATCCGCTTTCTATAACATTCGTAGAATGTATTTCTTGCTCGCATTTTGTGACCAAATTGAAGGAGCTTATTCGCATGACCAAACGCAATATTTCCTGGATTGCCATTGTGGCGCTGCTGATATGCGCTGCCGTGCCCATGCTGGTCTTTGCGCAATTCACGCCCGAGGTCTTCACCATTGACCAGAATGTAGTGGACGGAACCGTGAACGTGACCCGGGCCACTATGAACGGTGACGGCTGGGTTGTCATTCATGCTGATGACGGCGGCGCCCCCGGTCCGGTATTGGGCTATGCGCCGGTGGCTGACGGCGTAAACGCCAATATCAAGGTGGATATCGATTCCGATGCGGCTACCGATACGCTCTACGCCATGCTCCACGTGGATGCGGGCGAGGCGGGCACGTACGAGTTCCCTGGCGCAGATGAGCCGTTGACTGAGAACGGCGAGGTCGTCATGACCCCCTTTGCGGTAACGGGCAAAATTCAGACGGTCGTAGGCGTTGCCCAGGAGGCGGGCGGCTTTGATACGCTTCTGGCCGCGATAGATGCCGCCGGCTTGACCAAGAGCCTCATGGCGGAAGACGGCGCTTTCACCGTCTTTGCTCCCACCGACGATGCGTTTGCCGCGTTGCCTGAAGGTACGGTGGATAGCCTGCTGGCCGATACCGAAACCCTTAACCAGGTTTTGACCTATCATGTCCTGCCCCAAGTCGTTATGGCCGATGACATCTCCGACGGTATGGAAGCTGCGACGATGCAGGGCGATGTGGTCACCTTTACGGTGAGCAGCGACGTGGTCATGATTAACGATGCCGCCATTACTGCTGCCGACATCACCGCCGATAACGGCGTGATTCACGTAATCGACGCGGTTATTCTGCCTTCCGCCGTTGCCGAAGCCCTGGGCGCAAGCGGCGCGGAAGAAGCTGCGGCTGCGTCGGAAGAGGAAGAGACGCCGGAGCCGGTCCAGTCTATCACGGTTGAGCGTCAGGAGACTGACGGCTCCAGCGTAACGGTGGGCAGCGTGGAAGCCGCGCAGGACAGTTGGGTCGCCGTGCGGACCAACGATGCGTTCCAGCCCGGCGACGTGCTGGGTTATGCAGCCGTGCCCGCGGGCGTGAGCGAAAACGTGATGGTGGACCTGGCCGAACCGCTGACCGAAAGCGGCATGTATTTCGTTTCTCTCCATGCCGATGACGGGGAAGCCGGCGCGTTTGAATATCCCGACGCGGATCCGGTGGCCATGTACCAACAGTCTCCGGTGGAACAGCCCGTTCAGCTCGTCGTCAGCGGCGCAGCGGAAGAAGCTGCGGCTGCGCCGGAAGAGGAAGAGACGCCGGAGCCGGTCCAGTCTATCGCGGTTGAGCGCCAGGAGACTGACGGCTCCAGCGTAACGGTGGGCAGCGTGGAAGCCGCGCAGGACAGTTGGGTTGCCGTGCGGACCAACGATGCGTTCCAGCCCGGCGACGTGCTGGGTTATGCAGCCGTNNCCCGCGGGCGTGAGCGAAAACGTGATGGTGGACCTGGCCGAACCGCTGACCGAAAGCGGCATGTATTTCGTTTCTCTCCATGCCGATGACGGGGAAGCCGGCGCGTTTGAATATCCCGACGCGGATCCGGTGGTTATGTACATGCAGTCTCCGGTGGAGGAGCCCGTTCAGCTCGTCGTAGGTGAGATGACGGCGGCTGAAGAAGCGGAAGCCACGCCTGAGCCCACGGAAGAAGCTGCGGCTGCGCCTGAGTGCATGGACATTGTTGACACGGCTATCAATGCCGACGGATTTGGTACGCTGGTCACCGCGGTCCAGGCTGCCGGTCTGGTGGATACGCTCAAGAGCGAGGGGCCCTTCACGGTCTTTGCGCCCGCGGACGAGGCCTTTGCCGCCTTACCGGACGGCACGCTGGACGCTCTTCTGGAAGATCCGGAAGGCGCACTCAAGGAAGTGCTGCTCTATCACGTGATTCCCGACAAGCTTATGGCGGAAGATATTGCCAAGATGGGCTCCAGCGTTACGGCGCAGGGTCAATCGGTCACCTTTACGGTTGGCGGCAATAACATCATGGTTAACGACGCCAACGTGGTTGCGGCTGATATTGAGGCCTGCAATGGCGTAATCCACGTCATCGATAAGGTCATCATTCCCGCCGCATCCGAGGATGCCATGGCTGAGGCAGAGACGACTGAGGCAGAGATGACGCCTGAGGCGACCGAGGAAGCCGTGGAAGAAGCTGCGGAAGCCACGCCCGAGCCCACCGAAGAAGCCATGGAAGAAGCGGTAGAGGCTACGCCTGAGCCCACTGAGGAGGCCATGGCGGAAGAAACAATGGCCGATGCGGCTGCCGGTACCGTTCCCGGAACGGTACCGGGCACGCTGCCCGAAACCGGCGCAAGCCTGCCGACTGCCGCCACCACCATTCCCACGCTGGTTCTGGTTGGCATCGCCCTGACGGGTGCGGCCTACGTTACCCGCCGCCGGGAAGAGTAAGACGACGCTTGCCTCTCAGGCCGCTCCGGTGATATGAGCTTGTAAGACCGGCAAGGACGGCGACAGGACGCAATTCCTGTCGCCGTCCTGCTTTATTTTTTGCGTTACTATATGGTCTTGGGGAGATTTCTCTCCCGAGGCAGCGTGTTTTCCGCAGATTTTCCCGGAAGGACCTATATAGTTGCCCTTTCGCAGCATTTGATTTTCCGCTTGCAATCGTATATCTACTCACCCTTTATCTTCACATTTCACAAGGAGATTCCTATGCGTAAAGAACGATTGTTGCTCGTCCTTACTATGCTGCTGACCTTTGTCATGCTTTTCAGCGCCTGCGCAGCTCCGGCTGCCGCGCCGGCGGAAGGCGAAAGCAGTGACTCCGGTGACGCAGCTGAAGCGCCCGCCGCTGAGTCGAGCATTCAAATCCCTGAAACCGTTGACGGTAAATTCAACATCGCGTTTGTCTACGTCGCGCCCATCGGCGACGGCGGCTGGACTTACGCGCACAACCAAGGCCGCGAGTTCCTGGAAGCGGAGATGGGTGATGAGGTTGCTACGGCGTATCTGGAAAGCGTGCCCGAGGGCGCGGATGCCGAGCGGGTTATCCGCAATCTGGCCCGCCAGGGCTTTGATGCCGTCTTTACCACGTCCTTCGGCTATATGGACGCAACCGAGACCGTAGCCGAAGAATTCCCGGACACCTACTTTGTCCACGTTTCCGGCTTCAAGAAGAATGAGACCAACTTTTCGAATCTCTTCGGCGCCATGGAAAGCATGAAGTATCTGGCCGGCATGATTGCCGGCGCCCGCGCGGCGGAAGACGGCAGTAACCGAATCGGCTACGTCGCGCCTTTCCCCATTCCTGAAGTGATCCGCCATGCCAATGCCGCGGCCTTGGGCATGCGGCAGACCTGCCCCGATTGCGAACTGGATATCCGCTGGATCTTCACCTGGTTCGATCCCGATCTGGAGCGCCAAGCGGCTGAATCCATGTTTGACGCCGGCGCTTCCGTCGTGATCACCGGCTCGGATACGCCCGGCCCGGTGCAGGTTGCAGGGGAACGGGGTATGTACGGCATCGGTTATGACTCCGATACGGCCTGTGAAGTTGATCCTGGCGCCTGTCTCACCGTGCCGTACTGGCACTGGGGTCCCTTCTACGTTGAGTTAGCGCAGTCCATGATGGACGGCAGCTTCGCCGGCTCGGATATCTACTTCGACGTAGACAGCGGCGCTTTGGGCCTCCTGGGCTTCATGGAAGGTCAGGAACCCATGGCCGGCGTGCCCGAGTCGGTGATTCCTCAGGTGCAGGACCTGCTGGCGCAAATGCAGGCCGGCGACTTCACCCGCTTCAATATCTTCACCGGCCCCATTAACGATAATCAGGGCAACGTAATTGTGCCTGAGGGTACGGTGCTCACCCAGTCCGATCTGGAAGGTCTCAGCGGCATTGAAGGCCGCGAGGACTGCACCATCTGCATGAGTTGGTTGGCTGAAGGCATTGTGCCTGACGCACAAATTCCGGAGTAGACCGCATTCGGTAGAATGCAGCTTGGGCGGATTGCACGGATTTCATGCAGGCCCTCCCCGAGGGGCCCGTATAGTTACAAATCCGCCTGACAGAGAAAGTCGTACGGACATGGGGTGCGGTGGAAACGCATTTCACCAGGCCCACGCTTGACCGGTAACCGCACTTCATGTTCGTACTTTATCCCTCTCCATATGGACTCCATATCGATCGGAATTCTCCATGTCCGATTCCTACGCGCTGGAAATGCGCCAAATTACCAAGCGCTTCCCGGGTACGTTGGCCAATGACCGGGTTGATTTTACCGCCCGCGAGGGTGAGATCCACGCACTGTTGGGTGAAAACGGCGCAGGTAAATCGACCTTGATGAACGTCCTCACCGGCCTCTATCATCCCGATGAGGGCGAAATCTACATTAACGGCAGGCGCTTTCGCTTCAATTCCCCGGGCGATGCGATTGCCGCGGGCGTGGGCATGGTGCATCAGCACTTTATGCTGGTGCCCAATCAAACTGTCGCCGAGAACGTGATTTTGGGGCTGCGCGATGTGCCCTTCCGCTTAAACGGGCGCCGGATCGAAGAAAATGTGCAGGCCATCAGCGAGCAATATGGTTTGCCCATCGACCCCCGGGCCAAAATCTGGCAGCTTTCCGTGGGCGAGCAGCAGCGGGTGGAGATTATCAAAGTGCTCTATCGCGGGGCCCAGATTCTCATCCTTGATGAGCCCACGGCCGTGCTCACGCCCCAGGAGACTCAGGGCTTCTTTGCCACGCTGGATGAGATGCGCCGTCAGGGCAAGACCATTATCTTCATCAGCCATAAGCTGGACGAAGTCCTCTCCATTGCCGACCGCATTACGGTTTTGCGCCACGGCGCCAACGTGGCCACCGTGGACGCCGCGGGCATGACCAAGCCCGAGTTGGCCAGCCTCATGGTCGGCCGGCCGGTTCTCTTTCACATTGACAAGCCCGAGTGCAAGCCGGGCGAACCGCGCCTCCTCCTTGACGGAATCAGCGCTCTGGACAACAAGGGGCTGACTGCGCTCAATCGGCTTTCGTTGACTGTGCGTTCAGGCGAAATTGTGGGCGTGGCGGGCGTAGCGGGCAACGGGCAGCGCGAATTGGCCGAAGTCATTTGTGGCCTGCGGGCTACTACCGGCGGCGTCATCGATATCGGCCAAAATAACGTGGCGGACGCGCCGCCGATTGTGGTTATCAACGCGGGCGTAGCCTATGTGCCCGAAGATCGGGGCGCGGTGGGTACAGCGCCGAACCTTTCGGTGGCCGAAAATATGGCGCTCAAGGCCTATCGTAAGCCTCCCATCGGGAGCGGCCTCTTTATGGATCGTCGGCTCATGCGCGAGCAGGCTGCTGAGCTGATTAAGCGTTTCGATATTTCCACGCCCGGTCCCCTCACACCGGTGCGCAAGCTCAGCGGCGGCAATTTGCAAAAGGTTATCCTGGCCCGGGAGATTTCCAGCAACCCCCGGGTGATCATTGCCGCCTATCCTACCCGCGGTCTGGACATCGGCGCTACGGAGAATGTGCGCAACATCTTGGTGGACGAGCGCAGCAACGGCACGGCCATTCTGCTCATCTCCGAAGACCTCGATGAAATTTTCGCCCTCTCTGACCGGATTGCCGTTCTGTACGAAGGCGAGGTCGCCGGCGTCGTTCCCGGCGAGCAGGCGGATCGGGACGCCGTCGGTCTCATGATGGCCGGCGAAACGCCTGAGGCGGAAACTGCGCCGGCCGTAACCACTCCACATACGGAAGCAGCGCCATCATGACGGCCCAATCTCGCCCCCGGACCTCACGTATTCGTTTTGAGCGGGTGCAGGAACAACCGCGCTGGCTCATGTTCGTATCGCCCATCATTTTGATTGGCGCCGCGCTGCTTGTGGGCGCCTTGCTTCTCTCGCTCACGGGCGCCAATCCCTGGTTCGTCTACCAGCGCATGGCCCAGGCCGCGTTCGGCGACCGCTACGGCTGGTCCGATACGACCATTAAGGCCACGCCCCTGATTTTGGCCGGATTGGGCGTCTCTATCGCCTTTCGCATGCGCTTGTGGAACATCGGCGCAGAAGGGCAGCTCTATATCGGCGCGTTTTGCGCCACGGGCGTTGCGCTGCACCTCTTCTCGCCCGAGACGCCGGCCTGGCTTATGCTGACCGCGATGGCGATAGCCGGCTTCCTGGGCGGCGCGTTTTGGGGCTTTATTCCCGGCGTACTCAAAGCCAAGCTCAACGTCAACGAGATCATCACCACCCTCATGCTCAACTATGTGGCCATTTTCTGGAATAATTACTTTATCTATGGTCCGTGGAGCGAGCGGGGCTTCGGCCTGACGCCCCAATTTCCCCGCAATGCCTGGCTGCCCCGCTTTACCGATTTCGGCGCTGCCGTGCCTTCCTTCCGCGGTCTGACCATGCATGCGGGCATCTTTCTGGCCTTGATTGTGGCGCTGATCCTGTGGGTGGTTTGGCGGCGGACCAAGTGGGGCTTTGAGGTGAGCATCATCGGCGATAATCCCCAGGCGGCGCGCTATGCCGGGGTCAACCTGGCGCGCAAGATCATGATCGTCATGGCGCTGAGCGGCGGCCTGGCCGGCCTGGCCGGTATGGCCGAAGTCTCGGGCGTCGTCCATCGCCTGCAGGAGCGCTTCTCGCCGGGTTACGGCTTTACAGCCATCATCGTGGCGTGGCTGGCCAAGCTCAATCCCCTGGCGCTGATTGTGGTGGCCTATCTCTTTGCCGGGCTGCTGGTGGGCGGTGACGTCATCCAGCCCGCGGGCATTGCCCAGCTCTTGCAGGGCGTTATCCTCTTTGTCGTCGTCGGCGGCGAGATGATGCTGCGTTATCGGATCCGAATCGAACGATCATAGCGCGCTGAACCGGCGGAGCAAGGCTATCTTTTAGCGGTTTTATTCTGTTATTTCGTCATCAACTGTGCGAGCATCAAGCTATGGAACTAGCCTTATTAGTCAACCTGTTGGCGGCCGGGGTTCGCTCGGGCACGCCTATCCTTTTCGCCACCATCGGCGAAATTTTCTCTGAGCGTGCAGGCGTTCTCAACCTGGGCGTGGAGGGTATGATGCTCATGGGGGCGATGACGGCCTACGGCGTAGCCTACGGCACGGGCAACCCCTGGCTGGGCGTGCTGGCGGCCATGGGGATCGGCGGGCTGCTGGCGCTGCTCCACGCTTTTGTGACGGTTACGCTGCGCGCCGATCAGGTGGTGAGCGGCCTGGCGTTGACCTTCCTGGGCACCGGCTTGAGCGCAGTGCTCGGCGCGCCGCTGGTGGAAATCCGCTCTGCGCCCCGCCTGCCCAATTTTCGCATTCCTTTCCTGGCCGATATTCCGGTTTTGGGACCGATTTTTTTCGACCATAACGTGGTGGTCTATATTGGATTCCTGCTCATTCCCCTGGCCTGGTTTTACATCTACCGCACCCGACCGGGATTGGAACTGCGCGCCCTGGGCGAATATCCGGCCGCGGCTGATACCTTGGGCATCAACGTCATTCGCCAACGTTACTTCTACGTTATTCTGGGCGGCGCCCTGGCGGGCCTGGCGGGCGCTTCGCTCAGTCTGGCCATTACGCCGCTCTGGGTGGAAGGCATGACCGCGGGCGCGGGCTGGATTGCCGTGGGTTTGGTCATCTTCGCGGGCTGGGATCCCGTGCGCGGAGCCATGGGCGCTTATCTCTTTGGCGCGATTCGACGCTTGCCCCTGGATGCTCAAAACCTCACCTTCTTCCTGAAGAACCCCACGCTGGGCTACTTCATGAACATGCTGCCCTATCTCTTCACCATCATCGTGCTGGTCATCAGCTCCCGGGAAGCCATGCGCCGCCGCGCGGGCGCGCCCGCCGCGCTGGGCGTGCCTTACGTACGGGAAGAGCGGGGCGCGTAGCCGGTGTTGCCCCAATCCCACGTTGCCTATACCTGGCTGGCTCTAAGCCTGGCCCAGGACACGCTGGATGTTGCTCCTGATGCTGACTACCGGGCCGTGGCGTTGGCGGCCATGGGCTCCGATCTCATCGACAAACCGCTGGCCTGGGCCTACTTTTACGAGCAGCAACGGGCGGCTGTGCTTTTTGCCCATACGCTCATTGCCTACCTCACCGTAGCCTGGCTGACGCTGCGCCGTTTTCCGCGTTGGCGTCTTTTGGGACTGGCTTTTCTGGGCCACGCCGTCCTGGATCGCATTTGGTTTTTCTACAATACTTTTTATTGGCCTTTCCGGGGGCTGCGCTTTCACGAGTGGCGCAAGCAGGGATCGGAGCAGGAGAAGATTGGTTGGGCCTATTGGCGCGCGTTTACCCGTCGGCCTGAATTGTGGGGCTGGGAGGCGGGCGGTCTGCTGGCGTTGGCCTATTTTATCTGGCGGCATCGTCTCTGGCGGCGCGACAATCTGATAACATTCCTGCTTACGGGGCGGGTCGTCCGGTAGTCGCGGAACCGACAGACAAAAGGGGTGGCGAATCTTTCGCCGCCCCTTTTTCTCATCCTCATTTGCACAATCGCTATGTCTGCCGGGCGGGTATCGCTCCAACCCGAACGGTGTTCCGCGTCACCGTAGGGGTTATCGAAATCAAGTCAACCGGTTTGCATTCGCCCTCCCATGCACAGCAATGCCGGCTTTTGCCTTGTCGTTGGTTTGCTGCTGTGCGCAACCGGCGCTAATCCTCGCTAAATCAGTCCTCCCTGATACAGGAGAACTCCGGTATGTATGATGCGGTTATTGTCGGTTCCGGTCCCAACGGTTTGGCTGCGGCCATTTTTCTGGCCCGCGCCGGAGCTCGGGTGCTGGTTATCGAGGGCGAGGCCACGGTAGGCGGCGGTATGCGGACGGCGCCCCTGACCTTGCCCGGCTTTCGCCACGATGTGTGTTCTGCCGTTCACCCGTTAGGCATGGGATCGCCCTTTCTGCGTACGTTGCCTCTGGCTGATTACGGCCTGGAATGGCTTGCTCCTCCCATTCCATTGGCCCACCCGCTGGATGACGGCTCCGCGGTGGCCCTTTACCGTGATGCCGCCATGACCGGCGCCGGCATCGGCGGTCCCGACGGGGAGCGCTGGCGCGAGCGCATGGAGCGCTTGGCTCATGCCTGGCCGCGCCTGACTCCGGCCTTGCTGGGGCCGCGTCCATTCTCGCCTCATCTCTTGAATTGGGCGCGCTTTGGCCTCTCCGCGCTCCAATCGGCCTCGTTTTTCGCCCGCCGTACCTTCGCAGGGGAGCGGGCCCGGGCGCTTTTTGCCGGATTGGCCGGCCACGCCATACGCCCGCTGGAACGGCCGGCCACGGCTTCCGTGGGCCTGGTGCTGGGCATGTTGGCCCATGCTGTAGGCTGGCCTTTGCCCCGGGGCGGCAGCCAGGCCCTGGCAGACGCCATGGTTCGCTATCTTCGAGCCCTGGGCGGCGAGGTCGTCTGCGGCTGGATGGTGGAGATGTTGGCTGAGTTGCCGCCTGCCCGCCATTATTTGCTCGACATAACGCCGCGTCAGTTTTTGCGGATGGCGGGGGATAGCTTGCCTGGCGCATATCGCACGCGTCTGGCGGGCTATCGCTACGGTCCGGGCGTCTTCAAGCTCGACTATGCGTTGGCCGGTCCCGTGCCGTGGACCGCGCCTGAATGCCGCGCGGCGGGCACAGTTCACGTCGGCGGTACGCTGGCGGAGATTGCTGCCGGCGAGCGTGAGGTGTGGTACGGTCGCCATGCTCTGCGCCCCTATGTGCTGGCGGTGCAGCCAGGCGTGGTCGATGAAAGCCGCGCGCCGGCAGGCAAACAGACGCTTTGGGCCTACTGCCACGTTCCGCATAACTCGGATGTGGACATGTCCCATGCCGTAGAGGAGCAGATCGAGCGCTTCGCCCCCGGCTTCCGGGAGCTGATCCTGGCGCGCAGTGCACGCACGGCCCAGGCCATGCACGCCTATAATCCCAATTACATCGGTGGCGATATCAACGGCGGCGTTCAGGATCTGGGGCAGATGTGGACGCGTCCGGTTCCGCGCCTATCGCCCTACAGCACGCCGTTGGGGAACGTGTGGCTCTGCTCATCGGCTACGCCGCCGGGCGGGGGCGTTCACGGCATGTGCGGGTATCATGCGGCCCGGGCGGTGATGGGGCGGTTGAAGATTGAAGATTGAGGAGAGGGGATTGGGAGATTGGGAGATTGGGGGATTGGAGATTGGGAGATTGGAAAATGAGAACGTAGAATAGGTCGGTTCTTTAGCACTTCAATGGGGATTCGCGACCTGTTTTCTTGAGAGGATTTTCGGAATTATGAAGCAGATTATCTTGCTGCTGGTGACTGTGACGCTGAATGTGGTCGGTCAATATTTGATGAAGCGGGGCATGAGCGACGTGGGGGTGATTACCGGCGCATTGAATCAGCTCCTCAGCAGCCTGGCCACGGCGTTCACCAATCCCTATGTCCTGGCCGGTGTGGGGGCCTATGGTCTGAGCAGCATTTTTTGGCTGATCCTGCTTAGCCGGGTAGATTTGAGCTATGCATATCCCGCGCTTAGTCTGGGGTATGTGTTAATAACGCTTGTCAGTGCGCTCTTTCTGGGCGAAGAGGTTTCGCCCCTGCGCTGGGCGGGCGTCCTGATCATCTGCGTGGGCGTGATTGCCGTCGCGCGCAGCTGATATCGTTTCAATCAATTAAATCGCTGCATGCAAAACGCACCTCCGATATTCAGAGGTGCGTTTTTGTGCACTCGGGCGCGGTTTTGCTCAACCTCCGCTTGGAGTACAATTCTATCGAATGGGGGGGGGTGGCTTTCATTTCTGTTCCGATGGGGATAGAGCGTAGCGCCCGGCGAGCCGTCCGATGAATCGCCGGCGCGGCTTGTCGGTTCTGTCATCATTCCGTTGGAGGTCGCCCTGTGACGGCAATTGCCCTGGACGAAGCCGAAGAATTTTTGCGCACCCGCTTTGGGTCTGGAGTCAACGGCGTGCAGGAGATCGGCGCGGGCGCGTGGTCCCGCTGTTTCGGCTTTACCCATGACGGCCGGGCGCTGGCCATTCGCTTCGGCGGTTATGTGGATGATTTCGAGAAGGACCGCTTCGCCGGGCGCTTTCACAGCCCGGCCTTGCCCATTCCCCAGGTGAGCGAGATTGGCGAGGCGCCGGGCGGCTATTACGCCGTCTCCACCCGGGCGTACGGCTCGCCGCTGGAACAGATGGGCCGTACAGAATGGACCGCGGTCGCGCGCCTGGCGGCCGATGTGCTGGAGGCCATGCGCACCGCGGATCTGTCCGGGACCAGCGGGTGGGGCGGTTGGAACGGCGACGGTCAGGCGCAACTGCGCGGCTGGTCGCAGCATCTGCTGGCGGTGGACGCGGACACGCCCGACCGCCGCACCTTCGGCTGGCGGGAGAAACTGACGGCCCGCCCGGCGCTGGATGATCTCTTCCGCCGCGGCTATGCGCGTTTGCGGCAGGTCGCGAGTGATGATGTGCCCCGCTCGCTCATCCACAGCGATCTGATGAACCGCAATGTGCTGGCGAGCGCGAGGCCGGGCGGGCAGGCTGAAATCGGCGGCATCTTTGACTGGGGGTGCGGGCTCTACGGCGACCATCTCTACGATCTCGCCTGGTTCGACTACTGGTCGCCCTGGCATCCCGGGATCGACACGGCGCTGCTCTGGGCTGAGAGCCGGGAGCGCTGGCATCGGGCCGGTTACGCGCCGGAGAATTTGCCGGACCGACTGGCCGCCTGCTATTTGCAAATCGGCCTGGATCACTTCGCCTATAACGCCTGGCTGGAAGACTGGCCGACGCTGGAGGCGACGGCCCGACGCATGATCGAGCTTGTCCCGCTGGAGTGAGATACTGCTTATGCCGGACTCCGGTCCGGCAGAAGATTGCCTTTGCCGAATCAGTTCGTCTTGTTTGCGCAGCAGGCGCTTGCCGCCAATGCGCCCATGATCTTGCGAACATCCGGAGAACCCCAATTCATCCAGAACAGGAGCGCTCAATGAAAGTCCTCTTTATCGGCGGCACCGGCATTATCAGTTCCGCCTGCACCCAACGTGCCCTGGAAACGGGCATGGATCTCTATCATCTCAACCGGGGAACCTCCGCCCGCCCCACGCCCGACGGCGTCACCGTATTGCGCGGCGATATCCGTGACAAGGCATCGGCCGCGGCCGCGCTGGGCGATCACCATTTTGACGCGGTGGTGGACTGGATCGCGTTCACGCCGGAGCAGATCGAAAGCGATATCGCGCTGTTCAGCGGCCGCACCGACCAATTCGTCTTTATCAGCTCGGCGTCGGTCTATCACACGCCGCCGCTGAATCTGCCCATCGTCGAATCGACGCCCCTCTACAACCCCTACTGGCAATATTCACGCGACAAGATCGCCTGCGAAGAGCGGCTGACCCGCGCCTATCGCGAGGGCGGCTTCCCCATGACCATCGTGCGTCCGTCCCATACCTATGACCGGACGCTTATGCCCATGGGCTTCAAGTACACCATGATCAACCGTATGCGCCAGGGCAAAAAGGTCATTGTTCACGGCGATGGGACCAGCCTCTGGACGTTCACCCATCACAAGGATTTTGCCGTGGGCTTTGTAGGGCTGCTGGGGAACAATCACGCCATCGGCGACAGCTTCCACATCACCAATGATGAGATCCTGACCTGGAACCAGATCTATCTGCTCATGGCCGGGGCCGCGGGCGTGGATGAGCCCCAACTGGTACATATCCCGTCCGAGTTCATCGCTGCATACGATCCTGACTGGGGCGATGGTCTGCTGGGCGACAAGGCCCACAGCATGGTCTTTGACAACACCAAGATCAAGCGCACCGTGCCCGAGTTTAACCCGACGATCCCTTTCTGGGCGGGCGCACGGGAGATCATGGCCTACTATGACGAAGACCCCGCGCACCAGGTGATCGACGAAAAGGCTGACGCGATGATGGACAAGATCATCGCCGCCTATGAAGCGGCCTTGCCCTGAAAGGAGAAATTGCATGAGTAACTTCGGCATCACCAAAACCATCCCCGCGCGTGAGGGGCAGGAGACCGTGGACTCGCTCTACGACGGCTCTCGCTCCGAGTTCGAGTTCCACATGGCCGGAACGCCCACCAGGCTCAAGGCGGGCGACTATGTCTATACCATTTTCGGCAACCAACTCATCGGCCGCCTGCAGATCACCGAGCTGGTCCCCGGCGCGGTCAATCCCAAGTCGGGCAAACCGCGCACCCTGGTCATGGTCAAGGCGCCGGGCGAACGGTTGGCCGCGCCGATTCCCCGGAAGGGGCATCAGGGCACGCGCTACACTGACGGCGATGAGTGGCCGGAGTAGAGGAAGAGATTAGGAGATTGGGTTTGGAGATTGAGCGCGCACGACGATATTGGAATGGGGAGGCGACGACCTTTGACCAGGAGGCCGATCATGGCTTGGCCCACCCCCGCGTGGTCGCGGCCTGGGACGCGCTTCTGGCGGATCTGCTACCTGCCCCGCCCGCCGATCTTCTGGACGCGGGGTGCGGGACCGGTTCGCTGAGCGTGCTCTTGGCTCTCAACGGTTACCGGGTCACCGGTATCGATTTTGCCCCGGAGATGTTGGCCCAGGCGGAGGCCAAGGCAACTGCGCGTGGCGCGGATGCGGTCTTCCTGCCCATGGACGCGGCCGCCCCTGCGCTGCCCGCGTCCTCTTTTGACGTTGCCATCTGTCGTCACGTCCTCTGGGCCTTGCCCGCCTGGCCAACCGCGCTGGGCCGCTGGGCTTCGCTTTTGCGGCCGGGCGGGCGTCTGGTCCTGATCGAGGGCTTTTGGCATACGGGCGGCGGGCTCAAAGCCCGCGATATCCTCGCCGAGATGCCGCCGGAATTCGCCGATGTGAGCGTACGGACCCTGAGCGACCAGCCTGACCTGTGGGGCGGGCCAGTCAACGATGAGCGCTATGCCGTTGTTGCCTCCCGTCATTCGGACAGCGGAGCAGGGACACGAGGTGCCGCGGTTGGCCGAATGTGAGTTTAGCAAGAGCTTCTTCCGCCTCACCTCATGTCCGTACCCTTCATCTAAAATCTAATTTCAGATAAAGAGCATCTGTGCGCCTTCGGACATCTCCAAAAATTCCATGGCGCCCAGGATTTCATCGACCTCGTCAATCATATCCTCTCTCTCCATGCCCATCATGTCGGCGGCCATGCGACAAGCGTAGATGCCCGCGCCGGCGTCATGGATCATCTCCAGAAATTCATCCACCGGCGGCATATCCAACTTTTCTATCTCCTTCTTCATCATGCCCGTAGCCAAATCGGTCATGCCCGGGAAACCGCCCACCGCTTGGGGCATGTGCATGGCCGGGTTGCCTACCGGTACAACTTTGAGATGACTGACCTTCTTTTTGTTGATAACGTCCATACCCCAGAAGGTAAAGAAGAGGTTGACGTCAATGCCCATCATGCGGCCGGCATTGGCCAGCACCAGCGCAGGATAGGCCATATCCAGACTGCCCTTGGAGCAGATAATCGAAAGTTTGCGGGTGGGTTCTTCGCTCATGAGATATCTCCTGTGGAGTGAGTAGCTTGCTGTCTGGCAAATGCTGCGTGACGAGCGATGCGTGATGACGAGCGCCTTCACGCATCACGGTTCAAATATTCACGTCCCTCTCGCCGGGCAGCCGGATTTCATACGGCTGGCCCCATTTTTTTAGATGCAGCCCTTGGGCTTGCCCAATCCCGCGATCCGGGCGACCTTCTTGGCCGGTCCCTTGGGGAAGAGGGCGTAGAGTTCCTTGGTGTCCACGCCGGAGCGCTTGCTGATGGCCCGGAGCGTGGGCGGCTGACCGGTCTTGTCGTTTTCGTCCCGCACAAAATTGATGACGGTCCAGTGATCATTCGTCAATTCGTCGATCCCCTCTTCCTGGGCCAGCACGGCGGCAATCTCCGGCGTCCACTCATTGGGATCGGTCATGAATCCTTCGGCGTCAAAGTTAACGGTCAAATCGGCAACAGCAGTCATGATATTAGGTCCTTTCGTGTAGAGAAACATTGTTGTTCGTTATTACAGCCAGTTACGAATCAGAATTCGTAACTCGTCATTCTTGAGGGGTCTTTCCTCAGTATTGCCGGGAGATCGTCTTCAACATGCTCAGGGTAATCGCCAGGCCGCGTCGGACCTCGGGATCCCTCATCTCCCGCAGGAGACCAAACATGGAGGTGGGCAACTCGTCGGCGTTTTCTTCCGCCTGCTGGAAGCCGGTCGTCAGGTTGTCGATGAGGCTCATCACCTCGGGCTGAGTCAGCGACTTGACCGTGTTGAGAATGGTCACTACGTTGTCGCCCAGCAGCCTGACATCTTCCTGGCTGAAGGAGGTGACCACCTGGTCCAGCACATAAGCTCCCTCTTTGGCGAACCCGAAGTAGCCCTTTTGCTCCAGCATGCTCAACTGTATCACCGCTTCATCGACCATCTCTCTGGAAAGGGGACTGACGTCTTTCCAGAGGTCGTACATGCTTTCCACCTGATCAAGCATGTCGTTGAACGTACGGGTGTTGCGAGCGAAGCGCTTCATAAGCGCCAGCACGTCTTCCAACTGGACGTAGGCTTGAATCTCCTCCAACTGCTCGACCGTCATTGCGTACATGTCGGTGATTACCGGCGAGACGTCTGAGCGGAATTCATCCCATTCCTGCCGACGACGGCGATCGTCATAGGCCTTGTCGGTCAGAATGCGGACCTGTTCGCCCAGTGCGGTTACGTTTTGGCTCAGGGTGTCGAGCTTGCGGCTGATTTCGTCTAATCCTGTTCCGTTGGACGCTACCGAATCGGAAACTTCTACTAATGGGGCGCTCATCTTTCCTCCTCTATTCCCACTTGCCGGCCATGCTCATCTGGGCCGGAATCGGCATTTCTTTGCCTTTGAGCAGGATGTTCCAGTAGATCCAGCGGAACATCATCTTGCCCCAGTGGTTAACCCGGGATTCCTGCAGGAGTGAAAAGGGGCCGATGCCGGGCAGGGGGAACATGCCGGGCAGCGGCTCCACATCGTAGTTGAAATCGATGAGGAAGCCCTTGCCGAAGCCCGATTCAATGTAGCAGTTGGCGTGCCCGTCAAAGGTCGGGCGCAGCTCCAGTCCATCCAGATAGCGCATGAAATTGTCGATAAAGACATCCACCTGGAAGTGAGCGACCGAGCCGGCCTTGGAGCTGGGCAAGTCCGTCGCATCGCCCAGAACGAAGACGTTGTCATACTCCTGGGCCTTGAGCGTGTACTTTTCCGTGGGCACAAACATGAGATCATCCCCCATACCCGAGCGCTCGATGACCTCGGAGCCCATATTGACCGGCACGCTGATGAGGAGATCGTAATCAACTTTTCTCTCGTCGTAGGAGTAGATGGCTCTCTCATCCGGCTCAACCCGCTCAATGTTGAACTCGGTAACGACGTTGATGTTTTTCGCATCCAGGATATCGCCCAACAGACCGGCCGCTTTGGGTTTGGTAAAGGCGGCGGGCAGCGGGGTAGCCAGCGTCAGCTCGACCCGATCGCGGATGCCCTGCTG
Organism: Caldilineaceae bacterium; assembly: GCA_020433455.1. GTDB lineage: Bacteria > Chloroflexota > Anaerolineae > Caldilineales > Caldilineaceae > JAGRCP01. Next base: position 2,806 of record JAGRCP010000058.1, on the reverse strand, counting down.
GTGGAAGAAATAGTCGGCCAGGAAGAGAAATTCCAGCGGCGCCACGGGGCACTTGATGGGCATCTCCGCCACGTTGAGGACCATGCGGCCGCCTTCCCACGTGCGCAAAAATTTGTGGAGTGCCATCGCCCCATCCACCGTATAGAAATCGAAGATGCTCTTGCGCCACTCGTCTTCCGCCAGCCCCGGCGTCTCTTCGGGGACCGTGCGCGAACCCGTGGCGATAATCAGGTAGTCGTAATCCAGGGTGCGATTGTCCTTCTTGATGCGCACCCGATTCTTCTCCGGTTCGATCGTTTCGATCGGGGAGATGATGATCTCAATGCCTGCGGGCAGATAGTCCCGTTTGGGCTTCATCACGTCGGCCTTGCCGTACGTGCCGAAGGGAATGAAGAGGAAGCCGGGCTGATAGTAGTGGGTCTCCGACTGATCCACGATGGTAATCTGCCATTCCAGCGGATCTAACTCGTGGGAGAGGCGGTTGGCGACCATGGTGCCGGCCGTACCGGCGCCCAGGATCAGGACTTTCTTCATGAGTGATTGCTCCTTTATTCACGAATGGCATCGAAAAAAAGATGCTCTGTGATTCTTTTCTGCCGGCGGCGGACTTTGGCGCTCTTTGCCGGAGCCTGCCGCAAGCAGTTTTGGACTATATCCGAGTCAGTTCCGCAATGCTGTGGAGCGTTGTATAGAACTGATTGCGCTCCTGAATGATGTGGGAGACGATATCGGCGATTCGCTGCACAAACGTCAGGAGCCGCTGCTGTTCGTCGCCCTTTACGTGGAAGACCTCGTCCTGATGACGGCGCAGGAGCGCTTCCGGCAACTCCAGGTCAGCGGCGATACGACCCAGCTCCTCAGCGCTGGGCGGCCAGTTTTCCGGCGCAATACCGCCTACAACCACCATGGCCTGCAGCTCGCTGCCTACCCGGATCAAGCCCCGGGCGCACATGAGCCCCAGGTGGCTCTGCGTAAACCGGGGGTGCATGCCCGGCTCCCGGGCCAGGTCCGCCCAAAGCTGCATGCAGCGCTGTTGCGCCTGGGGCGACGTTTCCGCGGCGGTGAAAAGCCCGCACGGATTGCTGGGCCGGGTGACCAATGCGCCTTCCAAATCGGTGATGAGCACCATGACGCCCAGCAGGTCGGCAAAGGTATCCTGAATGAGCTGAACGCACTCCAGCGGCAGCAGCTTGCGCAGATTCTCAACCGCTTTGGACGGTTCTGTACGCGGGGCGCTGCCGTTGGTTGCACGGGGCCGGGTTTTGAGCCAGGCTTCGACCTCATAGCGGGGGAAGCGCCACTGGTTGCCGACCTTTACCGCAGGCACCCGACCGGAATCCGCCATGCGGTAGATGGTGGTGCGGTCAACTTGCAGCAGATTTTGCAATTGGCGAGTGGTAAAGAAGTCTGACATGTTGTTCTCAACAGCGGCGTGGTATCTCTGCGATCTTTGTTCAATTGTTATATTCGGTTGCATTTGATGCATTGTGCTGTATATGTAGCATACAATGCATCAGAAAGGGGCGCATGTGGCAGATGTCCCGAGAATGGAGGGACAGACTTGCGGGGCTGTTACATCGGCGTGAATACCACGGCGGAAATCAGGACTTTTTATCTATGTTAGGAACTGCCCGCTTATTTCCGCCGGGATTCACTATCGATTTCCCTCTATTTTTTCTCGCTCCTCATCCCATAAACGCGTAAATCGCTCAAAGACGTCGGCGATGATCTCCAGTTCGCTTTCCGAGTAGCCGGCGATCAAGTCGTTTTGCGCCGCCCGCGCCGATTCAAACCACGACGCGGCTTTTGCGGCGCCGGCCTGAGCGGGGACGACCAGCGTTCCCCGCCGGTCGGCAGGGTTGGGCCGCCGCTCAATTAGCTCCGCCTTTTCCAACCGATCCAGCATGGCGGTCGTCGCTCCGGATGTAAGCCCCGTCTGCCTGGCAAGTTCAGACGGGGTGGCAACGCCTTTGAGAAATAAAAGCCGAAGTGATTCCATGTCCGTCGCGTTGAGTCCGGCCCATTCATTTACGGCGTTGCGGAAGAGCGTCAGATGAACGCCGTAATCCCTTACCGCGGCCAGGGCTCGCTGCACCAGCTCCGCTTTTTTGGCGTCAGTCATAAGCTTATACCCTTGACATTGTTTTTGTTTTCATGTATCTTGATAATCAAGTATCTTGATTTTATAGTTAAATTTGTTGCATAGCAAATAAGGAGGCCCCATGAGTTCCAAAAAATCAGACGGTTTCACGTCAGAGGAAAAAGCTGCGATGAAGGCGCGTGCCAAGGAGTTAAAGGCCGAGGCGCGCGCGAACCAAAAAAGGGAAGAGGGAGAAAAAGACCTTCTCGAGAAAGTTGCCGAAATGCCCGAACCCGACCGCAGCATGGCCCAGCGAATCCACGCACTGGTCAGCGAGCACGCACCGGACCTGTGGCCGAAAACCTGGTACGGAATGCCCGCATACGCCAAAGACGGTAAGGTCGTTTGCTTTTTTCAAAGCGCGGCAAAGTTCAACGCGCGGTATGCAACGTTGGGCTTTAACGATACGGCAAACCTCGATGACGGCAACATGTGGCCCACGACCTTCGCGCTTAAGGGTTTGACTGCATCGGAAGAGGCGAGGATTGTCGCGCTCGTCAAGCAAGCCGTGGGGAATGAATAACAAACCGGGCGGCCGCAAGGGCCGCCCGGTGTATTACCGTGCTATAGATTGATTCCCGGACAAACCTGTATAAATGCTACGCCGGATTCAAGGCGCCCGTCTGGAAGACTTGCTCAAACTGCTCGTTATCCAACGTCTCCTGC
>JAGRCP010000010.1 GCA_020433455.1 Caldilineaceae bacterium | reverse complement strand
GACCAAAGTCTCGTTGTAGTATTAGGATGGATGACGCAATTAGCGTAAATTTTAGCGTGTTCGCCCAAATACGCAATCCCGGCGACATCCGGAAAATTAAAACGGCCCCGCCGCCTTGCATCATTCCCTGCACGTTTCACGCCGCAGCATCTTTGACAGCCCTCCGCCTCCCAAACTATGCTTGTACGATGCGCGCGATCGGACGCGCAATCATCGGGCGAGGAGAAAAGCATGAACCGCGGGATCCTGTACGGTATCGGCGCGTATGCGCTATGGGGCTTTCTGCCCATTTATTGGAAGCAGCTTCAGAACGTCTCCGCATTGGAAATTCTGGGCAACCGCATGGTTTGGTCCCTGGTCTTTTGCCTGCTGCTGCTCACCCTGTTGCAGAAATGGTCATGGTTGCCGGGCGCGCTGGGCAACCGCAGGACCATGCTCACCATAGGGAGCGCAGCCGGGCTGATTACCATCAATTGGGGTCTCTACATCTGGGCCGTCAACTCAAACTTCATTGTCGAGACGAGCCTGGGCTACTTCATCAACCCGCTGGTCAGCGTGGTCATCGGGGTCATCGTCCTCCACGAAGCCCTGCGCCCCTGGCAGTGGCTGGCCATCGGCGTGGCCGCATTAGGCGTCCTCTATATGACGGTGACCTACGGCCGTCCGCCCTGGATTGCCCTGACGCTGGCCTTCAGCTTCGCCTTTTACGGCTTGCTCAAAAAGAAGGCGCGCCTGCCCGCGCTGGAAGGATTAACCCTGGAAACTGCGTTCATGACGCCCGTGGCGCTCATCTACCTGGTCTGGCTCCAAATCCAGGGGGCGGCCGCCTTTGGTCACGCCGGTCTGACAACCGATTTCCTGCTCATCAGCGCGGGCGCCATTACCGCGGTGCCGCTGCTGCTTTTCGCGGTTGCGGCCCAGAGCATTCCCCTGAGCATGGTGGGCATTCTTCAGTATATTGCCCCGACCCTGCAATTTCTCATCGGCGTCTTCATGTATCACGAACCGTTTGATCGCACGCACCTCATCGGCTTCAGCTTGATTTGGCTGGCGCTCATCATCTACACCATCGAGAACCTGAACAATCGCCGCCGCGTGCGCATGCCGGCCAGATCCACCCTGGCCAGATCATGAATGAATATGTCGCGCTGCTGCGGCGCAATGCCAATTACCGCAACCTCTGGCTGGCCAAATTGATCAGCTACCTGGGCGATTGGTTCAACCTCCTGGCTTCGGCCAGACTTATCAGCGAGTTGACCGGCTCGGGAACCGCCATCAGCGGCCTCTTTCTGGTGCGCTTTCTGCCCCTCTTCTTCATGAGCCCGATCGCGGGCGTGGCGGCCGATCGCTTCAGCCGTCGCCAAATCATGATCGCCAGCGACGTGCTGCGCACAATCACCGTACTGGGCTTTCTGCTCATTCGTTCGCCCAACCAGCTTTGGCTCCTCTACGTACTCACCGCGCTTCAGTTTTCCCTGAGCGCCTTCTTCGTCCCGGCCGAGCGCGCCCTTCTGCCCAGCGTGGTGGAGGACGAGGACCTGGTAGCAGCCAATGCGCTGGACGGCTTTACGTGGAGCACCATGCTGGCCGTCGGTTCGCTGCTGGGCGGTCTGGCCACCGCGGCGTTCGGCAAGGATATTGCCTTCATTCTGGACGCGCTCACCTTTCTCTTTTCCGCCGGGTTTGTAAGCCGCATCATCGTGCCGTCGTTGACGCCCGAAGAACGCGCTGAGCGGGCGGCCAGCCGGGGCGGTTTCTTTCAGTTTTTGGAAGGATTAGATTATCTGCGGGTACGGCCCTTCATTCTGGGCCTGGCTCTGGCCAAGGCGGGCGGCTCCCTGATCTGGGGTGCAGTCAACGTCCTGGAGATTCCCCTCTCCCTGCAATACCCGCTGGCAGCCAACAGCGACGGAACATTGACCTTGAGCCTTTTCTACATGTTCACCGGATTGGGCACCGGCTTTGGTCCGATTTTCCTGCGCCGCTGGATTGGCGATGGCCGCACCGCGTCCCTGCGCGCCGTTGCCGGGGGCTTCGCCATGCTCGCCGTGGGGCTTGTGGGGATCGGCCTGGCCCGGATATTGCCCTGGATATTCGTCTCCACTTTCGTACGCGCGCTGGGGACCGGCTCGCTCTGGGTCTTCTCCAGTGCGCTCTTGCAGCGGCTGGTGGAACGGCGCTTCCGGGGGCGCGTCTTCGCCTTTGAGTTCGCCGCCCTCACCCTCACCCAATCCATTTCCGTACTCTGGGCAGGGTTGGCTCAGGATATGTTGGGGCTGGCAATTCAGCGGGTTTTTCTGATTATGGGCCTGTCCGGGATCGTGGTGCTGGGCGTCTGGCTGCTCTTCATCCGGCGTTATCAGGATGAAACGCAACATGGATAAGGCGGATGAACAGGCTGCAAACGCGCCTCAGCTCACCAGGTGCAGCCCCAACTGCAGCGCCAACTGCAGCGCCAACTGCTTGCCCGCTTCCACCTCCGCCTCGGTCAGGTCCTGGCTCAGGACGCCCCTGGCGTGGGCCGGCGCCTGATATTGGGTCAGAAGGCTGACGCGCAGATCGGGCTGCCGGGCCAGCCAGGTGAGGACGGGGCGGGTGCAGCAGTCGAAATGACCGGGCATCAGGAGATGCCGCACGATGACGGTTCCACCCCTGCGGTTCACGCGCGCAATGGCTCCGGTAACAGTGGGCCAGTAATCGGGCATGCCGCCGATGGTCTCCCCGCAAGCGCCGTCCGGGCCGAACTTGAGATCGGGCAAAAAGATGTCCATGGCGTCCATAAGCAGATCCAGCGCCTGATCGGTCAGGTAAAAATTGCTGTTAAAAACCGCGGGGATGCGCCGGGCCGAGCCCGCTTCGGCCAGCGTAGCCAGAATGAAGGGAATGTGGGGCGCGGGGTCGCCGCCGATAAAGCAGACGGAACGGGCGCCTTCAGCCTGACGCTGTACGATGCGGGCGGCCAGTTGTGCGGGCGTGGGCGTAATGCCGTAGGTCGGCCGAAAGGCGAATTTGGCTGCGGTGCAAAATGAACAGGTCGCGGTGCAGCCGCTGAAAAAGATGGCGTGGGCCGGACTCAACAGCTCCTCTTCGGCCATGTGGAGCATTTCACTGGCCACATAGCTGGTCGCTCCCACCCGACAGACGCCCGCACCGACCGCCCGCACGGAGCCGCAGGCATGGGGACAAAGGCGACAGTCGCGCAAGTGTTGCCGGGCCGCGGTCGCACGGGCGAACAAATCGATCATCATGCTCGCTCACTTCCGCCAAAATCGGACGCGCAGCAGATCCTTCAGATCGAATTCATACGCGTCGATAACGCGGCCGCCGGTGGCGGTCTTCTCCACGGTCACGATTGCAGTTGACAAGAAAAGCCCCTTTCCCCGGTATATCTGATAACGCCGATTTTCCACCCGCTGCCACTTGTAGAATGAGGCTATCTCGGCCACAGCCGGATGATCGATGCACGGCTCGCTGTCCATATCGACGGCTACGCCCTCCTCCTCCATGCGCGCGCAGGTGACGCAGATGCCCTTGGCATCAATGCAGTCGGTGCAATACGCCAGGCGACAGACATGGCAGGACGCCGTGTGCTCGGGGCAGTGCATTTGGTCGCAAATGGCGCAAGGCGGCGAACAGATGGGACACACAAAATCGTCCCCCATGGCGCAGAGGGCCAGATCCTCATCGCACACTGCGTGACCGCAGTCCAGCATGTTGACGTGCTTGCCGCAAAAAAGGCCGTCACAGACTGAGCATGCGCTGCCGCACGCGGCACAGCACGCCTCGCCGCACTGCGGGCAGGCGTGCTCCTCAGCCACGATGGCGTTACAGGCAGCGCAATAGAGCAAACAATCGTTGCAGAGGGGCTCGCCGCCCGCGGGATCGACGTGATAAAAGCCCGGCCCTACCGGCTTGCCGCACGCGCGGCAATGGACAATGCAGTTGAGGCAAAAGCGCTGACCGCTGGCCGCACAGGTCTCAATATGAGCACTGAACTGAAGGCAGGCCGGGCAACGCAACGCACACGCAGGGCAGATCAGCTCGACTTCGCCCCGGGCATCGGCCACGGCATCCCGGCGCAGATGGCCGGTGCACTGTTCCGTCCCACAGGCAGCGCAAGCCTGTTGACAAGCCAGGCAGGTCGTATCGCCGCAAGTAGGACAGCACGCCACGTGATCGGCGCAGGCGCGCTCGCCGCAGGCCCAGCAAAAAACGCTGCACGCAGCGCAATTCTCCGCGGCGCAAACGGGACACGCAGCCACGCCGCACTCTTCGCAGAGAAGAGCGGAACAGGCGGCGCAGGTATGTACGCACGCCTCACACAGAAGATGGCCGCCCCGATCCAGGGCAATGCGCGTGGCCGGTTGGTTGCAGACGTGGCAGGCAGGATAGGTAAAAACGCCGTCATACAGATTGCGCTGGGCCTCCACGACCGCGCGCTGCCGGCCGGCCTGGAGCGTCATGACGACCGTCGCCGCGGGAATTTCCAGCATGGCGTAGCTACTCAGCGCCACGCGCACGCGCAGGCGGTGGTTTTCGATCTCTTCGCTGATCTTGCGCTGCAAATCGGCGCGTAGGCCGTCGCGCTGCTCCATCAGCGGATCGTTGGAGTCGTAGACTTCATCGATCTGTTGCTCGTAGTAGGTAATCAGCCGGGAGAGAACCTTATGCAAGCGGGCCAGGCCGGCGGTCTCCAGGTTGGCGCAGCGCTGATCCGCATAATAGACGGCGTACTTGTGCGCGGCCTCGGCGTGACGCACCAAATGGGTCATGGGCGGCAGCAGGCGGGCGGCTTCGGCCTGCTCATCCTCGGCGCCGTTGACAGCCTGAGCGTCCGTCCAGGCCGTTTGCCAGTCCCAACCAATCCGGCCCTCACCGGACCGAGGCGGAACATAGTTGCCCTCTTCGTCTACGGCAACGGTATAGAGTTCCTCCTGCTTGTCATCAGCGCGGTACGTGATGTGCCAGGTGAAGAGAAAAAGGCGTCGGGTTGTTTGCTTCGTCTCCAGCCCGACCACCGCGGCATTCAGGGGCGATACGGCCTTGAGCAACTCTTCCCCCGCGGTGAGGCGAGCGGGCAAACGCTGGATGGTTACGGCGCTGCGCTTGTCCAGATACGCGATCATCTGGTCAAAGATGCGGCTGCCGTACGCAACCAACTCGTGACCGTCAGCCCCCTCGCCCTGCTGAAAACGAAGCAACAGCTCGGAGCGTCCGAAATGCGCGGCAGGCTCATTCCCCAGCACAACGCGCAGAGGACTGTGCCGGGTCTCATTTAACGGCGTAGCCGCGGAGCCGAAGGCGGAGAAAAAATCCAGCGTGAACCGGCGTAAATCCGGCTGTGTATCAGAGTGGAAAAGGGAGTTAATCTTCGTCGTCATGATGGCAAAGTATAACATGAACAAAACCATCCGTTACTTTTTTATAGTCGGGACGTCTTTAACGATTATGAAAAGTAATGATAAAATGCATTCGTATTATGTTCACCACGGAAGGAATTTTCCAGATGCACGAACAAATTGAACAATTTCTCGAGTATCTGGTAGAGGAGAAGGATTGCACACCTAATACAATCGCAGCCTATCGTAACGACACGACCCAATTCGTAGACTTTTTGGATTCGTACCGCTCTCCCTCCGGTAAGATTATCTCGCAATGGTCAGATGTGGATGCGACGGTGGCCCAGAGTTATCTTCTCTACCTGAAAGAACGCCGCTATGCCTCATCGACAATGGCGCGTAAGTTTGCCGCAGTCAAGAGTTTTATCGATTATTTGACGCAAAAAGGATTCGTACCGGAAGATCCAACAGAAGCGTTAGAAGCGCCGCGGGTTCAAAAAAGCCCGCCCCGCTCCATCAATCATGAAGAAGTGGAGCGACTGCTCAGCGCGCCGGCGGGCATCAATACGCCCCGGGCCCTGCGCGATAAGGCGCTGATGGAAACCCTCTATGCCACGGGCATGCGGGTTACCGAGTTAGTCAGCCTGGACCTGAAGGATATCGATCCGGAAGCGGGAACCATTACCTGCGGCGAAACGGAAGCCCGGCGCAGAGTGCTCCCCATCTACGATCAGGCACGTTGGGCGCTGGAGGAATATATCGAAAAAGGTCGCCCGCAAATGCGCATCAAAAACGATGAGTCGGCCCTCTTTCTCAATCACCGGGGTCAGCGGTTGACGCGTCAGGGCCTGTGGCTGATCATCAAACGCTATGTGGAGGACGCGGGCATTGACGAACCGGTGACGCCCCACACCTTGCGCCATAGCTTTGCCACGCACCAGTTGGAAAAAGGCGTAGGTCTACGCGAAATTCAATCCCGCCTGGGCCACGCCAACATCAGCACCACCCAGGTCTATCGCCAGGCCGCTTCCAACGAGGACGGGGTGTATGAGCTGACGGTGGACAATCAGGCGGTCCGCTAAAGACGAGTCACATTTCGGCAAGTTGATAAAATCTAATTTTTCGTTACACTTAGTGACCAGGATAACCTGGTCACTAATTTTTTTACCACGCCCCACAAACCATCTCAACCCATTACGCATGCAACGGACAAACAGAAACGGACATTATGGATTCATTTACCCTGGCCGATTATGACGAGGCAGCCCAGGCGATTTTGAACCGCACCGCACAGCAACCGCGCATCGGCCTTATTCTGGGCAGCGGCCTGAGCCCCCTGGCTGACCAAATCGAAGATGCCGTCATCATTCCCTACGACGAAATCCCCCACTTCCCCGTGAGCACGGTAGCCGGTCATGCCGGCCGCCTGGTTATGGGCACGCTGGCCGGCGCCCAGGTCTGCGTCATGCAGGGGCGCTTTCACTACTACGAAGGCTATAGCATGCAGCAGACGACCTTACCTGTACGGGTGATGCAACGCATGGGCATCGGCACGCTCATCGTGACCAACGCAGCAGGCGGCCTCAACCCTGAATTTAACGCGGGCGATCTCATGCTCATTGAGGATCACATCAACCTACTGGGGATGGCGGGCGCGAATCCGCTGCGCGGGCCGAATCTGGACGCATTCGGAACCCGCTTTCCGCCGGCCAATCGCGTCTATACGCCGGCCCTGCGGCGACTGGCAAAGGAAGTCGCCGCCGCCAATGACATCACCCTGCGCAGCGGCGTCTATATCATCCTGGCCGGCCCCAATTTTGAGACCGCGGCCGAAGTGCGCATGGTGCGCAACTGGGGCGCGGATGCCGTGGGCATGAGCACCGTGCCCGAAGCGCTTGTCGCCCATCATGCCGGCATGGATGTGCTGGGCATCAGCACCATCACCAACGTGGCGATCGACGACGTGGAAACTGACGCAGAGCCGACCCATGAAGAGGTGAATGAGGCGGGCAAGCTCATCGTTCCTAAACTCATGGCGCTCCTGACCCAAATTTTAGCCCAACTCGCCGCCCAATAAACGCACGGAACCGTCCATGCTCACCATTCACGACATCATCAACCAATACAATGAGTTAGCCATGATTGACCACCTGGGTCAGGCCAGTTGGAACATCATGGAGCCGCGGATGCGCCAGAACAAGCTGCTCTTCGGCGAGCGTCCCCTCTGCACCGTGGTGCGCCCCCTCTTTCACACCCGCCGCGGTTGGGACTATCTGAGCGAACGCACGGAGATACTCCTCAACGTTTTCAGCAAAGCCAGCGAGGCCATGCTGGCCGATGCTGAGCTGCGCGCGCAGGTCCGCCTGACGCCGCTGGAAGAGGAGTTAGTAAGGATTCCCACCGGCTACCGCACCACAATTCCCACCGCCCGGCTGGACAGCTTCTTTGCCCGGCATGAAGACGGCCGCGTCAACCTGAGTTTTGTGGAGTTCAACGGCGAGAGCCCCGCGGGAATGGCCTATGGCGACGTCATGGCCGAGATGTTTCTGGACCTGCCCATCATGCGACAATTCCAGGAAAAGTACCATGTGCAGCCAATCATGGCCCGGCGCTCGGCCATGGATGCGCTCCTGAACATTTATCACGAATGGTGCGGGAACCAGACCCAATTGCCCGCCATCGCCATCGTCGATTGGTACGGCGTCCCCACCACCACCGAGTTTCATCTCTTTGCCGAGTATTTCGGCCGGCACGGAATCGTGGGCGTGGTCTGCACGCCCGATCAGTTGGACTATCGTAACGGCCGGATGTACGCTGACGGCCGGCCGGTGGACTTTATCTACAAACGCGTGCTGAGTACGGAACTCCTCGGCCGCTACGGCGTGGATCACCCCATTGTCCATGCGCTGCGCGACGGCGCCATCTGCATGGCCAATCCCTTCAGCTGCAAAATTCTCCACAAAAAAGCCAGCTTTGCCTTCGTCTCCGATGAGCGCAACGCCCATCTCTTCACGCCCCTGGAGCGGGTGACCATCGACACCCACGTCCCGTGGACCCGGGTTATTGAGGAGCGCTTCACCGTCAACAACAAGGGCGAGCATGTGGACCTGCTGCTATGGGCCAGCCGCAACAAGGATCACCTGGTCATCAAGCCGAATGACGATTACGGCGGCGCAGGCGTGCTCATCGGCTGGGAGGCCAGCGATAACGAGTGGAACCAGGCGCTGCAGCAGGGGCTGGAGACGCCCATGATCGTGCAGGAACGGGTGGAGATCGCGTATGAACCCTTCCCCTTCGTTGACGCCACGGGCGATATCTACGTCGGGCGGCGGCTGGTGGATTGCGATCCTTTCCTCTTCCACGGCGATACGGTGGGCGGCTGTCTGGTGCGCCTCAGCTCCGTCACCCTCCTCAACGTGACCGCGGGAGGCGGCTCGGTGGTGCCGGCATTTATTGTGGACGAAAAGTAGGCGAAAGAAGCGAAAGGAACGGGGTTGCGTAATTTGTCCGGCATAACGATCCGCCACGCCGACGATTACGCGGCACGCACCACTCATTACGCTTGACAGGAGCGCGTATGCACCATCCATCCTTCAACATCGGCATTAATGAAGAGTACCAGATCGTCGATCCGACCAACGGTGAACTGGTGGCCTTTGTCTCCCAAACCATGTCGGATCGCACCCTGGCTTTGCAGGAGCGTTCGTCCGAATTTGACCTGGCGGAGCGCATCGGCAGTGACATATTGCGCACGCACATGCCGCCCGTGCGCGACATTCATGAGGCGCGGGTGAATCTGGTCCGGACGCGCGAAAAAATACTGGAACTGGCCGAACAGAACGGCATGCGCATCATCGTGGCGGGCACCCATCCCGTCAGCAACTGGGACAAAAGCGCCATGCCCAGCCTGCGCTATATCAACCTCATGAGCAACCCAAAGATGATGGTGCGGCGCATGCTGACCTTTGGGCTGCACGTCCACATCGGGCTGGAAGATCGGGAGCTGTCGATTGACGTCATGAATGCAATGCGCTATCTCCTGCCCCACATGTTGACGCTTTCCACCAGCAGCCCTTTTTGGAACGGCCGCAATACCGGCCTCAAGTGCTATCGCAAAGTGCTGGTCGATGCCCTGCCCCGGTCGGGCATTCCCGGGCTGTTCAGCAGTTATCAGGAATATCGCGATTACGTGAATACGCTGGTCAACACCAACTGCATCCCCGATCCGGGCAAGATCTACTATGATGTTATTCCCCATCATCGCCATCAGACGCTGGTCATTCGCATCTGCGACGTCATGCCCAGCATCAATGACACCTTGGCGGTGGTGGCGCTGATCCAGGCGGTCGTGGCGTGGATGGTGGATTTGCGGCGCCGGAATATGACCTTCCGCATCTATGACCGCACCCTCCTCAACGAAAACCGCTGGCGCGCGCTGCGCTATGGCCTGGACGGCACGCTCATCGATTTCGGGGTAGAGGAAGAAAAGCCCGCGCGGGATCTCATCCGCGAATTGCTGACGCGGATCGAGCCCACGGCGCAAAAGCTCAATAGCCTCCATGAGCTGGACCACATTCACACCATCCTGGAACGCGGCTCCAGCGCAGATATGCAAATCGACGTCTGGGAAGCGGCCAATCAAAATCCCCGGGCAGTCATCGATTACCTGATTCAGGAAACGGAGAAGCTGGCATGATAGAGCGACCGTCTCTCACCCTGGGCATTGAAGAGGAGTACCAGATTGTCGATCCGGAAACCCGGGAATTGCGCGCCTACATCACCGAACTGATGGATATGAACGAAATGGTGCTGGTGGAACACGAGCACGAAATCAAGCCGGAATTGCATCAATCCATGGTGGAGTTGGGCACGCCCGTCTGCCAAACCGTCGCCGAGGCCAAGGAGCAGCTGCTGGAGCAGCGGCGCTTTATCTGCGATTTGGCCGAACGCAACGGCGTGGCGATTGTGGCCGCGTCCACCCATCCCTTCAGCAGTTGGGCTCAGCAGCCGGTGACGCCCTTCCCCCGCTATCTGGGCGTGCTGGAAGAGATGCAGATGTTGGCCCAACGCCTGCTCATCTTCGGCATGCACGTTCATATAGGCATCGAAGATCGGGCCTTCGCGATCGATGCCATGAACGTGGTGCGCTATATGCTGCCCCACATTCTGGCCCTCTCGACCAGCAGCCCTTTCTGGATCGGCCGCAACACGGGTTTGAAGAGCTATCGGGCTAATATCTTCAGCGATTTTCCCCGCTCCAGCATTCAGGACGTCTTCCGCACGCCGGCCGATTATGATGCGCTGATCAATTCGCTGGTCAACACGGGCTGCATTCCCGACGCCAGCAAAATCTGGTGGGATGTGCGTCCCCACCATACTTACCCGACGCTGGAGTTCCGCATCTGCGACATCTGCACCCGGGCCGAGGAGGCGGTAGCCATTGCCGCGCTCTTCCAGGCGATTGTGTTGTGGTTGTGGAATTTACGCCGCCGCAACATTACGTTCCGGGTTTATCGCCGGGAGCTGATCCTGGAGAACAAGTGGCGGGCCATGCGTTATGGGCTGGACGGCAAGATGATCGACTTCGGCCGCAACGCCGAGGCGCCGACGCGTCAGCTTATCCGCGAGCTGCTGGAACTTATCGCCGAAGAGATTGACGAACTGGGCACGGCCCAGTACATCAAGCCCATCGAGAACATGCTCTATAACGGCACCAGCGCCGATCGGCAACTACGCGTTGCCGACGCCACCGACGGCGATCTCAAGGCGGTGGTGGATCATTTGATCGCGGAGACGCGTGAGGGGTTGTAGGAGATTGGAGATTGGAGATTGAAGATTAAAGATTGGAGATTGGAGATTGGAGATTGAAGATTGAAGATTGAAGATTGAAGATTGGAGATTGGGTCGAGCGCCTCTCAGGAGATACTCGACCCAATCTTTAATCTTCAATCTTCAGTTTTCTAATATTGCGTCAGATACCGATTCAGTTCCCACGTGGTGACGTAAAGCCGATATTCGTCCCACTCCTGGATTTTCGCTTCCACGTAGCGCTCGTAAATGTGCTGCCCCAGGGCATGCTGGATAACCTCATCCTGCTTCAGCTCATTGATGGCGTGACCCAAATCGCCGGGCAGCACGCCCAAGCCCGTCCGCCGACCGTCTACCTGATAGAGGTCTTCCTCAGCCGGATTGGGCGGCAGCATCTTTTTCTCAATGCCGTCCAGTCCGGCAGCCAACATCACTGCAAACGAAAGATACGGGTTGGCGCTGGGATCGGGACAGCGTAACTCCACCCGCGTGCTCTTGTTGCGACCGCGGGTAATGCGCGGAATACGAATGAGCGCGCTGCGGTTGGTGCGCCCCCACGAGATGTAAACCGGCGCCTCATACCCCGGCACCAGACGCTTGTAGCTGTTGACCAACGGAGCCAAAATCGGCGTCATCGCCCGGGCGTGATGCAGCTGTCCGGCGATGAAAGAAAGGGCTATATCACTCAGGCTGTACTCGTTGTTTCCGTCGTACATGGCCGTTTCGCCCGAGTCCTTATACCACAGGCTCTGGTGGACGTGCATGCCGCTGCCGTTGACCCCCGCCATGGGCTTGGGCATAAAGGTGCAGTACAGGCCGTTTTTCTGCGCGACAGCCTTGACGGTCGTCCGGAAAGTCATGGTGTCATCGGCTGTACGCAAAGCCGGGCCGTAACGAAAATCAATTTCGTTTTGCCCCATCGCGACTTCGTGGTGAGACGCCTCGACTTCGATATCCAACGATTGAAGCGCATCCACCATCTGGCGGCGCACGCTGTGGGCCAAATCGGTGCTGATGTCGAAATAGCCCGCCCGATCGTGGGGTTGAAGCGGCAGGAGGCGTCCGTCGCTATGGCGCTCGAAGAGAAAAAACTCCAGCTCCGGGCCGACCTGGTAATCCAGGCCCATTTCGGCCGCGCGTTGGAGCTGACGCCTGAGCGCGTAGCGGGGATCGCCGGCAAAAGGCTGACCGTCGGGCGTGAAGACATCACAAACGACCCGCGCGGTGGAAAGATCCATTTCCCACGGAACCACGGCAAAGGTATCCAAATCGGGCACCAGATACATATCGCTCTCGGCAATACGCGCAAAGCCTTCGATAGAGCTGCCGTCAAACCAGACGCCTTGCTCCACCGCGTCGCCCCAGTGGCCGATGGGGATGGTAATCTGCTTGGCCACGCCTACGATGTCGGAAAACTGAATACGGATAAAGCGGATGTCGTTGCGCTTAATCAGCTCATCGACCCGCTCTAACTGTTCCGCGCTGTATGTTATCTCCATAAGCAACGCTCCTTTGCGTTTTGAGTCGAACGCGAGGAGATGGAACGCGGCTGCCGCGTTCCATCTCCTCGTACATCATCGATACGCTTAAATGCCGTAGTACATGACGAATTCCTGAGGATGGGGGCGCAGGCGCACCGCGTCCACATCCTCTTTGCGCTTGTAGGCCACATAGGTCTTAATCAGGTCCGGGGTGAAGACGTCACCGGCCAGCAGGAAGTCATGGTCTTCTTCCAGCGCGGTAAGCACCTCGCCCAGCGAGCCCTTAACCTGGGAGTAGGCGGCCATATTTTCGGCCTCGAAGAGGTCCTTCTCCGCCGGCGCGCCGGGGTCGATCTTGTTCTTGATGCCGTCCAGCCCGGCCATGAGCATAGCGGAGAAGGCCAGGTACGGATTGGCGCCGGGATCCGGGCAGCGGAACTCGATGCGCTTGGACTTGGGCGAGTTGGAATACATGGGTATGCGCACCGCAGCGGAACGGTTGCGGGCGGAGAGTGCAACAATCACCGGCGCTTCATAGCCCGGCACCAGGCGCCGGTAGGAGTTGGTCAGCGGCGCAGCAAAGGCCAAAATCGAATTGATATGCTTGAGAATGCCGCCCGTGTAGTGGAGCGCCATCTCGCTCAGGCCGGCGTACTCATCACCGGCGAAAAGAGGCTTGCCGTCCTTCCAAAGGCTCTGATGGGTGTGCATGCCGGAACCGTTGTCCTCAAAGAGAGGCTTGGGCATAAAGGTCGCGGTCTTGCCGTTGCGCTTGGCCACATTCTTGACGATATACTTATAAAGTTGAATATCGTCGGCCATCTTGAGCATAGGACCGTACTTGAGATCGATTTCGCACTGGCCGGCAGTGGCCACCTCGTGATGATGAACTTCCACGGTGAGGCCCATGTCAACCATGGTGCGCACGATCTCCGAGCGGATGTCCTGAAGCGCATCTATGGGCGAAACGGGGAAATAGCCGCCCTTATAGCCGATCTGATGGCCGCCGCCCGGAATGGCAGAATTCCACGGCGCTTCCTCACTGTCCACACCGTAGCCGGCCGAAAAGCGCCCCTGGTGATAATACACATTGTCGAAGATAAAGAACTCGGCCTCGGGTCCCATATAAATGGCATCCGCGATGCCCGTAGATTTGAGATATTCCATGGCCTTGCCCGCTACGTTGCGCGGGTCGCGGCTGTACGCCTCGCCGGAAAGAGGATCGTAAACGTTGCAGACCATGCTCAGCGTGCGATGCTGGAGAAGCGGATCGATCAGCGCAGTCGTCGGATCGGCCCGCAGCACCATGTCGCTGTTTTCAATGCTCTGAAAACCGCGGATGGATGAACCGTCAAATCCCATGCCGTCCACGAACGACTTCTCAGGATCGAACTCCTCTACGGGCATGGAAAAATGGTGCCACTGACCAAACAGGTCGGTGAACTTGACATCAACAATTTCAACGCCATGCTCCTCGATGGCCGTTACGACATCCTGGGGAGTCTGACAATTCAAATGCATTACAATCTCCTTCAAGTGAAAAATGAGTTACAATAATTCCCGCCAATAACGTAAAATCGGCATTCAACAAGTGTACGCGCCATTTAAACGCGAATCCATCATCATCTTTCACAAATCGCGCAAAGAGCCGATTGTGCAACTTGCACAATCAGATTCTCATTTGATCACCGTTTAGCCTCCGGGAGGCGCTCGTAGAGTTACTTCGTTTGTATTCCTGCCGTAACCTTTGCTACACTGACGCTACAATCCGCCCTATTCTCAGGAGATCCCCATGGCCTTATCTGACCGCTATCAATCCGATCCGGCATTCCAGATTATTACCGGCGTCTGCCCCCACGACTGCCCGGACACGTGCAGTTGGCAAGTGGCGGTGGCGCGCGCCACGGGCGAAGCCAAGGATATTTGGGGCCATCCCCATCACCCCATTACCCGGGGACGCCTCTGCGGCAAGGTAGATCGCTACCTGGAGCGCACCTACCATGCCGATCGCCTGATCACGCCTCTACGCCGGACGGGCAAAAAGGGCAGCGGCCAATTTGAAGCGATCACATGGGATGAAGCGATGCGCGAGATTGCCGGCCGCCTTCAGGCGATTATCGATGAGTACGGCCCGGAGGCGATCCTGCCCTACTCTTACGCCGGCACAATGGGGCTGCTCCAGGGCGAGGGCATGGCCTCCCGCTTCTTCAACCGCATGGGGGCAAGCAAGCTGGCCCGGACCATTTGCTCCCAGGCGGGATTCGAGGGCCACGTCTACACCATCGGCGCCACCGAAGGCATGGAGACGGAAGCCTTCGCCCACAGCAAGCTCATCCTCATCTGGGGCAGCAACACGTTGACCAGCAATCTTCACCTTTGGCAATTTGTACAGGCCGCGCGCAAAGACGGCGCGCGGGTTGTGGTGATCGATCCGGCCCGCACCCGCACGGCTCAGGCCGCGGACGAATGGATCCCCATCCGCCCCGGCACGGATGCGGCCCTGGCCCTGGCCATGATGCACCACATCATCGCCGAAGAGCTGACGGACCTGGATTATGTGGCCCGCTACACCGTGGGTTTTGAAGAGCTGAGCCAACAGGTGCGTCGCTGGACGCCCGAGCGGGCCGCTCGCATCACCGGCGTAGAGCCTGACGTCATCCGTGCCCTGGCCAAGGAGTACGCCACGACGCGACCGGCGGCCATCCGCATCAATTACGGCATCCAGCGCCACCACGGCGGCGGCATGGCCGTACGCACCGTCACCTGCCTGCCCGCGCTCACCGGCGCGTGGCGGGATCACGGCGGCGGCCTTCAGCTCAGCAACAGCGGCTCCTTCCGCCACCTGGACCGCAGCGGGCTGGAGCGTCCCGATCTCCTTCAAGCGCGCACGCCGCGCGTCATCAACATGAACCGCCTGGGCGATGCCCTGCGCCTGAGCCCGGCCGGCGTGGCCCAGGCCCACTACGCGCCCCGACCGCTGGACAAAAAGCCCGCCCCGGCAGACGCGGGCCCGCCGGTCAAGGCAATCCTCGTCTACAACAGCAATCCGGCCGCGGTCGCACCGGATCAGGCGGCCGTACATGCAGGCTTGCGACGCGATGATCTCTTCACCGTGGTGCTGGAACAATTTCAAACTGACACGGCCGACTATGCCGACTACATCCTGCCGGCAACGACGCAGCTGGAGCACTGGGACATCCTCAAGCCTTACGGCAGCCTCTATTTGGGGCTCAATCGCCCGGCCATTGCGCCCGTGGGCGAGAGCCTGCCCAACAGCGAAATCTTCCGCCGCCTGGCCCAGGCCATGGGCTACCGCGAGGAATGCTTCAGCGAAGATGACGAGACGATTTTGCGTCGCTTTGTGGAAGCGCAGAAGCATGCGCGCTTTGACGGCATCACGTGGGAACGACTGCTGGAGGAAGGTTTCGCACGGCTGAATCTCCCGGCCCCCTATCTGCCCTTCGCGCAGGGCGACTTCCCTACGCCCAGCGGCAAGTGCGAATTCTACAGCCGGCGCATGGCTGACGACGGCTACGAGCCTCTGCCTACGTTCACGCCGCCCCTGTGGCTCAGCGACGCCGAGGCAGCGGCGGAAAACAGAACAGAGAAGAACGGAACAGAAAAAACCGACGATGCTCTTCTCTGCATCTCCCCGCCCGCGCACTCGTTCCTCAACAGCACCTTTGCCAACCAGGAACGCTTCCTCAAGCGTGAGGATGAGCCGGTCGTGCAGATTCACCCCCACGACGCGGCGGAACGGGGCATTACCGACGGCGCGTCGGTCGAAGTGCACAACGAACGGGGCAGCGTTGTCCTCACCGCCCGCATTACGGACGGGCTGATCCCGGGTACGGTCCTCGCGCCGGGCGTCTGGTGGGCCAAGTTCAGCCCGGACGGCTGCAACATCAACCAGGTCACGCGGCAGGATGAGACGGATATGGGCGCAGGAGCCTGCTTCTATGATGTACGCGTCTGGGTCAAATCGAAGGAAATAAGCGATACGGCCAATGCATTGGCGGGGGCGTTTGCCAATTTCAGCGTGTAGATGGAACACGAATAATTGAGGCGTGCTGCGTGGAGGAGTTTATTCCTCCCACGCAGCACGCCTCAATTTGTTACGCTTCAGAAATCATGCAAATTAGCGCATGTGCGGGAAAGCGCTGAAGCCGGCGAAAACGCCTACGTCGCCCAGGTCGTCCTCAATGCGCAGCAGTTGGTTGTACTTGGCTACGCGATCGCTGCGGGCGGGCGCACCGGTCTTGATCTGGCCGGTGTTAAAGGCCACGACCAAATCGGCAATGGTGGCGTCTTCGCTCTCGCCCGAGCGATGGCTGACCACGGCCGACCAGCCGGCCCGATGGCTCATGTCGATGGCGGCAATACTCTCGGAGAGAGTGCCGATCTGGTTCACTTTGCAGAGCAGGGAGTTGCAGGCCTTTTCCTCAATGGCGCGCTGAATGCGCTTAACGTTGGTCACCAGCAGGTCGTCGCCCACCAGCTGCACCTTATCCCCCACCGCGCTGTAGAGCAGCTTCCAACCGTCCCAGTCGTCCTCATCCAGACCGTCTTCGATGCTGATGATGGGATAGCGATTGACCCAGTCGGTCCAAAGCTCGACCATCTCTTCACTGGAAAGCTCTCGCCCCTCAATCTCCAGCTTATAAAGGCCGCTCTCTTTGTCGTACAGCTCGCTGGTAGCCGGATCCAGCGCGATGAAAACTTCCTCGCCCGGCTTATAGCCCGCCTTTTCGATGGCCTGGAGAATTACCTCAATAGCATTGGCATTGCCGCCCAGGCTGGGCGCAAAGCCGCCCTCGTCGCCCACGTTGGTATTGTGGCCCGAATCGTGCAGCACTTTTTTGAGGGTGTGATAGATTTCCGCCCCCCAACGCAGACACTCGCCAAAAGAGGGCGCGCCCACGGGCATGATCATAAATTCCTGAAAATCGGTGCTGCCCACGGCGTGCTTACCGCCGTTGAGGATATTCATCATGGGGACGGGCAGCGTCCGGGCGCCGGCGCCGCCCAGATAGCGATAGAGGGGCAATCCCACCGAAGAAGCGGCGGCCTTGGCCACGGCCAAGCTTACGCCCAGGATGGCGTTGGCGCCCAGGTTGCCCTTATTTTCGCTGCCGTCTAATTCGATCATATATTCGTCAATGCCCACTTGATCCAGCGCATCCATGCCCAGGAGTTCATCGGCCAATATGCTGTTGACGTTCCCCACGGCTTTGAGCACGCCCTTGCCGCCGTAGCGGGCCTTATCGCCGTCGCGCAATTCAACCGCCTCGTGGACGCCGGTGCTGGCGCCGCTGGGCACGATGGCGCTGCCGTAGCCGCCGTCTTCCAGCAGCACTTCAACTTCCACGGTGGGGTTGCCCCGGCTGTCCAGCACTTCGCGTCCATTGATATAAATGATTTCGCTCATGGTTCCCTCCCGGGTATTTGTGAATTACAATCGGAAAAAATTTGATTTTACGGCGAACAGCACGCAGAGGAAGATGAAACTTTGTCTGCGCCCATACGTAATAATGTCCGCCGACAGTAACCGAGTCGGCGCATAATCGATCAAGCGCACGCTCGCGATAGCGCACGCAACAGCGCCGTTTATTATAGTGCATTTTCAGACGGACGTTAAGCTGAGAGTGCTAATTGAACCAAAAGGTTATTTCATGACACAGCAAGAAACGAGCCAAACCATAAGCGCTCAGTCCGCCGCCCCTGCCCCTGAAGCGGACGCGAACCCCCAATCCATGGTTATACGGGAAGCCGCGCCCGCGTCAATTCCTGCCGCGGGCCAAAACGAAACCGACGGCGTTTTCCTACTCTCAATTTATCATTTTGTGTTGGGAGGGCTGTTCATGCTGGGGACGTTGGGGATGTCATTGCCCACAGCCATTACGGCCATCGTCGGCATAACGGATGATCCGGATGCGCTCATTGCCACGGCTATTTTGGGCGTCATCGCTGGGACGCTTATGTTCCTGACCGTTTTCTTCATGGCCATCGGCTACGGCTTGCTCAAACGGCGCCAGTGGGCGCGGATTGGCGCAATCGTTGTCGCAGGCCTGAGCCTCTTCGGCATTCCCATCGGCACCGTTATAGGCGGTCTGACCATCTGGTACCTGATCAAACCGGAAGTTTCCGCCCAATTCGAGGCGTAAAGATCATCGGGTAGTTATGTGAGATTATCTCCGGCCCCATACCGTATTGACGGCCAATCTCATCCCCCTACGATCGCCTAACCCTGTGACAGATCCGGTTAGCGCGAGGTCGGCGTCGGACTATAATTGACCCAAAAACTGGACCATTGGTTCATCTTTTCCGCGCTCGTCTTTAAATCAAAAAAGGCGTTCCCGCCACAGACCAGCCTGATGTTGATCTGTGGCGGGAACGCCTTTTTGCTTACCTTCAGTGGCCTTTATTGTTCTTCCGCAGCCGGCTCTTTTTCAGCCTCTTCCTCCGGCCAGATGGGCCGTCCTTCCGGGTCCGTGGGTAGGACCTCGTACACCCAGCGCATGGCGCGCTTCCACATGCTGCGCGCGGCCGCAGCCTGGTAGGTGGCCTGGCGGCGGGTGCTCGTCCACCAGCTTGCCTTGCCGACCGTATCCACAGGGACGCTCCAGCGCACGGCGCAAGCCGCCCACGTCAACCCCGCGCCAAAACCCACAAAGACGATGTTGTCGTTCGGCTTGACCCGTCCTTCCTCAATCGCCTCGCAGAGCGCGATGGGGATGCTGGCCGTACTCGTATTGCCGTACTTCTGGACGTTAATGACGACCTTCTCTTCAGGAATTTTGAGCTGACGCAGGACGCTGCTCTGAATAATGCGCTTATTGGCCTGATGAGGAATCACCAGGTCCACATCATCGATGGTCAATCCAGCCTTCTCCACCACATCCCTGGTGGCGCTGGCCATGACGCGCGTCGCAAAACGGAAGACGGCCTTGCCGTCCATTTTGGCGTAGTGACTGCCGTTGCTGACCGTCTCCAGGCTGGCGGGCATAGCGCTGCCGCCGCCCGGAATAATCAGGGCATCAGCCCCCGACCCATCGCTGCCCAGCTCAGAAGCCATGATCCCGCCAGGCACATTGCTGGCCGCAACCAGCACCGCGCCCGCGCCGTCGCCGAAGAGAACGCACGTATTGCGGTCCGTCCAGTCCACAACCCGGCTGAGCGTCTCTGACCCGATAACCAGCACATACTCTGCATCGCCGGCCAGAATATGCCCCCGGGCCATGCTCAGTCCATAGACAAACCCTGAACAGGCCGCGCTCAAGTCGAAGGCCCCGGCATTGTGCGCGCCCAATGCATCCTGCACAAGACAGGCCGTGGCTGGAAAGATGTACTCGGGCGAACTGGTGGAACAGATGATCAGGTCTACCTTACTAGGCGGCACATTGGCTACGGCCAACGCGCGGCGGGCAGCTTCCGTGGCCAGGGTAGCCGTGGTCTCCTTGGGATCGGCCGCGACGTGGCGCTCCTCAATGCCGGTGCGGCTGCGAATCCACTCGTCGGAGGTATCCACAATCTGCTCCAGATCGTGGTTGGTGATAACCTTGTCCGGGACGACGCTCCCCCAGCCCACGATTTGGGCGAAACGGCTGGGAAAGGCAAAAGGCAGCGCTTCCACCTCGCCGTTTTCGTGACCTACGCCGTTGGTATCCATATTGCTCATGGTTGATCCGTCTCTCTTTTCATCAGGCCGCCGGTCTCATTGATACTGCCTTCACGGCATTCACGCCATCTTGAGCTAGGCGGACTGTCCGTTGGTCGCAAAACGGCGCAGCATGAGGCACGCATTGTGACCGCCAAAGCCGAAGCTGTTGCTGAGGGTTACGCTGACGTCCGCTTCCCTGGCCGCCAACGGCGTGTAGTCCAGATCGCACTCGGGGTCGGGCGTGTGCAGGTTGATAGTGGGCGGAATCACCTGGTTTTCAATGACCTTGGCGCAGATGATGGCCTCAATCGCGCCCGCGCCGGCCAGCATGTGACCGGTCATGCTCTTGGTGCTGCTGATGGGGATGTTGTACGCCCGCTCGCCGAAGACCCGCTTGATGGCCAGCGTCTCCGCTAAATCGTTAAGCTGGGTCGCCGTGCCGTGGGCGTTGATGTAATCTACGTCCTGGAGCGCAACGCCGTATTCGGCGGCCTTCCCCAGGGCCATGCGCATGGTATCGGCCGCACCGCGGCCCTCTTCGTGGGGCGCGGCCATGTGGTAGGCGTCGGCGCAGTTGCCGTAGCCGATGACCTCGGCATAGATGCGCGCATCCCGGGCCAGCGCATGCTCCAGCGTCTCCATAACCAGCACGGCCGCGCCCTCGCTCATGACGAACCCGTTCCGGTCCGCGGCAAAAGGCCGGCACGATTCGGCCGGATTGGCGCTGTTGGTGCTCAGCGCGCCCATGAGTTCAAAGCCGCTGAAGATAACGGGCAGCAGCGCAGCTTCCGCACCGCCTACAACCACCGTGTCGGCATCGCCCCGGCGCAGCATTTCGAAAGCCTCGCCGCAGGCGGCTGTCCCCGTGGCGCACGCCGCGGTGACGGTATAATTGGGACCATGGAAGCCGTACTTGATGGCAATATGACCGGCCGCGCTGTCCACCAGCATGTTGGGAATCATGAAGGGGCTGACCCGCCGCGGTCCCCGGGTCTCGAAGTCCCGCTGGCCCTGGATGATGGTCTTCAGCCCGCCCACCGCGCTGCTGAGAAGAACGCCGACGCGTCCCGGCTCTTCCGCGGCCGGGTCCAAACCGGCGTCCTGAATCGCTTCGTCGGCGGCGATCAGGGCAAACTGAATGTACTCATCCAGCCGCCGAGCTTCCTTGCGATCCATATAGTTGCGCGCGTCAAAGCCCTTCAACTCGCCGGCATAGTAAGCGCCCGGCTCGGTGGTCTCGTTGCGCTCGACGTAATCGATGCCCGATTTGCCGGCCAGCAGGGCATCCCACGTGTCAGGGATATTGAGCCCCAGAGGCGTAAGCGCCCCCATGCCTGTGATCACAATTCGGGTCGGTTGATTCTGATGATCCTTTGTTGCATATTCCATACTGTAAAAATTTCCTGCTCTGTTTCAACAACGATTAGTGACGTCCAATAACGTCTCGCCCGCACAAGCGGGCAAGGTTCTCTAAGCATAACACAGTTATTGGCGGAAAGTTGCGCGTGGATGGGAAAATTTGCTTACGAATTGGGGACGTGGGACCGAGTTCGTCGGGCTTGCCGGCGTGAAGCCTTTTGCTCTCCGGACCGGGCCATAGCAACCGCGGTGACGGTTATCCCGTCAGTGCGATCTCCAGCGCTTCCTGCAATGTGCGCGCGCCGATGACCTGGATGCCGGCCGCCAGCTCCTCGCCCTGACGCTTGAGGATGCTGCGCGGGACCAGCGCACGGGTAAAGCCCAGTTCCGCGCTCTCGCGCAGGCGACGCGGCAATTGGCCTACGCTGCGCAATTCGCCGCTCAAGCCTACCTCGCCGACGATAGCCAGATCCGCGGCGACCGGCTTGTTGCGGTAGCTGCTGGCAATGGCCACGGCTACGGCCAAATCCGCAGCGGGTTCGTTGATACGCATGCCGCCTACGATGTTAACGAAGATATCCTGATCGCTCAGGTTGATGCCTACGCGCTTGGAGAGCACCGCAGCCAGCAGCAGCAGGCGGTTAAGGTCCACGCCATTGGCCGTACGCCGGGGCTGACTAAAGGCGGTATGGGAGGCCAGGGCCTGGACCTCCACCAGCAGCGGCCGCGTTCCCTCCATGGAGACGGCGATGGCGCTGCCCGCGGCATTGGGCAAGCGCTCGGCCAGAAAGAGTTCGGATGGATTGGCCACTTCCGACATGCCGCGCTCGGTCATTTCAAAGATGCCGACTTCGTTGGTGCTGCCAAAACGATTTTTCACCGAGCGCAGCAGGCGATAGGCGTGAAAGCGCTCTCCCTCCAGCTGCAGGACCACATCCACCATGTGCTCCAGAACCTTGGGGCCGGCGATTGCGCCTTCCTTGGTCACATGACCGACCAGAAAGACGGGCACGTTATGCTGTTTGGCCACGCGCAAAAGCTGGGCCGCGCAATCCCGCACCTGGCTGACCGTACCGGCAGCGCTGGTCCCGTTCTCCGTATAGATGGCCTGAATCGAGTCCACGATGAGCAGCGCAGGCTTCATCTGCTCGGCCTGGGCCACGATCTGCTCGACCACAATCTCCGAAAGCAAAAAGAGGCGTTCGGCATCCAGCCCCAAGCGCTGGGCGCGGCGGCGGATTTGATGCGCGCTCTCCTCGGCCGAAACATAGAGAACCGGACCGGTGCTGTTGGCGATCTCGGCCGCCATTTGCAGGAGCAGCGTACTCTTGCCGATGCCCGGATCGCCGCCTACCAGCGCGGCTGCGCCGGGCACGATGCCGCCGCCCAGCACCCGATTCAGTTCGGTCATGGCCAGGGGCAGGCGATCCGCGCCGTCTACCGAAACGTGGGAGAGAGAAATGGGCCCGCCGCCGAGTCCGCCGTTCACGGGCATGGACGAGCGCGCGCTCTTCTTCTCGACGCGCACGACCTGCTCCTCCAGCGTATTCCATTCACCGCAATCGGGGCATTTGCCCATCCACTTCATCTGCACGCTGCCGCAGTTGGCGCACACGTATCGGGTTTTGAGTTTGGCCATAAAGCATACCTCGCAGGGGTATAAGAACATTTGTGCGCACATTGTACAGCGGAGCGGCGGAGCGGGGAAATTGGGAAGCTGGAGCGCGCCCTTACAGCAAAGTAACTGTCTGTTTTCAAGTTAGCGGTATGGTGTTGCGGCCGCCGCCGGAGACGCCAGGCTCCAGCCTGGCACGCTTGCCGAACTGGAATCCGGCGCTCCCGGCGACATCCTGCAATCGCTATTCGAGTGGTGAAGAATTGCTAAGGCGCAGAGGTAATCGGCGTAGCCTCGGCCTGATTCACCTGAAGCCGCAGGAGTAAAAGTGCGGAGGCAAATTGGCGATCTTCGTGGGTGTAAAGGCCTTCCGCGCTCATCGAGTCGAGCATAAGGCTGTCTACCATGCGGGTTGTTATGGGCTGCTCTACCGCTACATCCGGATGAATGCCCTCGCCCTTGATCAGCTCGCGGTCGGGCGTGAGCCAGTTAGTGACGCCCAGGCGAATCACCGAACCGTCGCTGAGCTGGAAGGGGCGCAGGACCGTTCCCGTACCCAACGTCGTCGCGCCCACAATTTTGGCCCGGTCATTGGCTTGCAGCGCGCCGGCGAGAATCTCGGCTGCGCTGGCTGAGCCCTCATTGACCAAAGCCACCACGGGGATTGTGCGCGCGAGGCCCTCACGACCATAAGCGCGGTAGGTCCGGGTCTCGCCCGCTGCGTCCCGGTCATAGAGGATAACCGCGTCCTTTTCCAGGAATTGGCTGCCCACCTGAATCGCCTGCTGAAGATAACCGCCGGGGTTGTTGCGCAGGTCCAGCACAATGCCGCGAATGGGCGACTCCTGCGACGCCGCCTCGATGGCCAGCAATGTCCGCTCCAGCTCGGGCCCCGTATCCGCGGCAAACTGGGTAATCTGCACGTAGGCTAACTCGGAACCGGGAATACGCGCCCAGAGCACGCTCTCCACGTCAATCCGGTCACGCGTGACCGCCACTTGAAAAGGTTCATCCACATCTTCGCGCAGGATGGTCAGCGTCACCTGGGAGCCGGCCGGTCCCCGAATCAGGGAAATGACTTCCCAATCCTCCAGCTCGAAGATATCCTCTCCATCTACTTCCAGGACGATATCGCCCGGCAGCAAGCCCGCGGCCTCAGCCGGCGAGCCGTGGATAGGAGACAAAATCTTGAAAAGCCCGTCTTCCGTCCCCACGTAGGCGCCGATGCCTTCAAAGGAGCCTTCAAGACTGTCAGCTTGCTGGACGGCCTCTTCGGGCGTAAAGAAGACCGTATGATTTTCATCGCCCAATGAAGCCAACATGCCCCGGATGGCGCCGTAGGTCATATCAAGCGACGCCACTTCATCCCGGTCCACAAAATAGTCCTCGACCAGCGTCCATGCCTCCCAAAAGAGGGCGAATTCCGGCGGTTCTGCATTTTGCGCCCGCACCGCGCGCGTCATGTAGCCGGAGACATGTCCCAGGCCAAAGACCGTCAGCAATATCAGGGCGAATAAGACTTTACGCCCCCCGGGGAGAGCAAACAGTCGCTGAATAACCGATTTATATAAGTTCCTCATCTGGGCCGCCGCCTGGGGTCTATTCCTGCACAATATCCGATGACATCCGATGATTTTTCCGGGATCCATGCAGGGCGCAGCTTAACGCGTGATGCACTCTATCGCAAGTCACGCATCACGCATCCAATATTCACTCCAATTTCGCGTGGCAAGATCACGCATCCGACAACCGCATAAAACAGGCCCGAACCCGGCCTATTTCAGCGCCACATCGCGTACGACCCTGGCTACGGTCGGCGGATGAAGCAGCATGTTGGCGTAATTGGCGTTCGCCATGGGGCAGGCGCACTCCTTGCGCTTAATGCTGCCGCGTAATTCTTCCATGGCCCGGCCGCGCCACAGCGGCGTGATGTCGTAGTCGTGGTCGCGCACGTTGCCCGCGCTCTCCGCACGGATGCAGCACGTCCACAGGTCGCCATTAGGGGCGATGTGCGCGCTGGCCCAGCCTGCATAACAGGGGATGACCTGATCCCGCTCGTGGAGGACGCGCTTGGCAAATTGATAGTATTGGGCGCGGAAGGCCTGGGTAAAGCGGGCAATGCCCCGAGCCGGAGCCTGGCGGGCGCGCTTGCTTAGGAAATCGGCAATTTCATCGTACTCTTCGGGCACGGGCGTAATGCCCCAGCCCACAGTATCCAACTCGACCCGCTCTTCAGCCACTTCGGTGATGTAGGAATCGGGCTCCAAAAACTGGAGTCCGTCATAAATCTCCCGGAAGCGATGGGTGTTGAAACGGCTTACCACCGTGTGAACGGTAAGGACCAGATTCTCGTAGCGAGTCTGGAGTTCCTTGAGCCGGCGCCACGTCTCCATGGAGAGCGCCCAGTTGCCCTCAACGCCGCGGATATCGTCGTGCTCATCGCCGACGCCGTCCAGGCTCAGGTTGATGCCGATGCTGCTGTCGGGACATTCGCGGCACATGCGCTCGGTCATGGTCAGGACGCGGTCGGTCAGCATGCCGTTGGTTGGAATCGTAATCACTTCGGGGCGGCAGTGGCGATACCCGCGGATGACCAGTTCGTCCAGGTCCTTGCGCAGGAAGGGCTCGCCGCCGGTAAACGTCATATAAAAAGGCGCGCGTCCCAGGTTGGCAAAGACGCGCTCCCACTCGTCTACGCTCAGATCATCGTTGGGCTTGCGCCATACATCACAGGTACGGCACTTGCTGTTACAGCGAAAACTCACGCTGATGACGATGGAAAAGGGCTTGACCGCGGGCCAGCCGAAAGAGCGAAAAGACCAGTACAGAGGCAGTTTGGGGATAAGGCCGATCACGCTAGCGTCTACTCTTCATGATAAAGAAGGAATGAGGAATGAGAAATTAGGAATGAGGAACAATTACCCGCCAATAGGCCATTCTCGTTTCTCATTCCTCATTTTTTCTAATTCACGCCTTGTTTTACCGCCGAACCGCCAATCGCATCCTGCACTTCCATGGCCTGATCCTTGTTGCCGATAAAGAAGCGTTTCATCTGCGCGACGGTGTTGGGCAGGTTCGTCCAGTTTTCCTTAAACGTCATCTTCTCCCAGACCCGTTCCGGGCGGTAGAGGTAAAAGCGCCGGTAAGCCTCCCGCCACTTCTTCAGTACCAGGTCGGGATCGTAGTTGTCGTCATGCATGGTAAAGCGGGCCTTCTGTTCGTGGATGGCGAAATCGGTCCAGTTGTCGGCATAGACCTCCCCCCCCTCCATGATCACGTCGTACATGACCGTGCCGGGAAAAGGCGCGGCCAGCAGAAAGTTGGCCAGCTTGGGATCCAGCTCCAGCGCCAGTTGAATGGTCTTTTCCATGGTCTCCTCATTGTCCCCGGGCATACCGAAGATGAAGAAGCCCATGGTCTGGAGTCCCGCGGCCTTGGCGTTGGCGAAGGCTTCCCGTACCATGTCCACGGTCTGGCCCTTGCGGATCACGTTACGCAGCATATGCTCGTCGCCGTTCTCCACGCCGAATCCCACCCGCTTGCAGCCGGCGGCCTTCATCAGCTGATAGAGTTCCAGGTCCCCGTGGTTGGCCTTCATGCCGTGGACGGTCACCCAGGGAACGGTATTCAGCCCTTCCTCCACCAGACGACGGCAGAGTTCCTTGGCCCGGGGCAGCTTCAGATTCCAGATATCATCGGTAACGCCGATCTCCGTCGCGCCCAGACCGTGAACCAGCCACTTCCATTCCTGCACCACGCTCTCTACAGAGCGGGCGCGCCACGTGTCGCCCGTAACCGGTTTGGAGCAGAAAGTGCATTTATAAGGGCAGCCCCGGCTGGTGAGGATAGTAAAGCTGCGCGCGTTGGGGTCCAACCCGTCGGTGAGGGGCTGGAGATTGGTGTAGCGGTCGATCTTGAAGAGATCGTGAGCCGGGAAGGGCAAGGCGTCCAGATCGGGAATCATGGGGCTTTCCGGGCTGATGATGAGCTCGTCGCCCCGGCGGAAGTGAATCCCCGGAATGACGCCCGGCTCGCCGCCCGCTTCCAGAATGTTGACCAATTCCAAAAAGCTGTATTCAGCCTCGCCCTTGAAAATGTAATCCACATAATCGCTGTGGGGCGCTTCCAGCGATTCCAGCGGCATGATGGTCAGATGCGGCCCGCCGAGGACCGTATAGAGCCCGCGCCGCTTACACAGCGCGGCCATCTGCCAGGCCTCTTCGATGAGGGGCGTGGTCGCCGTGATGCCGATCAGATCGAAGGGCCGCCCCTCCATCTCGCCGCGGTCCAGGTAAAAATCCACGGTCACATCTTCAATGGCCGCGTCATAAATCATGACCTCGTGACCGCCTTCACGCAGCACAGCCGCCAGATAGCCCAATCCCAGCGGAATGTGCTTGCGCGCACTCCAAACTTTGGCTTCCGGACTGGCTAAGATAATTCGCATAAGGATAGTTCCTATAAAAAAATAAAGATTGAAGAATAAAGCTTGGAGGCCGTAGCTTCGATCCGGCCAATCTTTACTCTTCAATCTTCAATCATGATTGTTAGATAGCGCCTTCAGCCTCAACCGCCTGGCGAAGGTTGGTCTTTTCCTTTTTCGGCACGAACGTGCGTGTGGCGATGCGCACATTGCGCGGCAGGTTGAGCCAAAAATCCTTGGTCTTGAGGCGGCGCATGATGGGCGAAGGGCGCAGATAAAACTGGCGATAGGCCTTGCGGTACATCTCCTCCACCAACTCGGCGCTCATGTCCCCCATCTCGTACCGGGCCTGCTGCTCAAAGAAGACGTAATCCTCCCAGTCGTTGATGAGAAAACGGCCCTGACGCTTGATGATCTCATAGACTTTGGTGCCGGGATAGGGCGTCATCATGGAGAAGTTGGCGATAAGCGGATCCAGCTCGATGGCAAAGTCGATGGTGCGCTGCATGGATTCGCGGGTCTCGCCGGGCAGACCGATAATCAGGAAGGCAATGGTTTCCAGTCCCACTTCCTTGGCGTTCTTAAACGCCCAGCGGATGGTATCGTGGTCCACCTTCTTATCAATGCTCTTCAGCACCTCGGGATCGCCTGACTCCACGCCAAAGGCCGTGCGGCGCAACCCCGCATCCTTGAGCAACTGGAGCAGCTCTTTACTGGCCAAATTGGCGCGGATGCCGTTGACGAAAATCCACGGAACGTGGTTCAGGTTGTTCTCAATCAGCAGCGTGCCGATCTCTTCCAGGCGCTTGACGCGAATGTTGGCGCTGTCATCCAGGATGCCGATCTCTTCCGCGCCCAGGTCTTCCACCAAATGGCGCCATTCGGCCAACACGCTTTCAGGGCTGCGGCTGCGCCACTTGATGGGCATAATGGACTGGGAGCAGAAAGTGCAGCGATAAGGACAGCCCCGACTGGTCATGATGCTGAAGCTGCGCGCACCGTCTACGTGATCCGTCGCCGGCTGCAGGTTGGTGTACTTGTCCATCTTGAAGTGATGGTAGGCGGGCCAGGGCAGGCTATCCAGGTCGGCAATGGGCGTGCGATCAATGGTGTTGTGAATTCGGCCGTCGCTGGTTTTGTAGGTAATGCCCAGACAATCTTCGAAGATTTCATTCTCCGGATGCATGAACGCTTCAGTGCTGTAAGGCTGATCGGCCTGGAATGCCTCCAGCCGGTCGCTGATGTCGATCCACGTATCTTCGCCCTCGCCGCGCACAACAATGTCCACGTAGGGCTTTTCGCAACTCTCTTCCGGGAGCACGCTCACGTGGGGACCGCCCAGGACAATGAGACAATCGTGCACTTCCTTGATGGCCCGGGCCGTACGCCAGGCCTGCTTGACCTGAGGCGTGTTGGCCGTGATGCCCACCAAATGGGGGCGAAATTCCTGCACGAACTCGGCAACACTCTGCTTCTCCACATCCGCATCAAAGATAATGACCTCATCACCCCGCCGTTCGCTCACGGCTGCCAGGTAGGCCAAACCGAGATGAGGCGTGGTGCGCGTATCAATGGGGAGACGAAACTTCGGATTGATTAAGGCTATACGCATAACATTTTCTCCTACGCTGCGTTCATAACAGCCGACGCTTCAACGCATAAACAGTCTAAGATGATAGCATGGCCTCTAAAAAGGACCTAAATTACTATGAAGTTTTTGATAAAAATAAAATTCTATTGCCAACTTACGCCGGTTGGAGGTCCGGGCGATTATACAGCGCAGAGATGTCGATATCGGT
Source organism: Caldilineaceae bacterium (assembly GCA_020433455.1). Classification (GTDB taxonomy): domain Bacteria; phylum Chloroflexota; class Anaerolineae; order Caldilineales; family Caldilineaceae; genus JAGRCP01. Next base: position 8,261 of record JAGRCP010000010.1, on the reverse strand, counting down.
GATGGCGTTAATCCCGGTGATTTCCTCAAAGTTCTCCGTCAGCAGGCGCTGAATGCCCAGCTTCATGGTGAGCAGGCTGATGGGGCAATCGATGCACGCACCCAGCATTTTTACGTGGGCGATGCCGTCGTCATCCACCTTCAGCAACTCCACATCGCCGCCGTCCATGTAGAGGGTAGGGCGATAGCCGTCCAGCACTTGCTGAATCTGCTCCGCCAGCGATTCCTGATTCGCGCTACTCATGTCAACACCTTCAGATTAGGGGTCAGATTAGAGACCGAATTAGAGATAAGATTCCAGATAAGAATCGACCGCGGACGGCGCGGATTTCAGCTGAAATCCGCGCCGTCCGCGGTCGATTGGATTTAGTATCCGCAGCTCTTCTCGCCGACTTCTTCACCGGTATGGGTCTGCGCCGTACGGAAACTGCTGCCGCAGCCGCAGGAACTCACGGCCTGAGGATTCTCGATATGGAAGCCGCCGCCCATGAGGTTGTCCACGTAATCGATGCTGGCCCCGTCGATATAGAAGAGGCTGGTCTCGTCCACGATTACCTTCAGTCCGTGCTGGGAGAAGACCCGGTCGCCGTCCCGCACTTCGTCAAAGGTCATGCCGTACTGCATGCCGCCGCAGCCGCCGCCCTGGACAAAAACGCGCAGGGCCTGATCGCCCTCCAACCCTTTCTGGGCCATGACGCCGCCCAGCTTCTCTGCCGCCGTCTCGGTAATAGTGATGCCGGCCAGGGCTGTCTCCGGCGCTAAAGTTTGATCGTTCATTGCTCGCTCCTGATTAGAGTCAATTTAACAACGAAAATTTAACAACAAAATGGTTGTGCAATGTTGGTTATACGGGGCCGCGACCTAATGCTATCCGCCGATTTGATTCATGGTCCGGCCCTGGGCAATCAGGCCCTGGTCGAGACCGTGTCCCCATGGTTTATGGTAGGCCCCGTCGCGCATGAGCGCGCGCAGTTCCTCGAACGTGGCGCCGCTGCGCAAGGGCGTGAGCAAGTCTACCTCATCATCACGCAGGAGACAGAGACGCAGCTTCCCGTCTGCGGTGAGACGCACTCGCCCGCACCCCTGACAAAAGGGCTCGGTCACGCTGCTGATGAAGCCCAGCGTACCCCGCGCGCCGGGGATGCGGAAGGGACGACTGGGATCCACAAAATCGTAGCCGGCTTCTTCCAGCGGTCCGAAGGCCGCCTCTACAATGTCGCGCATCTGGCGAAACGAGACCACATTGCTTTGCTGAAAGTCGGTAATCTCGCCAAAGGGCATCATCTCGATGTAGCGCACTTCCCAATCATGCGCCAGCGTAAGCCGCGCCAGATCAACCACATCCTCGTCGTTAAAGTTCCGCACGACCACGCAATTGAGCTTAATCGGCAGCAGGCCCGCGGCTTCGGCCGCGCGGATGCCGCGCCACACGTCGTCAATATCGCCCCAGCGGGTAATGCGCCTGAACTTTTCCGGGTCCAGCGTATCGATGCTGATATTGACGCGCTTCAATCCCGCCGCGGCCAGATCTTCGGCCATCTCCTCCAGCAAAAGGGCGTTGGTGGTCATGGCTAAATCTTTGATACCGGGCACGGCCGCCATGCGCCGAATCAACTCGACGACGCGGGGGCGAATGGTGGGTTCGCCGCCCGTGAGACGAATTTTGGTGACGCCCAGACTGGCCCCCACCTTCACCAGGGTCATGATCTCATCGTCGGTCATCAGTTCGCGGCGGGGACGGAACTGCATATTTTCCGGCATACAGTAGACGCAACGCAGGTTGCAGACGTCAGTCAAGCTGATGCGCAAGTAATTGATGCGCCGGCCGTAGCTGTCGTGCATGGGCGTCGCCTCGGGCCACGCAGCGGGCGGGGCATCGGTCGTAATCCGGCCTAAATCGGTCATTGCTAAAGAGTGAATCGTCATCTTTAATCAGTACGCCTTCAGGATGTAAACACGAGTTCAATCGGTGCTATCGACGCGTTTGCGGCAGATTCAGCAGCAACGCGATAGGTGCAACAGCGCTCCTCGTCCCGCATCGATTGGACCCGCTCGCAATGAGTCCCGACCAATTCATCCACGAGCTTCTGATCCATGCAGCAGATTTCTGAATGCTCCTGGGATACGGATGCGTAAGGACAATTGTGCTTGTGCAGCAAAAAATACGCGCCGCCGTTTTCTCCCACAACCTGCTCCCAGCGGGATAAGTATCCTCGTTCGTTGAGAAAGTCAGCCACCGCGGCCAAACGCGTCGACAATTCCGCGTCCGGCAATTCGTCAACCGGCAGCTCCTCTGCAATCTGGCGGGCAATCGCGGCGAAAGCCTGATCCACCTGCTCCGCGGGCAGATACTCTTTCATTTGCAGGACAAGCTTACCGGCCAGGCCCGCGAAGTTGTCGGGAAAATATTCATTGGCTTCCGGCGTCAGCCCGTAAACCTGCTGAGGCCGGCCCACGCTGCCCTTGCGTCGCACCCGGTCCACGGCAATAAGGTTGTCGCCCTGCAGCAGATCCAAATGATGCCGCACGGAGACCGGCGCCATCTCCAACGCCTTGGCCAACTCGGCCACGGTGGCATCGCCCTCTTCCTTGAGGATCTGCAAAATTTGCTTACGAACCGCGTGCATGGTCATAAACCCGCCCGATAATGATGCCGACCTTGACAGGAACGCCTGCCGATCAGCTTACTACTCATTCCAGAGTTGGCACTATACCACAGTAAAAACGGTTTCGTCAATATTTATGAAATATTTGATAAATATTTTTTTGCAAAAAAAATAGGACCTCAGGCGGTTCTGACATCTGGGCATCGACCAGCCATGATACTCTCCTTACCGCCTGGCAATCATAGGTGGAAGCTATTCCGTGCGCTTGATAAATTCGCGGAAGCATTTACTTCACTCTTGATCTTCTTCCCAATTTTACGTATGCTCAAGGAGCAATGTGCGTTCAAGTTGATGGTTCACATACTGAAAGGAACCTCAAATGAACCGTCAATCATTATCCCCAAAACGACTTGCATTCCATCTGGCATCTTGTGCGCTGGTGCTTATTGTATTGGCTTCGCTTATTGTCGCTCTCCAGAAGTCGACATGGTCACAACAAAGCATAGTTGATACAAAGACCAATATTCCCATGAACCGGGAAAATATTTACCAGCGGTTTGAAGAAAACGTCATTGAGATCAAGTTCGACGAACGGCTGAGCATGCGTTTACGCAACGGGATGCCCCAAAGCACACTTACCCAAACATCTGTGCGCGGATTTACTACGGAGGCAATCGCCGCCAGCGTGGCGACGCTATCCGACGGCGGAACGTGGATGCGCTCATACACGCTTACAGAGGAGGAAATCGATGAAATTCGAGCCGCAGGCGAGGCAAAGGCAGGGAGAAAGCTGCCTGACCTCAACAGCTACATGCGCCTTGCTCTGCCGCCAGGTCGGGATGCAGTAAATACAGCCCGCCAATTTGTCGCGCTTGATTTCATTGAAGCAGCATACTTAATTCCCAAATTAATGGAAGCATCTGAGATACCCGACTATTCAATTCCTGACGAAAACGCCCGCCGGCCCTATCAGGGGTACGTAGATGATGCGCCCAATGGCACTGGCGCAAGATGGACATGGGGACAGGAACATGGTAGCGGCGAAGACGTCAACATATGCGATGTTGAGTTTCTTTATAACTCATCACACGCGGAATTACCCCCAGTTACTACAATATATTCCACAGAATACAACCACCTGGACAGCAATCACGGCACCGCCGTACTCGGCTTATTAGGCGGGCGCGACAACGGCTGGGGGATTAAGGGACTCGTGCCTGATGCAAATTTCTATTTTGCCTCCGTCTATTACTCTATCGGAAATGGCATTCTTGAATGCATGCAAGCCATAAATAGCGGAGACATTATCCTAATTGAATTACAAATATCCGGACCGCGGTATGATCCAATTGGAAATTCACAGTATGGGTCTGTTCCGATAGAATGGTATAGGCCATACTACGATGCTATCGTTACTGCGATTTCCAACGGCAGAGTAGTTATTGAAGCGGCTGGAAACGGACAGCAAAACCTGGACGATCCAATATACTTGACCGACCATTACCCATTTCTGCCGCAAAATGACTCGGGAGCCATTATGGTTGGAGCCGCCTATCCCCCCGCTTATACCAACGTCAGGTCGGCCGCTTCATATTCTAATTACGGCAGCACAGTGGATGTGCAAGGCTGGGGCTACGAGGTAGTGACGGCTGGATATGGCGATCTCTATCCCGGCAGTTCGGATGCAACGCTAAAGAATCAATGGTTCACCAATTCCTTCTCAGGTACATCATCTGCCAGCGCGATCGTCGCCGGTGTAGTGGCGCTCACGCAAGAAAATTATCGAGCTAAATTCGGCACATCTGCGACGGCGACGGAGATTAAGGAGATTTTACGCAGGACAGGAACACCCCAAAACGGTATAAAGCAAATCGGGCCGCAACCAGATTTAAAAGGTGCGCTGGAAGAAATTTGGGGATACAGCGAAGGAGAACAACGAACACTATCGGTTGAGGCGATTGTCAGACAAGGAGAGGGCGAGACCATAGATAACTCGCTGATTCAAGTCAACCCGAATCTGACACTATTCAACCATGGAGCATATATCGAAATTACCGCGCGATACCCTAAGCTTGATTCCGGCTGGCAGTGCGAGCTTAACTGGTATTGGTACGTCCCTGACATCTCCCCGGATTGGCATTTATTGCCCAACCACAACCAGACTATCTCGGTCACGATGGATCACGACAAGTGGTTTCGCGCGGAGTGGACCTGCACAAGCGCGACCGCAACCACCCGCCAACTTTCGGTCAGAGCTCTTGTCCGATACGACGGGAAAGAAACTGTTGAGAATTCCCTCATCCAGGTGAGCCCAGAGCAGGGTCGAATTTACGCCGATGGCACGCGGATTGAAATTACTACCGCCCCGCCTGATGCTGAGCCAGGGCGAGTCTGTCTGCTTGCCTGGTATTGGTATGTACCCGATGTCTCACCGGACTGGCACCAGTTGACCAACAGGAATCAAACCATCCAAGTCACGATGGATCATGACAAATGGTTTGAAGCGCGCTGGAACTGCGACTATGGCGAAACAACAGATAAACATACACTGTCAATATCCGCGGTTATCATTCTTAACGAACAAGAGACCCCCGCTGTAGAGTTAATCACAGTTATCCCCGATAAAAGCGGGCTCTATGATCACAACGATGTAATCAGTATCTCTGCCGCGTATCCTGACGTACTACAAACCGCCCAGTGTCATTTGGATTGGTACTGGTACGTCCCCGATGTTTCGCCGGACTGGCACTTACTACCCAATCAAAGTCAAACCATTTCGGTCACAATGGATCATAATAAATGGTTTCGGGCAGAGTGGGTATGCGCAACAGACGCCCTCACCCAGACGCCGGTACTGACTGTGACACCGACTCAGGCGTTCACAGCGACGCCCCCAGCGACGCCCATGCCGACACAGACTGCAACACCAACAAGCGCGCCGTTCGCTACGCTCACCAGCACCGCAACGTCATTGTCCCATCTAACGCCCACACCCACATCTACACCCACACCCACATCTACGCCATCGGATGAGGTGAATAATGTCTATCTTCCCATCGGGAGATAGCAATACCAGGCTAGCCCAACTTTTCGCCCACCCATCCGGGGATGGACGCCAGGGCATCAGCCAGCTTGCCTGCATCCTTACCGCCGGCCTGGGCCATGTTGGAGCGGCCGCCGCCGCCGCCGCCCATGATCCTGGCCGCGTCGCGCACCAGATCGCCCGCCTTGACGCCCCGGGCAATCACGTCATCCGTCACCGCGGCCACCAGCATTGGCTTCTCGTCTATCACCGCACCCACTGCTACAACTGCGCTGCCCAACTTATTACGGAACCAGTCGGTCATCTCGCGCAGGGTATCCACATCCCCAGCCTCCACCTGTGTGGCTAACACGGCGACGCCGTCCACTTCTACAGCCTGATCCAGCAGCGCCTGACTTTGGGATTGGGCCGCGGCCCGCCGCAGCTGATCCAATTCCTGCTCAAGTTCCTTATTGCGGCTCTGGAGTTGACGCACCGATGCCGCCACCTCTTCGGGCCGGGCGTGGAGGAGATCCGCTGCCGAACGCAGTTCGTGAAGCCGACGCTCGATGAACGCATCCGCGCCCCGACCGGTCGCGACCTCAATGCGGCGCACGCCCGCGGCTGAGCTGCCTTCGTTGAGAACGCGGAAGTTGCCGATTTCGGCCGTGGTGTCTACGTGGGTGCCGCCGCACAATTCCATGCTGACGCCCTCGTCTTCTCCAAAAGAGACGACTCGTACAATATCGCCGTACTTCTCGCCGAAGAGCGCGGTTGCACCCTCGGCCACGGCCCGATCATAGGATGTCTCCCGCGTGTTGACGTCGTAATTAGCCCGCACCAGTTCATTCGCCCGGGCCTCAATAAAGTCCAGATCGTCTGTGCTGAGCCCTTGGCCATGGGTAAAATCGAAGCGCAACCGCTCGGGCGCGACCAGAGAGCCGGCCTGATGGACGTGATCGCCCAATCGCTCGCGCAGCACTGCCTGGAGCACATGGGTAGCCGTGTGGTTGCGCATGATGTCCCAGCGTCGCACCGTGTCAATGACCGCTTCCGCCGGATCGCCGACCTGCACCGTCCCCGAGGTCACAAGCCCCCGATGGACGATCAGACCGGGCACGGGACGCGCCATACCGGTAACCTCCACGGTCCAGACGGGCATGTCCATATCTTCCGGAAAGTAGTAAATTTCGCCCGTGTCGCTGACCTGACCGCCGCTCTCCACGTAGAAGGGCGTGGCGGGCAGCACCAGTTCCACCTCGCTTCCCGCGCCGGCTTCCTGGACAATTCCGCCGTCAACCAGCAGGCCCAGAACCTCGCCGCTCGCATCGGCCAGATTTTCATAGATAAGGGACTCAACGCCCGTTTCCGCCAGCAGGCCCCGGGCTTTGAGATCCGCGAGCAACTGCCCGTAGACCGTCACGTCCTGCATAGCCTTGTCCTGAGCGCTGCCGCGGCTGCGCTCCCGCTGCTCGGCCAGCGCCTCGGCATAGCCGGCCATGTCAATGGTGAAGCCCTCTTCTTCCACCACGTCGCGGGTCAGGTCAATGGGAAAGCCGTAGGTGTCCCACAGGAAAAAAGCCTGCTCGCCGGAAATAACCGTCTCTTCCCGGGCATTGAGATCGGCCATGAGTTCGTCCAGAAGCGCCAGGCCCGTGTTCAGGGTGCGCTGGAAGCGCTCTTCTTCATCGGTAATGGTCTGAAGGATGAAGTCGCGCTTATGTATAAGATCCGTATAGTGACCGCCCATCTCGTCAATGACCGTATCGGCTACGCCCGCCAGGAAGGGACCGTCGAAACCGATGAGCTTGCCGAAGCGCGCCGCGCGGCGCAGGATCATGCGCAGAACGTAGCTGCGACTCTCATTGCCCGGCAGCACGCCGTCACTGATGAGGAAGGTGCAGGCCCGCGCATGGTCGGCGATGGCCCGATAGCGGTAGAGGTTCTCAGCCCGCTCCCTATCGTTCTGCCCGGCCAGTTCCTGAATGCGCGCCATAATGGGCAAAAATGCATCGGTGTCGTAGTTGTTGTCCGTCCCCTGGAGGATGCTGGCAATCCGCTCCAGCCCTGCGCCGGTGTCTACGCTGGGCGCGGGCAGGGGAACCATTTCACCATCGGCCTTCTGGTCATACTGCATAAAGACCAGGTTCCAGATTTCGAGATATTCATCGTCCACATTGACGCCCGCCGCGTCCTGCTTGTCCAGATCGCCCCAGTAGTAGTGAATTTCGGAGCAGGGCCCGCAGGGACCGGTATCGCCCATGGCCCACCAATTGTCTTTCTTGCCGAAGCGCAGCACCCGCTCGGGCCGCGCGCCCGCCTCAATCCACAGGCGTTCAGCCTCGTCATCGTCGGTGTAGACGCTGAACCACATGCGCTCGATGTCCAACTCCAGCTCTTCCATCAGCAATTGCCAGGCAAACTTGATGGCGTCCCGCTTAAAGTAATCGCCAAAAGAAAAGTTGCCCAACATCTCAAAAAATGTATGGTGGCGGGGACTGGGGCCTACGTTCTCCAGGTCATTGTGCTTGCCGCTGACGCGCATGCATTTTTGGGATGTCGTGGCGCGTCGATACGGACGCTTGTCCGCGCCCAGAAACACATCCTTAAACTGAACCATGCCCGCATTGGTAA
>JAGRCP010000057.1 GCA_020433455.1 Caldilineaceae bacterium | reverse complement strand
GTTGATATGGCTTAACCGCCATGGAGAGGAAGCGGCGCACGGGGGATACCCCATGCGCCGCTTCCTCTTTTTTATACTTTTTTTCTTGTATTTGACTTGAATAATCTTTTTGGAGCTTGAGCGCAAGGTGGGGCGCTGACGACGCATGATTTTTTTATCATACTGATGATATTGTATGATAATGATGTTTCCCCCCGTAAGCTTTCATTCACTCTTAAGCTTTTGCTTAATTTTATGTTGACAAAATAAGGAGGCCGAAAAGTAATTAAGTTGGCGTTTCTTTTTGCCTTTTGCGCCGTCGTAATATAACGGGCATGACTGCACTTAATCGTGGCAACGAAAATACACTAAGTAGACGTCGCCTATTTAGTGTAAGAAATGGCTATACCTACTATATGTAGCGATAGGGATCATTGGTTTTCGCCATATTTGGGCAATCATCGCCTTTTCGATTATCAACCACGATTAAGTGCGGCTGTATTCCGACAATGTAACCACACGATTTTTCGTGAGTTTCCAAAAGGATTCTTACCCACCCCCGATTTTTCTAAGACGGATAAAGACTGACCAATTTTGCTGCTTGCATCTGTGATAAGTAATGAAACTTGTAATATTTTCTGTTGATATTGCCTGTATGCAAAAGCCTTACCTATGTATAACCGGTCTATGTTGCGTGATGTTTATTTGAATGGTCCCGCGTTTGGTAAAGGAGAGTTATTCGTGGAGAGATACGGATTAAATTTTAGACAGTTCTCACGAAATCAAAGACGTAGTTTGGTTCAACTTTTCATGTTTTTCAGCTTGTTGCTCGGACTTCTGCCTGTCGATGCGTCGGCAGCCCCGAGCGCCGAAACCGCGCCGTTTCCGGTCACGGGAAATATAACGGCGCATGTCTATCGGGATTTTAACGGCAACGGTACGCGTGAATCCGCCGGCGTTACGCCGGAGACAGGCGTGTACGGCGTACGGCTCTCGCTCTATGATGCAAATGGAGTGCTTGTTGCGACCAATGTGACCAATGCCAACGGTGATCTCGGACTTGCCGCGTCACTGTTTGCCGGCAACCCGGGCCCCTACCGGGCGGAGTTCACCGAACTGCCCGCCGGCTATGCGCCGAGCGGTGCGGCCGTCGGAACCCAGAACGGCACGACAGTGCAGTTCATTCTGGAGGATACGGCGGCGGCTCGAGACCTCCACCTGGGCATCCTGATACCCAGCGATTATTCCGCATCCGGTGCGGATCCATTGGTGGCGGTGCCGGCCATGACGGCATCTGATAATTCGATTGTGGACGCGTTAGGAAACAGCGGTATCGCGACAGAACGATACTCCCTGATTTCAAATTCAAATACCAAGTCGATAGTTGCGACTAATGTGCAGGTTGGTTCGGTCTGGGGGCAAGGTTGGCAGGCGAGCGAGAATCGCCTCTTTACCGGCGCGTATGCCAAGCGTCACTCTGGTTTCGGCCCTCAGGGCCCAGGTGGTGTTTATGTGACGGATTTTACAAATCCCGCATCACCCACCGTGACCGGCTTTACGTTGCAGGGCGTGACTCCGACCAACGGTGGCGCGTCGATAGATCTCGGTTCCATCGACCGCTCTTCAGGGCCTGATTACGTCTTATCGACTGATCCAGCCAACTGGTCAATCGACTTGGATGCTTTCGGGAAGATTGGCAAAGTTGCATACGGCGATGTTGACGTGGACTTCACTGGCCGGCGACTCTGGCTGGTAAACCTGAATCAGCGTGCTTTGATTACGCTGGACATCAGCGGCCCGGTGACGAACGGCGTTGTGCCGGGTGCGGCGAATCAGTATCTACTCAGTAGCGCGAGTGGCCTTCCAAGCTGCACGGGGACGATTCGTCCGTTCGGGTTGGAGTTTTATGGCGAGACCGGTTACTTGGGCGTTGTCTGCGACGGCAATGACAACGGGAGTCGTGTCCGTGCAAACCTGAGAGGCTACGTGCTGAGCTTTGCGCCGCCGGCGTTAGGCGATACGGCCACGACCAGTTTGTCCTTTAGCACGGTACTTGAGATCCCAATGGATTATCGTGACAATAAAGGTGAAGTGGCGCAAGGTCCATGGAACAATGCGGATCCCTCTAACAACGATGCTGCTGATACGGAATGGCAGCCGTGGGTTGATAACTATGATGACACCTTGGATCGTGGGTACACTTCCATTCCTCATCGTCGTAGTTACCCACAGCCGGTAGTTTCGGACATAGAGATCGACCCAACAGGTAACATGACAATTGGGATCATGAGTCGTTGGGGTGACCAAATGGGTGATAGGCAGCAGCCGGCTGTTTCCGGTGGCGGCCCATACCCCGCATATACCGTAAGCACATTGCAGTCAATAAACAATGCAGGCGATATGATCAAGGCTTGCCGGCTTGGCGCCGTTTATGCGCTGGAGAGCACCGACTATCGTTGCGCCGTAGCTGACCCAGGTCTTCCCACCACAGGAACCAATAACGGTCTTGGTCTAAATACGGATGGTTTCAGCGGTGATGGCGAATTTTACTGGGGTGATGCGTTCTACACGGGCGAAGGCACTCACTGGGAAACCACCGATGGCGGTTTGGGCATGTGGCCTGGTAAGCGGGAGATTCTCTCGAATGCGTTCGATCCAAACACTGCTATTTACTCGAACGGTGTCATACAGCTCAATATGCTCGACGGATCTAAAATAGCCGGTTGGACAGTGGTGCCTACGCAACGGAGTAATTATTTCGGCAAGGGCAATAGTATGGGGGATATCGAGATCCTCAACGAAGCTGCGCCCATTGAACTCGGCAACCGTATCTGGGCAGATCTGAACGGCGACGGCATCCAGGATCCGAACGAGGATCCGCTTGCCGGTGTGACGGTCACCCTGTGGGCGGATACGAACGGAGACGGAACGGTCGATACCCAGGTCGGGACGACCCTCACCAGCGCCACGGGCGAGTGGTACTTCGGCGGCCCGGACAACGTCAAGATGACCGGCGGCAATTCCATCCAGCCTTACACCGCCTACGAAGTGCGCGTGAATACGACCCAGCCTGCCCTCAGCGGCATGACCCTGACCCAGGCAAACGCGCCTCAGCCCGCCAACGGCGACGCGTCGGCATCGGACAACGATGCGGTGACGGACGTGGCGGATTCGGATGCAGTCATGAGCGGTACCACGGCCGTCATCGCCTACACGACCGGCCCCGCGGGCAGCAATAACCATGGTCTCGACTATGGCTTTGTGTCGGAAGCGGCCATCGGCAACTATGTCTGGCTGGACGAAAATAACGACGGCGAACAGAACGCGGGCGAGCGGGGCATCCCCAACGTGGTCGTGACCCTGACGCCGCCTGCCAATGTTGACCTTGGCCACGGCTTCGGTCAGCCCATCACCACGGTGACGGACGCCAATGGCGGCTATCTCTTCTCGCATCTGCCCGCGGCTGACGGCTATGTCGTTACCGTTGACGGAGCCCAATCCGCGTTGGGTGGCCATGGGTTGACCTATACCGTGCCCAACACCACGGATACGGACGGCGACGGCGATGCCAACCGCAACAACGAAGACTTCGGCAACCAGAACCCGGCCGGCTACACGATCGACCTGTCGCCGGGTGAAACCGACCTGAGCGCGGACTTCGGCTACAACTACAACACAAATACCGAGGTCAACGACAACACGGGCGTGGCCGCCATCGGCGACCGGGTCTGGATCGACAGCGACGGCGACGGTAAGCAGGATCCGAACGAAGTCGGCGTTGAGGGCGTGGAAGTCACCCTCTACACGGCCGGGCCGGACGGCATCTTCGGAACGGCTGACGACGTGGCGGCCGGGACGACGACGACTGACGCCAACGGCTACTACATCTTCGACAACCTGACGCCCGGCGCGTACGCCGTGGGCGTGACGAATTCCGGCGGCGCCTCTCAGGATGTGCTGGGCAGCAGCTACACCCAGACCGGGGATCCGGATCACTTCGGAACCACGGGGACCAACAACGACAACTACGGGGAACCGGTGGTGCTGGCGCCCGGAGATGTCTTCCTGAACATGGACTTCGGCTATCAGCCGGGCACGGCCGTCCTCAACAGCATCGGCGACACCATCTTCTATGATGCCGATGCCGACGGCAACGGGCCGAGCCTGGCGCCTGTGGACGGCGGCGCTGCCGTGACCCAGGGCGCGGGCGGGACCGCGGACGCGATGGACTACGGCATCTCCGGCGTGACGGTCAGCCTGATCGATGACCTGAACGGCAATGACGTCTGGGATGCAGGCGAACCCATCATCGCCACCGACGTAACTGACGAAAACGGTCAGTATCTCTTTGAGGATCTGCCCGACGGCGATTATATCGTCTGGGTGAATGATGCGGACGGCGTGCTGAGCGGACTGAACCAGAGCTATGACGCCGACGGCTTGGCGACGCCCAACACGAGTGCGGTCAGTGTTGCCGGCGGACAGCATAACCGGCTTCAGGACTTCGGCTACACCAACAATCAGCCGGGCGTGACGCCCAAGGGGACCATCGGCGACACGGTCTGGTACGACCTGGACGGCGATGGCGTACAGGATGCCAACGAGGCCGGCATTGCCGGCGTGGAAGTTGAGTTGTGCGGCCTGAGCAATAACCTGGCCCTCAACATGCCGGCCACGGCTTCGGAGTCGCACGTCAGTTCTGTGCCGAGCGATGCGAATGACGGCAATCGGGATGGGAACTATGGCGCAGGCTCGGTTTGGACTGCTGCCAACATCTCCCCCTCCTCGACCTGGTGGCAGGTGGATCTCGGGTCAATCCAGGACATCACCCGCATCGATTTGTATGGGCGGACTGGATATGGGTTCCGAAATTCACATGCCTGGGTGCTGGCTGCCGACACGGATTTCAGCACGACGGCAAATTTGGACACCTTGGCGGAGGCGACTGCCAATGCCAACTACGCTGTCTCATTGGGAGACATGACCGGGGTCGACTTTAAGCAGCTGCTCATGTCAACCAGCGGTCGATACATTCGGGTATGGGGCGATACGACTCCGTATCTGAACCTGGCGGAACTGGAAGTGTACGACGAGACTTGTCAGACGACAGTGACCGACGAGAACGGGAAGTATCTCTTCACCGATTTGACGGTTGACGCGGACGGCGAGACCTACACGGTGACGGTGAACCCGACGACCCTGCCGGGCGGCTTGACCCAGACCTATGACTACGATGGTTTGGGCACGCCGAATACGAGCACGACGACCATCTCGACGGCGAACCCCATCGACCTGGACCAGGACTTCGGCTACAACGGCAACAACTCGTTGGGCAACCTGGTCTGGACCGACAGCAACGCCGACGGCGTCTACGATCTGGACGGCGCGGACAACATTCTCGGCACCGATGACGATGAACCGCTCATCGACGGCGTGACGCTGGACATCTACCGGGACGTCAACGGCAATGGCTTCTTCGACAGCGAAGATGCGCTGGTGACCAGCGTGGTGACCAATGGCAACGACGGCGACGTGGCGGCAGATAACGGCAACTACCTGGTGACAGGCTTGCCGGACGGAACCTACTTCGTCAACGTGAGCGATGACGACGGCGTGCTGAACGGCTACTGGCATTCGCTGGGTACGCCCAATCTGACCAACAACAGCCAGGATGACGCCTACTACAGGGTGGAGCTGGACCCGACAAGCGCCAACCCCTCGGGCGTGCAGAACCTGACGGCTGACTTCGGTTACTATGTGGAGCCTGCCGCGGTGGGCAACTACATCTGGACGGACCTGACGCCTGACGGTATCCAGGACCCCAGCGAGCCGCCGATTGAAGGCGTGGAAGTAAAGATGGTCATTACCTATCCCGACGGCACGATCACAACCCTGGTCACCAAGACGGATGCCACGGGCTACTACAGTTTCCCGAATCTGCTGCTGGATGAGGATTACGCTGAGGGCAGTTCAAGCAACGCTGCAGTCACCGGACCGCCGGCACAGCCGTCCTTCATCATCTCGGTGGATCCGAATCAGGATGTGCTGCTGACGCTGGCAGAGACTGTGGTCAACAACGACACGAATCCGGCGGCAACAACCGCCGTGACGGACGATTCGAATGAGCACAGCGGTACGGTGGCTAAGCCGGTCCAGGGACAGACGGATACGACCCTGGCGACTGCGGACGGTACGAACATCGCCTCCTACGACTTCGGTTATAAGGCGGTTCTGGCCCTGGGCGGCACCCTCTGGAATGACAATACCAGCGGGACCGGCACGGCGAATGACGGTATCTATCAGGTCGGCGAGGAGGTGCTGGACGGCGTGACGGTGAAGCTATACACGCCGAACCTTGACGGCAGCCCCGGCGCCCCGGTGGATGACCCGAGAAATCCCGGCACGCCTTACAGCGTTGTGACGGATGCCAATGGCGCATATCTCTTCGACGGCCTGGCGCCGGGCGACTATATGGTGGTGATCGAAAACTTCGTCATGCAGACGGGTTTGTCGTACAGCACGCTGGGCGCGCTGGACCCGGATGATACGACGACCGGCAATATCGATACGGGTTATGAGAATGTAGGCAGCGTGTACTCCAAGCCCGTAACCTTGAATCCGTTGGCGCAAGCTACGGCGGATGGAGAGGAGCCGAATGGCGAATGGGAGAACAGCCTCTACAGCACAGCGCTGACTGGTTCCCAGGACGGACGCATGAACTACAACGTAGACCTGGGCTTCACGGATGAGCCGCTGTCGGTCTCGTTGAGTTACGCTTATGCAGAACGCGGCGGCGACGGCACGGTCTACTTCATCTGGGAGACGGCCACGGAGACGGGTAATGCGGGCTTCAACCTCTATATGGAACTGGCGGACGCTTCTCAGCAGTTAGTCAATAGCGAGCTGGTGCCTTCGAGCGTAATTGATTCCGTAATGCCGACTCACTACACTTACCAGGCAAGTGTAGCCGGCGAACGCTACTACATTGAGTTGGTCAGCGTGGACGGCGCAACCGAACGCTATGGCCCCTATGAGTTGGGGCAGGAGTACGGTGAGCCGACGGATGCGGATGGAAGCGCTCTGACCAATCCGCTTTATCTGCCCTTGATCATGAGTCGCTAACGGGTTGCAGATCGGGTTTCCGGTCCGACCGCCGGGCCGGTTGTTTTAAATGATACAGATGTAGGGCGAGGACTCCTCGCCCTACATCTGTATACCGGGGGGCAATTTGCTCCGGGAGGGAGGCGCTTCGGAGTGAGCTGATTTTGAGCAGTTCCGTAAGATAATGTAGTATAGTGAAGATAAAGCAAGCTGTTTTTGTAAGAATTACCTCACCTTGTGTTTTCTTGTACGGGTTGGTTTATCGATTTTGCTATTATCTGTTATTCTATGAAAGGAACTTGTCTAAAGTAAGATTGAATGTAAGGTGGTCCTCCCCCGAATTGGTTGGCTCGATGTAAGCTCCTCCCCCGATAAGTCGGCCCAACAAACGTTTTCCCTACCCCCTGAATATTTAGAGATATTTGTCTATCTTCATGCAAGGATGCTGGCAGCAGTGTTTGGATTCTGCCTGTTTGACGGCTTTGTGAATCTTCATCTGTCTATGGGTTGCAGATGCTTTAGGCGTTTTATGGCTTATTCTGGATCGTAGGCTGAAACAGAGAAGCGGCTCGACCTTACGGCTGGATATTTCCGGTATGAGGGTTTCTTATTCTAATGAGCTTGTCGCAGCCATTATTGATGACGGCGTCGCGATTATGCTCCCTGTATGCTCGCAACCGTTTTTGCAGCAATTTCAGTACGAAAAACCTATTTGGAAACGGTTGTGGTATTTGACGTTATATGATGATCCGAAATGGGATATAAGGAGAATCGCTCGTGGAGAAATATGGATTCAATTTGAGACGATTAATGCGTAATCAAAGACGTAGTTTTGTTCAAGTACTCATGTTTTTTAGCTTGTTGCTTGGACTTCTGCCGGCCGATGCGTCGGCGGCGCCGAGCGCCGAAACCGCGCCGTTTACCGTTACCGGAAATGTGGCCGGGCATGTCTATCTGGACTTTAACGGCAACGGCACGCGTGAGCTCACCGGCGCTATGCCGGAGGATATAGGCGTGTACGGCGTACGGCTTTCGCTCTATGATGCCACTGGAGCGCTTGTTGCAAGCAAAATAACCAACGGCGACGGTAATGTAGGCATCGATGCGCCGGCCTTTGCGGGCAAGCCCGGCCCCTATCGGGCGGAGTTCACCAATCTGCCCGCCGGCTATGCGCCTAGCGGCGCGGCCGCCGGAACTCAGAACGGCACGACAGTGCAGTTTATTCTGGAGGATACTGCGGAAGCCCGGGACCTCATGCTGGGCGTCCTTGTACCCAGCGATTATTCAGCGTCCGGCGCGGATCCGCTGGTGGCGGTGCCGGCCATGCTGGCAGCCGACAATTCGATTGTGGATGGAAACAGCGGTATTGCCACGGCGCAATACTCTCAGATTTCCAATTCATCCGCCAAGACAATTGCTGCGACCAATGTGCAGGTCGGCTCGGTTTGGGGGCAGGGCTGGCAGGCGACGAAGAATCGCCTCTTTACCGGCGCGTATGCCAAGCGTCATTCCGGTTTCGGTCCCCAGGGTCCCGGCGGCGTCTACGTGACGGATTTTACCAACCCTGCGTCGCCTAACGTGAAGGGCTTTACGCTCCAGGGCGTGACGCCGGCCAACGGCGGCGCGGCGATTAATCTGGGATCAATCACCCGCTCCGGCGGTTCGGATTACACTCTGGTCTCTGATCCGACCACGCCGTCGGTTGATCTGGATGCCTATGCCAAGATCGGCAAGGTCGCGTACGGCGATGTGGACGTAGACTTCACCGGCCGGCGACTTTGGCTGGTGAACCTGAACCAGCGCGCCCTGGTCTCGCTGGACATCAGCGGTCCGGTGACGAACGGCGTTGTGCCGGGCGCGGCGAACCAATATCTGCTGACCAATGCAACCGGCATCCCCAGCTGTGCGGGCACGATTCGCCCCTTCGGTTTGGAGTTTTACGGCGAGACCGGGTACCTGGGCGTTGTCTGTGACGGCAACGACGGCGGGACCCGCAGCCGCGCCGCTCTGAGAGGCTACGTGCTGAGCTTTACGCCGCCTGCCTTGGGCGATACATCCACAACTGCGTTGGCCTTCAGCACGGCGCTTGAAATTCCCATGGATTACCGTGATGGCAAAGGTGAGACGGCGGCAGGCCCATACCTCAATTCCTATTACCCGAGTCATGGCACTGGTGACGACGCGGACTCGCGATGGCAACCGTGGGTTGATGATTACCTTAATGATACCTTTGACCGGATCCCCAACACTTACCACGGCGGCCCGGGTATTACACCCCGGCGCAGCTATCCGCAGCCGGTGGTCGCGGATATCGAGATTGACCCAACCGGCAACATGACCATTGGGATCCTGAATCGATGGGGTGATCAGATAGGTAGTGCGAACTACTACCCTATTCCAGGCGGTGCGGCTCCTTTTCTTCTGGAGATAAACAATGCAGGCGACACGATTAAGGCCTGCCTACTCGGCGCCGTTTATGCTCTCGAGTCTACCGACTATCGTTGTCCAGTGTACGATCAGGGGGTGCCATTCGATCCGAACAACATCCTTGATGATTACGACCCTAATCGTACTTTGGGTCTGATCGGTGACAGCTTCAGCGGCGCGACGGACAAAGGCGAGTTCTACTGGGGAGATAAATATCATGTTCCCAACAGCGCGACTCACTATGAAACGACCGGCGGCGGTTTGGGGATGTGGCCGGGCAAGCGGGAGATGTTGTCAAATTCATATAATCCGTACACTTCTCTTTTCTCAAACGGCGTTATTCAGCTAAGCATGGTTAACGGCGAGAAAATTGCGGGTTGGACAGTGGTACCCTCCCGACCCAACATCCCGCCTCCCGGTATCCAATACGATCGGAATTTCGGCAAGGGCAATTCCATGGGGGATATTGAGATCCTCAACAAGGCTGCGCCTACCGAGATCGGCAACCGTATCTGGAACGATCTGAACGGCGACGGCATCCAGGATCCCAACGAGGACCCGATTGCCGGCGTGACGGTCACCCTGTGGGCGGATACGACCGGAGATGGGGTGGCGAACGCCCAGGTCGGGACGACCGTCACCAGCGCGACGGGCGAGTGGTATTTCGGCGGGCCGGAGAACGTCAGGATGACCGGCGGCAATTCAATCCAGCCCTATACCGCCTACGAAGTGCGTGTGAATACGACCCAGTCTGCGGTCAGCGGCATGACCGTGACCCAGCCAAACGCGGCCCAGCCCGCCAACGGCAACACGTCGGCGACCGATAACAATGCGGTGACGGACGTGGCGGATTCGGATGCAGTCATGAACGGCACGACAGCCGTCATCGCCTACACAACCGCCCGCCCCGGTGATAATAACCATGGACTGGACTTTGGCTTTGTCGCAACGGGTTCCATCGGCAACTATGTCTGGCTGGATGAAGACAACGACGGCCATCAGGATGCCGGCGAGCGGGGCATCCCCAACGTGGTGGTCACCCTGACGCCGCCCGCCAATGTTGACCTGGGCAACGGTTTTGGCCAGCCCATCACCACGGTGACGGACGCCAACGGCGGTTATCTCTTCCCGGATCTGCCCGCGGCTGACGGCTACGTCATCACCATTGACGGCGGGCAAGCTGCATTGGACGGCCAGGGCCTGAACTATACCGTGCCCAATAACAACGGAGACAGCAACCAGGAGGATTTTGGCAACCAGAATCCGGCCGGCTACACAGTCGACCTGTCGCCGGGTGAAAACGATCTGAGCGCGGACTTCGGCTACAACTACAACACGAATACCGAGGTCAACGAGAACACGGGCACGGCCGCCATCGGCGATCGCGTCTGGATCGACAGTAACGGCGACGGTAAGCAGGATCCGAGTGAAGTCGGCGTTGAAGGCGTGCAGGTGACCCTCTATTCCGGTCCGGGACCGGACGGAATCTGGGGCACCGCCGACGATGTGGTTGCCGACACGACGACGACCGACGCCAACGGCTACTATCTCTTTGACGACCTGACGCCGGGTGCGTACGCCGTGGGTGTGACCGCCGATTCGGGGGCCTCCCAGCCGATTTTGGGATCCGGCTACGCCCAGACCGGGGATCCGGATCATTTCGGAACCACGGGAACCAACAACGACAACTTCGGCGAACCAGTGGTGCTGGATCCGGGTGACGTCTTCCTGAACATGGACTTCGGCTACCAGCCGGGCACGGCCATCCTCAACAGCATCGGCGACACCATCTTCTATGATGCCGATGCCGACGGCCGCGGCCCGAGTCTGCCGCCTGTGGACGGCGGCGCTGCCGTGACTCAGGGCGCGGGCGGGACCGCGGACGCCATCGACTATGGCATCTCCGGCGTGACGGTCAGCCTGATTCGCAATTCAGATAACGCGGTCATCGCCACGGATGTAACGGACGAGAAGGGCCAGTATCTCTTCGAAGATCTGCCGGACGGCGCGTACACCGTCTGGGTGAACGACGCGGACGGCGTGCTGAGCGGACTGAACCAGAGTTACGATGCCGACGGCCTGGCGACGCCCAACACGAGCGTGGTCAGCGTTTCCGGCGGACAGCATAACCGGTTCCAGGACTTCGGCTACACCAACAATCAGCCGGGCGTCACGCCCCAGGGAACCATCGGCGACAGGGTCTGGTATGATCTGGACGGCGACGGCGTACAGGATCCCAACGAAGGGGGCATCCCCGGCGTGACGGTTGAACTGTGCAGTGCCGTCAATAATGACCTGAGCCTTGGCTATAATCTGGCTCTCGGCATGCCGGCCTCGGCTTCGGAGTCGCACGTTGCTTCTGTGCCGAGCGATGCGAATGACGGCAATCGGAATGGTTATTATCCTGCCGGATCGGTTTGGACTGCCGATAACATTTCTCCCTCCTCGACGTGGTGGCAGGTGGATCTCGGGTCAATTCAGGATATAACCCGCATCGACTTATATAATCGGACTGACAATAATTTGCAGTTCCGCCTGTCGAATGCGTGGGTGCTGATTTCTGATACGGACTTTGGCGCAACGCCGCTGGGCACAGCGCTCACCAATACTCCTGCCGGTAAGAAGTTTAATCTGGGCGACATGACCGGAATCAACTATAAGCAACTGTCCATGTCGACCAGCGGACGCTACGTGCGGGTGTGGGGCGCTGATCCGACTCCGACTCCTTTCCTGAACCTGGCGGAACTGGAAGTATATAACGAAGATGCTTGCCGGACAGCGGTCACCGACGAGCAGGGCAACTACATCTTTACCGGCTTGCCCATCGACGCCAATGGCGAGACCTATACGGTGACGGTAGACCCGACGACCCTGCCGGGCGGCTTGACCCAGACCTATGACGACGACGGTTTGGGCACGCCGAATACGAGCACGACGACCATCTCGACGGGGAATCCCATCGACCTGGACCAGGACTTCGGCTACAACGGCAATAACTCGTTGGGCAATCTGGTCTGGCTCGACAGCAACGCCGACGGCGTCTGGCAGGGAGTGAACGGACCGGACGGCCAAAGCACCCCCGGCTCCACCAACACCGATGACGATGAACCGCTCATCGACGGCGTGACGCTGGATATCTATCGGGACGTGAACAACAACGGCCTCTTCGACAGCGAGGATGCGTTCGTGACCACGGCCAAGACGACCGGTACCGCGGGGACGGTGGGCGCCGATCAGGGCAACTACCTGGTAACGGGCTTGCCGGACGGGACCTACTTCGTCAACGTGAGCGATGACGACGGGGTGCTGAACGGCTACTGGCATTCGCTGGGCACGCCCAATCTGACCAATAACAGTCAGAATGACGCCTACTACAAGGTGGAACTGGACAAGAACAGTACCAACCCCACAAGCGTGCAGAACCTGACCGCTGACTTCGGCTACTATGTGGAGCCTGCTTCGCTGGGCAACTATGTCTGGGTGGATGAGAATCCCCAAAACGGTCGGCAGGACGACGGCGAGACGGGTCTGAACGGCGTGACCGTGCAGTTGACGATTGTCTATCCCGGTCAGGATGGAGATATCAACACGGCAGGCGACAATAGCACCACGGTGTTGACGACGCTGACCAAAGACGATGCATCGGGTAATCCGGGCTGGTACAGCTTTGATAACCTGCTGCTGGATGAAGATTACAACGGTATCGGCCAGGCCATTGATAACGATGGGAACCCCGCCGGTGACGAGCCAACCTTCACCATCTCGGTGGATCCGGACCAAGCGGCGCTGGACGGCTATGTGCCGACCGACGCTAATGTCAACAACAACAACAACGATAAGGAAGATTCGGACGATTTCGCCGGCGTCACCGCCGAGCCGATTCAGGGCTTAACCGATGTGGAAGCCCGGGATCCGGCGACGAACGAGCAGAAAATCGCTTCCTATGACTTCGGTCTCGTCTCGGCTCCGCTGGGCGCAATCGGCAACTATGTATGGTTGGACGAGAATTCCGACGGCTATCAGGACGAAGGCGAACCGGGACTGCCCAATGTGGTGGTTGTGCTCTACGGCGATCCTGACGGCGACGGGACAGTGCAGGAAGTGGACCGGACGCTGACGGACAGCCACGGCGGTTATCTCTTCGATCAACTGGCTCCGGGCGACTACTATGTGGACGTATGGGACGGTACGGGCGGTACGACATACACCATGCCCTATGGCGACGGTAACGCCGCGACGCCGAACGACGGCGATATGACCCAGACCCCGCCGAGCACGCTGCCCAATGCGGACTTCGGCAACCAGGATCACGGGACGACGTCGATTCCGAATAACCCGGGCCTGACCGGCTATCCTGTGACCATTGGCGGCGATGAGCCGCTGGAAAATCTGACGGCTGACTTCGGTTATAACGTAAACACGGAGCCGGAAGTGGACGGCGGAAGCGGTGACGCAGCGCTGGGCGACCGGCTCTGGATCGACACCGACGGCGACGGCGTGCAGGATCCGGAAGAAGTCGGCGTTGAAGGCGCGACGGTGACACTCTACTCTGACCCGGGCAGTGACGGGGTTTGGGGAACGCCGGACGATGTTCAGTATACGACTGACGGCTATAGCCCGACCCGGACGACGGACGAAAACGGATACTACATGTTCGATGGCCTGGAGCCGGGCGCCTATGTAGTGAAGGTGACCAGCAGCGTCGGCGCCAGCCACCCGATTCCGACCGTGACCAACGGCCAGACGGCCAATGGTTACACTCAGACGGGAGATCCCGACCACTTTGCCCAGACGGACACGTCAGCCGGCAATAACGACGGCCAGACGACGGCGCCTGTGGTCCTGGCCCCGGGCGATGTCTTCCTCAATGCGGACTTCGGCTATCAACCGGTAAGTGCGCCTGTAGGCCGAATCGGCGATACGGTCTGGCTGGATGTTGACGGTTCAGGCGGTGATCAGACAACCCAAGGCACGGAGCCGGGCATCCCCGGCGTGACGGTTGTGTTGATTCAGGATCTCAATGGCAACGGCGTGTGGGATATCGGCAGCGAGCCGATTCTCGCCACGGATACGACCGACGAGAACGGCTACTATATCTTTGAGGGGCTCCCCCTGAACGACTTCGCCAACGCACCGAACGATGCGGCGTATATCGTGAAGGTAACGGATACGAACAACGTGCTGGCCGGTCTGGAACAGACCTATGACCAGGACGGCCCGTTGGATGGGACCAGCTTCACGGTTCTGAACGGTACGACAACGGAAGATCTGGATCAGGACTTCAGCTACACGCCCATGGGGCAGGAGCCTGGCCTGGGTCTCATCGGCGATACCATCTTCTACGATGCGGATCCGGGTGACGGAATAGACTACAACCCGGCCGCAGGCGACACGCCGATCGAAGGCGTGCTGGTGGAACTCAGAGTTCCTGGGACCAGTCAGGTTCTGGCTACGCAGGTAACGGATGAGAACGGGCTCTACTTCTTCCCGGGTCTGGATCCGAACGAAGAGTACGAGGTGGTTGTTTCGCCTCTGAACTTCCTGCCCGGCGGCGTATTGGAGGGATTGAATAATACGGCCGATCCCAATGGAGACAATAACAATAAGTCTACCGTGGATCTGGGCGATCCCAGCGGAGACGGTCCCAATGATCCTGACGGAACGGACAACGGCATCAACCTGGGCCAGGACTTCGGCTACCGGGCGCCGACCAGCACGGCCGGTTCTATCGGGAACCGCGTGTGGCTGGACCAGAATGCCGACGGCCTTTGGGACGGTGACGGCGGACCTGACAATAATCCAGGAACGATCGATGATAACGAGCCAGGTATTGCAGGCGTGACCTTGGACCTCTATCGGGATCTAAACGGCAACGGTCTGATCGATCCGGGCGAGCCCCGGGTCGGTACGCAGACGACGGATGCAGGCGGCCTCTATCTCTTCGACGGCCTGGCCTATGGTAACTACGTGGTGGATGTGACGGACACTGCCGGAATTCTGACTGGGTACTGGCACTCGATTGCGCCGGACCAGAATGTCTATACGGACGACAATGCTGACGCCGAGACAGCCGAGGATACGGTTGATCGCAGCAAGCATGATCCTGTGGCCGTGAGCATCGGCGTGGACAGCCCGTCTGACGCAGATACCAATGCGGAGCCTGCCAACAACCTGAATGCGGACTTCGGCTATTATGTAGAGCCTGCTGCGTTGGGTAACTACGTCTGGGTTGACGAGGATAAGAACGGTCTGCAGAATGAATCCAAGTCGCTGGGTCTTAACGGTGTAGAAGTAACGCTGACGATTGTCTATCCTGATACGGGTAGTACCACTACTGTATTGACGACGCTGACTAAAAATGATGCGGACGGTAATCCCGGCTGGTACAGCTTCAATAACCTGCTGCTGGATGAGGATTACAATGGTATCGGCGGTGCTGTGGACGATAACGGCGCTCCGGCCGGTGACGAACCGACTTTCACCATTTCGGTTAGCTCCAGCCAGTCTGCCTTGGTGAATAACGGTCAGCCGTATCCTTATCTGCCGACGGCGATAAATGCAACCTATACTCCAGATAGTGAGAAATCGGATCTGGTGGATTCGGACAACTTCAGCGGCGTAACGGCCGAACCTGTCCAGGGCTTGACGGATGTCCAGGCGAAGGCTTCGGGGCTGGATGAGCCGACGATCGCATCGTACGACTTCGGCGTGTTCCTGGACACCCCGCTGGCTGCAGCGCTGAACTACGCTTATAGCGAGCGGGCGGCAGACGGTACGGTCTACTTCATCTGGGAGACGGCCACCGAGACGGGCAACGCGGGCTTCAATCTGTATATGGAACTCGCCGACGGTTCGGAGCAGTCGGCCAACGGTGAGCTGGTGCCGTCCAGCGTGATTGATTCGGTAGCGCCGACTCGCTATACGTATCAGGCAAATGTGGCCGGTGAGAGCTACTACATTGAGTTTGTGAATGTGGATGGCTCGACCGAGCGCTATGGGGCCTTCAAGGTCGGTGAAGAGTATGGTGAGCCGGCGGATGTGGACCAGAGCACGCTGACCAATCCGCTATACCTGCCCTTCATCGAGGGTCGGTAGTGGCTTAAGAAGCAGGCGGGGCGTCTAGACGCTCCGCCTGCTGAGCCGGTCGGTTTGCACTTTGAAAGCCGGCTGGCGAACCCTTCAATCGGACCGTGAAGTATCGAAATAAAAAGCGGGCGTTTCTGCACGGAAACGCCCGCTTTTTGACTTTGGGCTTTTACGGGTCGAGCATCTGCTATGCTTAACTTAGGGCCGCCGAATGTCGAATCAATTTAGGGGTCGGTCATGGGAAACTTGCTGGGTATTCGGGTATTTCAATAAACCTGGGTCTGTTTGCCGGAGCAGGCTGTGATTTCAACCTCTGCTGCTGAACTCTACCCAACGCTATCTCCCGATGCTTATCCGATGATGCCGGTTATCAAGAATCTGGTGAACGCCATTCGGCTCTATAAAATGCGGCTCTTGTAAATCTCACATAGTTATCAACTACATGGTACATGACCATTTGATGCATAATATGTTGTGAACTCTATTATGCGTAGCGAGTCAACTATTTTCCCAATTGCCTATGACTTCTTCTGAAACGCCCGCTTCTTCCCCCGCACGCGGTGGATTGTCCGTGCGGTCCCGCTTCTGGCTCGGTCTCATCCTGTCATTTGGGCTTTTGACGCTGGGAAGCTGCGGCGGGTTGTTGATGGCGTCCGGCCTGAACCGCGCATCCCTGGCCGAATTGCAGGGCAGCGGACCGGCCTGGACGCCGCCCCCCGTCACCCCCACGCCGGCTGTAAGCGCCGAAGTCAACAGCAGTGGCGGCGCCGAGGTCTACCGCGCCGCCTTCGCCCCCGGAGCTGAGGTGCGCAATATAACCGGCAGCCGGGTTAACATCCGCAGCACGGCCGGCTACCTGGCCAAGCCCGGCAATGATGTGATTGCCCAGGTCGCTCCCGGCGAGCGCGTGGAAATTCTCGGCCCTTCTGCCGAGGCGGATGGCCTTATCTGGTGGCAGATCGCGTATCCCGCGCCTGACGGACGCACGGTGGAGGGGTGGGTTGCGGAAGCGACGGCCAGCGGCGTTACGATCCTGGGTGAATAAACGCTTATTCGCTCCATTCCGAATGGATGGTGTGGAGGGCAAGCGCCAGATATTCGAGATGCCGGCTGCCGAACTCTTGTAAGCGCAGCGCGCACTCCCGGATCACGGTTGCGCCCGCTTTGTCCAGGTGTTCGTCCAGGGGAAGGTGCTCCAGCAGTTGGCCGAAAAGACGGGCGCCTTCATCCACATTTTCCCGCGCCAACATGCCGCTGCACTGGGCCATTAAGTCTTCGCCCGTAGCGTCCAGCAGCTTATGCTTGGTCAACTTCTTATGGAATGCATCGACGGCCTGGGCCGTCACCGTGCCGGCGTCGATCCGCATCTGGCGGGTGAGCTGCACGTAATAATGTTCGTCCCCGTGCAGGCGCGCCACGTCCATAGCCAGCTCCAGGCGTGCGCCCTGATTGCGGAAGCGGTAGAGTAAGGTCAATAATTCATCCACAGCCCCATCGACTTCCAGACGCCCCAGCGACGAGGCATAGGCCATCTGCAGGCCCGGGTCCTCTTCCTGTCGCAGCTGCCGCAGAAACAGTTCGCTCATTTCTTTGTCGCCCAGCGCACCCAGCGCGCGGATTGCCTGGGCGCGAATCGAGCGGTAGGGAGAAGAGAGAATGGCGCGCAGCGCGGGAATAGATTCCGGATCGCCCATGCGCCCCAACGCCCAAATGGCCATACCGCTCAGCGCCAACTCCGTGCCGTAAGCGATCTCGATGACGGCCTGCCGCAGACGCTGATTCGGTTTCATTTGGGCAATGGAGACCAACGCTTCCAACCGCACGTGATAGCGGGGATCGTAGAGCGCCTCCAGCAGCTCTTCTTCCGTCAGCGGGCTGCGCGAACGGCCCAACTGGGCCGTCACCTCCAGCACGTCTTCCTCGTTGCGCGCAAATTGATAGTTGATCAGCGAGCGGACGGCCATAAACGGATTGCCGCGCAGGAAAAGGCCGGCAAATTCGCCCACGCCGTAATCTGCATCGGCGCGCACGGTCAAAAAAATGGGCAAGGCGAACAAAGGCAGGACCAGCCCGAGCAGGAGCAGCGGCGTATAGCTGTCGAGGGAGAAGCCCAGAAATTGACCGCTCAGATTGGCCGAAATATCTACCAGCCGCCCGCCCAGCAATTGGCTCGTACCGCCGACGAGGCCGATCCACGCAAAGTAGAGGGGCATGTACTGGGCTTTCTTTTCCGGCGGAACCACGCCGACGAAGAGCAGGCGACCGGAGCTGATCAGCCAGCCGATATCCGTCATCCCCACCAGGAATGAAATGACCATGGCCGCCCACAGGCCGTACGGCTCGGTCCGGGGCATCACCCAATAGAGGACGGGCAGCATTGCGCGTAGCAGAATGCTGACCAGCATGACCGGCTTGCTACCGTATCGATCCGACATCCAGCCCCACATGAAGCTGAAGAGGAGCGTTCCCATGAGCGTCGCGCCCTGAAGCAAGATGACGTTGCTGGTGCTGATGCCGATCTGCTCCTCCATGTACAGAGGTATAAGAGAGTTAAGCGGCCCCGTGGCGCTGATGACCAGTGCGTAGCCGATGAGGAAGCGGCGGAAGTTTTTATCATTGAGGGCTTCCCCGAAACCGCGCAGGGGCGAGGGTTCATCCTTCTGTTTGGGAATGGGCGCGCCGCCGGGAATGAAGGTATAAAACCAGACGCCGCCCAAGGCAAAGAGCCCGCCCGCGGCAAAGAGCAACATGTAGCCGCTCAGGCCGGTTCCGTAGGCGATGACCTGACTGGCGACGATCACCGCGATGAAGCTGACCACGGTGGTAATCATGCTGTCCGTGGCCGCGTATTTGCCCCGAATGGCATTGGGGATATATTCCTGACGCCAGGGCATGCCTGCGGTCTCGCCCAGCGCCCGGAAGAGAGCAAAGAGCGCGACCATTAGCGCGATGTAGATGAAGGTCGCCGGCACGCCGTAGCGCAGGCTGATCCACGGCGCCAGGAGCACGCCGAATGTCGGCGCCTGGCGTACGGCCCAGAAAAAGAGGAAACTGCGCTTATAGCCCATGCGCCGAACAAAGGGCGCGGCAACCAGCGAGACCAGGCCAAAGTAGGGTATCAGGGAGAGCAGGATGCCGATTTGGGACTTGCTTAGCCCCAGTGCGCTCAGCAGGAGGACGAACGTTGAGCCGAAGAAGGTGAACTTGACGAAGATCGTGTTGGCCGCGTTGCCGGCCATGCTCCACGGCAGCCCGCGCAGCTTTTCCACAGTGGTTGGTTCGGTTGGCTGGTTTGCGCGATAGGCCGTCATGGCGGGTCCGTGTCTTCGTGGGTTGGTTGATCAGAAGCTTGCTGAAGGAATCATGCTTTCAGGCTGTATGCGGACCGCTTTTTGAAACGTAACTCGTGCTGCGTGACGGCTTGTAACCTTCATGCATCACGCTTCAACTATTCACGCATCACGCCTTCGGCGCAAGAATGCATCCATCTCCCCATCGAGCGAATCGAATAGTTCTTCGTGTGCTTTCACGTGTGCGCGCAGCGGTTCCAATAACGCATAATAGTACCGCGCTTTGTCCCAATCGTCCGCTTTTAGATAGCAACGCGTCAGGCCATAGAAGACAAATGCCTGTCCCCATGCCACCTGCAATACTTCAAACAGGATCATACATTTTTCATAGAGCGTGATAGCCTGGGGAATTTCCTCCAGTTCGTAATAAACTCCGGCAAGATTTTCGGAAAAGGTGGCGATGTTTAGTTGATCTTCATTCGCTTCGGCCAGGGCAATGCCCGCCAGGAGGGCATCCTTTGCCTTGTCCAACCGCCCATGCTTGCTGTAAAGCTCGCCCAGAACGCCCAGCAACATGGACTCCATGCGCCGGTTACTGTGGGCCCGGGCCATAGTCAGCGCCTCCTCGGCGTAGGCGATGCCTTCCTCGCACGGTAAGTGATTTAATCCCAGATAACCCAGCAGGTAAGTTCCGTAGATTATTTCGTTCGTCAATCCATGGCGTTGAGCAAGCGCTACTCCGGCGCGCAGCGCGGTTTCCGCCGTAACAAATTCTTCATTGCGAAAAGCATACATGCCGTAACGAATCCGGCAGTAGGCTTGGGCCTCTTCAATTTTGGCCCCGGACGGTCCGTCCTCAAGACAGCGCACGGCGAAGTAAAAGCTCTCTTTCCCCTCCTGCAGGAGCGTACGGTAGTTATAGTACATGTTGAGGACCGGCGCGCCCATGATCAGGAATTCAGCGACGCGGCTGGATGCTGCATAGCGCCAGGCCGCGCGGATATCCTCCACGCGGCGGTCGAAGCCGGCAAGCGTCGGCTCCGGCTCAGGACCGGTTAAGCCTGCCTGCTGCTCTTCCACCCATTGCATGAAATAGTCGGCATGGAGGCGGCGCAACCCGGGCTCCTGGGCCTGGGCAGTCGGCTGTTGGGTGACAAAATGACGAATGACGGCATGGAAGAAGAAAAACGCGCCGTCGCTATTGAGGAGCGAAGAATCCCTGAGCGCGGCCAGTTGGGCCCCGGTTGCACCGGCTACGCGGGCGGCTGCCGGCAGATCGAACGGATCCTGAAAGACGACCAGCCGCGCCAATAGGGTTTGCAGCCCGGGCGTCAACAACTCCCATGAGTATTGCACAACGGCATGGAGATTGCTCTGGCGTTGGGGCAAACCGTGGAGTTGGGGAGCAGGCAAAGGGCCCGTGTCTGTGAGCGTATCGGCCAACGTCGCGGCAATCTCCCGGCAGGAGCGACGACGCGTCCACGCTGACGCCAGCTCGATACCCAGAGGCAGGCCGTCCACCGCGCGGCAAATATCCACAATCGCGGCTGTGGTCTCGGGATCGTGCATGACTTGAGCGTTGATGCGCCGGCTGCCGGCCAGGAAGAGGCGCGGTCCGTCATATGCCAATGGATTTGCCTGTTCGCCATTGCCGTTCTTCCTTCCGTTGCCGTCGGCTGAAGGCAGGGCTAATCCCACCAGATCGTAAACCCATTCGCCCACATGGTGCAGACGCACGCGTGATGTAACCAGCAAGGTCACATTGTGGGCCTTGTGCAGGAGCGCGTGGATCAACTCCAGGCGGGGCAAGAGGTGCTCATAATTATCCAGAATCATAAGCATGTCTTGCTCGGCCAGATAATCGACTACCTGGTCGGCAATGGGCGCGCCCGGAGTGAAGGAAAGGGGAAGCGTTTGTGCAATGGCTGTGGCGATTGCGTCGGCTGTCGTAGTTGTGGCGACTGTGGCAGAAGGCCTATCGCCTGTCTGCAATCGGCCGGCATGGATGACGTCAGGCGCATTGATGACCGCAAGATCGACGAATCGTACGCCGTCCCGAAAGGCGGGCAGGAGACGCTGGGCCACAGCCAGGGCCAGCCGGGTCTTGCCGATACCGCCCTGGCCCAGCAGGGTGAGTAAGGCGCACTCCGGCCGCAACAGGTGTTCTTCCAGCGCAGCCAGGTCATTATCGCGACCGATGAAGGGCGTCAGCTGCCGGGGCAAGTTGTGGTCCGGTAGCGTCAGTTCGGGCGCTGCGCCAGTCACTGAATCGCCGGGCAGTTCATCCGGTCCGGGCAGCAGCGCAACCCGACGTCTTCCCCGGGCAGCGTCAATGAAAAGGGCCCGGCGCTCTTTCGGCAGGGCCAGCGCACGGGCCAGCGTCGCGGCCAGCTCTTCCGACGGGCGACGGGCATCAGACTCAATTTTGCGTATTGTCTCTTTGGAACAGTGAGCAAGGTCGGCCAATTGAGCCTGCGTAAAGCGCAAAATTTTGCGTCGCGCCTTGACCCAATGCCCGAATGACGTAACGGCGTGGGAGGAATCGTGCATAGGTAAATCAAATAGGTGATCGTGAACAGTACCGCAAGTGTACCACAAAAGCGGTACCAACGAAGTCGGGAAATCGTGTATGGTTTGGCGATTGAATAACTGAGATAGAAAGAGCCTGTACGTAAAACGATATCGAACGACAAGACGGATCTAGCCGTAATATCAGGAGCTACTCATGAAAATTTCTACACTGGTAACGACAATCCTTATTCTTTGCGCGTTTCTATTTGTCGGTGAATCGATTCCCATCGTCGCACAGGAGGGCGCATCAGCGCTGCATGGATTTGATCCCCTTGGTACGCACACAGAGGTTGAATGGATTCAACAATTTGGCACAGGGCATGACGATACGGCAGTCGATGTCGCGATCAACAGCCAAAACGAAATCTACATTGTCGGTGCAACAGAATCGGCCAACTTTTATGATGATGCATGACTTCACTGCGAAAAGGTAGG
>JAGRCP010000056.1 GCA_020433455.1 Caldilineaceae bacterium | reverse complement strand
ATATTATTTTTTAAAAATATAAATTAACAAATTCAATGTAATAATTTATTGAATTCGCATTGATTTCGCCCATTTTGGGAGTTCGGCACCGCCAGCCCGCAGTTGATTGGTCAAAACACATGCACTCCCATTTTTAAGTCTATTCTATAGACATATGTGATATCTGACAAATCGCCCAAATCTAACCATTGGCCATTTTATCCAAAAAAAAGAGCCCCCGCCAAGTGGCGAGATGCTAGTCCAACCTTCTATTCAGACCTCGCTCTTCCATACAACGTCCAATAAGTTAGCATTCGCCCAGAAGCCCCATAGGCTCAGTCACGCCGAACGTGGCCCATGCACCCGCATAGAAAATCCTCACATTATGTGCGTTATATGTGCGTTATCACTCGCGATCCGCCTCTTCCGGCGGTTCCTCCGCATACCAGCGTTTCTGCAACGACAAAAAAAGGGGGCGACCGGCGGATTGCCGGTCGCCCCCTTACGCATTACGTAGTACGCATTACCCGTACAACGCCCCGTAGTTCGCGCACGCCCGAAAATCCGCGCCCATGGGCTCGTTGGCGCCGAATGCGGTCCACGCGCTGGGACGGAAGATGCTCGCCTCAGGCACGTTGTGCATGTAGACGGGAATGCGCAACATAGCGCACAGGGTCATGAGCCGGCTGCCGATGTGGCCGTAGCTGATGGCGCCATGGTTGGAGCCCCAGTTGTTCATCACGCTGTAGACGTCCCGGAAGGGGCCGCTGCCTGTGGTGCGGGGAACAAACCAGGTGGTGGGCCACGTGGGATCCGTACGCTCGTTCAGCGTTTCGTGAACATTGTCGGGCAGCTCGATGGTCCAGCCTTCGGCGATCTGCATAGCCGGCCCCAGCCCTTTGATCAGGTTGAGGCGGCACATGGTCACGGGCATGTCGCCCCGGGTGGTAAAGCGGGTAGACCAGCCGCCGCCCCGGAAGTATCCCAGGCTGCCGGGGTGCCAGGTGGTGGCGTCCAGGCAGGCCTGCGCTTCATCGGAGGAGATCTCCCAGAAGGGCTTCATGACCGGTTTGCCGTCCCGGCTCTGGCGGCCCGTGCCGTCCAGGGTGGCGGGACCCGAGTTGATGAGATGGAGGAAGCCCTCCGCGGCCCGGCCTTCCGGCCGGTAGCCCGTAACCCGCTCCACCGCATCCGCGCTCCAGTAGGTGCGCACGTCGGCGAAGATCTGGGCCGCGTCGGTGAGAAGGTTGCCCAGGAGCATGGAGACGCCGTTGAGCGCGTCGTTCTCCGTGGCCACCATGAAGGGCGGGCGAATGCCGTTCCAGTCGAAGGAGCTGGTGAGAATGGCCTCCAGGAAGTCGCCATTGGGCAGGTGGTCCGTCCACTGGCGTTGGCCCTGGAAGCCCGCGGCCAGCGCGTTGTGGCCATGGGCCTCCTCGCCGTAACCCAGATCGGCCAGCCTGGGGTTGCCGATCATGAGGTCCCGGGCGATGAGGGCCATCTTGACCACCGTCTCCCAGACTTCGTCCAGCTCCGCCCGGCTCATCTGCTGATCAGGTGCGTTGTAGTCCTTGCCTTCATGGCAATTCTCTTTCACCCACGCCAGGGCCCGGGCATATTCTTCCGGATCGTAGATGCCCCGCTCCATGCGGCGCACGAACTCCACCATGTCCACCACTTCCACGCGCATGCCCAGGTAATCCTGGAAGAAGGCCTGGTCCACAATCGAGCCGCCGATGCCCATGGAGGTGCCGCCCATGCTCAGGTAGGACTTGCCGCGCATGGTGGCTACGGCCAGCCCGGCCTTGGCAAACTGGAGCAGCTTTTCCTCCACGTCGGCGGGAATGGTGCGATCATCTGAATCCTGGACGTCCCGCCCGTAAATGTTGAAGACGGGCAGCCCCTTCTGGTTGTGTGCGGCTGAGACCGCGGCCAGATAGACCGCGCCGGGGCGCTCGGTGCCGTTGAAGCCCCAGACCGCCTTGGGCAGGTGGGGGTCCATGTCCATGGTCTCCGAGCCGTAGCACCAGCAGGGCGTTACGGTGATGGAGACGCCTACGCCTTCCCGGCGGAACTTCTCGGCGCAGGCCGCGGCTTCGGCCACGCCGCCGATGGTGCTGTCGGCAATGACGCACTCCACGGGCAGGCCGTTGTAGTGGCGCAGCTTCTCGCTCAGCAGATGGGCCG
The DNA here is from genome assembly GCA_020433455.1 of Caldilineaceae bacterium. Classification (GTDB taxonomy): domain Bacteria; phylum Chloroflexota; class Anaerolineae; order Caldilineales; family Caldilineaceae; genus JAGRCP01. Next base: position 34,207 of record JAGRCP010000056.1, on the reverse strand, counting down.
TGGCCTGGGCCATGGCCATGGTCTGCTCTTCCAGGGATTCGCGCACGCCGCCCAGGCGCCCGTCAATGGTGGGGCGGATGCCGATCTTGGGCATCCCGCCGATGAGGACGTTGTGCGGTTCATTCATCACAAACTCAGCCATTTCGCTTCTCCTGATTTAATTGAAGGATAGAACGCGGATGAGACGGATTTGATTTGAGTTAGTAATCTCCTGCTCTCCGATTAAGGGATTGGGAGATTAGGAGATTGGGACTCGATATCAATGCCAATCTCCTAATCTCTCCCCGATCCGGGTTCTGTCAAAATTTAGACTCCGAATTCACGCTCCAGCGCGGCTTTCATGACGTCCACGGGCGCGGGATAGCCGGTCCACAACTCAAAGGCGATGGCTCCCTGGTAGACCAACATGCCCAGCCCGTCCAGGGTACGCGCACCGCGCGCGGCGGCCTCCTGCAGGAAGCGGGTGTTGGGCGGATTCGGGATCACGTCGCAAACCAGATGCGCGTCGGTGATGCTCGCCATGTTCACAGGCGGGATGCCGGTCACGTCGGGATAGAGGCCGATGGAGGTGGCGTTGATGACCACGTCGGTACCCTTGGGGATGGTCAGGGGCTCGTCGGCCGGGATGAAGAAGGCCTCCGCGGGCGTCTCTGCATTGAGCAGACGGACAAGCTCTTCCCCGCGCGCGGGGCTGCGGTTGCAGATGAGAATCCGCGCCGCGCCGGCCAGGGCCAGCTCCACGGTCATGGCCCGGGCCGCGCCGCCCGCGCCCATGACGATGATCTGCCGTCCGTCAATGGCATAGTTTGCATCCTCGCGCAGGGAGCGAATAAAACCCTTTCCGTCGGTGTTTTCGCCGATGAGCCGGTCGCCCTCCCGCCGGACGGTGTTGACGGCGCCCATGATGCGCGCGTCGGGGGAGATGTCGTCCAGATAGCGCAGCACTTCCACCTTATAGGGAATGGTCAGGTTGATGCCCTGCATGCCCATGGCCCGCAGCCCCTGCATGGCCGCTTCCAGATTGCCGGGCAGGACCTCAATGGTCAAGTAGCGCCAGCGCAGGCCCAGATGATCGAAGGCCGCCTGCTGCATGACGCAGGTGGGATTCTCCGCCACCGGATGGCCGAAGACGCCCACCAACGATTCGGTATAGTCAGGATTCTCCGACATAGAATGCTCCTCGATTAGAAGGCGGACTACTCCGGCGCAATTTGGCGAATCTCCTCCGCCTCGGCCGCGGCCTGATCCGCGGGAAGGACGCCGATTTCCATTGCGCAGAAAAACGCTGCGCCCGGGTCCAGAACCTTGACGTTGCCCTTGGCCTTCTCGGCGCTGTACCCTTCCGGCTCAGCCGTAGCGGGCAGAACCATACCCAAGGCGTCCTGATCCGGGGTGCGGGAAATCCAGCGTACGCCCTTGTCCAGCTGCTCCGGGCGATGGCGAATGAAGTCGGCCGTGCCGTCTGGGTGAACCTGCATGGTGCGGGCCCAGCCGGCGTCATCGGCCAGGTAGTCGATATAGAAAACCACTTCGGGATCAAAGGCCAGACCGGGCTCCAGCACTTCATGACGCGCAGGAGCCGCTTCCAGCGTGGCCAGGAAATTCAGATAATCCGGCCCCGGCTTCACGTGGGACGGAATGCTTTTGCGCACGCGCACGTGATCCGTGTCCGACGGTGCGCTGTAAACCAGGCGCCCGTTGTCCACAGGCCGAAAGTTGACGTGAGCCATATACATGTACTCCATGGCCGTCTGTTTGCGATTGGTTACGGCCATGGTGATGCGGCAGCCGCTCTCGCCCGCGTAGAGGCGCACTTCCGGCGACGCAACGTAGCGGGTGCTGAAAGCGACAATATGCTCATACTCTCCGCCCAGGCTGATGAACTCGCCCCGTTCGTCCGTTCCCGTGCTGAGCCAGGCGTCGGCGTAGAGCGCGTTGGGCAATTCTCCGTGGAGAGGATGGCTGTCTTCGGCCGCGGGGACGCCCATAGCCGTAAAGCCGCAGTGGATGAGAAAGCCGCCATAGGTCTGAAGGTAATTTTGGGTGGGATAGGGCTGGTCAAACATGGACTTCATGGTCAGGTTACGCCCGCCGAATGTCGCCGACCAGATTTGCTGGCCCTGAAAGGGCAGCAAGACCAGCTCGCCCGCGCGGTTGCTCAGGCGCAGCCCGGCCACGCCCGAATCGTAGCGGAAGACGGACGCGCGCAGTTCGCCGTCTTCTACCAGCGTCCGCTCCTTGGCTTCAAACATGGCCGGCGTCAAATGCACAATAGTCGTCATAGATTTCCTTTCAGAGTGGGCCGTAATGTAAGGCTCGACACCGGTTCCAAACCGGTGTCTGCTACGGAAAACCGGCTCAAGCCGGTTGCGGAGTGGCCGATCTCGCCGTGTATGCAGTGCGTTTCAACGCACTTTCCGTATCAGGCGCCGGTTTCAACCGGCGACCTATGCGACATAATGCTTAGCTTGATGGGCATGGGTCCGTGACCCGGCGGGCCTTGTCGGGCGGCGCGAGCCAGGTCACGGACCCGGCTATTAGCGAACTGTGGTCTTATTTACGCCCAACTGTAGACGGTGACCTTTTTGGCCTGGGAACCGTTGATGGTTTCCCGTACGTCAAATTCCAGTACGGCGTGGCGGCGGCGCAGGTCGGCAAAGAGTGCGTTATCAACCTGGCTGCCGTTATGCTGTACGTCGCTGATATGGCAGAAAATGTCGTCGCGCACCGCGTCTGCGGCCAATCCTGTCCGTGTGGTCAGGAAGCCGTAGCCTTTCTCTTCATTGACGGCATGCATAACGCCGTAAAGGCGATGACCCGCCGTCTCATCATTGGGCATCACCAGTCCGGGCACCAGATAACCGTTAAAGTAGTTATCCACTTCCCGGATCAGATCCGAGCTGGTATTGGAGAAGGAGAGGAGATCGACCCGCTTGCCCCGAGTCTGGAGCGCCCGCACCAGGCGAATAAAGTCGCCGTCGCCACTGCCCAGCAGCACGTAGTCCAGGTTCTCAGACTGGAGCAGGGCATCCACGGCCAGGTCCAGGTCGGCGTTGGCCTTGAGATAAATTCCGCCCTCGGCATCGTAATAACGTCTCACCTCTTTGGGCACGAGGTGAAAACCGTTTTTACGCACAGCCGCCCGATAGCGCTCGTTGCGCTCCCGGAACTTGGCGTCTTCTTCCTCTCGCTGTACATCAACGGCCAGATACGCATTGGCCCGCAACACGGTGGTGCCTTGGGCCTCGGCCAGTTGTTTCAATATGTTATATTGCAACTTCCATCCGCCATTGCGGTTCAGATTCTCCACATCAACAAAAATACCAGCCTTCAACATACACATACAGTCAGATCACACTTTCTAAAGACAATGAGAATGAGCCGCACGTTATTTTGGCAGCCTGCGCTGACAGTCTGCCTTTTTGTCTGCTTTTATTGTCTGCGGCGACGAACAATATCCAGATAAACGGCCAGGATGACGATGGCGCCGGTGACGACCATCTGCCATTCCTGAGGAACGGAAAGAATACGCAACCCATTGGTCAGCGTACTGATGATGAACGCGCCGATGACGGTGCCCAGAATGGTGCCTTGCCCGCCGCTCAGCGAGGTGCCGCCGATGACCACCGCGGCGATTGCGTCCAGCTCGTACCCCATGCCCAACGCGGGCTGGGCCGAGTTGAGCCGGGAGGCGATGACCACGCCGGCCAGGCCGCTGAAAAAGCCGCCCAGCGCGTAGACCGCGGTCTTCCAGTTGGCCACGTTGACGCCGGAAAGGCGGGTCGCTTCTTCGTTACTGCCCATGGCCACGGCGTAACGCCCCAACACGGTCTTGCCCAGGATAAACGCGGCGATGATGGCGGCGACAAAGAGGATGATGACCGCGTTGGGGATATCGGCTACCAATGTCCCCATGGTCAGATTGCGGAAGCCGGGCGCATCGTTGAAGTAAATGGGCTTCACGCCGGAAATGACCAGGGCGAGCCCCCGAGCCATCATCATCATGCCCAATGTGGCGATGAAGGGCGGAATGCCCATGCGCGAAATGAAGAAGCCGTTGACGGAGCCGGCCGCGATGCCGGTGAGCAGGCTGACCAGGATGCCCACGGGAATGGGCAGGCCCAGGTTGGTGATGGCCACGCCCGTCATCACCGCGCAGAGGGTCATGACCGTGCCCACAGAGAGGTCAATGCCCGCGGTAATAATGATGAAGGTGACGCCCAACGCCAGAATGCCGTTGACCGCAGTGGCCAATAAGATGCCCTTGATGTTCTCCCAGGTGAAGAAGACGGGCGAAGCGAAGGAAAAGAAGGCGAAAATCAGGATAAGCGCGCCGAATGCCAACAGCTTTTGGGCCGCGTCCGAACGCAGAATGGACTGTCTGGGCGCAGCGGTGGTTGCAGCAGATGCCATAATAATTCCTCTCTATTTTTGAGATACTGTCACTGCGGCCGGCGCCGCGTCGTCGGTTGAATGGTTGTCGTCGTCCTGATCCGTCAGTACAGAGCGCATGGTCGCATAGGTCATGATCCGCTCCTGGGTGGCTTCGGTAGCGTCCAGCTCGCCGGTGATGCGCCCCTCGCACATGACGATGATGCGGTGGCTCATGCGCAAAATCTCGGGCAGTTCCGACGAAATCATGATGATGGACTTGCCCTGTCCGGCCAGTTCGTTGAGCAGGTGATAAATCTCGCTCTTCGCGCCGACGTCAATGCCCCGGGTCGGCTCATCAAAAATGAGGATGTCGCTGTCGGCCGTCAGCCACTTGCCGATGACTACCTTTTGCTGATTGCCGCCGGAAAGGTTCTTGACGAGCTGATTGACGCTGGGCGTCTTGATGGCCAGCGTCTCCACATACTGCTCGGCCCGCTCCTCCATCTTGCTGTCGTTGACCACGCCGACGCTGGACAGGAATTGCCCCATGGAGGCCAGGGCGTTATTGATTTCCACATTCAAGCCGGTAGCCAGACCATAGCGCTTGCGGTCTTCAGACAGATAGCCCAGGCCGTTCTGCACCGCGGTACGCGGGTGATGGATGCCGACTCTTTTGCCGTACAGGTAGATCTCGCCCGAGTCCACCGGGTCTGCGCCGAAGATGGCCCGGGCCACTTCCGTACGCCCCGCGCCCATGAGGCCCGCGAACCCCAGAATTTCGCCTTTTTTAAGGCTAAAGTTAACGTCGATCAGCTCTTTGCCCCGATTCAGATTGCGCACCTCCAGCACCGTCTCCGTATCCCGATTTTCGGGCAATTCCGGTGCGGACTCGTAAATCGTGCGCCCCACCATCATGCTGATGATGCGGTCGATGGGGATCGAAGCGGCGTCCACCGTATCCACATATTGACCGTCGCGCATGACGGTAATGCGGTCGCAAATTTGCTTCAATTCTTCCAGGCGGTGGGAAATATAGACAATGCCCACGCCCTTGCTGCGCAGATCCCGGATGATGCGGAACAGCTCGTCTATCTCCGCATTGGTGAGCGCGGCGGTGGGCTCATCCATAATGAGCACCTGGGAGTCAAACGACAGGGCCTTGGCAATTTCCACCATCTGCTGCTTGGCCACCGTCAGCTCCGACGCCTTGGTCCCGGGGTTGAGGCGCAGGTTCATCCTCTCGAAGAGCGCCTCAGTCTGCGCGTTAATTTTCCGCTCGTCCAACATAAAGGGCAGCGCGCCCCGGGGCTCCCGCCCGATGAAGACATTCTGGGCCAGGGTCAGGTGAGGCATGAGATTCAGCTCCTGGTGGATCATGCTGATCCCCAGATGCTGGGCCTCCCGGGGGCCGTCGATCTCCGTCTCTTCGCCTAAATAATAAATATGTCCGGCATCCTTGGTGTAGATGCCGGATAAGATTTTCATAAGTGTAGATTTGCCCGCGCCGTTTTCGCCCACCAGGGCATGGACTTCGCCGGCGCGCAGCTCAAACTGGGCGTTTATCAAGGCCCGCACGCCGGGAAACGACTTGTCGATTCCCTCCATCTTAACCAGTACTGTGTCCATTACCGCTCCCTTGCGTAAAAAATAGGGCTCGTGGGGAATTTATGATGAGCGTGACGGGGTCTGACACGTTTCACGCATCCGCCTATAAATCCCCGTTGAACTGAAAACAGGCCGCGGATTCGCGCCGTTCGACCAAACGCCCGTCGAAGCTCGTCTCATCCGCGACCTGTTCAGATCGGACTATTCGTAAAGCAATGCGGCAATTTCCGGATCGTCGATGTTATCAGCATCGTACCAGAAGAAGCCGGTGTCAATGACCTTCTCCACTTCTTCGCCGTTGATCGCCTTGACGGCCGCTTCCACGCACTTGTAGCCGATGCCCACCGGGTTCTGAGTGATGGCGCCGGACTCTACGCCGCTGCGGATGGCGTCAAGCTGCTGCGCACCCGCGTCGTAACCCACGGCCACGATCTCGCCTTCTTTGCCCAACTCGGTGATGGCGTTGAGCACGCCGATGATGGAGCCTTCGTTAGCGCCGAAGTAGCCCTTGAGGTCCGGATTGGCCTGGATGACGGCCTTGGCCAGGTCCGTGGACTTCAGCTGATCGCCTCCGCCGTAATCCACATTCACGATCTCGATGTTGGGGTGGGCCGCTTCCATCTGATTCAGGAAGCCGTCCCGCCGGTCGATGCCCGTGCGGCTGGTCTGATCGTGGACGATAACCGCAACCTGACCCTCATCGCCAATCAGCTCGGCCATCTTGTCCGCGGCCAGCGCAGCCGCGGCCACGTTATCGGTAGCCGCTGTGGCGACGGGAATGTCGCTATCCACGCCCGAGTCGAAACCGACAATGGGAATGCCCCGGGATTGGGCCTCTTCCAGCAGCGGAATCGCGGCCTGGGTGTCCAGCGCAGCAAAGCAGATGGCATCCGGGTTCTTGGCCAGGGCCGCCTGGAGCATCTCAATCTGGCGATCAACCATGGCTTCCGTTTCCGGGCCCTCGAAGGTGATCTCAACGCCGTAATCGGCCGCAGCTTGTTCCGCACCCGATTCGACCGCCTGCCAGAACTGGTGCTGGAAGCCCTTGGAGATCACGGGAATGTAGATGCCGTCATCTTCCGCAGCCGCATCGCTTTCCGCAGCCGCATCATCCGCCGGAGCCGCTTCTTCGCTTGTACTCGCGCTGTCGCTATCGGCCGCGGGCGCTGCAGCGGGCGCAGCGCAGCCCGCCATAACGACCAGGACCAACAGCAAGGCCAGCAATAGGCTTACTTTCTTCATGCTTTTTCTCCTTGTTGCAATGAACAACTCGAACAGTAAATTTGTTAAGTCCCCGAAGGAACTGTCACACGATATTGGGTAAGGAGCTACGTTACTGTAGGCGAATTTCTGCCGGGATTCACGATGGTTCGTTGGCCGTGCGTCACGACTCGCGCTTCACCCTGGCCGTCAACACTACTTCCTGCACCGGCAGATCAGGCTGCTCGGTGCGCTCAAAGATCAGCTCCGCCGCGCGCCGCCCCATGGCATAGGCCGGCTGGGCGGCAACCAGCAGGGGAAAGGCCGTCATGGACATCCAGTCCAGCTCATCAAACGCAGCAACGGCAACGTCGCGTCCCGGCTGCAGGCTCAGATCGTGGAGCGCTTGCAGCGCGCCGACCGTAACCAGATTGTTGCCGGCAAAGAGCGCAGTAGGCGGATTGTCCGCCTGCAAGAGCGCACAGGCCGCTTCATAGCCAAATTGTCGCCGGGGTTGCCCCATACGGATCAGCGCCTCATCCACGGCCAGGCCGTGCGCACGCAGCGCGGATTCGTATCCCTGTCGCCTTTCAGCGCCCGTGGTAATGGACCCATCAGGCACAATGGCGCCGATGCGCGTATGCCCTGCTTCAATCAAGCCGTCAACCAGGCGTTGGGCGGCCGCGATATTGTCAACACGTACGGTATCAATGGCCAGGTCCGGCATGCGGCGGTCGATTGCGGTAATAGGAATGCCCGCGCCCAGCAGCCGATCATAGTGGGAGACGTCCGCCGCCGACGACGCAATAATCACGCCGGTCACCTGCTCCGCCAGCATTAAGTCGATGTAAAAAGCTTCTTTTTCCGGATCTTCATCCGAATTGCAGAGAAAAACGCCGAATTGACGTTGATAAGCGATATCTTCCACGCCCCGTGCGACGGCCATAAAAAAGGGATTCTGGATGTCGGCCACAACAAGACCGATGATATTGGCGCGGCGAGCGCGCAGACTGCGCGCCACGCGGCTGGGGCGATAGTCCAACTCGGCGACCGCCGACAGGACGCGGGTACGCATGGCCTCGCTTACATGGGGTTTGCCGGCAAGCACGCGCGAAACCGTTGCGGTTGATACGCCGGCGTAATCCGCTACATCGGCAATTTTGGGAGCCATTGGTCCAATTTGGGGATTGCAATCGATTACTGCATATTGAAATCGATCTGTTCAATTGTGTCAAACCTGATCACAGAACTGCACGCTGTAGACGGGCGCGCTTCAGTGCGGGGACAACAAAATTCAAACACGGCGCTAGACAGGGAGCACGGCTCGTGTTATAGTAATGGTACCGTTACCATACAGGTATCATACACTGGAAATCAGGGGCTGTCAACCTATGAACGAACCTCTTTCTCGTCAGGCCGGCCAGCCTGTTGACCCGGCGCAGGTTCCCCAACGTCGTCTCTACACGGGCGCAACGATGCCCGCCATCGGGTTGGGCACATTCGGCTCGGATCACGTAGCCGCGGCGGAGATTGCGGCGGCCGTCAAAGATGCGGCCAGCGTGGGCTACCGCCACTTTGACTGTGCGGCCGTCTACGGCAACGAAGCGCAGATCGGCCATGCTCTTCAGGACGTCATGCAAAGCGGCGTGGCCCGGGAGGAGCTGTGGATCACCTCCAAGCTGTGGAATGACATGCACGGCGAGGCGGACGTCGTTCCGGCCTTCATGCAGTCGCTGCGGGATCTGCAACTCGATTATCTGGACCTCTACCTCATTCACTGGCCCTTTCCCAATCACCATGCGCCGGGCGTCAGCGTGGCGTCGCGCGCAGACGACGCCCAACCCTACATCCACGCCAATTACATGCGCGTCTGGCGCCGGTTGGAAAGCTTGGCGGATCAGGGCCTGGTGCGACACATCGGCACGTCCAACATGACCATTCCCAAGCTCAAGCTCCTCTTGCGCGACGCCCGCATCCGCCCTGCGGCCAATGAGATGGAACTGCACCCCCATTTCCAGCAGCCGGAACTCTTTGATTTCGCTGTCGCCAACGGCATTCAACCCATCGGCTATAGCCCCATCGGCTCGCCCGCCCGGCCCGAGCGGGACCGCACGCCCGACGACACGGTGGATATTGAGGATCCGGTCATTGTGGAGATCGCCGCACGCCACGGCGTTCATCCTGCGGTCATCTGCGTCAAGTGGGCGGTCCAGCGGGGCCAGACGCCCATTCCCTTTTCCACCAAGCGGCGCAACTATCTGGCCAACCTGCGGGCCACCGTCGATGATCCCCTGACCGACGACGAGATGCGCGCCATCGCGGCCATCGACAAAAACAACCGCCTCATCAAAGGCCAGGTCTTTCTCTGGAAAAATGGCCAGCCTTGGGAAGACCTCTGGGACGTGGACGGGGAAATCACCCCGCCGTGAGCACTCTGCGGGCGACCGCAAGGGTCGCACCCTACGCCAAGAACCATAGTTGTTTCTGATTTCTGATTCCTGAATGGAGACCCGATTATGAAAATGCAAGGCGTTCTGTTACCCGGCAACCGCCAGGTAGAATTTGTCGAAGTAGATGTACCCGAGCCCGGCTACGGCCAGGTTCTGATCAAGATGAAGGCGTCGTCCATCTGCGGCAGCGATATTCGGGCCATCTATCGGGAGCATCTGGGCCACGGACCGGAGGCCTATCAAAACGTTATCGCGGGCCACGAGCCCTGCGGCCAGATCGTCAAGGTCGGGCCGGGCTGCAAGCGCTTCAAGGCGGGAGACCGGGTCATCCTCTACCACATCAGCGGCTGCGGCGTCTGCAACGACTGCCGGGAAGGCTACATGATTTCGTGTACATCCGACTACCGCGCGGCCTACGGCTGGCAGCGCGACGGCGGTCATGCCGACTACCTGCTGGCCGAGGAGGATACCTGCATCGCGCTGCCCGACGAGCTAAGCTATGTGGACGGCGCGCTGGTGGCGTGCGGCTTCGGCACGGTCTATGAAGCGCTCAACCGGGTCGTCGTCTCCGGCCAGGATCGCGTCCTCATCACCGGGATGGGCCCCGTGGGCATGGCCGCGGGCCTGATCGCCAAGAAGATGGGCGCGACCCAGGTCATCGGGGCGGACATCTCCCAGGATCGCCTGGATTTCTCCATTGAGTGCAACGCCATCGACCAGGCGGTGCGGGCCGATGCGCCTGACGCGCTGGCGCAGATCAAGGCGCTGACCAACGGTCAAGGTTGCGAAGTGAGCATCGATTGCTCCGGCTCGCCGCAAGGCCGGCTCCTGGCGCTGCAGGGTACGCGCCGCTGGGGCCGCGCGGCCATGGTGGGCGAGGGCAACACGGTCGATTTTGACGTGAGCCAGACCATCATCCACAACCAGATCACCATCTACGGATCCTGGGTCACCAGCCTGGGCCACATGGAAGATTTGGTAGAGAAGCTGGTGGAATGGAATCTCAAGCCCGAGGTAATCGTCTCCCACCGCTTTTCCCTGGACCAGGCCGCCCAGGCCTATCAGGTCGCGGATGAGGGACAGTGCGGAAAGGTTGTGATTACTTTTGAAGACTAAAGAATGAAGATTGCAGATTGGTCGGATTAGCATCACCAATCTTCAATCTTCATTCGTCAATCTTCACCCCACCCATGACCACCATTCGCGATGTCGCCAAGCACGCCGGCGTAGCGCCGATCACCGTTTCACGCGTGATGAATAATTCTGGCTATGTGAGCGATGCTACCCGCGCGCGGGTGGAGGCGGCGGCCGCGGCCCTGAACTACGAGCCGAATCTTCTGGCCAGCGGCCTGAAATCCCGGCGCACCCAGACCATCGCCCTGGTTCTCACCGATATCACCAACCCCTTTTGGACGGCGGTGGCCCGGGGCGTAGAGGACGGCGCGAGCAGTCGGAACTACACGGTCATCTTCGGCAACACGGATGAAAGCGAAGCCAAGCAGGAACGGTATCTCTCCATGCTCCTGCGCCGGCGGGTGGACGGCGTACTGCTGGTGCCCGCATCCCACACGGGCGAGATGGTCGGGCGCTTACGGGCCAGGGAGATCGAGACAGTGGTGCTGGATCGACGGGTGGACGATATAGAAGTGGATATTGTACGCGGAAATTCCGAGCAGGGCGCCCGCGCGCTCGCCGACCATTTGCTGGCTTTGGGGCACCGCCGCATCGGAATGTTGTCGGGACCGGCGGATATTTCCGTTTCGCGTGAAAGGGTGGCGGGGTATCGCGCCGCGCTGGAGGCAGCCGGGATTGCCGTCGCCCCGACGTTGATTCGCTATGACGCTTTTACGGTGGAGGGCGGGCAGCGCATGGCCCAGGCCATGCTGACCCTGGACTCGCCGCCCACGGCCTTCCTGGCGGCGAACAACTTCATTGCCGTGGGGGTTATGCGCACCCTCCACGCGGCCGGTTTACGCGTGCCCGACGATTTTTCATTGGCGGCGTTTGACGATCTGCCCGACAATTGCCTTCAGCCGCCCTTTTTGACCACCGCGGTCCAGCCCGCGTACGAGCTGGGCATGACCGCGGTAGAGCGTCTGGTGGCCCGCCTGGCCAGTGAAGAGACCTTGCCTTATGAGGAGTTTGTCCTGCCCACGGAACTCATTGTGCGGAAATCGGTGCGGCAGGTTTGTGAAGAGTGAGGATTACGATGTAACGGCTGGTTCTGCATAGCCGGCAGGATTCATCGCCTGCCACCGCCAGGCGTCCGCACACATGACCGACAGGTCGCGGACGGCACGCCAGCCCAGTTCCGCTTCAGCCTTCGCCGGATCGGCGTAGGAGACAGCCGCATCGCCCGGTCGCCGGGCCACGATTTGATAGGGAACGGCTTGACCCGACGCCTGCTCAAACGCGGCAACGACTTCCAATACGCTGCTTCCCTGCCCCGTTCCCAGGTTATAGGCTTCGATCCCAGGCCCTTCCGACAGCTTTTCCAACGCTTTCAAGTGGCCCAACGCCAGATCGACCACATGAATATAATCGCGAATTCCCGTACCGTCAGGCGTCGGATAGTCGCTGCCGAAAACGGAGAGTCTCTCACGCTTGCCTACCGCGACCTGAGTGATATAGGGAAAGAGGTTATTGGGAATTCCGAACGGATCTTCTCCGATCCGGCCGCTGGGATGCGCGCCCACGGGATTAAAATAGCGCAACAGGGCAATCCGCCATTCCGGGTCCGCGATATACAGATCCCGCAGGATCTGCTCCATCATGAATTTGCTCCACCCGTAGGGATTAATCGCCCCCAGGGGGGCATCCTCCGTCAGCGGCATATCCTCAGTAACGCCGTAAACCGTGCAGGATGAGCTAAAAACCAGCGTCTTAACATCATGCGCCTGCATGGCGTCCAGCAGATTGAGCGTGCCGGTGATATTGTTGCGATAGTAGCGCAGGGGTTCGGCAACCGACTCCCCGACAGCCTTGAGCGCGGCAAAATGGATTACGGCCTCGATCGCGTTCTCCGCAAAGATTTGGGCAAGCCCCGCTTGATCCAATAGATCAGTTTGATAAAAAATCACCGGCTCGCCCGTCAGCTCCTCCACCCGACGCAAAGCTTCTGCGCTGGAATTGGAGAGATTGTCTACCACGATCACGGTATGACCGGCGTTGAGCAACTCGACGCAGGTATGGCTGCCAATGTAACCCGCCCCTCCGGTAACAAGAATGCGCATAACCTCTTCCCTTCAATGCTTTTTTTATACAAATCGCATGGGCGGGCACGCCGCAGCGTTAAGCGGTTTCGCCCATGCGATGGGCTACCGTTTATAATTCGCCGACCAGACGATCAGGCAAATGCGAATCCCGGCTCCACAGCGAAGGTCTCACCGCGCCCGACGGCCCGATAGACAAAGCCCAACTCCTGCATGAGGCCGGGCTGATAGATGTTGCGACCGTCGGCAATAATGGGCTGCGCCATGCAGGCTTTCAGTCGGGGTAAATCGAGCTGCTTAAACTCATTCCACTCTGTGCATACGAGCAGGGCGTCTACATTCTCGGCCAGCTCATAGGGGTCTTCAACCAGGCGCAGGTCCGGATTCGTGCGGGCGACATTGGCCATGGCTACCGGATCATATCCGCTGACCAGCGCGCCGACTTTCTGCAGGAGCTGAGCGATCTCCAACGCGGGCGATTCGCGGATATCGTCGGTGTTCGGCTTGAACGCCAACCCCATAACGCCGATACGCTTGCCGGCCAAATCGCCGTCCAGCAGTTCGGTCAAATTGTCGATCGCCCAGCGCCGGGCATGCTGGTTCACGTCGATCACTGCACTCAGTAGCGCCGGGTGATCGCCCTGTTCGATGGCCATGTGCTCCAACGCCTTGACATCTTTGGGAAAGCACGAGCCGCCGTAACCCAACCCTGCATTCAGGAACATGGGGCCGATGCGCTTGTCCATGCCCATGCCCACGGCCACTTCTTCCACATCCGCGCCCAACTTCTCGCAGATGGCGGCGATTTCGTTGATAAAGCTGATTTTGGTGGCCAAAAACGCATTAGACGCATACTTGATCATCTCGGCCGTACGTAGATCGGTCATGACGATGCGGGCGCGCAGGGGCAGGTGCAGTTGCGCTACCTTCTCGGCCGCAACGTGGTTGCGGCTGCCCAGGACGACCCGGTCCGGATTCATAAAATCATAAATTGCCGACCCTTCGCGGGTAAATTCGGGGCAACTCACTACGTTGAACTCCATGGGCTCTTCCAGCCGGCCGCTGATAATATCAGCAACCCAGTCGCCCGTACCCACGGGAACCGTACTCTTGTTGACCACGATGAGAGGCTTGTGCATGTGGTCGGCGATGCTCTGGGCCGCCATGCGCACGTACTGCAAATCGGCCTCGCCGTCCACGCCACTGGGCGTCCCCACGCAAATGAAGACAAATTCAGCATCAGCCAACGCTTCAGCGTAATCGGTGGTAAAGTGCAGACGCCCGGCCTTGACATTGCGCCGGATCATTTCATTCAGTCCCGGCTCATAGATGGGCGATTCACCCCGCTCCAGCATGGCGATCTTTTCTTCACTAATGTCGAGTAGAGTTACCCTATTGCCCATGTCGGCAAAGCACGTTCCTGTCGATAACCCCACATAGCCGGTCCCGGCCACTGCAATGTTCTTCATGACAAACGACTCCCTCAAAGTCTAATGCATAATGACGTACTGTATAACGAGTGGAGGCGGAAAACGTGAACGCCGGCGCGCATTCAGCATTAGGCATTCACAACTAACCATTCACAATTAACCGTTGCTCTATACCGTCACCAACTCCGCCTCTACGCCCAACCGGTCTAAATCACGCTGAATCTCCGGCGCATAGATAGGGTTCATAACAATCACCAAATCCGGCCGATAGTCGGTCAAAAAATCGGGGCCCACAATTTCATGCCCCGTGCCCGGCATAAAGGTTCCATGCTTGTTGGGGTTAATATCGACGGCATACCCCACGGCATCGCTTACTTGAAGCGTGGTGAGAAAAGCCACGCCCTTGGAACCGGACCCCCAAATCACCGTGCGCTTGCCGTCCGCCCACGCGTCATTGAGCTTCTTGCGCCAGTAACTGCGCTTCACCATGACGTTGTCCTCAAAGTAGGCGACGTCATGGGCCGACTTCTCCAGTAACTCGGCATGCAGCGATTGCGTAACGCTGTGTTCGCCTGCTGCAGGCTTACATTCTATCATCAAATACTGATCATCATATTCTGTGGCCGTGCCCAAAACCTCAAAACCGCAATCTTCAAAAAGGTAACGCAGGGATGCAGGCGTAAAATAAGTGCAGTGTTCATAATAGATGTCCCAAAAAGCCAGGTCGCGCAGGACGTACGTCGCGCTGGGAATCTGGAAAAAGACGGTTACATCCTGCCGGTCACCGATGGAGCGCCGCACTGTACGTACGAAATCGGCCGTGTCGGGGATATGCTCAAGCGTCATCTTGCAGCAGATGAAGTCGCCGGTGTAATCGGTGTATTTTTCCGAATAGAAGTCAGAAATAAAGGTCAAATTGGGATCGTCGGCTGCCTCGGTCACACGTCCGTCATAGGCCGGATCAACGCCCACGCCCTCCACATCACCCAACTCGCTCAGCAGGACCAGGAATTCCCCCTGACCGCAGCCGATCTCGACGACGCGCTTGCCGCGCAGATCATACCGGTCGATGAGCCGCTGGGCCAGATTGCGATGGAATGTATTGAAGGTAGGTGAATACGCCTGGGTCGATTCATACTTTTTGGAATATTCCTGCAACTCAGGCTGGAACGAGACGTTGCTGATGAAGCCGCAGCGGTCGCAATAGCCCAGGCGAATCTCGCCCTGGGGATAGATTTGGGCCTCTTCCCGGCTCTGCATGAGCAACACGCTGTGCACCGGTGCGCCCGTCATCTCGTAGATCAGGCGCATGCCCTGGCCGCCGCAATTCGGACACGTCACGTCCAACGCGTTCTCGTTCGCTTCCACTGCGCTTGCGGCGGCAGCGGCCTTTGCGACCGCTCCTTCAGCTGTTATCTCCGCATTCATGATCGATTCCTTTCAAAAGCAGAGCGCGGGTTGCGCGAATACAGCGAAGCCCAGCGGACGCCCCTTGGGAAACAATCCGCCCTGATCCGCCCAGTCTGCGTCGCCCGCGGTCCAGCCTTCTGCTAGCCAATAATCTTCGGTTCGGGGATGGGGACAATGAACTTGCCGCCCCGCTCACGATACTCCGCCTGCTGCTCCATGATCTCCTTGGCGAAGTTCCACGCCAGGATCAGCACGTAGTCAGGCTGATCTTCCAGCAATTTGGCGGGGGGGAAAATCTCAAAGTGATTTGCGCCCATAAAACGGCCATGCTTATAGGGATTGAGGTCCAACACGTAGTCCAGATACCCCTTATCCACGCCACAGTAGGCCAGGAGCGTGGTGGCCTTGGCCGCTGCACCGTAACCGACAACCGACGCGCCTTCGGCCTTCACCTGGTCCAGGATGGCCAGAAGCCCCTGCTTCACGCTCTCCACCCGATCGGCAAAGTCCAGATAGAAGTCGATCGCATCGACTTTGCGCTCAGCCTCCATGGCCAGCAAATCCGTAACGGACGCTTCCACATTTTCCACCGGCTCGACAAAGAGGCGCAGAGAGCCGCCGTGAATGGGCACGCGCTTGATGCGGTTAAGATAGAGGTCATGACGACGGAAGAGTTTATCCAGCGCGGTCACGGAATAATAGTTGAGGTGCTGGTGGTAGATGGTGTCAAATTCGCCGTGATCCACCAGATCCACCACATACGGCGCTTCGATCACCGCAACGCCGCTCTGCTTGAGAATCGTGGCGATGCCGGCCACAAAGCCGTTGAGATCGGGCACGTGGGCCAGGACGTTATTGGCCAGGAAGACATCGGCTTGCTTGCCCTCGGCTGCCAGCTGCTCGGCCAGGTCCTTGCCGAAGAAGGTGATCAGCGTGGGAATGCCGTTTTCCTGCGCCTTTTGCGCCGGCGCCTTGGCCGGGTCAATGCCCTGAACAGGGATGCCCGCCTCCACAAAGTTACGCAGCATATAGCCGTCGTTGCTGGCCGCTTCCATCACCAGGCTGTTTGCGTCCAAATTCCGTTCGGCCAGAATGTCCAGCGCGCTCTCCCGGAAGTGGCGCATAAGCGACGGCGAGACGGACGAGAAATAGGGGTACTCAGCGTAAAAAAGTATCTCAGGATCCACCGTCTCCACAATCTGAGCCAGGGAGCAGTCATGACAAAAGGTCAGGGTTAAGTCGGCCATGTACTCAGGCTGTTCGAGTTGGTCGGCAGTGAGCAAGCGGTCGGCCAGGGGCGTGGAGCCAAACGCGAGAATGGTCTCCAGGTTTTCGGAGCCGCAAGAGCGGCAGGCCGTCTCATCGCGCCAGATACGGGTCTGGGCGGGTTGTTCTTTAACTAGGTTCATGGGAATTACCTTCTTAATAAAGAAATACTGCGTACTGCGTAAATTTCCAGCTTTCCGCCGCCGCAAATTTACGCAGTACGCAATTTTATGCCGCAAACAATATCTTACGCGCTGACGGCCAGCTCTGCCGGTCGCAGGTCAGACGTCACTTTGCCTTCCGCCATGAGTCTCTTGAGGTGTAAAATGCGGCGATAGCGTTCGCCCTCAAACTCGTCCAGCTTGAGGCCGACCTGCTTGTACGCCTCGTAGCACTGAATGGCGCCTTTGCGCGCGTCCCATTGGGGCTGGAAGTTGGGCAGGACGCGCTCGATTTTGCTGCAATCAACCCGATAGTTGCGCTTGTCCGCGCCCACGTGGAATTCGCTGTCCGCGGTTGCAAATTCGACCCGGCTGTTGGGAACCACATCGACAATAATTTCCGCCAGATCCCGGATGCGATAGTTTTCCATCGTGCGGCCGACGTTAATTGCCTGATTGTGAACCGCTTCTTTGGGCGCTTCCAGCGCGGCGACAAAGGCGCGCGAAATATCTTCCACGTGGACAATGGGCCGCCACGCCATGCCGTCGCTCTTGAGGAAGACGAGCCCCGTGGTGTAGGCCCACGCCGTCAGGTTATTGAGCACCAGATCGAAGCGCAGCCGGGGCGAAACGCCGTACGCCGTGGCGTTGCGCAGGAAGACAGGCGTAAAATCGCCATCGGCCAGCTTGGAAACGTCCTGCTCTACCTTCACTTTGGATTCGCCGTAAGGGGTAACGGGGTTCAGGTTTGCGGTCTCGTCCACGGGGGCGTCGCCCTGGGCCCCATAATTGCTGCACGAAGAGGCGAAGACAAAACGTCCTACGCCGGCCTGCTTGGCCAGCTCCGCCAGACGCACCGATGCGCGCCAGTTGATGTCGTAGGTCAGGTCAGGGTTCAAATCGCCCAGAGGATCGTTGGAGAGGCCGGCCAGGTGCAGCACCGCGTCAAATCCACCCACATCGCTGATGTCCGCTTCACGCACATCCTTCATGACCGCGGGAATCTGAACCGGCTCTTTACCGAAAGTGCAAGCCGCAAACAGATTGCTGTCGAATCCGTGTACATCATGGCCCGCCTCCAGCAGCATGGGGACCAGAACTGTACCGATATAGCCGTTATGGCCGGTTACCAAAACTCGCATTATACATCCTCCCAGATTTTCCAGGGCGCGTTGCCCGATTGCCAATACTGCTCCAAAATATGCTTTTCACGCAGGGTGTCCATGCACTGCCAGAAGGAGTTATGGCGGTAGGCCATCAACTGACCGTCCCGGGCCAAATTCTCCAGCGGTGCGTGCTCCCACATGGTTTCATCACCTTCGATATAGTCGAAGACCTGAGGTTCACAGACAAAAAAGGCTCCGTTGACCCAGCCTTCGGCCAGTTGGGGCTTCTCCTGAAATTCGATCACCTGATCGCCTTCAAAATTCATATACCCATAGCGAGCCGGCGGACGCACCGCGGTCAGCGTGCAGAGCTTGCCGTGGCTCTTGTGAAAATCCAGCAGCGCGTTCAGGTCCACATCCGCCACGCCGTCGCCCCAGGTCAGCATGAACGTATCATTCCCCATGTAGGGAGCCAAGCGCTTAATCCGCCCGCCGGTCAAAGTTTCCTGGCCGGTATCAATCAGCTCCACATTCCAGTCCGGCTTGTAGCCGCCGTTCATGCTGATGGCGCCGGTCTTAATGTTGATGGCCAAATTGCTGTTCAGTGAAGCGTAATCGACCATATACCGCTTGATCACTTCGCCTAAATAGCCCAGAGCAATGACAAAATCATTAAAGCCATAGTAAGAGTAATGGCGCATGATGTGCCAAAGAATGGGCTTGCCGCCGATCTCGACCATGGGTTTGGGCTTAACGGCGGTCTCTTCCGCCAGCCGCGAGCCTTTTCCGCCCGCCAGGATTGCAACTTTCATAGAAAACGTCCGCTCCTCACTCTGTTATATTTATATATTGTGTCGGTGCTGTGTTCAGATGTGGTTAAGAACCAGATAAACTTCAAAATAAATGCGCTGGCTTTTTCCTGTTTCATACGGGTTTATCGTAAGGCAAATAGCGATCCTTCGCTTTGTCGGTTTAATATTTTCTAGGCGTGATCGAAGGAGATAAGGTACTATTGTAGTCTAAACGAAAAAAGCTACCGCTGTGGAGACTTAAGTAAGGAGAACACCTGCCGTCTCAAAGGGTAAATTCATCCTGCTGCGCATGAATCAATGGTTCTGGTCGATATACTGAACGCAAAACAGAGCATAAATCTTATGCTTATTTGCCCAAATTCATCGGCCAAGATCAACATAAAGTGCATCAGAGCAGGCTTATCCGAGAAACTTACCGTATCCTATGACAATTTTTTTGCGTCCAATTAGAGTAGCCACGCGGTTGGGCTGTGCGGTTACGAAATCCTGGATATACTCTGGCTATCTCGGTGCTGCGCTCCTGCCTAATTTTATTTGTTAGGTTACCATTATGAACACAGCACCGAAACAAATCGGACCATACACAATTCAGGGCACAGCGAGCGAAAGCCCGTTATATGTGGAGTATTTTGCAACGGACAGCCAGGATCGTCCTGTCGTGCTCCGCGTTCCCGGTAGGGCATTCCTGCATACATCATCGCGATTAGAGCAATTCCTGGCTGCGGGGCGGCAGGCTGCACGTTTACAACACAAGAATATTGTGCCGGTCGTGGATGCCGGTCAGGTCGATGGGCAATATTATATTGCCAGCCGGTATATTCCCGGCGAACGGCTGACTGATCGGTTGGCCAATCAGCAGCAGGTCAGCCATGCGGAAACCATCCTGCCCATTGTCACACAGCTGGCGGATGCCCTGGATTACGCCCATGAGCAGGGGATTGAGCACAAAGGGCTCACGACGGATAATATCATCCTGACTGAAGATGGTCAGGTGATGATTACCGACTTCTGTCTGGCGGAAGGGCTCAACACAGTCGCGCTCACCGACCAGGACAAACCCGCGAGCTTTGCCGCCCATTTCCTGGCGCCGGAGCAGATTCGAGCCGATATTGAAAGCGATTCCCGCGCGGACATCTACAGCCTAGGCGTCGTCGCCTATTCCATGCTCACGCGGAATCTGCCCTTTGTGGCCGACACCCAGGGGCAATTGCTTTACGCCATCGTCAACGATATCCCCCACTCAGCACGGTCGTTAAATCCTTCAATTCCAGCCGGCGGAGCCTATGTATTGCGTAATGTGCTGGCCAAGGAACCAGATGTTCGCTACAGCACCGCAGGCGATTTTCAGAATGCCCTGTCGGCAGGCATGGTCTGGGACGCGCCGGTAGCGGAAAAGCAGCAGGAAACAACCAATAACGGCCGGCGCAGGTTAATCGGCGCATTGGCAACCCTGGCCATGCTGCTGCTGGTGGCAGGCGGGGTCTATCTCTTTCTGATCCAGCCGGCCCTCTTACGACGCGGCGCTGTCGTCTCCGCTGATCGCGGCGCAAATACCGCGTCCGCTACGCCGCCCCAAAATGAAGGCGCAACCAGCGTAGCCGCGGCTCAGGCGGAAGAGACCAGCCAGAATGCAGGGGCGGACAATGCGGAGGAGCAGGCTTCTAACCGCGAAACCAATACGCCGGAAAGCCCGGCAGGAGGCGATAGCGAGAACGAGTCAGCTACGGCAACAGACCCCGCAACCGCGACGGCCGCATCTGTTGCAGAAGACGCAGGCGCAGGGGATGGCGAAACAGCGACGCCGACGACGGAAGCCGGCCCGACAGCGACGCCGACGGCAGCATCAACCGCGACCGCGCAGCAGTCCGATGTAAACGAGGCGGGAAATGAAACGGCGGAAAGCGGAGAAGCAGCTTCGGCAATCATTGCACCGGCAACTCAACGCACGGCCCAGGAAGAAGTAACGGCGACCAATACGCCGGAACCGACAGCGACGAACACGGCACGGCCAACGTCTACTAATACGGCGCAACCAACTGTAACCAATACGCCGCGACCGACGTCTACCAACACGGCGCAACCGACCGCCACAAATACAGCACAGCCGACGTCCACCAATACGCCGCAACCAACGGCAACCAATACGCCGCGGCCGACATCTACCAATACAGCCTTGCCGACCGCCACAAATACAGCGCAGCCGACGGCAACCAATACGCCGCAACCAACGGCAACCAATACAGCCTTGCCGACTGCCACGAATACGTCGCTGCCGACCGCGACGCGTACGCCGATTCCGTTGCCGACCGCCACATATACGCCCCAGCCCACGGCGACCAATACCGTGCAGCCGACGGTTACCAACACGCCGCTGCCGCTGCCCACGGCGACCAGCACGCGTATCGCAACGGGAAGCAGTGCGTTACAGCTCCTATTGCCCTTAAGCGGAGGCAGCGGTACGGGAAGCCAACTCTTTAGCTGGGATACGACGATTACGCCCCAGACAGGGCAGGCTTTTGAAATCGTGTTCTGGCAAGACGGCCAGGATCCGATTTCACAGGGCTTCGGCATGGCGGCTCCAACAACCGGAAATCAGGTTACTGTTGATTTAACGGCTCTAGATAATTCCGGCAACCATCCGTTGGAACCCGGAGAGTATCAATGGGGTCTTTTATTGGTGCAAGTTGAGCCGTCTTATCAGCGCTTACAGTTTATGGACGCACAGTCCGCATTTCGATTCTATCGAGCAGGAAGCGGGTCATCAGGGGGTGACCCGGGTGGTCCACCATCAACGGGAGAATAACACTCATGCGCGTTCCGCTACCGGATCGGGTACTGAAAATCATTGCAGCCACGGTCACCACTCTAAGCTTGGGATTTTTGTTTGTTTTTGGTTTTCAATCAGCGGGCATCACCGCTCCTATTACAAACTGGACGGAGCTGGCGGATACGCCGTTACCCGTCAATTCCGCCAACAGCGGCATCGTCGCACATGACAATTTCATTTATGTCATCGGCGGTAAACAGCCCGACGGCAACAAGCTGGACGCCGGCAACAAAGTGTTCTACACCGCGGTCAATGCGGACGGCTCGCTCGCAGGGTGGCAGGAAACCAGCCCGCTGCCGGATCACCGCTATCTCCACGCCGTGGCGGCTAACGACAAGTTCGTCTACTCCGTCGGCGGCGCGGCGCGGGGTGATATTTTCGGAACGATTAATATCTTCCGCGCGGCATTTCTGGAGGACGGCGGACTCGCGGCATGGCAAGTGTTGGGAAATTACCCCGTTTCACCGCCTCCCGGCCAAATCAGCCAGGGGATTAACCTTCACGAAGCGCTAATCGTCAATGATCGCCTCTATATTTTAGGAGGATTTCTGGGGGGATATCCGCAAAACACGGCCGACGATCTGACCTTAAATCAGGTGCAGTTCGCGTCAATTGACGCGAACGGCAATCTGGGCCCCTGGACGGAAACAACCAGCCTCCCGCAACCACTGCGGCGCTTTGCCGCCGTTGAGCATGACGGCTACGTCTATGCAGTCGGCGGTTCTAATCGAGGCGATCGGAACGGCAGTCCGGCAGTCTCATTTGATCAAATCTGGCGCGCGGCGGTACTGCCAGGCGGGCAATTGTCCGCCTGGCAGGTTGCGGCTCAATTACCCGCTGCGACCTACTATCACCGAGCTACGGTTCTGGACAACAAATTGGTGATCATCGGCGGCATTACGTCTGATGACGCAATTCTTAACCGGGTGACATCCTACCCTTTCCTGGCCGATGGTGCATTGGGAGCCAGGGTGGCGGAAGAAGCGCTACCCGCTCCGCGCTTGCGTCATGCCGCTGTCGCGCTCAATCAGTTCGGCGAAGATTATCTATATGTAGTCGGCGGCCTGCAAGCCGAGGATGACAGCAGCGTCACCGCGACGGTCTTCCGCTCCGCCCCGCCGGCGCCGCCGCCCACACCCACGCCCCAGCCCGGCATTCGGTTGGAGATGGATAACAGCCCCAAGCGGTGGGTCGCGCCTGATGAAGCAATCGAATATACGATTACCTACTACAATCCCGGCGACACGCCGGTGGAAGATGTGTACATCAACGACACGATTCCCCAGGAGGCGGACCTGGTGCCCGACAGCGTAAGCAGCGCGGGGGCCAATGCACCGGAGATCAACGCTCAGCTGGATGTCATTTCCTGGGAAGTCGGCGAAGTCGGCCCCGGTGAAAGCGGCGAGGTTTCATATACCATCGTGCGCCGTCAGCCTCTCCGCTCGGCGGATACGGTCCTGGAAATTACCAAATCCGCGCCGGAGCAGGTTCAGCCCGGCGATTCCATTACCTATGAAATCGCGGTCAAGTACAATTTGCTGGGCGATTCGGTCGCCAATTTGATTATCAGCGACACCATTCCCATCTACGCAACAAATGTTACCGGACCGGACAATACCGTCAACGGCGTAGCGGAATGGCTTATTCCCGAATTAGCCGGCGGCGATACGGTAACCAGAACGATGACCGTTCGTTCGGAACGCACGCTGGTTAACAGCGAATACAGCGTTATCACCCAGGACGGACGCTATCAAAGCTCGGGCGAAGACGTCATCATCACGTGGGTCGGCAACACGGATCCCGGACAGGGCGACGGTACGGTCATTCCCAACAACGCCCAGGCCCAATGGGTCTACGCCGGGCAGGAAAAACGCACTTTCAGTAACTGGGTGCGCAATCCCAGCTCCCAAGCCAACTATGACGTTTATTTACCGGTGATGCAGCGCTAACGCGCACCCATACAGGTTCCTCCGGGAGGTTTCTCTCTGGAAACGGCATGTTTCCCGCAGACCCTCCCGGAGGCTATACAGTAACGCTAACGCTTTTGAGCCAGGCAACTCCATCCCCCGGCTGCTTCAAAGCAGCAGCAGTCGATTTGTATCTACCATTGCAGGAGCAAGTCCATGACCATACAACAGCCGCGACTCCGTCGTTCCCCTTATGCTGTCATTGGAGCATTCTGTCTATTCGTCTTACTTTTAATCTGCGCCAGGCCAGCAGCGGCGATAGATAAATCCGTTTCCCAGGAGACAATCCGGTCAACTGCGAAGGAAACCATACCGCTGATCATAGGCGCTTCGGTCGTCACGGGTACGGTAAACGAAGATGCCGGCTACACGATTTTGGGAATCGAGTCCTCCCTGGAGACAACGGATACGGTCACCCATGCCGATACGCCGACAGCGCTGGGAACGACCCAAATCACGGGCAATCAACGCGATATCGAATACAAACCGAATGCTAATGTATGCACGACAGGCGGTCCCCCCGATTCATTCACTTATCAACTCAACAACAATACTGCCACCAATTACACGGCCGATGTAATCATTAACTGCCTGAACGATCCGCCGGTTCTCACCCTGCCGGGCGCCCAGGCAGTTACCTTTGAAACTGCAAAAGTCTTGCCGCCAATTGAGGTGAAAGACGTAGACGCAGGCAGCAGCATCCTCGTCTTCAACCTGAGCGTTTCCTCGGGCACAGTCGATCTTGCTTCTACCGTCGGACTGACAAACGTCGTCGGCAACGGAACCGCCGCAGTCTCAGGCGAAGGGCCGCTCAGCAGCCTCAACGCGGCGTTCAACGGCATCACCTACACGCCTGACAGCGGAGCCCTCGCCGACGAACTGAATATAACAGTGGACGATCAGGGAGCCACGGGCTCCAACGCAAGCGGTACGACGGGCAGCGGCAGCGTCATGCTGAACATTACTGCCCCCCAGCCAAACGTCCAGGACGATATCGCCTCAGGCCCTGAAGATACCAATATTCTCGTTACCGTGTTGGGGAATGATACCCCAGGCGCAGCATCCCTGAGCATGGATCCGGCTTCCGTTAGCGTTACCGCAGCACCGGTTGACGGCACAGCTATTCCCCAGGCAAGCGGCGTGATCAGATATACGCCGGACCCAAATTTCAACGGGGCGGATTCCTTCCAATACGAAGCCTGCAACACAAACGGCTCCGTTCAGGGCGCATGCAGTACGGCTACCGTGACGCTGACCATTACTCCGGTCAACGATAGCCCGACCCTGGTAGCAATTAGCGATTTCCAGATGGTTGAAGGGGCGACGCACACTCAGGAGATCACAGTAGGCGATGTGGATCACAACCCGGGGACATTGACGGTAACAGCCGTATCGGACAACGGAACCCTGTTGCCCAATGCAGACATCACAATCCTTGCCGGCAGCGGGCCGACCAAACGTCTGATCCGCGTTCGCCCCACGGATGGGCTAACCGGCGTGGTAAATGTGACCGTCACCGTAACGGATGCGGCCAGCGCATCGACAAATAGAACCTTCAAAATTACGGTCGTCGCACCTGACGTAACCATCCGCAACGTAACGGACGGCGGCGTCAGCGTTCGACCGGGCGAAACGATTGGTTATACCGTTCGTTACGCCAATGACGGCAGCGGTAAAGCTGAAGGCGTCGTCCTCAAAGTAACGGTTCCGGCTTACACAACATTTGATCAGGCCGGCAGCAGCGCTGGCTGGAGTTGCAGCGACAACGCGCCGGCGGGCACAACCTGCACCATGGCAATCGGCTTAGTAAACGCGGGCAACACAGGCAACAGAATCTTCGCGGTCACCCTCAATTCATCGGTTCCCAGCGGAGTTTCAGAAATTCAAGTTGACGCCGAAGTACAGGATGACGGCACAAACGGCGATGACGCCAACCCTGCGAACAATCAGGATAGCGATAAAACACCGGTCGATCGCTCCATCCTGCTCAAAATAACGAAGCGCGACGCACCCTGGCCCGCGGGCAGCGACTCGCTCATCGAAGCCGGCGATACCCTTCTCTACACAATTCGGCTGGAAAATACGGGCGTAACGACGGCGGAAGGCGTTGTGTTACAAGACACGCCGGATGCCCATAGCCCGCTGGTTGTGGGCAGCGTGACGACTAGCAAAGGTTCGATCACCAGCGGCAACGACGCCGGAAATACAAATGTAGCCGTAAATATCGGCAACATTGCGACTGATGAAACAGTTGTCATCACATTCCGGGTGCAAATTGTCGATCCGGTGCCTGACAACATTACATCCATTTCCAATCAGGCCAACGTGATCGGTCAAAACTTCGCCAGCATCTCCAGCGATGATCCGGACAGCGCCGATATAGATGATGCGACCGTTACGACGCTGGGGTCCCGTGCCGTCCTGGCGATTACCAAGATCGACCAGCTTGTTAATGACAGTAACGGCAACGGCATACCGTCGCCAGGTGAGACCTTGGGATACACCGTAAAAATCGAGAATCAGGGCCAGGCTCCTGCGTCAAACGTCGTCTTCCTCGATACGCCGGATACGTCCACAACGCTGGTGGTCGGCACGGTTAGCTCATCCGGCGCAGCAGCAATCGTCACTGACGGCAACGGTTCCGGCGACACGGATGTACGGGTTACAATTCCTACCCTCGGTGCGGGAGAGGCAGTAACCATCTCCTTCAACGTGATCATTGACAACCAACTAACGGGGGATATCGTTGAAGTAGCGAACCAAGGCCAGGTTACATCGACCCTCCTCCCCCTCATGCTGACCGACGATCCGGACACGCCCCAGGCGAACGATCCGACGCTTACGACGGTTGCCACCAGACCCGTTCTGCGCATGACTAAACGCGCTGTTGTAACCGATACAAACCCGGATGGGCAGAGTGGTCCGGGCGACCTGATCGACTACACGATCGTCGTTCGCAACGTAGGCGAATCCGCCCAAAACGTCGTCATTAATGACGAGCTATCCTCACTGCTCACACTCACGCCGACGGCCGCCGGCAGCGATCTTGTTCAGACCAGCAGAGGGACAGTCGTATCGGGCTTAAATGCCGCCGACGATACGGTACGTGTAACCATAACTGAGCTGGGGAACGGTGAAAGTGCGACCATCAGCTTCCGGGTCAAGATTGCGGATACGCTGCCGGCCGGCATCCAGACGGTCGCAAATCAGGCCACAGTCCTGGCCGATGGCGTCTCAGCATCCGTCAGCGACAATCCCGATACGGGAGCACCGAATGACGCGACCACCACGTCCGTCACGGCCGATGTTATCATGCGTGCGCCCATGAAGGACCTGGCGGCAATGGGCGGGCTGGCGGAACCGGGCGACGAGATCGTGTACAACCCGACCATAGAAAACGTGGGGAATCGAACTGCAGAAAATGTACGCATTACCGGCACGCTTTCATCTGACACGGAGTTGCTCTTCGATACAATCTTCCCTGGAAGCGGCGGTCAAATCATCAGCGCGAATGCGGAAAATTTTGAACTGCTGCTTCCCGAGCTTCAGTCGGGACAAACCTGGGCGGTCCAGCTACGTGTACGCATTCGCGGAACGGCTTGCTCCGCCGTGCAGAATCAGTTTACCGTCAGTGCGGATAACATGACCGTAGAAATCCTGACCGATGATCAAGATACAACCGAGCCTAACGATCCCAACAGTACGTCGATTCACTGTGGCAGCATGCTGGACGGCATTCTGCTCCCAATCATCCGTCTCCAGTAACATCATCGGTATAAAGCCGACGGTATACATCGCCGGGCGGGGGCAAACTCTCCGCCCGGACAAAATAGTAACAAAGCTTAAAGCCCGGTCCTTGTCCATCTGATTACGTCGCTTTGACAAAGGACCGGGCCTTGCTATACTTGGCCCAAACACATTACACGATTGTCCCCGCTGCGCAATCAAGTGAGATCGGCTTCGCAGCTTCTTCCCCTCCTGCCGATCATTGACTTGATTTGACGCATCAGCCATTGCCCATTCTCGCTACACCCTCATGCTGATTTAGCGCCCGTGCGCGGTGAGTCTACACGCGTATCATCGCCGGCCGACAGCATCGCCGCCTATATTTCCAGAGAAGCAGCCGAATTCAATTCAGACCATTCCCCCACGCGTCCTATACGCGTACGCGATCGAATAAGCGTGAGGCGAAGGATTGTGAAAAAGACTCACGATAAAGTGAGCAGGAGTCACGCATTGACAACCAATCACGACTCGCCCGGCACCGATCCCGATTTCCTGCGTCGCCTTCAGGCCGGCGACGAAGATGCATGGTCGAATTTATTGGACGAATGGCAGGACCCGCTTTATCGCTACCTCTGCTATGCAATGGGCAACACGGAGTACGCAACGGAAGTATTAAGCGAGACGCTGGCTGCATTGGTCAAGGCCATCCAGAATTTTGATGGTCGCGTGGCCATTTCGACCTTCATTTATCGCATTGCAGCAAATAAAAAAGCGGACTTTTGGCGGCGGCGGCGGCCCGTGGAGCCCTTGCCCGTAAACCTGACGGTAGCCGGCCCCACCAGTCTGGGCATGGAACTGGAAGAAGCGCTGATGAAGCTGCCTGAAAGCTATCGGGAAGCGCTTCTGCTGCGCTATCACATCGGCCTAAGCGTGAGCGAAGTCGCCGAATCCATGGGTAAAACATACAAAGCGACGGAATCTCTTCTGAGCAGAAGTCGACGCCAGTTACGACAAATTCTTGAAGGTGTAAGCGTATAAATGACTAAGCGATTGAATGAGCAGAAACTGAAAAAGCTGTTTCAGACTCATCTTCCGCCGGTAGAAGTGCCTGAAGAACTCGCTGCGCGTCTGGAAACCCACGTTTTACAGGAGGTGGAGCGCACGCTGGGCAAGCGTAACGCGGCTGAAACGTCATCGAGCGGCGCCGGCTCCCTACGCGCCCGTCTGGAGCGATTGGCCGAATGGCCGGCTCAATTTGCCCGGAGCATTTCCTGGACATTAGCCGGAGCGACGGTAGCCGTCCTCCTGCTCTTCACGATCTTGCTGCCTCGCCTTTTGACGCCGCAGGAAACGACAAGTCGATTCGATTCAGCCGATGAAATCGTGCTGGAAGCGCCTGCTTCCCCGGCCGTCAACGCGGCTATTGTCAGCGCGCAGACAGCCGTGCTTTTGATTCAGCGCGGCGCGACGGGGGCGGTCGAAACCATCCAGGCGGGCGAGGAGGCGCGCCTGGATCAAGGCGATATTGTGCAAACCAACGACGGCTCAGCGGAGATTCGCTTCTCTGCCGCCCGCCATGCAACCCTGTCGCCCTACAGCCGCGTGCGCCTGATGATCCCGGAAGTGCAGAACAGCGCGGCCGCGATTGTGCTGCTCCAGGAATCCGGGATGACCCGCCACCAGATCACACGCACAGAATCGCCCGCCGCAATCTATGAAGTGCGCACCGCGGCCATGCGGGCGCTGACCGAAGAGGCCGATTTTACAGTCACCGTACCCACGGTAGAAGAGAGCGTGATCGAAACGGCCGGCGGCATGGTAACGGTAGAGACGAGCGAGGAACGCATCCAGATAGAAGGCGGGCAGATTGCAGAGATTCGTACGGGAACGGCTCCGC
The DNA here is from genome assembly GCA_020433455.1 of Caldilineaceae bacterium. Taxonomy (GTDB): domain Bacteria; phylum Chloroflexota; class Anaerolineae; order Caldilineales; family Caldilineaceae; genus JAGRCP01. The sequence continues at coordinate 4,764 of JAGRCP010000056.1, read as the reverse complement.
TGGTGCAGGCAAGCGAAGGCAACGTTACGCAAGTCGCCCAGCGGCCTCTGCCCGCTGATGCGTCTATCACTCCTGCCCAGTCTGGAACGGCGGCATCGCTCCGGCCGGATGCAAATCCGACCGTAATCAGCAGCAGAACCGCCGCGACGCAGGGAGCAACGCCGACCAATAGTCGCGAGCAAAGCATGGCGACGGCAGACGAAACGCCGTCCGCCCTCACGGCGGTTCTGCCGACCAGCACCCTCTCGGTGCGCTTGGGTGCAAACGGCGACCGCGGGAGCGCGACATCAACGCCGGCCCGGCGGCCATCTGCAATGCCCAACACCGGCGCGACCGCGACGGCGTCGCCGACGCGTGGGGCGTCACGCCTACCTACGGCCACGCCTACGCCGCGGCAAACCGCGGCCCGGCCGACGCAGGCTGCCACCAAGAAGGCGCTGGCGCGGGAAGATATTACGCCCGCGGCAACACCTTCTCCAAGCAAAACGCCGACAAAGACAGCAACCAGAACGCCCACTCGACCCCCCGCCAAAACGCCCAGCAAGACGCCCAGCAGAACGCCAGGACAGACGCCTACCAGAATACCGACAAGGACGCCGACCGGAACGCCGACAGCCCTTCCCTCTCCTACCGCGACGAGCACGGCCCGCCCCAACGCCGCGCCCGTCGCGGTGGCAGATGCAGCCGTCACCGCAGAGGAACAAAGCGTAACCATCGCCCTGTTGGGAAATGATTATGATGCAGACCAGGACGAGCTGGTCCTCGTCGATCTGACGCAACCGGCGCACGGGCGAGCGAGCAATTTGGGTAACGGTCTCGTGAGCTATACGCCCGCACTCAATTTCGCGGGCGAAGATACATTTACCTACCGCATTTCAGATGGCGAAGCCATCGCCGGCGCAAACGTAACCGTGGCGGTGACGCCCGTTAATGATGCGCCGACCGTACTTGCCGCAAGCGAAGTGCGCCTGGAGGAAGACGCAACAGGGACGCTGATCGTCACCCTGAGCGACGTGGATAATGATCCGGCGACCCTTACATTGAGCGTTGCAGTAGATAATGAAACTCTCGTCGCCCCGGACGGCATGACCGTCTCAGGCGCGGGCAGCGAACGGACAGTGGAAATTCGCCCGCTGCCCGACCGCACGGGAAACGCGGTCATCACGCTCACTGTAGATGACGGCCTGACAACGGTAAGCCGCACGGTTGCGGTTACCGTTGCGCCCATCAACGATCTGCCCCAAATCGAGCCGCCTGGCGATCGACAAGTCGAGGAAGACGGCAGCATTGAGGTTCCGCTTGCCGTAAGCGACGTTGACGACGACGCGGCTACGCTGGTCGTCACGGCTGCCGCGGCCGATGGTACGCTTATAGCGCCTGACGGTATGGTCATGACGGGCGACGGCGGACAACGCACATTGCGCATCACGCCCGCAGCCAATCGGTACGGGACAACGGAGATCACGGTCACCGTACGGGATAGCGTCGGCTTCAGCCAGGCGCGCTTCCTGCTGACCGTCGCGCCGGTGAATGATGCGCCTGTCATCGGGCAAGCCGCTGATCAGACAGTGGCCGAAGATGGGCGCATAACGCTGGCTCTCACGCTCGCCGATGCGGATGGCGATCCGCTGACGCTGACGGCGAGCAGCGACAATCCGGCTTTGCTGCCCGAAGGAGCGCTCACGCTGGAGGGCGCGGGCACGACGCGAACGCTGCTGATCGTTCCCGCAGCCAATCAGTCCGGAACTGCCCGCATCACGTTGACGGCAAGCGACGGCCAGAGCAGCGGTCAGAGCGCGTTTACGCTCACCGTTACGCCGGTAAATGACGCGCCGACCCTCAGCGTGCCGCAAGAAGTAAGCCTGGCGGAAGACAGTGTAAGCGAGATGGAAATCACCGTGGGCGACGTCGACCATGACCCGGCCGCGCTCACGCTGAGCGTGGCAAGCAACAATGCCCTGCTTCTGCCGAAAGATGCGCTCCAGCTCAACGGTGAAGGCGCGCAGCGCGTTTTGCGCATAGCGCCGACGGCGAACCAGAGCGGGGCCGCCGAAGTAACCGTTACGGTGAGCGACGGCACATTAACGACCGAGCAGCGGGTCATTGTCACCGTTGACGCCGTCAATGACCCGCCTGCGCCGATGGATGACGCGGCAGGCAGCAATGGTGAAGCCATCCTCATTCCCGTGCTGGATAATGACGGGGATGCGGAACAGGACGCATTACGCATTATCGAAGTGGGTGCGCCCGAACACGGCGCAACGGCAGTGGAGGGAAATGCCGTCCGCTACACGCCGGCAGCCGAGTTCAGCGGCGTAGACCGTTTCAGCTACAGCGTAAGCGACGGCGAACTCTCGACTACCGCCTGGGTGGAGGTAACGGTCGTTCGACCATAGGCTGTTACAACCGTCAGGCAGCGAATTCACGCCACAGTTGAAAATTCGACCGAAAGGGCGACGACCGGAACATTGGTCGTCGCCTTTGTCATTGGCGTCGTTGGCAAGGCAGATTTGCCCAAAAGCATATTCGGGTTACACTGCTGCTACGCAATAATGACGCTCGGATAGCGGCAGGTCAAGGTCGCCGACCGCGCAACGGAGAGGGACAAAGGACCCAACCAATATGATTCGTACGCTAAACGGGATTGTCACCGGACGGGGAACCGATCATCTGGTGGTTGAAATCGGCGGGGCCCTGGGCCTGAAAGTGCTGACCACGGAGGCCGCCATAGCCCAGCATGGAGCCGGCCGCCCGGTCGCCCTTCATACCTATCTGCAAGTGCGGGAGGATGCGCTTACTCTCTTCGGCTTTTTGGATGACCAGGAGCTGGAGTTGTTCGAGCTGCTGCTGGGCGTGAGCGGTGTGGGGCCCAAGGTCGCGCTCTCTGTCCTCAACACCCTCACGCCCGACGCTATCCGACTGGCGCTGGCGAATGATGAACCCGGGGTTATCGCGCGTGCACCGGGCATCGGCAAACGCACCGCCCAGAAGATCGTATTGGAACTGAAGGATAAAGTCCGACTGGGCGACGGCGATGATCTTGCCGGCCTGGCCGCCGCCTCGGCTGCGGATACGGAAGTGCTGGAAGCGCTGGTCGCGCTGGGGTACAGCGTTGTCGAGGCGCAGCGCGCCATTCAGCAGTTGCCGGGCGATGTCGCTACAGTAGAAGAGCGCCTGCGGTTGGCGCTGGCCCAGTTCACGAATTGATCAGGAATTCGGCCTCCAAAATTTTTGACCGACCCTCTGCTTCTGCCTATAATTGTCGAGTTACGCAGTAATCGGCGCGTCCCGATATCGTGGAGAGCGCAATCTGACCTGAAAACAGTACGCGCAGATCATCTCCGGCTGAATCATCGCGCGGGTATGGAGAAAAATCATTATGGCCGAAGTACAGCAATTACGCCGCAATAACATTTTTGAAGAAGACAACCAGCTTTGGAAGGTGTTGGATCATCAGCACATTAAGATGGCCCGGGGCGGAGCCACCATTCGCCTCAAGGTCCGCAACCTGCGCACCGGTTCGACGGTTGAAAAGACCTACAACAACGGCGCCCGGGTGAACGATGTACGGCTCGACACGGCTAATGTCCAGTATCTCTATAATGACGGTGAACTCTACTATTTTATGAACACGGAAACCTTCGAGCAGATTCCCCTCACGGCGGAGGCCTTGGAAGGGATTCTGGAGTTCATGGTTGACAATCAAATCGTCACGCTGGAGTCCTACGAAAACGAGCCCATCGATATTTCCCTGCCCACCACGGTTGATCTGGAAGTTACGTGGGCCGAGGCTGCGATTGCAGGCGACACCGCGAACACGCCATCCAAGCAGGTGGAAGTCTCTACGGGATACCGGTTGCAGGCGCCCATGTTCGTACAGGAAGGCGATACCATCCGCATTGACACCCGCGACGGCAGCTACGTTACGCGCGTCAGGAATTAGGCAGCAAACGCCCTCGGTCGCCGCCCGGGAGCGCCGGACTCCGATCCGGCAAGGTCGTCATCTTATCGCGATCTGATTGGCGGACAGCAAAAAAGAGCAGGCATGAAGACCATTTTCGTCTTCATGCCTGCTCTTTTTTTGTTCCTCCATAATTTATCAGGCTCAACAGGATTACGTGTGGTAGGTCGGCGCCTCCGGCCCGACAGATCGGATTCAGCAACAGGTCGGGCAGGGATGTCATTGTGGTAGGGACGCGAGGTGCGGCGGACGGCCAGGTATGGGCCTGAGCAAGGAATTCTTTCGCCGCACCTCATGTCCGCACGATTTGTCCAAAGTTTAGGTAATTTCTCTATGACTGCATAATCGGCAGATCAGACCGGGTGCACAACAAAAAAATCATAGTCCGTCCTCAAATCAATCAAATCATAGCTCACCCCTTTTGCGCGCGAAGGCGGCAGTCCGAACCCTAAAATTGATGGTTGACAGGCCAGAACGCTTGTGCTAAACTCCCGTTACAGAACATTTGTTTTAGAGTAAGGGGACCATTGTGGCACGGCGCAAGCGCAGCACCGGGAAGAAAAAGTCAAGCCAGAAGACGACCATGGACAATAGCAAAATGGATTCAAATAAGCTCAAAGCGTTGGAGACGACGCTGGGGAATCTCAACAAAAAGTATGGCGACGGCGTGGTGATGAAGCTGGGCGAAGCAACCAAGCTCAACGTGGAGTCAATCCCAACCGGCAGTCTGAGCCTGGACATTGCTCTGGGCATCGGCGGCATTCCCAAGGGCCGGGTGATTGAGATCTACGGCCCGGAAAGCT
>JAGRCP010000055.1 GCA_020433455.1 Caldilineaceae bacterium | reverse complement strand
TGCAGGCCGCACTCGGTTTTTGCCCGGTCCGCCCAGCGCCCGGAGCGGCTCTCTTCGCCTGCATGGACGGGACGGGTGCACGGGGCGCAGCCGATGCTCATGTAGCCCTGGCTCAGGAGCGGATGGACGGGTAAATTGTGCTGGTTGATATAGCGCCACACGTCCTGTTCCGTCCACGTAGCCATGGGGCAGATCTTGACCTGTCCGTTCTTGTCGCGTGAAACAATGGGCGTGTGGCGGCGCGCTTCCGTCTGATCCCGCCGGATGCCGGTGATCCAGGCTGCAAGTCCCTCTTTGGCTCGTGCCAGGGGCGCCACTTTGTTGATGTAACAACAGCGGTCCGGGTCGGTCCGGTAAAGTTGGCCATATTGCTGCCGGAACGACTCTTGTCCCTGTTCTGCGCGCAGAGATTGGACCGTCAATCCCCATTCCCGCATCAGGCGATCCCGCAGCGCCAGCGTCTCCGGAAAATGGAAGCCGGTATCCAGAAAAAAGACCGGCAGTTTCGGCGTCGTCCGGGCGATGATGTGCAGCAACGGCAGGCTCTGCGTCTGAAATGACGACGTTGCTGCTACCGATGGACCAAAGGTTTCCCAGGCCCAGATGAGAATATCCTGAGGCGAAAAATCTTCGAACCGTTGATTTAATTTCTGGAGATCAATTGATTTGTGAGCCATGCATTCTGGAGGGGATTACATGGCGAGTATCCACAATTTGCGTTGATATCCTGGATAGTTTTTGCCAGTCATAAGTTGAATGGTCTGTGACGATGAGTATACAGTCAGCTACTTTTGCTGACTGTTCCCAGTCATTTTCGCTGTATAACACCTCTTCTTTATACGAGAATTGAGATACGTATGGATCGTGATACCTCACAATTGCTTCTCGCTGCCGCAATAACTCGATAATATCCTGAGCCGGCGATTCGCGTACATCGTCGATATTCCGTTTGTAGGCAACGCCTAATATAAGTATGCTGCTGCCGTTGACTGGCTTGCCTATGCTGTTGAGTGTCTCGACGACTTTGTCAACCCAATAGTGCGGCATATTGGAATTGATCTGGCTTGCAAGATGAATGAAACGTGCATCGTAATTTAGTGTTCGTAACTTCCATGCCAGATAGTGGGGGTCTAGTGGTATGCAGTGTCCCCCCACGCCAGGTCCAGGGGTGAATTTGGTAAATCCGAAAGGTTTTGTTGCCGCTGCATCAATCACTTCCCAAGCGTCCAGCCCCAGCTTGTCGCACATGATCATCAGTTCGTTTGCCAGCGCAATGTTAACCGAACGATAGGTGTTTTCGACCAGCTTTGCCATTTCAGCTGCTGCTGGTGATGTCACAGGAACAACCTGTTCAACGATGCATCCATACAATTGGGACGCTACGTCTGTGCAAGCGGCTGTCATTCCACCAATCACTTTTGGCGTGTTTTTGAGCGTATAATCTTGACGGCCGGGGTCGATACGTTCCGGGGAAAAAGCGACGAAAATATCCTTGCCGATTATCTGGTTCCTAACAAGCAAGCGAGGAGCAATGATCTCCTCTGTTGTGCCGGGATATGTGGTGCTTTCCAATACGATTAACATGCCGGAATGTATATATTCAGCCAGTGAGTCCACTGCTGAAATCACATAGGACAGATCCGGATCATTGGTCTTGGACAGAGGCGTCGGCACACAGATTGAAAACGCGTCACATGTTGACAGAACATCAGGATCATCTGTCACATGGAAGCGCCCTGCCGAGATCACGGAAGCAATATCTTCGCTCGCCACGTCAGTGACGTAGGATGTTCCGTTGTTCAGCGCATTGACCTTATTCACATCCAGATCTAACCCGACCGTATAAAATCCGGCCTGTGCGAACTCTACCGCCAGCGGCAAGCCGACATATCCCAAGCCGATTACAGCCACTTTTGCGCTTCGATCATTGATTTTATTGATTAATTGATCAAATGAGGCGGATGTCATTCCAACCTTTTCCATAAATGATGGCATTGAGGTCATTTTGCGCCGTAATGACGACTTTTTACACCCTATTCCAGCTGGCGCCGGGCGATCATAGCCGAATTACATACTTGATCCTTCGCCGTAACTTATGCAGCCTGGATTTTGTCAAATGATTTTGCTGCTACATCTGAACCATTTGAATGCATTTCTTCCCGATACCAGGCAATCGTACGCTGCAATCCCTCTTCAAATGAGGTACGGGAGCGAAAACCAAAAGATTCCTGCGCTTTCTGTACGTCCAGTTTGCGTCGGGGCTGGCCGTTCGGCTTTTCCGTATCCCAAATAATTTGCCCGGAGAATCTGGCTGCGCCGGCAATAGCCTCGGTCAGCTCTTTGATTGAAATTTCGTAGCTGCTACCGAGATTCACAGGGCTACTTGCATTGTAGCGCTCCGCTGCCAGCAGAATGCCTTCGGCAGCATCTTCCACATAGAGGAATTCCCGCGTAGGCGTTCCATCTCCCCAGGCGATAATCTCTGGTTGACTGCTTGCCTCCGCCTCAATGCACTTGCGAATCAATGCCGGAATGACATGTGAAGTTTCTAAATCGAAGTTGTCGCGGGGACCATATAGATTCACCGGCAACAAAAAGATAGAATTCCAACCGTACTGCTCCCGATAGGCTTGGCTTTGTACCAGCATCATCTTCTTGGCCAACCCGTAGGGTGCATTCGTCTCTTCGGGATAGCCGTTCCACAGGTCTTCCTCGCGGAAGGGAATGGGGGCAAACTTGGGGTAGGAACAGACGGTCCCGATGGCCACAAATTTTTCCACACCGGCTTGCCAGCTTTCATGCATGAGTTGCGCGCCCATCATGAGGTTGTTATAGAAGAACTCACCGGGCTTTTCCCGATTCGCGCCAATGCCGCCCACGTGCGCGGCTAAGTGGATGATATAGAGAGGCCCCGTCTGATCGACGTCGTTCAGCAACTGCACGATGGCCTCGCGCTCCCGGAGATCGTAGTCTGTCTTGCGGGGCACGATTACATCCCGCGCTCCCCGGGTGTGCAGCTTTTCAACGATATATGAACCAAGAAAGCCGCTGCCACCGGTGACAATGACGCGTTTGTCCTGCCAAAAACGGCTGCTGTCGGGCCAAAAATTGCTCATTCAAATACCCTCCATATTGGAGCAAGCTGAAAAATCACTCAGCATGTCATCTAACGTTGAATTTTCGGTCAAAACGCAGCTATGACCTGGCTTTATGCCATCTCCATGCTCTGAACTTGATGATGCCAGTGATGCCAACCGTTGCCGGTTGCATCTAATGCTGCGCGTCCCGCTCCCGGGCTCTCCAGTCCAACCAACTCTAAGTCTGCATCGACCATAATATGAACCAAATTACGGAACCGAATGCGCGGTTCCCAACCGAGATCGGTTCTGGCCCGGCTGGGATTAGCCAGCAAATAATCTACCTCTGTGGGGCGGTAATAGCGGGGATCGATGCGCACATAGTCTTGCCAATTTAAGCCCACGTAAGCGAAAGATTCATCCAGGAAATCGCGCACCGTATGGGCCTCGCCGGTGCCGATGACAAAATCGTTGGGTTTTTCTTGTTGGAGCATGAGCCACATGGCTTCCACATAGTCAGGCGCATAACCCCAATCTCGCCTCGCATCTAGATTCCCCAGGTAGAGCGCCTGCTGCTTGCCGGCCACAATATTAGCTACCGCTTGGCTAATCTTGCGGGTGACAAAGGTTTCTCCCCGGCGGGGTGACTCGTGATTAAAGAGGATGCCGTTACAGGCGAAGAGACCATAGCCGTCCCGATAGTTGCGCGTGACCCAATAGGCGTACAATTTGGCCGCAGCGTAAGGGCTTTGGGGCTGAAAGATTGTCTCTTCATTCTGGGGCGGTGTAGCCGCCCCAAACATTTCACTGGAAGATGCCTGATAGAAGCGAGCCTCGGATTGGGTCAGACGGATGGCTTCCAGAATGCGCACGGTGCTCAAACCGGTTACGTCGCCGGTATAATCCGGCAGATCGAAGCTGACCCGCACGTGGCTCTGGGCCGCCAAATGATAGATTTCGTCTGGATTAACAGTACGAATCAGATCGGCCAGATTGCCCGAACTGCCGATGTCACCATAGTGCAGATAAAGGTTCACATTGTGACCGTTATGCGGATCATGATAAATGTGATCCAACCGGCGAGTATTAAAAGTGCTGGCCCGCCGAATAATTCCATGAACTTCATAGCCTTTATGCAGGAGAAACTCGGCTAAATAGGAGCCGTCCTGCCCGGTAATCCCGGTGATTAACGCACGTTTCATAGTAATTCCGTAAATATCTATGTTCTGCTTATTCTTATCAGACTTTTGCATTCCGTTTATCGGGAATTGTTCCGGAAATCCTGCATGCTTTGAATTAATTATTTTCGACTTACCCGCTGAAGCAGATGATACTTACCGGCCAGACGCCCCAGGCGTCGAAAGTAATGACTGAAGCGAAACGTTTCGGCTTCGCGTACATCCTGAAAATTCGGTTTTCCGACAACTCCCCATAAGTAGGCGGCTTTATCTGTCCAGGACGAACGCAGGCGCAAATTAAAGTTTAGTAGCGCGGCCGAATTCCAGGCGTATTGTGTTGGCTTCTCCAGAGCGGCCAGGATAGCCGCAATCAGGCTGTCTATTGCGCGGTCCTCTTCGATCGCGGATAGAACGCTTTCAGGATAATCCACCTGCAGCAGCCGATGACTTGCTGCCAGACTGACGTGCATGGCGCGCGACATGTTGGCCGATCGGGCTGAAGCGAGTACGCGAGGCCAGTTGATCTCCGCCGCGTTTTCGCTGACCATGGCGATATCAGTCAGCCACTTCAATATACTCCAGCGATGCTTGCCGCCATGGTAAGCCAGGATCAATAGCAGGTCCTCCTGCGCCGGCAGGCTCCATGGTATAATCGATTGCGCCCTTTCCTGAATTGCATCCCAATCAAACTGGACGCCGTCGTGACGACGTACTATATCCCAGTGCAGCTCCAGGGAAACCTGCTGTGCAGGATGCGTATAGAGATAGTGACATGTCTGCGTGACAAAAGCCTGCTCTTGCTCCACAGAGTCGAATTCAATGGCTGGTACATAGCCTGCATGGGTCAATAACTCACGCGCTGCGCATAAATCGGACTGCGCAACGATCAAATCAATGTCGCCGGTCTGGCGTAGCGTCTCATCTCCATACCAGCGTCGGGCCAGCATGATGCCCTTGTAGGGCATAACCGGAATTTGTCGCTCGGCAAACAGAGCGCCGATTCTGTCCAGTTCCATTCCCAACTGCAAGGCTCGTGCGGCATTGATCCGACGGGCGGCTCGAATTGCCTCAAGAATTTTTCCCGGCATTCCATGCGTCGCTTTATCCAGCCGTGCATCACTTAGATGATAGGCCAGTAGGGGCAACATGCCGTGAACGTCTCCCAATCGAAACAGGCGCTCCCAATGAATATTTTCCTGCAACAAGGCGGATAATTCACTCTGCTGCCTATCCGTTAGTTGCAAATGACCTACCGCCAGAAGAATGCGTAACTCGGATGACGGGGAGAGAGGCGATGTGTTAGACATTAGGGAGTGAATCAATCAACTTTGGATTGGCGATTCTTTGCTTTGTATAGGCAAAAAGCCGAACAATGGATAAATGCACTACTCCCCATATTTCACCCACACCGGATCCCAGGCCTCAAAAGGCAAGTCAATCAACTGGTGCTGATTGCCGCCGTCTTTATTCATGATCCAGATTTGCTGGCGGCCGGTTCGATTTGACATAAATATAATCTGCTGACCATCAGGTGAGAAACTGGGGCCCTTGTCCCATTCCCAACTGTTGTTGGTCAATTGTTTCGCCGGCTGTTGACCGGGGCGGGCGGTCCAAATCTCGTCGTTTTTGCTTTCGTTGGAGATAAATGCAATCAGATCTTCCACCGGCGACCAGGCCGCATCCCATGATACGCCGGCGCCAAAATAGGTCAACTGCTTTTTGGAACCCAGGACGTAATCATCGTAAAAGATTTGGGTGCGCTTGCTGCCGCTCTGCTCTTTTTGCGAATGAGCGTAATAGCGACCGTCGGCAGAATAATGATCGCGTTCCTTGGCCTGGTCATATAGCTCTCGGCTGGTGAGCTTGGCCAGGCCGGTACCGTCAGGATTCATGATGAACGCGTCGGGCCGGCGCGGATTGCCGGTGAATACGTCGGACAGGAACATGATTTTGCCCACAAACGCGGCCGGCATCTGGGCGTTCACCGGGACGGGCGTGGCCGTAATGTCGTCAAAGGCAACGGCCATGGGCGTCCACGTGGGTAGCGGACGTCCGGGACGGGGTGTAGACGTAATGACGATCCGGGCCGGATCAGGCGTGCCGGTGGTGTAGGCTATTGCCGTTTCCTGGGCGATCATCACTGCCGCGGTTGCGGCATTCCCGGCCGTCGGCGTCGCGGTAACCACCCATGGGGTAGGCGTATTGGTGGCCAAGACCCAATTGAGCGGAACGGGCGTAGGCGTGCCCACCGTGCTGATGAGATCCGCCAACTCGGCTTCCCGGGTTGCGGCCTCAAAGACGTCCCTCGGCGTGGGCGTGGCCGTCACGACAAAGGGGGTCGGTACAGCGCCGTCCTGGGCTATTAACGTCCGGCCGCCAGGCAAAATTGCGGCCAACACAGCGCCGGTTATACTCAAGAAGGCAACGATGATGAGGAATAATTTTGTCTGCGATTTCATGATTTACACCTTCTTCGTGTAAGAATCCACTTTGTAAGGACCCGTCCCCAGGTCTGCGTCTTAGCTGTCTGCCGCTAGCCTGGCCTTATTGTCGGACTGGAGTCCGGCGCTCCCGGAGAACGACCAAAATGATCAGTCGCTAACTGACAAACGGATAAACCTTTATTCGCCTGGGCTCCCGGTTGATGCCCAATCTGCGTAGACTGTCCGGATTGCGTCTTCGACCTGCGCGATGCGGTCGGGCGCATCTTCCGCGCCTTCCCAGAGGCCTGCAGCCGAGCGATAGGCGGAGATGGCGTCGCTGTACGCGGCCTGAGCGTGGAGCGCCGCGCCCAAATCAAACCATGTCTGAGCTTCGCCGGCCGGATCCTCAGCCTGCTGATAGAAGGCAATGGCCTGCTGATAGACAGCCGCAGCTGTGTCGGCAGAGGTTTGGGCCAGTAGATCGGCAATCCGCTTTTGCAGAGTAGCCGCAGCTTTATAGTCCTCGGCGGCGGTCAGCAATTCGACGCTCTGTGCATACAAGGGCAGGGCCGCTTCCGTTTCTTCCAGGGAGGCATAGATATTTCCTGCTCGCTGCAGCAGGCCGGCAGCCGCAGCTGGTTCACCCAACTGGGTGCGAAGTTCCGCGGCGGCCAGGTAAGCCTCAACGGCCTGGTCGGGCTGCTCGGCTCCGGTATAGGTGAGGCCTAGGAGATAGAGGCTGTTGGCCTCTTTGGCCGCGTCATCGACTTCCGCCCAAATCGAGACGGCTGCCTGATACGCATCAGCGGCAGCAGAGTACTCCTGTTGGGCCCGATAGAGGTTGCCCAGCGTATCGTAGATTGCGGCTGCGCCCGCGGGATCGTCGTTGTCCAGGCGCACCTGAATTGCGTCCAGATAACCCTGGACGGCCGCCTCCTGCGCTGCGGCGGCATCGGCGCTTTCGCCCTGGCTGTCCAGGAGCTTGGCGATGTCGCTTTGGGTGGTGGCAAGCTTGGCGCTTTCACCCAGATCCGTCCAGAGATCGACGGCCTGCCTGTAGGCGGCTAATGCTTCATCGGGTTGCTCGGTTGAGACGTAGAGATCGCCCAGGACGTCGAGCAAGGCGGCGGCGCCTTCCAGATCGTCCTGCTCCAGACGTAGATCGATGACCTGGCTGTAAAGGTCAATGGCCTCGTCGCTCTGACCGGCGGCGGCGTAAGTGCGACCGACATTATAGAGAGAAGCGGCGGTTTTGGCCGGGTCATCGGCTTCCGTCCAGAGATCGGCCGCTTGTTGGTAAATGCTGACGGTCTCGGTGTAGCTTTTTTGAGCGAAAAGAAGTCTGCCTATGACGTCGTAGAGCGCGGCGGCGCCAGCCGGATCATCGTTGCCTACACGGAGCGTGGCCGCTTCGCTGTAGGTGTCGATGGCCTCGTCGGTTTGGCCCGACGCATTAAGGGTAAGGCCGAGATAATTCAATGAACCGGCGGTTTTGGCCGGATCGCCGCTTGCCGTCCACAGTTCAGCGGCAGTTTGATAAGCGTCAATGGCTTCTGTGTACGCTTCATTGCTGCGATAAAGATTCCCTAAGGTGTCATAGAGCGCAGCGGCCCCGGCACTGTCGTCGTTATTCAGGCGAAGTTGAAGGGCCTGTTGGTAGGCGTCAACGGCCTGGTCGGTTTCGTCTGCGGCCGCGTAGGTCAGGCCGAGGTAGTAATGCGTGCCGGCAAGCTTTACCGTATCGCTCAGTTCGGTCCAGAATTCGATGGCTTGTTGGTACGCCGTGACGGCGTTGTCATATTGTTGGGCGCCCCGGTAGGTATTGCCGAGATGGTCATATAAAGAGGCTGCGCCTGAGAGATCGTCGTTGTCCAGACGTAGTTGGATAGCCTGTCGGTAGGCATCAACGGCCTTTTCCGTCTCTTCGTCGCCTGCGTAAGAAAGACCAAGCAGGTAGAGGCTATTGGCTTGCTTGGCGGCATCGTCAGCCTCAGTCCAAAGTTCAATAGCCGCCTGATAGGCGTCAACGGCTTCGTTGAACTGTTTGTCGCCCCGGTAGAGGTTGCCCAGCGTATCGTAGATAGCGGCTGCTCCTGCCGGGTCATCATCATCCAGGCGCATCTGAATCGCGTCCAGGTAGCTCTGGATGGCCGCATCCTTTGCATCGGCGGCAGCGGCGCTTTCGCCCTGATTGTCCAGTAGTTTGGCGATGTCGCTTTGGGTTGCAGCGAGTTTTGCATTTTGGCCCAGCTCGGTCCAGAGATCGACGGCCTGTTGATAAGCGGCTAGCGCTTTGTCCGGTTGTTCAGTTGAGACGTAGAGGTCGCCCAAGGTATCGAGTAAAGCGGCGGCGCCTTCGACATCTTCCTGGTCAAGCCGGGCAGCCGCAACTTGCGAGTAGACGGCGGCGGCTTCTGTCGTGTTGCCGGCGGCAACATACGCACGACCGGCATTGTACAAGGCATTCGCCGCTTTGCCTGCCTCATTGGCTTTGGTCCACAACTCACCCGCCTGCTCGTAGGCCTGGGTCGCGTTTTCGAACTCTTCGATTTTCAGATACGCGCTTCCTCGGCGTTCAAACATGCCTGCTGCACCGGCTGTGTCATCATTCGCCAGGCGCAGGGCGGCAGCTTCGCCGTAGGCCCTGGCAGCCTTGTCGAATTGCTCATCGGCCTCATAGCTCAACCCCAATGGGTAGAGGGTGCCCGCCTGTTTTGCTGCATCATCCACTTCCTGCCACAGCGCCAGCGCTGATTCGTAGGCAGTAATGGCCTCATCCGCCTCGCCTGCGCCACGATGTAATCCGCCCAGGCTATCGTACATCGAAGCGGCTGCGGCTTTCTCATCGGCTCCCAATGCTGCGTCAATGGCCTGATCATAGGCAGCGATTGCCGCGGCTTGATCACCAGCCGTCGCATAGACCTGGCCGATACGCGCCAAGGCATTGGCTGCCCTGCCCGCCTCGCCGGCCTCGGTCCACAATTCGCTCGCCTGTTCATAAAGCGCAACAGCGTCATCGATTTTTTCCTGCTTTAGATAGACGCCGCCCTGGCGCTCCAGTTGCCCGGCCGCGCCGGCCGCATCATCATTCGCCAAGCGCACTGCCGCGGATTCGCCGTACAGTTCGCCGGCCTTTTCCAGCTCTTCAGCCGCTTCATAGGTCAGGCCCATATAGTAGAGGGTTCCCGCCTGCTTTGCGGCGTCATCCACTTCCTGCCACAGCGCCAGCGCCGCTTCATAGGCGGTAATGGCGTCATCCGCCTCCCCCGCGCCGCGATGCTGATTGCCCAGCGTGTCGTAAATCGAGGCGGCCGCGGCTTGCTCGTCGGTTTCCAGCGCCGCGTCAATGGCTGTAGCGTAGGCGCTGATCGACGCAGCCTGATCGTCGGCCGTGGCGTAGACCTGGCCGATACGCGCCAAGGCGTTGGTCGCCCTGCCCGCCTCACCGGCTTCGGTCCACTGCTCGCTCGCGCTCTCATAGGCCGCAACCGCGTCGTCAAATTTTTCCAGCTTCAAATACGCGCCGCCCTGGCGCTCCAGTTGCCCCGCCGCGCCGGCCGCATCATCATCCGCCAAACGCACTTGCGCTGATTCGCCATAGGAGTCGGCTGCCTCTTGCAACTGGCCATCCGCTTCATAACTCAGGCCCAGGGTATAGAGCACCCCCGCCTGGCGCGCCGTTTCTTCCTGCTCGCTCCAGAGTGCAGAGGCTTCTTGCAGCGCGTCTATCGCGGCTGCATTTTCGCCCATGGTGCGATACAGATTTCCCAGCGTGGTGAGGGTGGCGGCAATGCCCGCCTCATCCTCGGCGGCGCGCTGTAGCGCTAAGGCCGCCTCGTATGCATTCGCCGCTGCGGTGGGTTTCTCTCCGGCTGAAAATGCGCCGGCCAGGCTTAGCAACGGTCTGATCGGGTCACCATCTGTCTGCGCCAACGTTAACGCCAGCGCCTGTTCAGCAGCAGCAATGCGCGCCTCGGGCTCTTCCAATTGGCGGTAGAGGCCGTCCAGGCGTAAGAACGTATTGGCCGCAGCCGCCAGATTCCCATCCTTTATTTGAGAGGCTACTATGGTCAACCAGAGTTCAACCGCTTCCGCATATTTCTCTTCGCTTTGCAAGGCCTGGGCTTCTGTGCTCGCGGCAGTCAGATCTTCGCCGGTAAGTAAGCCGGCGTCGTCTGCCAGGCGTTCCAGCAGAGCTGCGCCCGGCGTGCTGTCCGCCATCTGATAGCGTGCTAAGAGAGCTTCCGCTTCTTCAACCGTTATCCCGTCATCTACGGCCTCTATCAGGGCGGCAGCCGGTTCCGAGAGGAGATCGACCGGTTGAGGACCCTGCTGATCCTGAGCCTGGAGGGGGATGGGTGATATTAGCCAGAGAGCTGTTGTAGCCAGAAGCCCAATCGTCGTAAAAAATATGCAGCGGCGTAAGGAGAGCCTGGAATTTTGGCAGATGAATGTCATAACCTTATCTTTATCTTTCATGAACGCAATGGCGGCGTCAAGCAAAAGCTCGTTCAGGACATCAATCGAGAAGTGAAACTGAATCCTTCGCCAACCGAATATTACAATCTTCCCGAATGCCCATCTTATGGGACGCCAATGCCGGTAGAAAAGTTACGCGAGTAATAATGTGACAAGCGTAAATTAAGCCGCGCATGACGCGGCTTAGGGAACGATTTGATAAATAAATGCAAGCTGATTCGTCTATGGCTGCGTGCGCTCCAGTCCTTGCTGGGCGGTACGATTAGTCGGCTCAAGCGTCAGGGTTGCGCTATACGCCATGCGCGCGCGTTCGGTATCACCGGCTGCCTCAGCCAGTATCGCTTCGCGCAGTCGGTAGCGGGCGGGCGGATTGGGCTCCAGCGCCAGCGCACGGTCCATGGCGGCCAGGCCTGCCGCGGGCTGATCGACCAGACGATAGGCTTCGGCCAACTCGTAAAAAACGTTTGACTCCGCGGGAAAGTTGCTTGCCGTGGCCAGATAACGCGCCAAGCTGATCTCATTGGCATCGGTACGGCGGGCATTACCGGCATAGGCCAGGCTATAGCGGAGGGATGTCGGTTCACGCAGGACGGCTTCACGGTACCAGACATCGGCCGTTTGCGGCTGTTGCGCACGCGTCAATAGCTGGCCCGTTTCGTAGAAAGGTTGGCTGTCGTTGGGCGCAGCCGCCCGGGCCTGGGCCAGATATCCTTCCGCCTGCTCCAGATTCCCGTCCCGGGCATAGGCCAGATTAGCCAGCGCAAGATAGGCGGGCATGCGCTGGCCGGGCAGTTCGAGCAGCGTCTCATACATGCCCGTGGCCGCGTCCCAATTCTCTTCCTTTTCGTATATGCTGCCCAACTGGCGAAGCCAGGCCGCGCGGACAGAATCAGGGGCGGAACTCTCCAGCATATCCCTCAATACCCGAGCCGCTTCTCCGGGCTGATCCTGGCGCAGGAGGAATGAGGAGAGCAAATTTGCACCCCGCAGCGGGTCAACCCGATAGCCGGCCCGATATGCCAGGTAGGCTCCTTCAATGTTTCCTTCACCCTCTGCGCGCTTGGCCCACGTTTCGATGGAGTTATAATCGCCTTCCTGCTCCCAAAGCGCCAACGCTCCTGCCAGATCGCCCTGCGCAGCCAGCATATGCCCTAAGCTGCGCTCACTAAACGGTACGCCTTCCGCGGCCAGCTCCTGCAATTGTTCCGCCGCGCCAAAGACCTGCCCCTGAATCCCTGCCTGTTCGGCCAACCAGCGCCGGGCATCGGGATGACTTGGCGGCGGCGCAGGCAAAGACTGGGGCTGAGACGCACGCACAAAGCGCAAAGACCAAAGGTTATCGGCCAGGGTTGCCCGCAGCGGCGGTAAAAGTGTAAAGAGTGCCGCTATAATCGCCGCCAAGATAAGAACCCGATACGATGTTCGGACTTCGCTGATCGAACTGAACATGACACGCCCCAAGATAAACGGTAAAGCTCCTGCCCTACCCCATACATTTATCGATGATCAATCTTCAATCCTTCATTACGAGTTGTGCGTCACCCATTATTAACCGGCGTCACGCTGCCGCGCAAAACCGTAAAGCATTGCGCCTGACGACGAAACTCAGGCGTGAAGTCTTCCCAGTCCGTGGTGGTGAGAATAACCTGTTCTGCGTGGTTAAGGGCCTGCAGGAGCGTGGCCCGGCGGCGCGCATCCAACTCACTCATGACGTCGTCCAGCAGCAGAACGGGCGCCGACCCCGTGGCTTTGGTCATGACCTGCATTTCGGCCAACTTTAAGGCCAACGCTGCCGTCCGCTGCTGACCTCGACTGCCGAAGGCGCGCAAGTCCCGTTCGTTGGCAAACAAGCGCATGTCGTCCCGGTGGGGACCGTAGAGGGTATTGCCCGCGGCCAATTCCCGCTCGCGCCGCCGCCGCAGATGGGCCTGATAGAGCGCGGCAACCTGGACTGCTTCCAGCGTTGGGGCAATCTCGTCGGCGGCGACAAACTCGCCTTCTTTTATCCGACCATAGACGCGCTCCGCCATGCTGCCGGGATTGAAGCTGGGCGCATACTGGAGCAGCAGCGCCTCCCGGCTATCGCTCAACTCCTGCTGGCGGCGGGCCGCGACCACGCAAAGCTCGGTTATAAAGTTGTGGCGGCGGGCGATGACCGCACTGCCGTGCCCAATCAGTTTCTCGTCCCAGAAATCCAGGCGTGCACTGGTCGACGATGCCTGGGGCGCGGCTCCCTCCTCCCGCAGCTGCTTGAGGAGGCTGTTGCGCTGGGTGACGATCTTCTGATAGGCCGAGAGAGTGCGGCAGTAGGTCCGATCGATCTGACAGAGGGCGATATCCAGGTAGCGTCGTCGTTCGCCCGGCGAGCCGGTCACCAATACGATATCCTCGGGTAGAAAAAGCACAGCCCGCAATTGGCCCACCAGGTCCATGGCCCGCTTGTTGACGCCGTTGATCCGCACCTGCTTCTTAAAATTGACGCCGTCTCCCCGAGGCGTCAGCAGAATCTCCAGCTCCAACGGCCGTTGAACGTCCATCCCGGCGTGGATGGTTCCCGCCACCCGGCTGTAGGGGATAGGCTCAGCGTCCGCACCCCAATCGACTACCTCTCGTTCCTGCTGCGCGTGGACCGAACGACTGGTGGCCAGAAAGTAGACGGCTTCCAGCAGGTTGGTCTTGCCCTGGGCATTCTCCCCCTGCAAGAGGGTCATGCCACTGGGGAGATCTAATTCCAGCGCGGCGTAATTGCGAAAGTGGGTAAGGCTTAGATGCGTAAGGAGCATAAAACGGAGATTAATGGGGACGCCGGGTCAGTTCGGCTACGAGCATATCCAATTCTGTATCCGCATCCGTGCCCGTCTTCATGGCCATATCTGCGGTCAGCAGGCGATCCATAATCTGATTGAGCGCGTCAAACGAATAGGCTTGGGCCATAGATTGAGCCTTCTTGACCGGATAGACGCTTTCTTTGGCATAGCGGGCGATCTCTTCGGGCCGATTGCGCCCCCCGGCCATGGCGTCCTTCACCTTGATGATGATGCGGTATTGACGCGCGATCATGGTGAGCAGGTAAAACGCATTGGCGTCGCCCCGGCGCAATTTGTAGAGCGCACGCATGGCCTGGTTGCCGTCGCGCCGGCTGAGCGCGTCGGTCAGGTCCCAGATAGGCGCTTCGCTCGCATCGCTTACCAGCAGGTTGACGTCGTCCCGGGTAATGGTCCGACCCGCGGCATAGGCCGCCAGCTTCTCCAGCTCGCCGGCCAGACGCCGCAAGTCAGCGCCCACGTAGTCGGTGAGGAGCTTGACCGCGGCCGGTTGGATCTCGATCCGCTTCTCCCGCGCGTGACGCTGAAGCCAGCCGGGCAGCGCGCGCACGTCGGGCGTGCCCGCCTCTTCCGCGGTGACGACGCCCTGCTCAATCAGCGCCTGCAAACCGGGAATTGTCCGGTTTTCGCCTTCCTTGCCCGGCAGGGTAAAGCCCTTCCAGAGGCCGCGCCGCTTGTCCACGCCTTTCTCTTCCCAGAAGACGATGTCGGATGTGGCCGGCAAATCGGCCAGGCCGGTGAGCAGCCGAGCCGCATCCTGATGCGCGCTGCTCTCGGCATCCTTGCTCGCGTTGATGCGCTGCTCCAGCCGCGCCCAGTAGCCCTGAGTGATCAGCAGGCGCCGCTGGCTGAGAAAGGGCATCATGCCCGCCTGGCCCAGGAGATCGCCCGGCGCGGTTTGAGGGCTGACCTCATCCGTGTTCAGATCGGCCGTCTCCGGGTCGCCTACCGCCTGCTTGAGCGCGGCAATGCGCTGGGAGGCCAGATATTCGTCGGAGTTGAGTAAGAGGTAGATCATGGTGATGCGGAATGAGAAATGAGAAACGAGTACTGCGTAATGCGTAACGGTTTTTGCAGAGAGAACGTTATTTTTTACGAGGCGTTCGCTACAGCAGAAATTACGCAGTACGCATTACGCAGCACTTTCTATTCAAACTGGACCCGATAGCCCGCGGCGCCCGCCACGCGGATCGGCTGGATGTCGGCCAGCCAGCGGTCGGTGACGTCGGCCAGAGTCGTATAGTGCTGAAGCCGCGTGCCTGCCGGCCGCGCAAGAATCAGCGCCGGAATAACCAACAGCAGGGTCAATCCGAACTTGTCGAAGAGCGGACGGCGTCCGGCCGTGCCGACCAGCGACGCCACGGTGACCAGCAGGCCGGTTGTAGCCAAATTCGTCCCGCAGTTGGGGTGGATGGCCAATCCGGACTCGCCCGCCTGCAAGCGGAGCAGCGCATCGCCTACGGCGCGCCGTACGGTCAGTTCATCCGCCTCCCCCATGAGGGTGAAGCCGAACGGATCGCTCAGGCCGCTGAAGCGCTGCCCCGGCACGCGCTGGGTCAGCAGATGGATGGCGGCGTGCTCAATGGCATGATGTTGACGAGTCCGCCGGGCCAGGTTGGTAAGGGTAGCGAGCATAGTTTAACTCAACATCTCCCGAGCTTTCTCCACCATCGCGTCCGGCGTCAGGCCGAATTCCTGGTAGAGGCGCTCGTAGGGGCCGCTGGCGCCGAAATGGTCGATGCCGATAACCGCGCCCAGGGCCGGATCGTTGCCCACCCAGCGCTCCCAGCCGAAGGTTGTGGCAGCTTCGATGGCGATTTTGGGTACGCCGGCCGGGAGGACCTCGGCGCGGTATTCCGCGGTCTGGGCTTCAAAGCGGCTCCATGAAGGCAGGCTCACCACCCGCACGCCCACGCCGTCCGCTCGCAGCGTCTTGGCGGCATCCATGGCGATCTCCACTTCGCTGCCTGTAGCAATGAGCACCATATCCAATCCGTCGGGCGCATCCTCGAAGAAGATATAGCCGCCGCGCAGCGTACCGTCAGCCGCGCCCATGCCCGCGCGATTGCGGTCATAGATAGGCAGGCCTTGACGGGTGAGGGCGAGAATAGTAGGACCGCTCGTGTTGCTCAGCGCGGCCTGCCAGGCCTTGGCCGTTTCGTTGGCATCGGCCGGGCGG
>JAGRCP010000054.1 GCA_020433455.1 Caldilineaceae bacterium | reverse complement strand
GGGCGAAGGTCTCGCGCACCTGGGCCGCGGTCTTCATGGGATCCGGCTTGCCGTTGACGCCCTCCGGATTGACATAAATAAGGCCCATCTGCACCGCGGCCAGGGGGTTTTCCATGGTGTCCGGCTCCTCTACGTCGCCGTAGCGTTCGTCCGAGGGGGCCAGCCATTCCTTCTCCGCGCCCCAGTAGGTGTCCGTTTCCGGACTCCAGATATCCTCGCGTCCAAAGCCGAAACCGAAGGTCTTGAAGCCCATGGATTCATAGGCCATGTTGCCGGCCAGAATGAGGAGGTCGGCCCAGCTCAATTTGTTGCCGTACTTCTTCTTGATGGGCCAGAGTAGGCGTCGCGCCTTGTCCAGGCTCACATTGTCGGGCCAGGAGTTCAGCGGGGCGAAGCGCTGGTTGCCCGTGCCGCCGCCGCCGCGACCGTCGGCGATGCGGTAGGTGCCCGCCGCGTGCCAGGCCATGCGAATCATCAGGCCGCCGTAGTGACCCCAGTCCGCGGGCCACCATTCCTGGCTATCGGTCATCAGGTCGCGCAGATCCTGTTTCAGCGCCTCGACATCAAGCTTTTTCAGCTCCTCGTGATAGTCGAAGTCGGGGCCCATGGGGTTGGTCTTGGTGTCGTGCTGGCTGAGGATGTCCAGCTTCAGGGCATTCGGCCACCAGTCCATGACCGACGCGCCCGCCTCGGTATTCCCGCCATGCATTACCGGACATTTTCCGTTAGTGTTTGTTGTGGTTTCACTCATGTTTGATTTCCCCTTGTGAGTTAATCTACCTTTCCTTATCATAATGCAAAAGCAATGTGATCCGCTAAAACCCCTGCCGTCAGTAGTTGCCGGCCATGGCTGGACATCGTTCGTCCGTGTCGGTTGGCAGACGGTCCGGTAAGAATGCCGGAGCGGATCTTTTCGCCTGGTCGAGGTTGTGATGGTTAATGCGTAACCGGGCGTACCAATGCGAGGCGCGGGACAAATAGTCTTGTCCCCGGCATGGAGTTGGGCGCCTTTCCCTATGCGCCCAACTGATCGCTGTGGTAATCGACTGAATTTTCCCGCCGAGGTTGCCATTTCCACCCGCCTCGTGCCTGGATGCCCTGGATTACGCTCAGGCCGACCATGAGCCCGAAACCAGCGGCGTAGAGCAGGAAGAAGGGCATTGACCACCAACGCCCCATGTAGGCGGCGACGCCCGCGGTCGCCAGTGCGTAGAGCATGAAGAGCAGCTCGCCGAAGAAAAGCGCGTCCACGCGCAGGTGATAGGCGCTGTTCTGCCAGCGGTCCTGTGCGCTTTCCACCCGGAATTTGGGCGTGCGCAGGAAGTCGCCGCCCTGGCCGTGCAACCCTTGCAGCACGGCGCGTCCGTTGCTGAGGGCGATGCCGGTCCCCAGCAGCATGAGGAGCGGGAGGTTGAGCAAATTGGCGCGCCAGCTTGTGGGGTGCAGCCGGCGCTGGGCTACGGTATACAGGAGCGGCGGTCCCAGCGCGGTCAGGCTCAGCAACGCCAGGGGCGCGGCCGGGTTCCAGCCCAACAGCATGAGGGGCAGCGCGCTGAGCAGCAGCGTGAGGAGCAGAGGGTGAAGCAGATAGTTGCCCAGGTGGAAAAGGCCAAACAGCCGCGTGACCAGCGGACGATCGCTGCGCCAGACCCGACCGCCCAGCTTGCGCAAGGTCTGGATGCTGCCCTTGGCCCAGCGAAATTGCTGGCGTTTGAATGCGGTAAGGGTAGGCGGAATCTCCGCGGGCGCGTCCAGGTCGTTGATATAACAGCCCTGCCAGCCGGCCAACTGGGCGCGGTAGCTCAGGTCCAAATCTTCGCAAAGGGTATCGTCCTGCCAGCCGCCTACCGCAGGGTCTTCGATGCAGACGCGCCGCCAGACGCCGCCCGAACCGTTAAAGCCGAAGAGGAAGCCCGCGGCCTGGCGGCCTTGCTGCTCCACGACGAAGTGGCCGTCCAGCGCCAGGGCCTGGCTGCGGGTGAGGAGTGAATAGCCCCGATTGAGGTGACTCCAGCGCGTCTGGACAAAGCCCCGATGAGGATTGTGATCATCTGTAAAGTAGGGCATGACGGTGTGCAGGAAATCTGGCCTGGGCAGGAAATCCGCATCAAAGATGGCAATAAAGTCGCCCTGAGCGTGGGGCAGCGCATAAGCCAGTGCACCCGCTTTGAAGCCCCGACGCTCCGGCCGCGTGACCAGCTTGATGTCCACGCCCCGCTCCTGCCAGAAATCCACGCGCCGGCTCACCAGCCCGCACGTGCGGTCATCGGAATCGTCCAGCACCTGAATTTCCAGGCGGTCAGCCGGATAATCCAGCTGGGCGCAGGCGTCGATAATGCGCTGGGCTACGTGCTGTTCGTTGTAGATGGGCAACTGGACCGTGACCAGCGGCCACTGGCTGGGCATGACGGGGACCGGCTGGGGCCGGGCATGGCGGATTGTTTGCCACGTGAGCCAGAGCGCGTGGAATCCGTAGACGGCCAGACCTACCATGCAGGTAATGTACAAAAATTGGAGAATTGTCGCGATGACAGCGTACACAAATATTTCTCGCTCGGTGATTCAGGCGTCCGGTGGTTTCAGTGAATAGAATAACCGGCGACATCCGGTCGCAAGGACCGGACGCTTTCCATAAAGGTTGAGTATAGCGGAGAGGGAACGGGCGCGCCAAAATGAGGAGGCTCCCCGGTGCACGCATGAGGATAGCCTCAGGGGAGCTTTCTCTCCGAAAATTCCAGCAGGTCCGTCTGCGTGGTGTACACTTTAATCTGCAATCAAGCCGGATTCGGGAGGCAAATTATGACTTTCAAAAACAACGTGACCCGCTTT
Organism: Caldilineaceae bacterium; assembly: GCA_020433455.1. Taxonomy (GTDB): domain Bacteria; phylum Chloroflexota; class Anaerolineae; order Caldilineales; family Caldilineaceae; genus JAGRCP01. The sequence goes on along the minus strand of JAGRCP010000054.1, from coordinate 23,106 downwards.
TTGGACAGTAAGCGCATTGATTACGCTGTGCATACCTATGATTATGACGCGGGCATCCATTCCGCGGTAGAGGTGGCGGCCGCTGTGGGCATGTCCGGCGAGCAGGTCTTCAAAACCCTGGTGGCCCTGGCCGACCAGCCGGGCCGTAAGCCCATGCTCGTGGTCATCCCCGGGCCGGAGACGCTGGACCTCAAGGCGCTGGCCAAGGTCGTGGGGGTAAAAAAGGCGAAGATGGCGAGCCACGATCAGGCAGAGGCGCTCACCGGTTTGCAGACCGGCGGCATCAGCCCCCTGGCCCTGGTCAATAAAGGCTTTGACGTTTATCTGGATGGCCGGGCCCAGGCCTTTGAGGAGATCGCGGTCAGCGCAGGCGAGCGGGGGGCGCAGATCGTGCTGCCCGTACGCGACCTGGTGAAGGTGACCCGGGCTCGGGTAGTTGCGCTTGAATAACTGGGAGATTGAACGATTTGAGGTGCGTTCAAACTCGGATGGCGAAGCACGGCCGGCCGCAAGGGCACGCGCGTAAAAGGTGTGAACTATTGATTTGACAGATTCGAGGACGGACTATGATCTTTCGTTGTGCACGCGGCCGGCTCTGGCGATGACGCAATCATAGTCCATCACGTAATCACAAAAATTATAGTTCGGACTGCCGCCTTCGCGCACAAGAGGGATGCAATCACATCTCGCCCAACAGTTCGGCTTCGATTCCGCGCCAGAGCTGTTTGTAGGCGATGGCTGCGGGTGATGACGGATCGCTGTAGGGGACCGGCTCCCGGCGGATGCCCATCTGCTCGATGACCGACGTATAGGGAATGGCTCCGGGCAGGATGTTGGCTTCGTCAGCCTGCACCTCCGCGCTGATGGACTGGTGCATCTTCTTACGTCTATCAACCATGGAAAGAAACGTATAGAAGCGCGCCGAGTCGTAATGTTGCTCCCGTAAAAACGTCTTCAACTGGGCGTAGGTGCGTAGGGAAAGGGTTGTGGGAACCAACGGCGTAAGGAGATAGTCGCTCACAGCAAAGATATTTTCCGCCAGCAGGCCGATGCTGGGCGGACAGTCGAGAATCACCACGTCATATTCGGCTTGCAGCTCCCCCAGCGCCTTGGCCAGGCGACGGGTGCTGCCCTTTTTCCGGCTGTAGCGGATCTCCAATTCCCGATGAGTGAAGTCGGCGGGCAGGATGTCCAGCCCCGTATAGTCGCTGCCTTTGATGCTGTCGGCCACGGCGGCAGAGCCTTTGTGCAGTCCGATAGCCTTGGCGTGCAGTTCGGGCCTGACGCGCAGATAAAAAGTAGCGGCGGCCTGAGGGTCCAGATCGCAGATGAGGGTTGAACGTCCGCCGGCCGCGGAAAGATAGCCCAGATTGACGGCGGCCGCGGTTTTGCCCACGCCGCCCTTATTGCTGTAGATGGCGAATGTGGTCATGCCTTGCCCTCCTGGCCGTTGGTCTGACCATTCATGGCGAGCAGGCGTGCCACGGTATGCTGAGTAGCCGGTGCGGCAAAGGCGGCAAAAATATCCCGGAAGTCCTGGCGCACCTTGGTCTGGCGCAGGATCATCTGATCGACCAGTACGCCGATAACCACCAGCGTGCGTCGATTCGCGCGCTTTTGTATCGGCAGCTCATCGGCTACGTGGATCAGGTAGGCCCGCTGCACGGCAAGATCGTTAAACTCACCCAGATTCTCCTGCAGCGATTTGAGCTGCTTGAGGAATCCTGCTCCCTCTGCTCCGGGCAGGATGTCGGAGAAGAATTCCAGTAAATAGCGCAATTTCTTTGTGTCGATGCGCAGCGGATGCATGAGCGTATCGTCCTGCGTCTCCAGGATCAGGTTGCCGTCGTTAATCAACTCCCGATATTGGCTCAACAGGCGCTGCCGCGCCAACACCACAATTGGGATGTCGGCCTGGGGCGCGTCGCTGCCCGGGCTCACCGGCTCATCGAGGAAGTCCCGCCACTCAGCCGTAAGCCGAGCGTGGCGCTGGGTGGCCAGGCCATTGCGCACCCGGCGCAGGGCGATGGTCCGCTGACGCCGCAAATAATCGAAGAGCGGTTCGCTCTCGGGCTGTAGATCGGTCGGCAACATGGCCCGGTATCGCTCCTGGGCGAGAAGATAGACGTCCATATCCCGCAGATCGTTGGTCAGCTTGCCCAGCGCCCGGAAGCGCTGTTGATAGTCGCTGCGCGCGTCTTCCGGCAGAATGCCTTTGGCCTGGCTCAGGAGAGAGCGGGTGCGTCGCAGCGCCGTGCGAAAATCATGCAGGAATTCCGTGTCGATATCCTCGACAATCCCCATTTCGTTGGTCAGCATGACGTCGTGGAGTTTGCGCAAAACGGATCGCACGGCTGCTTCGCCCGCCATGTCGGGCCGCAGATCAAAGTCGGGTTTAGCCGTGTACCGGCCGGGTTGCCGTCGGGCCTGGGCCAGCAGTTCGGGATAGAGGGGCGTGTGGTTGGTCTTGACCAGGCCGGCATGCTTGCACTGCTGTTGAAGCGTCTTGCGCGCTTCCTTATAGCCGCGTACGGGCAGGATGAATACTTCCAGAAATGGTGTGCCGTCCCGACGCGTAACCGGCGGTCCGTATTCGCGGACGGCCAATCGCACTACCGTCTTTTCATCCTCGTTCAGGAAGGCAAACCGGCGCGTGGCCATGTCTACGGACGCCTGCTCGAGCAGCGCGCGTACGCCGATGAGTTCCTCTATGTCGGCGCGCAGGCTTTCTGCGGGCAGATCGGACGCAAAGCGGAAGTTGCCCGGACTTGGCGCGCGCTTTTTGATCGCGCCGTCCAGCGTCTCCAAAATGAGCTTGTGGTCGCTCTTGATCAGCACCAGCCCCGCCTGATGGAGTTGCCACGCAAACGTGTCGAAATAGCGACGCGTCTCGCGCACCATGCCCTCGTCCCGGATCGTGTAACGCCCGACAAATAGGGAGGCTGAACCGTCGTCACCCAGCAGGCGCGCCAGCTCCAGGCTATCTCCCTGCTCGAGCAGCGCCTTCAGCGCGTTGATTTGCTCCGGTTTGGGGGTGTAGGTGCGGCGGGGCGGCGCATTTCTGTCCTGCATAAATCGTTCCAATCGGATAAGGGCAGCGAGCATGTGTTACTTCATGCTGGCAAATTTATGACAATGTACATAAATGTATTGTATGCAAAGATGGGAGGAAAGAAAAGTCACCACTTATTTCCCCGTCGGCCATAAATTTGGGGTTTCTGCAAAAATAGGCTTATACTGACTTCGTCATCTACTCAACAGCGTTGACTTCCTCTCTCCTTCATCCACCGCCGCACATGACGCTTATATTGCAGGACGTTATTGTTTATCTGCATGCTTGATTTTGTTTGCTGTACCCAAGAGATAACCCATACCCCCTAAGGAGAATTCTCCATGTCATACAAACGTTATCTGCCTGTTTGGGCATTTGTCACACTTATGTCGAGCCTGTTGCTTGTGAGTTGTTCGTCCGTTGCCGATGAACTCATCCCCCTGGCTGTGGAGGGCGCTTTTCTTGTCGGCTACGAGGAAAATGTAGCCGTTGTTCCGCCAACGGCCGATGAGCCGGAAACGACGGAAGAACCTGCAGCAGAAGAAGTCGAAACGGAGGCCGTTGCTGAAGCTACGTCCACAGAAGCTGCTACAGAAGCAACTGCCGGCGAAGGGGTTGTTGATGAGGCCGTTGCTGAAGCGGAAGCAACCGAATCTGCAGAACCCAACGCGCCGACAGCCGTTACGTTGATGAATCTCAACATGCGCAGCGGCCCCGGTGTAGAGTATCCGATAGTGGGCGGCGCCCCCATGAATACTGCATATCCGGTGATTGGCCAGGCTTTGGACTGCGGTTGGCTACAAGTGACGGGGAATGATGGCGTGCCGATTTGGATTTCCGGTGGCAGCCAATACGTAGAATTTTCCGGCCCTTGTGATCAGGTTCCTGCAGTTGAAGCGCCGGCTTTACCGACTGCAGTTCCGCCCACATCCGCTCCGGTTGAGGAAACGGCTCCGCCCGTAGAGGAAGCGCCCACTCCCACACCAGTAGAAGAAGCGCCGCCTACGGCGGAAGCCTCTGCTACCGAGGAAGACCCCCTGCCCGCGGATCAAGGCTGCTTTCTGTTGGAGAATTTTATCAGCATCGAGCTGAACGTAACTTTGACGGCCAAAAATTGGAACTGGAACGATAACTTCAAAGTCGCCCCTATGGGCAAGGAGGTCTATTGCCTTGCTCCCGGCCGCTATACGTGGACGGTAGACGCCCCGCCGCCGTGGAACGAGATCAACGGCGAGTTCCTCATTGAAGCCGGGGATCGCTTTATCTGGCCGATTCAGGCGCAACCGTAAGGCGTGAATCGTACTGCGTAATGCGTACTGCATAATGTCGCGGTCACGGGACGATCAGAATAGCCCGATCGTCCCGTGACGGTGATGCAACCAATTACGCATCACGCAGTACGTATTAAATCCGGTCCAATACGCCGCCCAAAATATCCACAATCTGATCGACTTCGTCGGCGTTGATGGTCAGCGGCGGCGAGAAGGCGATGGTGTTGCCCAGCGGGCGCACGCGCAGTCCGGCCGCCATAGCCATGGTGCAGACCTGGCCGGCCAGATCGGCGTCCGGTTCCCGGCTTTCCCGATCCTTAACCAGCTCCAGGCCGTTGAGAAGACCCCGACCCCGGACGTTATCGACTTGCCGAAATTCGCGCAGGGATTCCAGGCCGGTCCGCAGGCGGTCGCCCATGATGCGGGAATTTTCGACCAGACCCTGCTCCTCGATCATCTCTACGTTGCGCAGCCCCACCGCACAGGCCGCGGCATGGCCGGAATAGGTGAAGCCGTGATTCCAGGCCATCTCCTCCGGTGCGTTGTCAATGACGGCGCGGATCGCGTCAGATACCATGATGCCGCCCAGAGGTATGTAGCCGCTGGTGACGCCTTTGGCGAAGCAAAGAATGTCCGGCCGCAAATTTTCGTGCTCCACGGCGAACATGGTCCCCGTGCGGCCGAAGCCAGTAATGACCTCGTCGATGATGAGCAGCACATCATAGCGGTCGCAGATCTCGCGTACGCGGGCGAAGTAGCCCGCCGGCGGCACGACCAGCCCCCCCGCACCCTGGATCGGCTCGGCAATGAAGGCCGCGACCGTTTCCGGTCCTTCGCTAAGAATCTTCTCTTCCAGCGCTCGGGCCGCAGCATCGGCGAGGGATTCGCCGTCATGCACGCTGCCGGTGAAGCGATACGCATTGGGCGCGTCGATGTGAACGAAGCCGGACAGGGGCAAGCCGAACATCTTCCAATACTTGTCCAGTCCCGTGGCGCTGGTGGCGGCCATGGTAATGCCGTGATAGGCTTGTTGCCGGGAGATGATGGTTCGCTTTTCGGGTTTGCCCATCTGCCGCCAGTAGTAGAGGACCGTCTTGAACGCTGTCTCGTTGGATTCGGACCCGCCCGACGTGAAATAGATGGAATTGAGCGTGGGGTGCGCCATGCCCGCCAGCTTGTCGGCCAGCTGGGCCGAGGGGACGTTGGTCATGCCGGCAAAACCCGACGTGTAGGCCAGTTTCTTCATCTGCTCGTAGGCGACCCGGGCCAGTTCCTCGCTCCCGTAGCCTACGTTGACGTTCCACAATCCGGCCATGGCGTCCAGCACCTTGCGATCATCATCGCCATAGAGCCAGACTCCCTCCGCGTGTTCCACCACAAACGGATTGCTGTGGCGTTCGGGATGGTGCAGACCGTGTAGCTGATGCTTGTCTTGCTCTACCAGCGTAGCGTGTTCTAACGTTGCTGTCATGCTGTTTCTCCTCTGCTGCAAAAAATGAAAATTGAATGGGTGTATTCAAATCCTTTTGTACACGTTTTACCGAACTGCTTTGGCCAGCCGGCGCGCGCCTTCCTCCAGTTGGGGGATAGCGTAGAACGCAAAACTGAGACGCAGGCAATGATGGAGGCCGTTGCGGCTGGAAAATTTAGGGCCGGGTTGAAAGCTGACCCGCTGCAAACGGGCTTTATCCAGCAGGGCGTCTGTATCGTATTCGGGCAGCAGTTCGAGCCAGAAAAAGAAGCCGCCCTCAGGCCGCCGCCAGCGCGCCCGGTCGCCCAACTCCCGGGCGAGCGCGGCGTTCAGCGCATTCACGCGCGCGGCGTAAGTCGTGCGCAGCTCGGTAAGATACTCGTTCTGCCCGCCATTCTCCAGTAAGGGACGCACCAAAGCCGCGGCCAGGGGATTCATGCCGCCGCCGCTGTCCACCAGGCCGCAGTTCGTCACGCGTGCGATTTGTTCGGGCGCAGCCTGAATCCAGCCCAGACGCAGGCCGGGGGCCAGAATTTTAGAAAACGAGCCGATTGAGAGCACGTGACCTTCACCTGCATAGGCCGCCATGGGGCGGGGCGGCGATGAAGCGTAGCTGAGGCTATGATATACCTCATCGGCCACAATCAGGAAGTCGTGTTGACGCGCCAGTTCCGCCAGCCTGGCCCGCCGCGTTGGGCTCAGCGTGACGCCGGTGGGATTCTGGAACGTAGGGATCGTGTAGAGTAGTGTTGGCCGATATTGGGACAGAATCGTCTCAACCGCGTCAGGATCCAGACCTGCATCATCCACGGGCAGGCTGATGACGCGCAGGCCGTAATCGGCGAAGATGCGCAGGGCCAGAAAGTAGGATGGCTCCTCCACCAGCACCACATCGCCGGGCTTTGTATAAAGCATGCAAATGAGGGCCAACGCACTGGAGGCGCCTGCGCTTATGAAAAGGTGCGCGGGATCAACCGGAGATGCATACTGTTCGCTCAGGAAACGCGCCAAGGCGTGGCGTAAGAACTCATCCCCCTGCTCCAGCCCATAGTTGAGGAAGGAAGTGTCTTTTCCATCCAGCCGTGCCTGCCCGGCCTGGCGCAGCAGCTCAGCCGGCAGCAGGTCGAAGCCGGGCTGGCCGATGCCGAAATCGATCAAATCCGGCGCTGGATTGGCTTGCGAAACGCGCATGGCTGCTAATTGCTTTCGTGGGAAGACGGCTGCGTAAACATGATAAGCCTACATGGGGGTCTGCCGTCACGCAAGTTTTATGCCGCATGCACTCTCTCCGCGACCTTCGCCGGTCCGATGTTAATTCCCGGCTCTTACCGATTCCGTGTAGAGTAATGGGGGAGGCGGAACCCGTGGCGGGCTTCTATACCCCTATTCCCGCGCGCTTCAGGCCGCCATGCATGGTATAATAATCTTCTCTCTTTGCTCATCCCAATCACAAGTAAAGGTCCGCTACATGAAATTCCATACTGACAACGGCTCTTCCTTTCGTCTGACCAGGCTGCTGGCAGTCGTTATGATTTTCTTCGCTTTGTCGCTGATCCTGGCCGGCTGCGGCTCTTCCTCGCCCGAAGCAGAGCCGACGCCCGCGCCTACGGCGGCCCCTTCTGATGGCGGAGCCCAACTGGTCACCGCAACGCCCGCTCCGCCGACTGAGGCGGCTGCAGCGGAGGTGACAGAGGAAGTAGTCACAGAAGTCGAAACGATTGAGGGGGAAACGACTGAAGAGGTAGCGGTTGTCGAGCCCACGCCAACCCAGATATTTGTCCTCAACGTGGGCATCAATCCGGATTTTGAACCTTTCGTTTTCCTGGACAGCGAGGGCAAGCTTGCCGGCTTTGATATTGATCTGCTGAACGCCCTTTCCGCCCTCAAAAATTTTGAGATGACTTATACGGAAACCACCTTTGAGAATCTGATTCCCGGCGTAGCCAGTGGTGAGTTTGATGCGGCTGTCGGCGCTATCACCATTACCGACGGACGGCGGGAGTCAGTAGATTTTACCAATCCCTATTTCGGCGTCGGGGATGCGACGGTCTCTTTCATTGACGGCGGACAGGGGATCGCTGTGCGGGTTGACAACACGACGATCGGCGGTCCGGACGGGTTGATCGAGGGTTTGTTGGTCGGCGTGAAGAAGGGGACGACCGGCGCAGATTACGCGGCTGCCAATATTGCAGCGGAAGCCATTCCCTACGAAACGGCTCCCCAGGCCCTGCATGCCCTGGCCGGCGGAGAGGTGGATGCGGTGCTCCTGGACATCCCTGTGATCACCTATTACATCCTCAATCATCCGGAGGACAATCTGAAGCTGGCCGGCGGTCCCATCACCGATGAAGTGTACGGCATCGCCGTCACCAAGGACCGCCCCGCTCTCCTCGATGCATTCAATGCCAGCCTCCAGGAGCTGGTTGATCAGGGCGTTTATGAAGAAATTTACATCAAGTGGTTCGTCGCGCCTTAGTAATCGTCCGCCAATAAGATGGTGATTGCGGATCGTCGTCTGGGAGCGTCACGCGCCAACTTGGCGTTATCGCCTGACTGGAGTCCGGCGCTTTCGGGGGGCGGCTGCATCAGCCGATGTTTTTAACCGTTTAGCCAGGCTATGAAAGGACACAAGAGATGTCTGTTCTGACCGATCTTCCGGTCTGGAAGGCGCTGGGTGAGCACCAGCGCGCCATGGTCGGCGTGGAGATGCGCGACCTCTTTGCCCGTTACCCCAATCGCTTTGCAGAATTCTCCCTCACATTTGAGGACATTCTTTTCGATTACTCTAAAAATCGCATTACGGCCGATACCATGACCCTGTTGCTGGAGCTGGCTGAAACCGTGGGCCTGCGTGATGCCATTAACGCCATGTTCAGCGGTGAGAAGATCAACACCACAGAGGATCGAGCTGTGCTGCATGTGGCTCTGCGCAATCGTTCCAATCGCCCCATCTACGTGGATGGTCAGGACATTATGCCCCAGGTCAATGAGGTGTTGGCCAAGATGCGTCGGTTCAGCGATGCTGTGCGTAGCGGCGACTGGCGCGGCTACACAGGCGAGGCCATCACCGACGTGGTAAATATCGGCATCGGCGGCTCGGACCTGGGGCCGAAGATGGTTGCCCAGGCGCTGCGCCCCTACGGCAAGCCGGGCTTGCGCGCCCATTTCGTCTCCAATGTGGACGGCACCGATATCGTGGAAACCCTCAAGCGGGTCCGTCCGGAAACAACGCTTTTCCTCATCGCATCCAAGACTTTCACCACCCAGGAGACTATGGCCAACGCACATACGGCCCGGGCCTGGTTCCTGGAGGCGGCAGGGGATGAGCGTGCAGTGGCCAAGCACTTTGCCGCGCTTTCCACCAATGAGGCGGGCGTGACCCAATTCGGCATCGACCCCGCCAATATGTTCGCGTTTTGGGACTGGGTGGGCGGGCGCTATTCAGTCTGGTCGGCCATTGGCCTTTCTGTAGCCATCTTCATCGGCATGGACAACTTTGAGGAATTCCTCACCGGCGCACACCGTATGGACGAGCATTTCCGCCACGCGCCCTTCGCCGAGAACATCCCCGCCGTCATGGGGCTTTTGGGCCTTTGGTATGATGATTTTTGGGGAGCGGACAGCCACGCCATCCTGCCGTACGATCAGTACATGGAGCACTTTCCGGCCTATTTCCAGCAGGGCGATATGGAGAGCAACGGCAAATCGGTTACCAAGTCGGGGGAATGGGTGGACTATCAAACCGGCCCCGTCATCTGGGGACAGCCGGGCACCAATGGACAGCATGCCTTCTATCAGCTTATCCATCAGGGCTCCAAGCTGATCCCCTGCGATTTCCTGGCCCCGGCTCAAAGCCAGAACCCGATTGGCGATCATCATGCCCTGCTGCTCTCCAACTTCTTCGCCCAGACCGAAGCCCTCATGCAGGGCAAGTCGCCTGCCGCCGTGGAGGCCGAGCTGCGCGCCCAGGGCGTAAGCGAAGAGAAGCTCGAGACGCTCATTCCGGCCAAGACCTTTACCGGCAACCGGCCGACCAACTCCTTCCTTTTCCGCAAGCTCACACCCGAGACGCTGGGCATGCTGATTGCCGCCTACGAGCACAAAATCTTTACCCAGGGCGTGATCTGGCAGATTAACTCTTTCGACCAGATGGGCGTGGAGCTGGGCAAGGTGCTGGCTAAAGCCATCCTTCCTGAACTGGCCGGTGACGATGCCATCGCGGCCCATGATTCATCCACCAACGGACTGATTAACTACTATAAGACGCTGCGTTAGCGGCGCGGCGGCGAGGTAGCGTAGCGGCGGGGTAATCGCTTGCCCTTTCCCGCTACCTCGCCACCCAACAACCCAATCACCCAACAACCCAACCACCCGGACACACCCATGATCCACCAACCCCTCCTCGATTACTTTGATCTGCGCCGGCCCGATATGTTGGCCGCCATTGAAGACCTGGTCAGCCGGGAGACGCCCTCCAGCGACAAGGCGCGCCTGGATGCGTTTGCCCATCACTACGCCGGAAGGCTCTCCGCCGCGGGCGCGGATGCAGAGATTGTGCCCTGCGCCCAGACCGGCAATCATGTGCGGGCGCGTTTCGGCTATGACGCCGTACCCGCGGCCGACGGCCATGCCCTTATCCTCTGCCATTATGATACGGTCTGGCCTGTGGGCTCTCTGGAAACTCACCCCTTCCGCATTGACGGGGAGGGCAAAGCTTACGGACCGGGCATCTTCGATATGCAGTCCAGCCTGGTCATGAGCGAATTTTTGCTGCACGCGATCAACGATCTGCAGCTCACCCTCAAACGGCCGGTGACCATCCTGGCGACGTCGGATGAAGAGACGGGCAGCCACCACTCGCGCGCGCTCATCGAGGCGGAAGCGCAGGGCGCGGCCTATGCGCTGGTGCTGGAATCGCCTCTGCCCGGCGGCGTTCTCAAGACGGCGCGCAAGGGCGGCGGCGTTTTTGTCATCACCGCCACGGGCCGGGCCGCCCACGCCGGCGTGGAGCCGGAAAAGGGCGTCAGCGCCATTACCGAGATTGCCCATCAAATATTGGCCGTGCAGGCGCTGGCCGACGCTGAGGAAGGCACCACCGTGAGCGTGGGATTGGTCAACGGCGGCTCGGCCCATAATGTGATTCCCGCCCAGGCCGTGGCTGAGGCAGACGTACGTTCGTGGAGCATGGCCGGGCTGGATCGGGTGAGCGCAGCGATTTACGGCCTGCAACCCGTGACGCCCGGCGCAAGTCTGGCTGTGACCGGCGGCGTCAACCGGCCGCCTCTGGAGCGAAGCGTGACGGCCGAACTTTTTGCGCGGGTCCGCGCCATCGGCGAGGAGGTCGGGCTGACTTTACAGGAAGGGAGCACCGGCGGCGGCAGCGATGCCAGTTGGCCGGGATTGATGGGCGTGCCTACACTGGACGGCCTGGGCATTCCCGGCCACGGGGCCCACGCCGATCACGAGCATATTGAGGTGGCGGAAATTCCGTCTCGGACCGCGCTGCTGGTTGCGTCGCTGCTGGAGTTGTAAAAGCAGGATCAGAAATAAGGAATGAGAAACGGTGCAAGGACGAGCGCCCCGGCGTTGATCCACGCACCGTTTCTCATTCCTTATTTCTCGTTTCTCATTCCCAACTATTTCTTCCCAATATCCGTGCGGTAGTGCGCGCCGTTGAAGTGGATGGCGCGCACGCCGCGGTAGGCGGTGCGCAGCGCGGCTTCCATGGCGTCGCCCGTCGCTGTGATGTTGAGGACGCGTCCGCCCGCGCTGACCAGGCGATCCTCCACCTGTTTGGTCCCCGCCTGGAAGACAAGCGCGCCCGCGGCTTGGGCCGCGTCAATGCCGGTGATGGTCTGGCCGACTTCATATTCGCCCGGATAGCCCCGAGCGGCCATGACCACTGTCGCGGCCGCGCCGTTGCGCCAGACCGGCACGACTTCATTGAGCCGCCCTTCCACGCAGGCTATCAGCACTTCCAGCAGATCGCTCTCCAGCAGGGGGAGAATCGTCTGGGCTTCGGGATCGCCGAAGCGACAATTGAACTCCAGCACTTTGGGGCCCTGGGGCGTGAGCATCATGCCGGCATACAGGACGCCCATGAAGGACGCGCCCGCTGCCTTCATGCCGGCCAGCGTCGGCCCAATTACCTGACGCGCGATCTGGTCCAGCAGTTCGGGCGTGGCCCGGGGCGACGGTGCGAACGCGCCCATGCCGCCTGTGTTGGGGCCCCGGTCCTTTTTCATCAGGCGTTTGTGATCCTGGGCCGTCGGCATGAGCGCAAAGCGCTCGCCGTCGGCAAAGGCCAACACCGAAACTTCCGGCCCCGTCAGCCGTTCCTCGATCAGGACCGTTTTGCCCGCCGCACCGAAGCGATCCTCCAGCAGCATCTGCTGCACGACAACGGCCGCTCCGCCCATGGTTTCGGGCAGGAGAACGCCCTTTCCGCCGGCTAATCCGCTGGCCTTGATGACGGGTACGTCGTCGAGCTGGCGCATGTAACGGGCGGCTTCATCAAAATCGGTAACGATAATGGCCCGGCCGGTGGGAATCGCGTGCTCTTCCATAAAGCGCTTGGAGAAAGCCTTGGATGTTTCCAGTTGCGCCGCAATCTGCGTCGGGCCGAAGATGGGCAATCCCGCGGCCTGAAACTGGTCTGCAATGCCCGCGGCCAAGGGCGCTTCGGGGCCTACCACGGTGAGATCTACGGCCTGCTGCTGCGCAAAATCCAGCAGGGCCGGGACGTCATCCGCCCCAATCGCGACGTTTTTCGTCTTCTCGGCCGTGGCCGTGCCGCCGTTGCCGGGCGCAACGGAGATGTGCGTCACCCGAGGAGACTGGGCCAGCTTCCACGCCAGTGCATGCTCGCGCCCGCCTCCGCCGATGAGAAGTAGATGCATGGGAAATCCTTAAATTGTCTGAATATTCGCATCCGCATACGCATTCCGCAGCGCAGCGATGTTGTCGGCAATGGGCGCGTGGCTGTTGTAGACCGCGCTGCCCGCGACGATAACGTTGGCGCCGCAGCGCACGATGTCGCTGATATTGTGGACGCCGATGCCGCCGTCTACTTCCAGGTCGGCCGTAGGGTTATAGCGCTTGATGAGCTGCTTCATGCGGCGCAGCTTGTTGGTGGCGGTCTCGATGAAGCGCTGGGAGCCGAAGCCCGGATTAACGCTCATGATCAGGATCATATCCACAAAGGGCAGAATTTCACGCACGGTTTCCAGACCGGTGGCCGGGTTGAGGGCCACGCCTGCACGGCAGCCCGCATCGGTGATCTGCTGGACCGTGCGATGGAGATGGGGGCAGGTTTCCACATGCACGGTGAGCAAATCCGCGCCCGCCTCAGCGAAGGCGTCAATGTAGCGTTCCGGTTCCTCAATCATGAGGTGAACATCCAGGGGCAGGGTCGTAAAGCCGCGCACTGCCTCCACGAGCAAGGGCCCGAAGCTGATGTTGGGCACAAAACGCCCGTCCATAACGTCCAGGTGAATGTAGTCCGCGCCGCCGCGCTCAGCGGCCTGAACCTGTTCGGCCAGGCGGCCGAAATTGGCAGTGAGGATCGACGGGGCGAGTTTGACGGAGGGCGGGATGATCATGATCTCTCCTCTGATAGCTTGTCGTAAAAATTTAACATGAGCCGCTCCACTTCCTGGGGGCGGCGAAAAATAAGCGCATGGGTCTGGCGCGGCACAATATGCAGCTGTGCGTCGGGCAGCGCTGCAGCCAGACGCCGGGGCACGGAAACCGGAAAAAATTCGTCACGCTCGCCGTGGATAATGCAGACGGGCATGGACCACGTTGCATAGCTTGCCAGGGGCAAGTCGATAGTTTCTTCGGGCCCGAATTTACGAAATGCCGCCAGCAAGCTCTCCTCATAATAGCCGTCATAGTGATAGGGATCGTGCAGGCGGGCCGTGGCTTCCATCCAGCCGGCCCCGGCCCGGAAGTTTTCGGTCGTAAATGCCGCCTCGCTGTCAAAGAGCTTCCGGGGATCGGTTGTGTACGTTGTGCTGACCAAAGTTACGCTTGCCGGGCGGATCAGGCCGCGCTGCACCAGTAGTTGGGTGATCATGCCACCGCTGCTGCATCCGGCAATGTGGCCGGCATCCGCACCGCACGCGGTCATGAACGCAGCCGTCTGCTCGGCCAGGTCGTCATGGCGAAAGCCGGCCGGATGGCCGATTGATTGCCCGTGGCCCGGCAGGTCCGGCAGCAGGATGCGGAAGCGTTCGCTCAGGTCATCCAGCATGGGGCCCCAGGCAGCGCGTCCTGTGCTCATGAAGTTGTGGAGCAGCGTCAGCGTCGGCTGCGCCGCACCGGGCTTTTCTATGATTTCGTAATGGATAAAGCCGGTTCCGGTGTCAAATTTAGCCATCGGGCGTTTGCTCTGGAACGGCGGTTGCGCTGCCGGCGATTGTCTTGTTGCGAGACTGGGGATCGCCGGAAACGCTGGCGTCGTGAATGACTTCGCCCAGATCCGCGCTGCTGATAATGCCCAGGAAGCGCCGTTCGTGATCCTGGACGGCCACGAAGCGGCTTTTGGTTTCAAGCATGCGCTCCCAGATTTCCATGAGCTGATCATCCACCGAGCTGACGGGAACCTCGCTGGCAGGAATCATGTAGTCGGCGACGCGTCCGCTGGGCCCGGCTTCACGCAGACCGTAGATAAGGCGATCGTGGCTCAGCACGCCGGCCAGATTTCCGCTCAGGTCCATGACAGGAAAGGCGGTTTGGGTAGCTGCGGGCATGATGTCCACGGCTCGGGAAAGCAACTCGCTGCTGTAGAGACGCGGCCCGCCCACTTTCAATGCAGCGCGTAAGGGAATATTCCCCAGCGCACGCCGGGTGCGGACTGCCTGCATTTCGCCGTTGCCGCCGGTGTAAACGAAGAAGGCAATCAGCAGCATAAAGAGGTTGCCGCCGAAGATGCCCAGCACGGCAAAGATGACGGCCATAATGCGCCCCACGACCACAGCAATCCACGTGGCCCTCAGGTAGGGCATGGTCATGGCCAGGAGCGCCCGCAGAATGCGGCCGCCGTCCATGGGGAAGGCGGGCAGCAGGTTGAAGAGGGCAAGCATGAGGTTGACCGATGTAAGATAGACCAGCAGGTTGAAAAGCCCCGGCGTGCTGATGTCGCTGAGGATGACGCTCAGGTTGACGCCCGGACTCTGCTGGGCCTGAAAGCCGAAGACGAAAAGGGTAATCGGCAGGAGGATGACGACCAGGGCCAGGTTGACCAGCGGTCCGGCCAGAGCGATGATCAGCTCCTGGCGGGGCTTGTCGGGCATACGCTCCAGATTGGCGACGCCGCCAATCGGCAGCAGGGTGATGGTGGGAACGCTGATGCCGTAAAAGCGCGCCGCCAGCGCGTGGCCGAACTCATGCAGCGTAACGCAAACAAAGAGCAGCAAAATTACCAGCATGCCGTAGAGCGCGCCGACGGCTGCATTGTCGGCATCGCCGCTGTAGATAACCGCGCCGTAGACCAGAATCAAGGCAAAAGACCAGTGGACGCGTACATCAATGCCGGCCACGCGGAACAGAGTTAAAGAGGTTCCCACATTACCTCCCTTGGATCAGGTATCATATTCCTAAGCCGGGCGGAAGCTTCTCCGGTTCAAAGTCGCCGGCTTCAGATGCACTGCGCAACGCGGCAAAGGTATAAATACCCGCGCCGTGACCGTCGGTCCAGTCGAAACGGACTGCGTAATTGCCCACCAGCTCGGCATTGGCGATCTCCGTGCTGGGCGGCGGTCCGGCATTCAGGCGCAGGGGATCACTATTGGGCGCGCCCCGCTCTTCGCCGCACGTGGCGCAGGGGCAATACTTGCGCAGCCAGCGCAGGGGATAGGCGCTGGTTTTGCCGTCCTGCCAGACGATCTGCAACTGCGCCGACGGTCGATCCACCGTAATGGACTGGGGACGAGTGCGGG
Source organism: Caldilineaceae bacterium (assembly GCA_020433455.1). Classification (GTDB taxonomy): domain Bacteria; phylum Chloroflexota; class Anaerolineae; order Caldilineales; family Caldilineaceae; genus JAGRCP01. The sequence continues at coordinate 7,371 of JAGRCP010000054.1, read as the reverse complement.
GATCCAGGCCCGTCATGCTTCGTCCTCTCCATCTTCCGCGCCGGGCTCAGCGCCCGTTTCTTCCTCGAGCTGATCGTCCACTTCAACGGCAACGTCTGCGGTGACGCCGCTCGCAAATGCGAGGGGCTCCCCGCTTGCCGCCGCGCTGATCATGCCGGATAGAGCCTCCGATAGGGGGGCGGACCCAGGCGCGGGCGAGGAAGAGCGACTGCCCATGGTGTCGATAATGCCCTGGAAAAGCTCGATGGGCAGGGGGAAGACGATGGTGCTGTTGTTCTCCGCGGCAATGGCGTTGAGAGTCTGCAAGTAGCGCAATTGGAGCGTGCCCTTGGCTTCGGCCATGATACTGGCCGCGGCGGCCAACTGCTGCGAAGCCTGATATTCACCCTCGGCCGAGATGATCTTGGCGCGTTTTTCCCGCTCGGCCTCGGCCTGACGCGCCATGGCCCGCTGCATGGATTGGGGCAGCTCTACGTCCTTCACTTCTACGATGCTCACCTTGACGCCCCAGGGTTCGGTCTGTTCGTCGATGATCTGCTGGAGCTGTCGGTTGATCTTGTCCCGTTTGGAGAGCAATTCGTCCAGCTCGCTCTGGCCCATGACCGAACGCAGGGTGGTCTGGGCGATCTGCTGCGTGGCCAGGAGGTAGTTGGTCACCTGTACGACGGCGGCAGTGGGGTCCATGACCCGGAAATAGCAGACTGCATTGACGCGCACGGTGACGTTGTCCAGGGTGATGGCCTCTTGGGTCGGCACGTCCAGCGTGACCACGCGTAAGTCCACGCGTTGAATTTGGTCAATGAAGGGAATGATAAAGAAGAGGCCCGGCCCCTTGGCTTCCTGGACGCGGCCCAGGCGAAAAATCACGGCGCGTTCATATTCCGGGATGATTTTGATAGCCGCACGCAGCAGCGAAAAGATGAGCAGCGCCAGAATAAGAATCGGAATGAAGTTAAATTCAAACATGACGGTTCCTTTATCAGCTCGCAGGACGGGAAATACACTCTGCCAATTATATCATGAGTCGCACTGTTTCATCTGCCGCCCGAAATAGTGGAAATGGTAACCCTCTGGAGCAGCCGGAATGGATGCGGTTGCCTGATGCGTGAATATTTGATGTGTGACAGGTAGAGCGTGCTGGACTCCGTCACGCGTCGCATGAATTCCGGGCGCGCCGCGCTCTTTTGACGCGTGCGCCTCTCGACGGTAAGATGGGCGGGCCTGTCTGATCAACGCTCACGCCATGGATGACCTATGTTCCGATTATCTGCCCCGCGTATGACCTCGTCTCTTCTGCTCTCTTTTTTCTTGCTGATGGGATTGGCGGCTGCATGTAGTCAACCTGCGGCGGATCCGCCGGCCGCGGCTATGAATCCGCCGCTTGAAAAGCCTACAGAGTCGATCCCGATATCGAGTCCTGCGCCTGCCGACGCCGCCATTGTGCGCGATCTGTTGACGGCCACCATTCCGTCCGCTGCTCCGCTAGTCGTGGAGATCACCGTTACATCGACGCCTGCTCTGGCTGCGCTTCTGCCTACGCCTACTCCGGCGGGAACGGCCCTAATCGTGGCGGAACAAGTCTCGGAAGATGAAAGCGCCCCCTCAATTAAAGCGGCCGAGGCGACAAGCGCGACGGGCGTTGTCAATGCCGCCCTGGTCAACGTGCGCGGCGGACCGGGCGTCAACTATGCCGTGTTGACAACCGTGACCCAAGGCCGACGTCTTGCCCTGCAGGGCCGTACCGAGGATGGACGTTGGCTCCAGTTCTGCTGTGTGGCGGAGACCGACACGCCCGGCTGGATCAGCGCTGAGCTGCTGGACGGCGTTGACCCGGCCCCGCTGCCGCCGGTTGAGCCGCCGCCCACGCCGCTGCCCACCGCGGAGCCCGGGGCTGCCCAGGTTGCCTCGTCTGCCGGCGAGCAGAATGCCGCGGCCCTGGCCGCCGCGCCCGCGTCGGGTTTGCCAGGCTCCGGCGGATTTGGTCCGGCCGGCGGCGTCAATCCCCTCACGGGATTACCTTTGCCCGGCGGACGCAGCGGCCAACGGCCTATCATCGTCTGCATCAATAACGATTTTGCGGCTCGTCCTCAGTTTGGCATCAGTCAGGCCGACGTGATGTACGAATACCTGATGGAAGGTTACGGCATTACCCGCTTCAGCGGCGTTTTCTATGGCGATGACGTAGCTCAGATCGGACCGGTGCGCAGCGCGCGGCTGATCAACTATTATATGGGGTCGCTCTATGGGGCGGGCCTGGCCTGTTCCGGGGCCAGCGACCGGGTGCGCTTTATGCTCAAGCATGAGGCGCCTTTTCCTTATCTTGACGTTGACCTGGACGATCCGTCCAATACGCGCTACACAGTAAGCATCGGCAGCGACTACCGAACGCGCTTGCGCACCAGCATTGCCGGGCTGCGGCGCTGGCTGGCCGATTGGGGCGTCGAGCAGCCGGCGGCCGTGCGCGGTTTCACCTTCGGCGATCCGCCGGGGGGCGGTTCGCCTGCATCAGCCGTCTCAATTCCCTATCCCGGCGGCACGGGCAGCCAGGTTTCCTATGGCTACGACGGCGGCAGCGGGCGCTATCTGCGCTTTATGGGCGGCGCGCCCCATTTGGATGGTAACAGCGGGGGGCAGGTAGGCGTGGAAAATGTCATCATTCAATATGCGCCCCACGAGACCACGGATATCGTGGAAGACTCGCTGGGCAGTCTGAGCATTCGCCTTAATCTCTATGGTAGCGGGCGGGCCATTCTGTTGCGCGACGGCATGGCCTACGACGGGACGTGGCGCAGCGACAGCCAAGGCGATCTGCCCCGCTTTTACGCGGCTGACGGCGCTGAACTTTCCCTCAAGCCGGGCCGGACATGGATTAGCGTGGTTCCGCTGGATTATGCCATTCGTTGGGAATGAGAGCAGGGGCTCCCAGGTAGGGGCACGAGGTGCGGCGGCCGGCCGGGTATGTACTGAGCTGAGAAGGCCTTTGACGTAAAGCGTGATACGTGACGGTTGTCAAGCCCCGCTTTACGTGAATATTTGACGCGTGATGCGTGAAGGTACACGCCGTCACGCATCATGAGCCACGTTTCAAAAAGTGGATCACATGAGTTCCAAAAGAGCCGTTTCTCTTTATAAGTCCGCGCCGAAGAGGACATAGCGCTGTTGGGGCGTCGCACCCACTTCGCGTAGAAAGCTTGCCCCTGAACTTTCGTCTGTAACGGGCCCCACGGTAAGTGTGCGCCAACCATGAGCGGCTGCCCTGTTGAGCGCGTGCATCCACAGCCGTGCGCCGATGCCCTGGCGTCGATAGACCGGCTGTACGCCGCCCAGCACGATCCGCCCTGCATCAACCGGTCGTCACATGCGCCAGGCTAACCAGGCTCGTTGCCACGGTCTGCGTCCGCCTTGCGCCTGGGCCATGGCGGGAGCCAGGTCCGGCTGCAGAATGATAAATCCAGCGTTCTCTCCGCCTGTTTGATAAACCCATATCTCCATGGGCCATACCCGCAGCCAATCATAATAGAAGGCAATTTCCGCGGCATCAGGCGAGGGGAAGATAGCCTCATCATCGTTGCCTTCTTGATCAGCAATCGCGGCGGAGAGCGGACCCAGCGTGGCCGTCATTTGGGCCGGCGGAACGGATATGCATGCGTCGCCGGCTTCGGGTCCCGATGAGGAAACGTGGGCGGTATAGAGGCGAGATTCACTAACCGGACTCATGGCCAGGCTGAGGATTTCGGGTACGTAGGGCGGATTATAGATGGTGTGGAGCGGCGGCGGGCGGTGAAAGTTGTCCATGAGCGCACCGGAGGGCAAAAGGGATGACAATCCCACAGGAGCGACCAGGCGGCGAATCCCGAGTCGATAGCTCTGTTCCTGAAGCGTCCATAGGAAACGCTCTACCACGGCCGGATCATTGACTGCGTGGAGGTAAGCGAGCGCGCCGGTTCGCTCTCGACTGCGCGGGTCGGTCAGGAGAATTGCCGCGCAGACAGCCTGCTCTCTGAGTATGCCGGATGCACCCAATCCCGCGGCCAGTGTCGAATTATTGGTCGTACGGCGCTCTACCGCCTCCATATGGATCAATTGAGGCGTCCGGCGCGCGAGGTGGGGAGAGCGATCCGGCGTCAACATTTGCGTCAGACGTCGATAAGGCGGCGGAGCCCAGCGCCGGTCGTTCTGGTAGATGCTCTGCCACCGCGAAAAAAATGTGCGGCGCTCCCAACCCGTTGCTGCAATATAGGCCGCATAGTTGAAAAATTCCTTTTCCACCTTTCACCCCTCCCTATTTTCTCTGCGCGGCTGTAACTATGCGGGTCCCTCCGGGAGGGTCGGCTGGAAATACGCCGCTTTCGAGGAGAAACCTCCCGGAGGCTGTACCGGAACACGCGGGTTTAGTCTGCCGACCCATTCTGCGTGAGGCTAAATCGCTTGATGCGGCAATTGGGGATAACTTGGGGGATAAGTTGTGGGCGGTGGGGGGTAAATTGGGGACAAAGACAGGGAGCATTGACCGCAGGTAAATGATTGATTTTCATTTTCGTCTCTTACCTTAAAGATGTGCTGCGATTAAAAGATCGGATCATAAATTGATTATAAAAGATATCGTGGCTGCTCTATGGGTCTATCCTACATCTTGCGTAGAACAAATGTCTAGGCAAAAGAGAATTGACGATAATACGTAAAACCTGCATCGAATTTAACGCCCGGCGCATTGCGGATTGAATCGGTATCTGCTACACTAACCGATACAGTCACATCCGGTTTTGAGCCGTCATTGCAAGATGACGCTGCTGCCAAGCAGACTGCATCATCAAAACCGACAATTGAACGATGCACCGTTGCATCTCCCCGCGACCGGACGGTATCTGGATAACAGCGTCAGAAGCCCTCCCGGTGCAAAAACGAGTGTGTGGAATACAATAACTTTCTTTGCGAGATCGGGCAACCGCTGCGCGATAGGAGTCTTTTTGCGTCTTTTTTGTCCGCCTTCGCGGTTAAGTGCGCCCACTCGTTACTCGCGCAGCAACTTTACCACCGAAAGGTTGCTCTCCCGCGGGCGTTGCGGCGGCACAACCGGGTCAACTGTGACTCAGGTCTTCCTGGGCCTGATTGCTCTAATTCATCACTTTATTTTTCCGGGAGGAACCGGCTCTTGACGCGCTCTTCTCACCCCCCGCAACGCGGGTCAGCAGGCTCGCGTTTGGATTATCAAGCGGTTAATTTGGATCTGATTTATCAAAACCGACATGAGTTCAAACGGACGGACGAAGGTCCGGCAATAAGTGAATATTCATCAGATGCACCGCCGATGCTCAAAGCGCCCCATGGCAATCCGAGTGTAGAATCGGAAGCGCCTTCCCCTTATTATGGGGGGAATGATGACGCGGGGCTGAATTATGGGGCAAAGCCGCCGTATTCAGCGCCTATGGACGGTTATGGCGCTCGGCCGACGACGTCATCTGACGCTTCGGCGGACGGCGGTCTGCGCCGCGATCCCGGCCAAGCATGGGAAATGGTGCGCGAAGACTTACGCCACAGCATGGCCGGCGGTATGTTCAAGCGCTTTGTGGCCGATTCCTGGGTCGCAGCCTATGAGGACGGCGAGTTCATTATCGGCGTGCCCGACTCTTATGCTGCTGACTGGCTGGCCGCGCGTCTGCGTACGGACCTGAAGCGGCGATTGGGTCGCTACCTGGGGCGGCAGTCCATTACCCTGGCTTTTGTCGTCCAGTCGGGCGCCCCTGCGCCCGGCAACGGGGGAGATGAGTTGGCCGGATTGCCGCTTTTTTCCCAGACCGAATCGCCTATTGCGCCGCCCCGCATGGCCGCGGCTGACGCGAGGCTGGCTGCGCTGCAGGCGGAAGCCGCGGCTGAGGTCCGCATGGATTCCCGGCCGCGCCGGTCGAGCGCGCCGGTCTTTGATGCGGTTCCGCCCGCTCCGTCATCCGGTCGGGGCGGATTACAGCCTGACTTGACCTTTGATTCCTTCGTCGTGGGCGATCACAATCGCATGGCCCACGCCGCGGCCACGGCCGTGGCCGAAAAGCCGGGGCAAAACTTCAACCCGCTCTTTATCTACGGCGGGGTGGGATTGGGCAAAACCCACCTGCTCCATGCCATCGGTAATGCGGCCCGACGTCGGCAGCTCAACGTGATCTACTGCACGTCGGAGCATTTTACCAATGATTTGATCCGCGCCATCGGCGAGCGCAGTACTGACGCCTTTCGCGCGCGCTATCGTCAGGCGGATATCCTGCTGATCGATGATATTCAGTTCTTACGCGATAAAGAACGAACGCAAGAAGAATTCTTCCACACCTTCAATCATCTGCATGAAGCGGGCGCTCAGATCGTGCTGACCAGCGATCGCCCGCCCAAAGCGTTGGCTCCCCTGGAGGAGCGGCTGCGCAGCCGATTTGAAGGCGGTCTGCAAACCGATATCGCGCCGCCGGATGTGGAGACCCGGGTCGCTATTTTGGAACAGAAAGCGATTCGGCTGGGGATGAAGGTGGATCGGCGCATTCTCATGGCCGTGGCGGAACGCTTTGAGAGCAATATCCGCGAGCTGGAAGGTGCGCTCAATCAGCTCAACTGGCAGGCGCAGCTGGCCAGGACGCCCCTTACTTACGAAACGGCTATCGCCATCGTCGATAACCTGGCCCCGGCGCGCCGTCCGGCCAATCCGCCGGATGTGGTGCGCATTGTGGCGCAACATTACGGCGTGACGGCTGAGGATCTTATGGGGCGTTCGCGGCGGCAGCCTTTGGCTCACGTGCGCCAAATCGCCATGTACCTCCTGCGGGAAGAGAACGGCCTGTCGCTGCATCAGGTCGGGCTGGAACTGGGCGGCCGCGATCATAGCACCATTGCCCATGGCGCGGATAAAATTGTCAGCCAATTGCAGGATGACGATGCGTTGCGGCTGGAGATTAGCAAGCTGCGCGAGAAGATTTATACGCCGCTCTTGTAGTTATCGGCGAAATCTATACGCTTTTGCAATCTCCCCTTAAGTAAAGTACACTTACAGCGTGTTAGAACATAGAGCAAAAATCGACACAATAAGTAATTGCGTGAAGTGATTGCGTGCCTTTGTTTTTAGCTCCCTATGCTAGGCGCATGTTTTGTTTGACTGTCGCAGCCCCCACGACTTTGGAGTAATTGTATGGCAAATGATGGCCGTCAAAAAGCATTGGATACGACCCTTGCCACGCTGAATAAGCGCTTCGGCGACGGCGTGGTGATGAAGCTGGGCGAAGCAACCAAGCTCAACGTGGAGTCGATTCCAACCGGCAGTCTGAGCCTGGACATTGCTCTGGGCATCGGCGGCATTCCCAAGGGCCGGGTGATCGAGATCTACGGCCCGGAAAGCTC
>JAGRCP010000053.1 GCA_020433455.1 Caldilineaceae bacterium | reverse complement strand
CCGGGGTTGCCGGAAGCAGGCGTCTTACCGCCTGCTTCCGGCAACCCCTTTTCGATCACGAGTACATCCCGGCAGAAATTCGCTTGCAGTTCCTGCTCAGGGTAGAGTCACGGGGTTTCTGACGCGGCATTCAAGCAGTAGTGTACCAACGGGATTCCCGCAATAAACGACTGTTTTCCATAAAAAATCGGCCAGCAGGCTATTCGTCGTAGAAGTTGGCTGTAGCCTCCTCCTGAGCCGTTGCCGCTTCTTCAGGAGTGATCTCCAGGCCGAAGAGCGACTGCATGGTGTCCTTATGTACTTCGCCCAATTCCGGCGGCAGATACTGGTCGTACCAAAGCTGGACGCTGGCTGCGCTGCCGATAAGATCGATGATCTCCTGCAGGGCCGGATCATCGCTTTCAAACCCCTTCACAGGGGGGATGCGACCATTCGCAGCCCGCAGCGGAATCGACTCATCATCAATCAGGTAAGTGATCATCTCAAAGGCCTGATCCGGATAGGGGCAGGCGCTGGAAACGGAATAGTAGTTATCGCCTACCGTGCCTACGACGTTGGAAGGGTCGCCGGCTCCGCCTTCAACTGCGGGAAAGGGGAAGAAGCTGAGCGAGTCAGCCTCAAATTCAGGGTTCTCAGACCGCATGGTGGAGAGTTGCCAGTTGCCCATCAATTCCATAGCCGCCTTGCCCGAATAGAGCAATTGGCGAGATTGGCCCGTATCATAATCCAAGCCGTTAAAGCCCTCATTGAAGTACCCGTTGTTCACCATCTCCTGAATCATTTCACCGGCCTGGACAAAGACCGGATCCTCAAAGCTGCCGCCGGTACGGGTAGCTGCCTTGGCGAAGACTTCAGGACCGCCCAGCCGATCCACCAGATACATGTAGTACATGGAGCTGGTCCACTTGGTCTTGTTGGCCAGCGCAAAAGGAATAATGCCGTTCTCCTTGAGCGTCTCAGCCACAGTCATGAGTTCATCCCAGGTCGCGGGCGGAGTCAGGCCGTATTCATCAAAGATGTTCTTGTTGTACCAAAAGACTGCAATGGCGCTGTTTTCAACCGGGACGCCCCAAATTTTGCCGTCAAAGGTAACGTTGCTAAGGGATGCAGGCACAAACCGATCTTTGTAATTGTCAGCGTCCATATAAGGCGTCAAATCGACGGCTTGCCCGGCCTTAACATACTCATAGAGCGGGCCGCCGCCCCAGGTCAGAAAGACGCAAGGCGGGTTCCCCGCGCCCATGGCGACCTTAATCTTGGTCTTGTAGGGATCATTCTGAAGGACGGAAACTTCTACGTCCACACTGGGATTGTCCGCCATAAACCGATCGACGGCATCCTGGTTGATCTCGGGAGATTGGTTCTGAATATGCCAGAAGTCGATGAAGACATCCCCGTCCGATGAATCGGTTTCGGCGGCAGCGCTCTCGCCGGATGCAGTATCGCTTCCGGTAGCAGCGTCGGCGGCAGTGTCAGCAGCCGGTGCGCCGCACGCGCCGACCAGCAGGGCCAACATGGCAATAGCGAGGAAAAGGTAAAAATTCCGAAATAACTTGCGCATTGATTCAGGCTCCTTTTAAGCACTATCTGAGGGAAACAGCAAGCAACAAACTCTTTCAGGGTAAGCGCTACACCTCCTCTCTTTACGCCGGCGCGCCGCAGGAATCACGAATAATCAGTTGCGTGGGGATGCGCTTGATGCGTGATTCAAGAGGCCGCCCTTCGATTAACTGAATCAGCATATCAAAAGCCGCTTCACCCATAGCCGAGATCGACTGATCCACCGTGGTCAGGGCCGGCCGGGAAAAGGCTGATTCGGGAACGTTATCAAAGCCAATGACGGACAAATCATGGGGAACGCGCAGGCCGGCCGCGACAGCGGCATCCATGACGCCAAGCGCGGACTCATCATTGGCGGCAAAGACGGCCGTGGGCGGATCATCCAAAGCAAAGAACTGTTGCGCAGCCATAAAACCGCCATCACGCTCAAAATCGCCCGTCGCCACCAAATCCGGATCCAGAGCAATGTCCAGCGCGGCCAGAGCCTCGGTATACCCCTGATAACGGCGTTCAGCGCTTTGCAGATGACGAACGCCGCCCACAAATCCAATGCGGCGATGGCCAAGCCCCGTCAGGTAGTTCATGGCGGCCGCCGCTCCTTCCAGGTTGGCCCCGATCACGCTGGGGCAGGCGGTCGATTGACGATACGGATCAACAACAACCAGGGGATAGTCTGTGCGAAATTCATCCGCGTCCGGGACAACAAGAATGATGCCGTCCACGATCGTCCCGCTGAGGCGCTGTATCTGTTGCTGTTCCCATACGCCCCGCTCTTCAGGCAATTTCCGCCCGCAAGTCATGGCCAGCAGATCGTATTTTGTGCCCGTAACCGCCCGGCTAATGCCCCGGATGACCTCAATGGCGTAGGAATGATCCATGTCCGGCATGATCAAGCCGATCACGTCGGTGCGGGCTCCGCGCATCCCCCGCGCGGCCAAGCTGGACTCATATCCCAACTCCAAAATCGCCTGTTGTACCCGGGCCGCGGTTTGGGGCGCAACGCCGTAGCGATTATTCAGGACGCGGGAAACGGTCGGCACCGAAACCTGGGCCGCATTTGCCACATCATGAATGGTGGGTTTTGGGCGTCGCCGACTCATTTTGCTCACCCTGTTTCTGTGTACACGCGAGGAGATGAGTGAAACTAAATGGATCCAATTTGCCGAAAAGCGGGTGCGGACTTAGCGGGATACAGCACGCCTGGCAATCTGATACGTATGTAATTTTTAACAATTGGAAACGTTATCGATAACGATATCAGTTTTTGCAAAAAAAGTCAATACGCAATTTTTTGTCTCCGGCCGTCTCTTCAGTCGAAGTTGACGCAATCGTCGTTTACACATACACTGCAAGTATCGTCCCCTAACAAAACTAAAGATTCAACAAAAAGACACTTCTTTACACGCCAGTCGCACAGGAGAAGGTTCTGCCTTTATATTTTGGTCCGCACAGGCACTATTGACATTTGGCCAGCCGAAGTGATGGCGATCCGGCGCTTGAGGCGCTTATTCGCGGCCAGGCATGGAGATTGGGTGTCATGCGGCAGGCAAATGCCAACAAAACCTGGTGTAAGACTGCCTGTTTCCGGTTGCATTTACGCAAAGATAATGATCTGGTGAATCCCGGCGGAAAGTCCACATGTAGATTCTATCAGGGACAAACCCGCTGAATTTCCATCAAGGTATTCACGCCAAACTGTACTTAGGAAGGGATAATCTGTGTTATACGACAATTTGCTGGAACTTGAGCAATCCGGGGAGCAAATTAGCGTTGGTCTGGTGGGCGCAGGTCAGATGGGCGAAGGTCTGATATGTCAGATGGAAATGATGAACGGCATGCGCGCCGTTGCCGTTGCCGACAATGCCCCGGGACGCGCCAGGAGCGCTCTATGCGAAGCCGGCGTCGAAGCCAATCAGATAGTAGAAACCGATGATTTGAGCTTGGCAGCCCAGGCCATTACAGAAAACCGCCGCATCGCCACAACTTCAGCAACCCTCATCGCCAATCTTGAACAACTGGATATTGTTGTTGAGGCGACCGGCGTTCCTGAAGTCGGGGCGCGTGTCGCATGGGAGTCAATTCTTCACAAAAAGCATGTCGTGCAAATGAATGTGGAGACGGATGCTACGGTCGGCTTTGTATTGAGACGCATGGCCCAGGCGGCAGATGTAATTTATACCCTGACCGCGGGAGATGAGCCGGGAGCAGCCATGGAGCTCTTCGAGTTTGCCTACAGTTTAGGATTTCAGGTCATCTGTGCGGGCAAGGGAAAAAACAACCCGCTTAACACATTCGCAACCCCGAACGATGTAATCAAGCAGGCCACCGCCCAGGCGATGAACCCCAAAATGTTGGCTTCATTTGTTGACGGCAGCAAGACCATGGTTGAGATGACATCCCTTGGAAATGCGCTGGGGTTTGTCCCTGATGTACGCGGCATGCATGGCCCGACAGCGGTCCCCAAGACGCTTGACACAACCTTTATCCCCAAATCAGACGGCGGAATCCTCAGCCAAAGCGGCGTAGTCGATTATGCACGCGGCGTAGCGCCGGGAGTTTTCGTCGTATTTACTACTGAACAACCGAAAGTCATGCGCGATCTACGCTATCTCAGACTAGGCGACGGCCCTTACTGGGCGCTCTATCGCCCGTATCATCTGGCAAATCTGGAGACGCCGATTTCGATTGCGCGCGCTGTGCTCAAGCAGGAGACGACCATCGCAACCGAGCGCCCTCCGGTGGTCGAAGCTATCGCCCTGGCCAAGCGGGATTTAAAGGCCGGGGACGCGATCGACGGACTGGGCGGTTACACGATTTTCGGCTCAATTGAGCGAGCGAGTGTTGCCCGTGAGCAAGATTTGCTGCCGTTGGGATTGGCGCCGGGCAGCATGCTCATACGCGATGTCGCCCAGGGCGCCCCCATCACGTATGCGGACGTGATGCTCGACCCGTCATCCACAATTGTGCATCTGCGCCGCCTTCAGGATCAAATGATCCGGGAAATTGAATAGCTTGCATCTCACCATCTTGACGAAAGCGAAAGATTGATGACCAATTCGTTTGACTTACATCTGCACACGACCGCATCTGACGGAACCCTGACCCCTCAAGAGGTCGTCGAGCAGGCGGCAGCGGCTTCCATTCAAACAATTGCTTTTACAGATCACGACACGCTGTCCGGCTATCAGGAAGCCCGCAGCATTGCCGCAGATTTAGGCGTCCAACTCCTCGCAGGCGTCGAGCTAAACACCGATCTGGACGGGGCTGAAGTCGATATTCTCGGTTATTTTACAGAAAGCCCGGGCCCCGAATTTCTGAAGCTGCTGGAGATGCGTCAGACGGGACGCATTCACCGGGCGGAAGAGATCGTACGGAAGTTAAACGATTTGGGGCTGACCATAGATTTTGATCGGGTGCGTGCGGTGGCGCATGGCGCGATGTGTCGGCCGCATATTGCCCAGGTCATGATAGAGCAGGGATATGTGCAGTCCCAGAGCGAGGCTTATACTCGCTACATCGGCCTGGGGGCGCCCGCCCACGTAGAACACGACGAATTGGATCCGCGGGACGCAATCCGCTTTATCAATGCCGCCGGCGGCGCGGCCGTTATTGCCCATCCGGGACTCATTGGGGATGACGCAATCGTGTTCAGATTAATCGAGGCCGGCGTAAGCGGTCTGGAGGCATACTACCCCGAACATTCTGCCGAGGACACCCAACGATACCTGAAGATAGCCCGAGACCATGGCTTACTGGTTACCGGCGGGACGGACGGCCATGGCCCGGGACGAAAGAAATCATCCGCAATTGGAAGCATTACAGCCCCGGCGGAAATCCCGGACAACTTAAATGCTTATCTGCATGAGCGTATCGCCAACGGTAGAGAAGCATAATGAAGGTTTATGCGGCATCCGTCCTGCTTTACGCATTCTCGCTGGAAGAAACGCTGCAGATAGCGCGGGAATTGGGTTATGACGGCGTGGAGGTCTGGCACTACCACTTACTCGCAAGCAAAGAATCGCCGGCCAAGCTCAGGCAATTAGCACAAGAGTTAAATCTCTCGCTTTCACTCCACGCCTTGAGCTGGGATCTAAACTTTACATCCCAATTGCCGGGCGTTCGGGAGAGCTCCCTCGAGCTTCTGATGAGCAGCATTGATGTTGCGGCGGAGCTGGGGGCCAATCCGGTCATTGTCCATCCCGGCCGGATTACCGCACCCAATGATGATCCGGAGCTTTATTGGCCTTTGCTGATAGACGGCGTCACGCGCCTGGCCCGCCATTCTGCAAGCCGCGGGATCAACCTGTCAATGGAAGTGATGGAGCACATTCCCAAAGAATTTTTTATTACGCCGTCCGACGCAAACCGCCTACTAAGTGCGGTCGAGGCAGACAACGTTGCGATCACCTTTGACGCCGCCCATGTGCCATGGGACATTCAGCCGCTCGCCTATCTGACCCAACTAGCGCGGGTCGATCACGTCCACATCAGTGATGCCAATGCCGGGAAGATCCATCTGCCTTTAGGCAACGGAGAGCGGGATTTCCGACCATTACTACGCTATGTTTCCCATCAAATGTCAGCCTGCATCACAATTGAGGGGATGGAATACAGCCGCACCACAGCGTTGGCAAAGCGTAACAAAGAGCAATATGACTTGCTGCTGCGGCAATCGGATTCAGATTATCCGCTTATCTAATGTAACCGCGTGGGTGATCAACCATCCATTTTTGTCGGGTATCCGCCATGCCGGCCGGGAAAGGAGAAGATACCAAACAGTGGCCGACGCAATGCTCCATAACAAACTTCATCCGGGGTTGTGTGATATTCATGGGGTTACAGGGATGCGCCCTTATGGCCGCCTCTTCCCCATAATCGATCAGAGAACCCATTTCTATGAGCCAAGGAGACATGTACCATGAAGACCATGAAATATCTATTAACCCTTTCCATTTTTATTGCGCTCCTGCTGGCGGGATGCGCAGAAGTTCCGGTTCAAGAGGCAACAGACGCGGGAGAAGCCTCGGATCAACCGACAGGAACAATTACATTATATACTTCCGAATCCGAAGATAATGTAAACAAAATGGTGGCAGATTTCAACGAGCAGGTCCCGGGCGTACAAGTAGACATCTTTCGCTCGGGGACAGGTGAAGTAATCGCAAAGCTCCAGGCCGAAATGGAAGCGGGGGAAGTGCAAGCTGATGTGATTTGGTTTGCCGATATCGACTTTTTTGCCAACCTGGCGGCCCAGGAGATGCTCATGAGCTATCAGCCTGCGGGCAGCGATATCGTACCCGACGAATATCATTACAATAACAATCAATACCAAGAAGTTCGGCTTATCTTTAACGTCGTAGCCTATAACACAAACCTTGTCTCCGAACCGCCGACCAGCTGGAAAGACCTCACCAATCCTGAATATGCGGGTAAAGTGGGAATGCCCAGCGCACTCTATTCCGGCGCTGCATTTAACCAGGTTGGAACGTTCGTTAACAACCCTGAGTTCGGTTGGGATTTCTACGACCAGCTCAATGATAACGGGATCGTCGTCGAGCAGGGGAACGGCGCCGTTGCGGAAAAATTGGCCACCGGGGAATTTGCCCTTGTCCAGGTAGTTGACTTCATGGCCCGCAGCAAGAAAAATGAGGGCTCGCCGGTCGATCACATCTGGCCCGTAGAAGGAGCGCTGTTAGTGCCGACTCCCATCGGAATTCTAAACAACACGGACAACCCTGAAGCAGCGCAAGCCTTCATAGACTATATGTATACGGATAGCGCCCAAAGCCTCTTTGTTGAACAGGGGTATATAGGCGTAGTGCCCGGAGGTCCTATTCCCGAAGGCGCGCCCGATCTGGACAGCCTGAAAGCCCTTACCGTAGATACCGAATATATCAGCGCCAATCGTGATGAAATTCGCAGCACCTTTGAAGAGAAGTTCGGTGCGCCGCAATAGCCGGCATGCGCTGCTGCGGCAGAGTAAGGTTTGACCGCTTGTCAAAACGGTCAAATGGAGCGATTTAACAGATTGGCTCCATAGCGGGGCGGGCCTCCGTGCCCGCCCCGCCTGTATTCGATTCCCATTGAGTACAAGCCGATTCAAACGCGTCATAGACGAAAGTAAGCATCTCGACATGCATTTACTTCAGGGAATTTGTTTCAGCGCATTTGCTTCAGGACAGATGAAGACCCGAACTTTAATCATATGCCCCCGACAACATATGCGGGAAGGAAATAAAAATGGCTGAAGCCACCCGCCGCCCCCCCTTCCTCACAAGAAGCCGATTCACTAATTCAGGACGAAAATTAATTTACCTGATTGGCGGCCTGATCTTCGCTTTACTTGCGGCCTTAATCCTGTACCCGTCGCTCAACCTGGTTTTGAATAGTTTTTTAGCTGACGGCCGCCTCAGCCTGGCCAACTACGCTGATTTTCTGACAGATACGAGTACCTATGTCGTTCTGTACAACAGCCTCTTTGTCTCCTTGTTGGGGACGCTTGGCGCAACTGCATTAGGTCTGTTCATCGCTTGGCTGATTGCACGCACGGACGTTCCGTTTAAATCATTTTGGCGGGCAATTGTTATTGTCCCGTATCTGATTCCGCCCTTTATCGGAGCCATAGCCTGGTCCTATTTACTCGGCCCCGTCGGATATATCAACAAGTTATATATGGCGCTGTCCGGCAACAGTGATCCGCTTTTTGTGATTTATGGGAAATGGGGAATTATCCTGGTGATGATTCTCTACTCTTACCCTATTGCCTACATGATCAGCCTGGGCCCGTTAGAAAAGATGAACCCTACCCTCGAAGAAGCCGGCCGCATGTCGGGAGCGGGCATCTTGCGGGTTATGCGTGACATCAGCATTCCGCTGGTTGGCCCGAGTATTTGGGGCGGCGCACTCCTGATTTTCATGTCACTCATGGCCAATTTCGGCATTCCGGCCGTTCTGGGCTTCCCCGCACGCTTCTTCGTTTTAACGACGAAGATATATCTGACAATCCTGAATTTTGATAAGGCGAATAACCTGCAAGTCGCGGCTGCGCTTTCCATGACGCTGGTTGTTGTGGCCGTGATCGCGATGCAGATCCAACGCAAGGTTCAGCAGGGCAGAAGCTATGCAATTTTATCCGGAAAAGAGAGCCAGCCTCAGCTGGTTCAATTGGGCAAGCTCAAATATGCAGCACTGGGGTTTTTGACGATCGTCTTTATTGTGACTGTATTGGCGCCGTTGCTGGCGATCCTTCTGACCTCATTAACCCGGGCAACAGGCGTTCCTCTTACGTGGGAAAATCTCTCGCTGCGACATTATGAGGATCTGATCTTTAATGTCCCGAAGGTGCGGCGTGCGCTCATCAACAGCACGCTGCTGGCTGTCCTTTCGGCAACGACAATCGTCTTTATCTCCATGGTTATCTCCTATCTGTTAATTCGGATCAAGATACGGGGCGGGCAGATGATAGAGACCCTGATCCTCCTGCCTTATGCGATTCCGGGGACAATCGTAGCTTTGGCAATGATTCTTGCTTTTCTCAAGCCGCTGCCGATCATCAACTACAGTCTCTATAACACATTTTGGATTTTATACGTTGCCTATCTTACGCGCTTTCTTACCTTTGGCGTACGCTCAATTAACGCAGCATTTGAACAACTGCACGTATCCCTGGAAGAAGCCGCGCGCATATCCGGTGCAGATGTTGTCACCACTTTCAAGGATATTGTCGTGCCGCTGGTGCGTACCAATGTCTTTGCGGGCTGGTTTCTGGCCTTCATGCCGGCCTTTACAGAATTGACCCTCTCGATTCTGTTATTTTCAGTCAACAATGAAACGCTGGGCGTGGTTGTATTCGGCCTGCACCAGGAGGGCAAGGTAAATCTGACCGCAGCCCTGGCGCTTCTTATCATCATCATTGTGCTTATCTTGAACATCGTCACCCGGCGAGTCACGCGGGGACGTCTGGGCTTCTAATCGATGCTCAATTTAGCCCGGCAAAGCCTGCGCATCGGGCTTATTGATGTGACGGAACATAGAACCGTAAAAATAACAGGGGAAGCAAACTGTGTCTCAACTGCATCTAAATAAACTGGGTAAGAGTTTCGACGGTCACATCGCTGTACAGAAGACGACGCTTACCATTCCGGATGGTGAATTCGTCACTCTGCTCGGTCCGTCAGGCTGTGGCAAGACAACAACTTTACGCATGATTGCCGGCTTCACCCGGCCCACAAGCGGTTCCATTCAGCTTGATGAGCAAATCATTACATCAGTGGATCAAGGAATATTTCTGCCGCCGGAACGACGCAATATGGGGATGGTCTTTCAGTCCTATGCCGTCTGGCCGCATATGGACGTATTTGCGAATGTCGCCTATCCCCTCAAGTTTAAGCGGCTTTCCAAAAGTGAGGTTGCCGAACGGGTGCAGAATGTCCTAAGTCTCGTCAGGTTAGACGGACTGGCGGAACGTTATCCGCATCAGCTGTCCGGGGGGCAGCAGCAGCGAGTCGCGCTGGCCAGAGCGCTGATCATGGAGCCCAGGGTGCTTTTGCTGGACGAGCCCCTCAGCAACCTAGATGCAAAACTCCGGGAGAACATGCGCTTTGAGATCGTTGACCTGCAGCAGCGGATGAAAATTACCGTTGTCTACGTGACGCATGACCAGACAGAAGCCATGTCCATGTCGGATCGAATCGCAGTCATGAATGAAGGCAAAATTCACCAGATAGGTCCGCCTCATGCCATTTATCGCGAGCCGGCCGATAAATTCGTCGCCGGATTCATCGGCTTGGCAAATTTCCTGCCTTGTACGGTAGTCAAGAACGAAAAGGACTATACGCTGGTCAAACTCGCAACCGGCATACCGGACCATACGCTAACCTGCACAGCGAGCCCATACGCGTCAGATAGCCCGTTGACAGTCGTCGTGCGGCCGGAAGATGTCATCGTAGGAGCTGCAAAAGAAGATAAGGTAAGCGGCGCCGTCCTTCGGAAAACCTATCTCGGCGACCGAATTGATTATCTGATTCGCCTGGGAAATACAGATATACGCGCTGAGGTAGATGCCGAACTCAATTTCATGCCAAACGAAAACGTAAGTGTAGAGCTGACAAATCCGGTATTGCTCGCCTGACGCGGCAAAGCAGCCCGACTCAGCGCAAATACACGTCGGCTCTTCCGCTTCTTACCGGCCGGTAAGCGTTCACACTCATATAATCGGAACGTATTTCTGGAGGAAGTGATAGGTCGCACCCAGGGCCGCGCTGTGACGCGAGGCAACGACGCCCTGGCGGATGATGGCCCGGTGCTGAAGAATGGAGGGCAAATGGTTTCGAACTGCACGCTCCATATCGGCAAACCGCTCAACCGGCATCGAGTTAAAAAGCCCCCCAATCACCGTCAAATCCGGCTGTATCTGAAGAATGACGACGGCAATGGCCGCGGAAAAGACGGTGATAACGTTGTCCATGAGGTCACGACAGAGAGGATATTCGCCATTATCGTACTCAAGAATCAAGCGAAAGCGCCGGCGGGGATTGCCCTCGGCCAAAATCGGTGCGTAGGGCAAGCGCTCCGCCGGGGTCAGACGATTGACGGCCTCGGCAAAAAGGCGATTGACCCCCGTGAGCGTCAGCCATTCGTCGATCCGCCCCTGCAATGCCGCGTCGTCCACATGCAGAAGACGACCGGAGATCAGGCCGGTATTGCGTAAGGAGCTTTCGTAAAGTTTCCCCTCGATAAAAAAGCTTGTCTTCACCCCCTCATCAAACCCAACATAGATCTGGCTGTTCTCCTGCTCCAGCCCCCGGTTCTGAAATTCGGCCAGAGCCATGCAATCCACATCGTTGGCGATGGTCACAGGCGCGCCCAGCATGGCCTGCAGCGTACGGCAGATGGGAAAGAGTTCCCACGACAGGACGCGGCCGATTGAGAGAATATCGCCGGTCGCGAGATCGATATAGCCGGGCGATGCAATGCCCGCCCCTAAAATCTCGCGGGCGGGGAACTTTTCCCGCATCTGCGTCACATACCCCATAATCGCATCGATTGCCTCACCAGGGGTTGGCACATTCTCCTCAAAAGCCTTCAATTCATCCACAATGACGCCGCTTAAATCAGTGGTAATCAAGCGCATGCCCGGCAGCTGCAAATGCACGCCGATGACCAAGTAGTAGCCGTCATCCAGGCCGAAAAGCATAGCAGGGCGACCACCATTGGCTTCAGCCTGGCCAACGATGCTTACCCAGCGCGCGTCAGAAAGTTCCTGAATCGCACGCCGCATAGTGGGCAGGCTGACCTGGGTGACGTTTTTCAGTTCGCTCAGGGGCAGAGGAGATTGGGCCAAATACCGGACGATAGAGTGATGAATCGACATGCGCAAATTTTCTCAACAGGATTCCTCAACAGGAAGCGTGAGGATACGTAAATATTTGATGCGTGACGGATCGTACCTTTACGCATCACGAGTCAGATCGCGTCCCACAGGCTTTCGCAAAACCAAAATTTATTATAGCACAAGTTTCGATAAAACTATTGACAAATCTTTTATAAATGATATTATATAATTCATTGTCTACTGCCACCCTTAGTGCATCCACAGGTGATCTGCATGACTCACCCTCTATTTGATGGATATGAGAAGCTCAACCTCTATTTTGGAGATATCCACAACCATTGCGGCCTGAGTTATGGCCACGGCTCCCTGGAAGAGGCGCTCGCCAACGCGCGCCTGCAGCTTGATTTCACCAGCGTGACGATTCATGCCGTCTGGCCGGACCTGCCCGCCGATGATCCGCAGCTCGCCTATTTGGTAAATTACCATAAAAAAGGCTTTGCCCACGCACGCCGAAATTGGCCTGCGTATTTGGCCGCCATGGAAGCCGCCAATGACGAGGGCCGGTTTGTTACCTTCCCCAGCTTCGAGTGGCATTCCAACCAATACGGCGATCACTGCGTCTACTACAATCCTTCACCCTCTGCTTCACCTGCTTCCGTGGCGGAATTGCCCATTATCGATGCCCGAAACCTGCCCGAATTGCGGCAGCGGGTTCGGGAGACCGGCGTTCCGTCTCTGGTAATCCCCCATCACATCGGCTATCGCCAGGGGTACAGGGGCATCAATTGGGAGACGTTCGACAATGAGCTATCGCCGCTGGTGGAGGTTTTCTCCTTCCATGGTCTGTCGGAGAGCAGCCGGGGGCCCTATCCCTATCTCCACAGCATGGGACCGCGCCACGGACCCTCCACCGCACAGCATGCATGGGCGGACGGCAAAGTGTTCGGCATCATCGGCTCGACTGATCACCACAATGCCTTTCCCGGCAGCTACGGATACGGACGCATGGGCGTATGGGCGACGTCCCTCACTCGGGATGCGATCTGGGAAGCAATTGCCAAGCGGCGCACCTACGCCCTGACCGGCGACCGCATTGCCCTCGGTTTCCGCGTCAACGAAAGCCTGATGGGGGATATCGGTCCTGGAGCAAGGGAGCGTTGGATCGAGGCGGAGGTAATCGGCGGCGACGTCATCGATTACGTGGAAGTGCTCCACAATAACCAGGTCATTTATCGCAGCTATCCTTTTAGCGAGATTGTCCGTCAGGGGCGCTTTAAGGTCCATCTGGAGGCGGGCTGGGGCGAGCGCAAAACGGAAATGTCGTGGAAAGTGACGGTGAGCGTCCATGGCGGCAAGCTGTTGGATGTAGAGCCGCGCTTTCAAGGCTACGGCCCGACCGATGAGCCGGGCGATACCCAATACGCCTACACAGGCATACAGCGCCAGGGCGAAAACCAGGTCTCCTTCACGACGCGGACGCGCGCCAATCCCTCCTTGCATACGTCGGCAACCGAAGGGCTGGCCCTGGAAATCCAAGGCGATGAAGCGACAACCTTTACTGCCGTCGCCAATGGAGAGACCTATCAAGTCGCCTTAGGCGAATTGCTCCACGGTGCGCGGGCTTTTTACACCGGCGGCTTTGTCTCGCCGGCTCTCTGTTTCCATCAGGCAGCGCCGGAAGCAGCCTACAGGCAGCGCTTGACCTTCTCCCACGTAAGCGACGGACGCGACCGGGATTGGTACTACATGCGCGTGCGCCAGGCCAATAATCAATGGGCGTGGAGTTCACCGATTTGGATCGCAGGCGAATCTGCATAGATAACGTAATACGAGTCAAATATTCACGTTTCCCCCCCATCGATACACTACATTGTTTGTTATTCAATTTTTAGTGAGCCAAAACGGTTCAGAAAGGATCCATGCTCCATGAAGAAAGTGACGCTTTTTGCCCTGTTGCTGGTCGCGGCCCTGCTGGCGGCTTGCGCCGCACCGGCTGCGCCGGCCGACAGCTCAGCCGAACAGGAACCGACAGCAGAGTCCGCGACGACCGAAGAGAGCGCTGAGGAAAGCGCTAACGCAGCGTCGGCAGAGGAGGTCGTTGCAGCCGACGGCTCCATCAGCTGCGGCGACGAGGAAGTGACCATCACTTACATCGGCGACCCGGCAGGCAGCCATCCGGCCGCAGAAGCTGCCACAATCGAGCGCTTCAAGGAAGTTTGTCCCAACATCACGGTTGAGCGCATCGAAGGCGACGCCAACGTGCAGAATCTGCTGGCGGTGTACCTCACGGCTTTCGAGGCCCAGAGCAGCGATTTCGATGTCATCCGGGTAGACGTAATCTGGCCCGGCCTCCTGGCCGAGCACCTGCTGGACCTTTCCGGTTACGTAAGCCAGGCGCAGATCGACTCCTACATTCCGTCCCTGGTGCAAAACGACACGGTGGACGGACAGCTGGTCGCCGTGCCTTTGCGCATCGGCTTCGGCATGCTCTACTACCGCACGGATCTGCTGGAAAAGTACGGCTTTGATGCGCCGCCCGCCACGTGGGAAGATCTGGCATCCATGGCCCAGACCATCCAGGACGGCGAACGAGCCGAGGGCAATGAGGAGTTCTGGGGGTATGTCTGGCAGGGCAGTGCGTATGAGGGCCTCACCACCAACGCGCTGGAATGGCAGGTTTCCAACGGGGGCGGCTCTATCGTCAGCCCGGAAGGCGAGATCGAGGTGAATAACGCCGAAACCCTGGCCGCGTTCGAGCGTGCCGCGGGCTGGGTGGGAACCATCAGCCCACCCGGCGTGGTGAGTTACCAGGAAGAAGATGCGCGGGGTATCTGGCACGCAGGAAATGCCGCCTTTATGCGCAACTGGCCCTACGCCTACAGCAGCAGCACGGAAAGCGAAGCCGTCAACGGCAACTTTGATGTGGCCCCGGTTCCGGCCGGCGATTCCGGCCAGGGCGCAGCGACGCTGGGCGGCTGGCATATCGGCGTCTCCCGCTACTCGGCCCACCCGGCCGCCGCGGCCGCCTTTGCCGCCTATATGACCAGCGCGGAGAATGAAAAGCACTACTCCATCGACACCACGTCGCCTCCCGGCATCTTGGATCTCTACTCAGATCCCGATATCCAAGCATCCATGCCCTTCGCCGACCCGGCAATCGTGGAAGTGACCACGCCGCGTCCCTCCACGGCAACGGCGGCCAAGTATAACGAAGTTTCGACCCTGTACTTCACCGCAGTTCACTCCATCCTTACGGGAGAAGAGGACGCACAAACGGCGCTTGAGCTGCTGGAACTGGATCTCATAACGCTGCTGGACCAGTAGTAAAACCCGCATGAAGGGAATGGAAGCAGAGAGAGAATGACCCGATCTGCTTTAATCCCCTTCTTGTAACCATACAGGTTCCTCCGGGAGGGTCTGTGGGAAATACGCCGGTCCCAGAGAAAAACCTCCCGGAGGCTGTATAGTAACCCCTTCTTTACGCAAAAGCGAGTCGCCTGCATTATGAAGCCGCCACCAGATTCTTCTCTCCCAAGCAATTCTCCGCCTGCCGCCCGGCCGCAAGGGACGATCGCCCCGCTGTTGAGTACGCTCTTTGCGCTGTTGGGCGCGGGGCTACTGGCGTGGCTGGGCAACGCCGTCTGGCAAGACCCCGGCATCCGCATGGCGCTGGGTTTCATTCCGGCCGACGCCGAAACAGAACCGGCGCTCATCATGGCCTTCCTGACCCAATTCGGCATCATTCTGCCGCTGCTGGTAATTGGTCTCGCCCTGTTCTCATTTATCCTGGCCTGGGGATTGCTGAAGCACAGCATCATCACCGCGCGCTGGGCCCATGCCGTTCTCGCCTGGCTCAGCGCAACCGCGGCCTTCATGGCCCTAGTGCAGATTATTCGCGCCATCGTACAGATACGACAGCCCGCCGGAGACGGAGCCGTATCCATCAGCCTTCCCGGCATAATCGGCATGGCCGGCCTGGCCATCCTGTTCGCGCTGGCCCGGTACATTCTGCAACAGCGCATAGATCAGGCGTTTTACGGGCAGGAGGGGCTGCAATCGCGCGATGTCCGGGTTGCCTGGATGTTGCTGATTCCCACCCTGGCCGTCTTTTTTCTGGTAGCGGCGCGCCCGCTGGAGCAGACCTTTATTCGCAGCCTAACGGACAAGCGTTTCGCCGGCGGCGAAGTGCCAACGTTTATCGGTTTGCAAAATTATCAGGAGTTGATGGGCGTACGCGTGGACATGGTTGACTGCCGCGCCGAGGAAGAGAGCGCGGCCTGCGTGCGCGACCCCAGGGGCAATATCCGCTGGGCGTCCATTGATCGGGAACTGCTCACAGAGGGCTTTCGTACGGTCTGGACTATCTCTCTGCCTTTTCAAGGCACGCCTCGGGCCCTGGCCGTCAGTGCGCTGGATCAGGACTTCATGCGCAGCATCCAGACCACCATTCTGTTCGCCGTTATCTCGGTCACCCTGGAATTGCTCATCGCCCTCTTCATGGCCATGACGGTCAATTCCAAGTTTGTGGGACGCGGCCTCATGCGCACGGTCATGCTGGTGCCCTGGGCGATTCCCACGGTTGTATCAGCCCGGCTGTGGGAACTCATGCTCAAAGACTCCAGCGCGGGCGTCATTAACCGGGCGCTCATGGATCTTTCCCTGATTGATGCGCCCAAAGCCTGGCTCTCGGATGTTGCTCTGCAACTCCCCACGGTGATTATGGTAGACGCCTGGAAAACCGCCCCCTTCATGGCGCTCCTGCTGTTAGCAGGCCTGCAATCCATCCCCCGGGAGCTGTATGAAGCGGCCGATGTGGACGGCGCGGGCGCGCTGCGCAAATTTTTCGCCGTCACGCTACCGCTCCTGCGACCAACCATCGCGGTGGCGCTGGTCTTCCGCACCCTGGATGCATTGCGCGTCTTTGACCTCTTTAACGTCCTCTTCGGACGGCAGCAGCTCTCCATGGCCACCTACAACTATGAAACCCTGGTCAACAGTCAGCGGGACGGCTACGCATCGGCCATCAGCATTATTCTCTTCCTTATCATTTCGATCTTTGCCGTGCTGTACATGCGCGCATTGAAAGTAGAGACGGAGTAACCGCATGCAAAAATGGATTGAGTCAGGTCAGCGCATTCTCTTCTACGCTCTGGTGATTGCCATTGCCGTCTACGCGCTCTTTCCCGTTTACTGGGCCTTCACCACCTCATTCAAGACTGAAAACGAGATGTTCAGCCGGGCGACTTATCTGCCCCAAAATCCTACGCTTAAGAACTATGAATATGTGCTGCGGGACAACACATTTCTCCTGGCGTTGCGCAACTCTGCGTTTGTCTCCAGCGTAACTGCGCTTTTATCGCTGATGATCGGCTCATTTGCCGCGTACGCTCTGGGGAGACTGCGTTTCCGGGGGCGTACGACCCTGCTCTACCTGGTTCTTTCCATGACCATGTTTCCGGCAATATCTATTCTGTCGGGCCTCTACTCCGTAGTGCGCGACTTCAACGTTTTTGGCACGCCCTTTGCCCTCATTCTCACCTATCCGGTCTTCGCGCTTCCCTTTACCGTATGGGTGCTCACCAGCTTTTTCCGCGGCTTGCCGGGCGAAATCGAGCAGGCTGCCATCGTAGACGGCGCCACGCCGTTTCAGCGCTTCCGCCTGATTCTGCTGCCGCTTATGGCCCCGGCGCTGGTCACCACGGGCCTGCTCTCCTTCGTCAGCTCATGGAATGAATATCTCTTCGCCCTCAACTTCACCATTACCAACCCGGCTGCGCAGACGGTTCCGGTCGCCATCGCCAAATTCAGCGGCAATGAATCCATGCAAGAGCCCATCGCCGAAATAATGGCCGCGGCCATTATCGTGACGTTACCGCTGGTTCTCCTGGTGCTGATCTTCCAGGATCGCATTGCCGAAGGGCTGACCGCGGGCGCGGTCAAAGGGTAACGGTTTCGCTTTGATCCCAGTCTGATAAAATGCAGACTGAACAGCCGTATACAAGCAAACCGATGTAGAAAGAGAGCGAGATGAAGAACCTTATCCTGATCGATTGCCACGATTTGGGGCGGTATCTGGGCTGCTACGGGCGGGAGACCATTCCCTCGCCGAATCTGGATGCCATAGCCGAGGCGGGCGTGCGCTTCGACAACGCCTTTTGCACCTCTCCCCAATGCAGCCCCAGCCGCGCCGCGCTGTACACGGGGCGCTATCCCCACGCCAATGGCATGTTGGGTCTGGCCCATCCGCCCTTCGCCTGGGGCCTGCACCCGGACGAAGAGCATCTGGCCGCGCGCTTGCAAAGAGCCGGCTACCACACGGGGCTAATAGGCGCACAGCACGTCGCGCCCCAGGACGAGCAATCCGTCAGGCAATTGGGCTTTGATGCCGTGTATCCATGCGCGGAAAGCGCGCACATTCCCGAACTGACAGAGGATTTCCTGGCCGCGCGGCCGGATCAACCGTTCTTCCTCAACATCGGCTTTACCGATCCCCACAGGGACGGCCAGGGGCGCTATGGCCAGGCTCCGCCAGATTCTTCCCTGGGCGTAGACGTGCCGGCCTATCTGCCCCAGACCCAGGAGGCGGCGGAAGAGTTCGCCCGGTTTCAGGGCGTCGTCCGCCAGATGGATGCAGCAATCGGGCGCATAGTTGCATCCCTGCAAGCCAGCGATCTCCTGGAAGAGAGCTGGCTCATCTTCGTCACCGATCACGGCATCGCCATGCCCCGAGCCAAGTGCACCCTGTATGACGCCGGGCTGGAAATCTCGCTGATCATGCTGAGCCCGCCCCTGGGATTGACCAGCGGACGCGTTTACAACGAGCTGATCAGCAACGTGGACGTGACGCCCGCTATCCTGGACATGCTGCATATTCCCGCCTCAGACAATTTGCAGGGCCGCTCCTTTGCACCCTTGCTGCGCGGCGAGGCATATACGCCCCGGGAAGCCGTCTTTGCCGAAAAAACCTTTCACACCGCGTACGAGCCCCAGCGCGCCGTGCGCAGCAACAGCCACAAGCTAATCTGGAACGGAGAAACCGACATCATGAACGTCCCCGGCGACGTCATGCGCAGCCCTATCTACCCCCAGATGATCGACGAAATTATTGCCGAGCGTCCGCCCTTCGAGCTGTACGATCTGCGCGCGGATCCGTTCGAGCGGGTTAATCTGTTTGATCGGCCGGAGGCGCAAGCCGTACGCGCCGATCTGATCCGCCGCTTGCGAAACTGGATGACAGAAACCCGGGATCCGCTCCTGGACGGCCCCATCGCTTCGCCCTACTATAGCGACTCGCGGCAACGCCTCTTTCAGCTATGAGCCAATCCCCATCCAATTTCGACATTTTGGTCTATGGCCCCATCTTCTGCGACATGATCTTCACCGATCTGCCGGCTATGCCTGCCCTGGGCAAGGAAATCTTCGCCGACAATTTTGCGGTGGCCCTGGGCGGCAGCGCCATCGTCGCCGCGGGGCTCCGCCGGCTGGGCGCAAAAGTGGGCCTGATCGCCGATCTGGGCAACGATTCCCTGAGCAAGCTCATGGCAACCATGCTGGATGATCTGGAGCTGGATCGAAGTCTCACCCGCCGCCACGCTGAAGCGCTGCATCAGCTTACAGTGGCCCTCTCCTTTCCTCGGGACCGAGCCTTTATTACCCGCTTCCGTCGGCCTTCCACGCCGCCGGATTTGGAGACGATCCTGAAGCAGTCCGGCGCGCAACATCTCCACATTTGCAGCTTCTGGGCCGTCCTGGAGACGCCCCGCATCTGCGCCCTGGCCCATGACGCAGGGATGACCGTCTCCTTTGATCCCGGGTGGGATGAAGAAGCGCTGCGCAGCAAGACGGTACAGGACATCATTCCTGAGCTGGACTTCTTTTTACCCAACGAGATGGAGCTGCTTTATCTGGCGGAAAGCCGCAGCGTAGCGGACGCCGCGCATGATGTCAGCCGGCGCATGTCCCGCGGGCAATTGATTCTCAAACAGGGCAGCCGGGGCGCCGTCGCCTACACGCGCGCGGGCGAAACGGCCGTGCGGGTACCCCCCATTCCCATCGCGCCCGTGGATACGACGGGCGCGGGCGACTCTTTTGACGCAGGTTTTTTGTACGGACTTATCAACGGTCAGTCGCTGACAACGTCCATGGAGATGGGCGCGGTCTGCGGCGGATTGGCAACGACACGCATCAGCGGCAGCCTGGGCTGCCCCACACTTCAAGAGGTGGAAGCATGGCGCTTAAAATTGCAATCATAGGCGGCGGCAGCGCGTATGCGCCCAGCCTACTCTACGCCTTTATCCAGCAGGCCGCGACCTTTGTCGGCGGCGAGCTGGCCCTCATGGACATTACCCAGCCCCAACTGGCGATTGTACAGCGGCTGGCGCAGCGCATGGCGGAAACGGCCGGCGCAGACCTAACCATCACCGCCACAAGCGAACAGCAGGAAGCCATTGCCGACGCTGATTATGTCCTGACCACCTTTCGGGCCGGCGGTTTTCCCGCGCGCTACCTGGACGAAATTATTCCCTTACGCTATGGCATCATCGGACAGGAGACTATCGGTCCCGGCGGCTTCTTTTTTGCCATGCGCACCCTACCCGTCATCAAGTCCATTATTGAGGACATAACGAGCGTTGCGCCCAACGCCACGCTGATTAACTACACGAACCCTACCCAGATCGTAGCCGAGGCGGTCACCCACTTCAGCACCGTGCCCTGCATCAGCATCTGCGATCAGAGCAAGGATGACAGCAAGCAAATTCTCAGCGCGCTGGGCAGGCCCGATGCCCGGGTAGAGTTGGAGTCCATCGGCCTGAATCACGCCACGTGGAGCACGCGTTTCACCATCGACGACGAGGACGGTATTGAGGTCATGCGCCGGGGGATGCCGCGCGTGCTGGCAAGCCCGGACGTGACGCCCCGGGTCAAGCGCCAATTTCGCCTGGCCGACGCGTACGGCCGTCTGCCCAACAGCTATTTGCAATATTACTACTACCGGGAAGAGACTGTAGCCGAAGCCCAGGCGGCGTCCCAGACTCGGGCGCAAGCCATTATGGAAAGTTTGCCCGGCTATTACGCCCATTTCCAGGAACAAATAACCGCGCCCGCCCCCCAATTAAGCCATGTGCGCGGCGGTTCCATCTTTGGCGATATGGCGGTGGACGTGCTGGCTGGCCTGGTGCGGCGAGACGGCAGCGCGTTCACCCTCAATTTGCCCAACAAGGGTGCGCTGCCCGATTTCGCGTCCGACCGCATTGTGGAGGGACCGGCCCGCCTGGCCCGGGAAAGCGCTGCACTGACTCCCCAATCAACCCTTCCGTCGGAAGTCGTCGGACTCCTGAAAATGCTGGCCGAATATCAGTGGGCGGCAGCGCGATCGATTTGGGAGGAAGACCGCCCCGGCATGGCCCTGGCTCTGGCCGCGAACCCGCTGGTGCTCTCCCTGACAACGGCCCGCGCGCTGCTGGAGGCCCGACGTTTTTGATAAATTTGCGCCGCTTCCGTCCAACAGAATAGTAATGTTTTTTACAATAAGTTACATCCGTTTTATAATAGCCGATGGCGTCCGCACCTGTGTTTTTACTCTCCAACCTACCTTTTCGGCCGACACACTCACAACCAAAATACACGGAGAACCATCATGGCAAAAAAGCCCAACATCCTGTTTATCATGGGTGACGATATCGGGTGGTTTAACCTCAGCGCGGTCAACCACGGCGTGATGGGCTACCGCACGCCCAACATTGATCGCATCGCGCATGAGGGCGCGATGTTTACCGACGCCTATGGACAGCAGAGTTGTACTGCCGGGCGCGCGGCGTTCATCACCGGCCAGTGCCCGCGCCGCACCGGCCTGCTCAAGATCGGCATGCCCCACAGCCCCGGCGGCATCAGCGACCTGGACCCCACCATCGGCGATCTCCTGCAGGATGAGGGCTACTTCTGCGGCCAGTTCGGCAAGAACCACGTGGGCGATCATGACCACCAGCTTCCCACGATGCACGGTTTCGATGAATTCTTCGGCAACCTCTATCACCTGAACTCCGAAGAGGAGCCGTGGAACGTCGACTTTCCCAAGAATGACGAGTTCCTCAAGAAGTATGGCCCGCGCGGGGTGCTCAAGTCGAAAGCTGACGGCAAGGGCGGCCAGACGGTCGAAGACACCGGCCCTCTGGATCCCAAGCGCATGGAGACCATTGACGAGGAGTTCCTCGCGGCCTCGCTCGATTTTATGGAGCGGGCCGTGGCCGAAGATCGCCCCTTCCTCTGTTATTTCAACTCGACGCGGATGCACATCTTCACCCATCTCAAGCCCGAATCCAAGGGCGTCACCGGGTTGGGCGTGGAAGCAGACGGCATGGTCGAACATGATGGCCACATCGGCGTGCTGCTGGACAAGCTCACTGAACTGGGAATCGACGACAACACCATCGTGGTCTACACAACCGACAACGGGGCCGAGAAATTCGGCTGGCCCGACGGCGGCACAACGCCCTTCCGCGGCGAGAAGGCCACCACCTGGGAGGGCGGCTTCCGCATCCCCCTCTTCATCCGCTGGCCGGGCGTGATCGAACCGAACACGGTCAACAACGACATCTTCTCCCTCGAGGACATGGTGCCCACCCTCCTCGCTGCGGCCGGCAACCCAACCGTTAAAGAGGATCTCAAAACGGGCCGCGAGGCCAACGGCAAACAGTTCAAGGTCCATCTGGACGGCTACAACATGCTGCCCGCGCTGTCCGGCGAGAGTGAAGAA
This sequence comes from Caldilineaceae bacterium, assembly GCA_020433455.1. Lineage (GTDB taxonomy): Bacteria > Chloroflexota > Anaerolineae > Caldilineales > Caldilineaceae > JAGRCP01. The sequence continues at coordinate 17,264 of JAGRCP010000053.1, read as the reverse complement.
TGGCCGCGCAAGGAGTTCTTCTTCTTTGTGGACGACGGCTCCCTGGGCGCGGTGCGCTACGGCCGCTTCAAGGCCAACCTCAGCGGTCAGATCGCCGACGGCTTCAGCGCCTGGCTCGACACCCAACACCCCTACAAGGCGCCGATCCTCATCGACCTGCGCGGCGATCCGTTTGAGATTTCGCCGGAGGTCGGAGCGGGCTACACCGAGTGGCTGGTGCGACGTATGTACATGTTTGCGCCCATGAAGGACATCATCGCCGAGTTCGCCGAGACGTTCAAGGAGTTCCCGCCGCGCCAGACGGTCGAGAGCTTCGTTCCCAAACAGTAGGGCTTTCAGCCGTTGTTTTTGTCCTTGCTCGGCAGCTCCGCAACGGGTAAGCCTGTCGGGCGAGGACGACAGGCGGTCGTCGGTTCGAGTGCGGATCCGGCAGCAACTGAGTTTGTCTGACTATCGTTCAACTTGATCTCGTCATTTGTTTCAACAGCGCGAATCCAATACAAATTATGGAGGGAATACCATGGCAAAGCAGCCAAACATTCTGTTCATCATGGGCGACGATATCGGCATCAACAACCTCAGCTGCTATTCCCACGGCGTGATGGGATATAAAACCCCCAACATCGACCGGCTTGCCAAAGAAGGGATCATGTTCACCGACTTCTACGCCGAGCAGAGCTGTACGGCGGGGAGAGCCGCGTTCATCACCGGACAGATCCCCTTCCGCACAGGGCTGACCAAGGTGGGCATGCCCAACGCAAAGTACGGGATGGAGGACGAAACGGTCACGCTTGCCTGGGCCCTCAAAGACATGGGCTATCGCACGGGGCAGTTCGGCAAGAACCATTTCGGCGACCGTCCGGAACATCTGCCGACGCGCCACGGCTTCGATGAATTCTACGGCGTCTTTTACCATCTGAACGCCTACGAAGATCCCTTTGACATCGACTACCCCAGCGACAAGGATTTCCCCGGCTTCCGTGAGAAATGGGGACCGAAGAACCTGACCCATGCGTGGGCCGACGGTCGCACCGAGGACAAGGGTGAACTGACGTTAGAGCGCATTCAGACAATCGACGACGAGTTCATGGCCGAAAGCAAGCGGTTCATCAAGGAGGCCGTCGACGCGGACGAACCCTTCTTCGTGTGGCACAACACCACGCATATGCACCTCTGGACACAGACAAAGCCCGACTCGGTGCTCCAGGCGGGCCGCTGGCAATCGCGCTACCACGACACCATGATCGACCACGACGAGGGGATCGGCGAACTCGTCAACTATCTCGATGAACTGGGCATCGCCGGCGACACGATCGTGGTGTATACGACCGACAACGGCCCCCAGTTGAACACATGGCCCGATTCAGGGTATACCCCGTTCCGCAATGAGAAGGACACCAACTGGGAGGGCGCGTTCCGCGTACCGTGTCTCGCGCGCTACCCAGGGACGTGGCGCGAAGGCGAGATCCTCAACGGAATTACAAGCCTGCAGGACTGGTTCGTGACGTTTTGCACCCTGGCGGGCAACCCGGATATCAAGGAGCAGTTGCTCGAAGGCAAGGAGCTGGCGGGCAAGAAGTTCAAGCAGCACCTTGACGGATATGATCTGAACGACTACCTGTCGGGCGAGTCAGAGGAGTCGCCGCGCGAAAGCTTCTTCTACTTCACCGATGACGGCGATCTGGCTGCCTTGCGCTACGACAACTGGAAGTTGGTCTTTTTATCCCAGGACACCCCGGGAACCTTCAAGGTATGGCAGAGCCCGTTCACGCGTTTGCGGGTGCCCATGTTGTTCAACCTGCGGACCGATCCATATGAGCGGGCGAGCGTGGCATCGAACACGTACGTAGATTGGATGTATCGCAAGGCGTCGTTCCTGGCCATCCCCGCGCAAGGGTACGTCGCCAATCTGCTCCAAACTTTCAAGGAGTTTCCGCCCCAGCAAAAACCGCCGAGCTTCACGATTGATCAGGCCATGGAAACGCTCCAACACGCGGCGAGCAATATCGCGTAGCTTATCGGGCAACCAGATAAAGCCTGGCGATATTGCCGGACTGGAGTCCGGCGCTCCCGGAGGCGGCTGCAACAGGCATCTCATAACCGCATGAATCCGGATGGATATTCATTTCAACAGCACAGTCACAAACCGACACTCACTACGGAGGAAACAGTATGGCAAACAAACCAAATGTCCTGTTCATCATGGGCGATGACATCGGCATCACCAACCTGAGTTGCTACAGCGACGGGATGATGGGGTATCGCACGCCCAATATCGACCGCATTGCGGATGAGGGTATCCGCTTTACCGACTACTACGGGGAACAGAGCTGCACAGCGGGCCGCGCCGCGTTCGTTACCGGCCAGAACCCCTACCGCAGCGGCCTCACCAAGGTGGGCTTTGTGGGCTCGGACTTCGGCATCCTTGACGGCACGGCGACCATCGGCTTCGCCTTCCAGGAGAACGGTTATCGCACCGGCCAGTTCGGCAAGAACCACTTCGGCGACCGCGATCATCACCTGCCCACGAATCACGGCTTCGATGAGTTCTTCGGCGTGCTCTATCACCTGAACTGCATGCAGGACCCCGAGGATCCGGATTGGCCGCCGGAGAAGGACTTCCCCCATTTCAACGAGAAATTCCGCCCGCGCGGCGTGATCCACGCCAAGAAGGGCGGCGAAATCGTCGATACGGGCCAGCTCACCATCGAACGTATGAAAACCATCGATGACGAGGTGGGCGAGCACTCCAAACAGTTTATCCGCGACGCGGTGGCCGCGGACGAACCGTTCTTCGTCTACCACAACACGACCCACATGCACTTCCGCACCCACACCAAGGACGAAAGCAAGGGACAGGCAGGACGCTGGCAGTCCGAGTATCACGACACCATGATCGACCATGACAAGAACATTGGCGATCTCCTCGATCTCCTCGATGAGCTGGGCGTGGCCGACAACACCATCGTGGTCTACACCACCGACAACGGCCCCCACGGCAACACCTGGCCCGACGGCGCCACCACCCCGTTCCGCTCCGAGAAGGAGACCAACTGGGAGGGCGCGTTCCGGGTGCCGTGCGTCGCGCGCTGGCCCGGCCACTATCAGGCCGGCAAGGTGCTCAACGGCATCGTGTCCCACAACGACTGGTTCGTGACCCTGTTGGCCTCCGCCGGCGACGACGGCATCGCTGAACGCCTGAAGCAGGGCACGACCCTCGCCGGACAGGAGTTCAAGGCCCATCTCGACGGCCACGACATGAACGCGTACTTTAACGGCGAAACCGATGAATCGCCTCGCAACTACTTCTTCTACTGCACCGACGACGGCGATCTGTGCGGGTTGCGGTACGATAACTGGAAATGCGTCTTCATGGAGCAGGAGAAGCGCGGCACCTACGCCGTATGGGTCTACCCGCTGGTGGTGCTCCACATGCCCAAGCTGTTCAATCTGCGCACCGACCCCTTCGAGCGGGCCGACATCACGTCGAACACCTACTGGGACTGGTTCAACTACAAGCAGTTTGCGTTGGTTCCCATGCGGACATTCGTCGGCGAATATCTCAAGACGTTCGCCGATTTCCCCGCCCAGCAGGAGCCGTCTTCGTTCAATCTCAAGGACATGCTCGCCAAGCTTAGCGAGGGCTACGGAAGCTAACGCGAAGGCCAAATGCTCGTACTGCGGGCGCGCGGAAGAGAGATTCGGGCGCCCGCATGTTATGGACAAAAGAGACCCATCATCGGGACGATTTTCCCGATGATGGGTCTTATGTTAAGTTCCACTTCAAGGGCCGAAACAGATAAAGGTCATGAAAAACCAGTCGGATACATCCAATCGTTTAGCCCATTACGTCCCCGCGCTCCAGTGGATTCCCGCCTATCAAAAAGAATGGCTGACGCCGGATATCATCGGCGGCTTGTCGGCCGCGGCCGTGGTGATTCCCCAGGCCATGGGATATGCGGCATTGGCAGGGTTGCCGGTGCAGGTCGGTCTCTACGCCTCGCTCTTCCCCATGATCGCCTATGCCCTGCTGGGCACCTCGCGCGTCCTGAGCGTGAGCGTCACCTCCACCATCTCGCTGCTCACCGCGGCAACCATCGCCTCAGTCGCGTCAAGCGCCGACGCGAGCGCCTATCTGTCGGCGGCCGGCGCGCTGGCGGTGATGGTCGGTCTTTTCCTGATTCTGGGCAGTTTCCTCAACCTGGGCGGGATCGCGAACCTCATCTCTCAGCCGGTTCTGCTCGGCTTTAAGACGGGGATCGGCATCGTCATCTTTACAGGGCAAATCGGAAAGATATTGGGCATCCCCGTCACGGCAGGCTCCTTTCCGGAGACGGTGGCATCGATCGTCCAAAATCTAGGGCAGACCAATTGGCTGACCCTGACGGTCTCATTGATCGTCTTTGCAATTTTGATCTTTTTGCCGCGTCTGACCAGGAAAGCGCCGCCCGCGCTGGTGGCGGTGGCCGCGGCAATCGCGGTTTCCGCGCTCTTTAACCTGCAGGGACGCGGCGTTGCCGTGGTCGGCGACGTGCCGGCCGGCTTGCCCGGATTCACGCTGCCGGACATGTCCGTCTTTCGTCAGGTTTTCGGCGGCGCGTTGGCGATTGCGCTCTTTTCCTTCATCGAATCCATCGCAACCGCGCGGGCCTTTGTGCGTTCCGGCGAACCGAAAATCCGCGCCAATCAGGAGCTTCTGGCATTGGGATTCGCCAATCTCGCCGGCGGGCTGACCATGGGCTACCCCGGCGGGGGCGGCGCGTCACAGACGGCCATTAACCGCGATGCGGGAGCCAGGACGCAGCTTTCAGGGCTGACGACCGCCGGGATGGTCGTCCTGACCCTCCTCTTTCTGGCACCGCTCATCGCCTTTATGCCCACAGCCGCGCTGGGCGCAATGGTTATGCTTGCCGCATTCGGCCTGATTAAGCCGCAAGAGTTGACCGCAATCCAGCGGGTCAGCAAAGTCGAATATATGTGGGCGCTGGCTGCACTGCTGGGCGTGATCTTCCTGGGCACGCTCGAAGGCATCCTGGTCGCCATGGCAATCTCCATCATCACCATCTTCCTTTCGTCGTCGCAGCCCCCGCTCTACATTTTGGGGCAAAAGTCGGGGACCGATGTTTTCCGTCCCCTGTCGGACGAACACCCGGACGACAAGACCTATCCGGGCCTGATGCTTGTGCGCACCGAAGGCCGCCTGAATTTCGCCAGCGCGCCCAACATCGAGGATGAAATGTGGGATTTCATCACAGAATACGACCCGAAAGTCATCGCCTTTGATCTCGATGCCGTTCCCGAGATCGAATATACCGCGCTCAATATCCTGACGAATTTTGACCGTCAACTGGCGGAGCAGAATCGAACCCTCTGGCTATTGGCCCTGAACCCGGCGGTATTGGCTACGCTCCGGCGCGCCCCGCTGGGGGAAAGGCTTACGAACGATCGTCTCTTCTTCAATGCCCAGGAGGCGGTAAGCGCCTTTCAGCAGCGGTATGCGCAGCAGGAATAATTCACTGTCCGTCAATACCGTAGATATCCTGCCGGACTGGAGTCCGGCGCTCCCGGGCGACTGCCAGAGCCGTCCTTACCCCACGATCAAACAGAGAGCCCAAAGAAGGAATATACAAAAATGAGCGAACACCTTTCATCATGGCGTAACGGAGCTGCCAAGCAAGCGATTCTGGATTTTGTGGCGTCGGTCGTCAATCCGGATCTCCCCACATTTGTTCCTTTGGCGGACCGCATTGCCACGCTGGACAATGACGGCTGCTGCTGGTGCGAAAAGCCCACATACGCCCAGTTCTATTTCGCCATTGCGCGGCTCAAGCAGATGGCGACCGATGATCCCTCACTGCTGAAAAAGCCCGAATACAAAGCCGCCTATGACGATGACATGGCGTACTTCGTCAAGCTGGACCCTCACATGGGCGGCAACGTGGATCTGCTGAAATCCATCGTCTTTGAGACCCACACAGGCATGTCGGACGATGAGTTTTGCAAGATGGCGCATGATTTTCTAACCACGGCCAAGCATCCCCGCTACCACGTGCTCTTCCATGAGATGTACTACCAACCCATGGCGGAGCTGATCCGCTATCTGCAGGCAAATGGCTTCAAAGTCTTTATTTGTTCCGCGGGCGGCATCACCTTTATCCGCTCGGTTGCCGAAGATATTTACAACATTGCCAAAGAGCGGGTCATCGGAACCAATATCGGCTTTGAGACGAAGATGACCGATGACGGTCCGGTGGTCATGCGCACGGAAGATTTTCTCAGCCCCATTGACGACGGTCCGGGAAAGCCGGTCAACATTCAGGCGCACGTCGGGCGCAAGCCCATCTTCGCCGGGGGCAATTCGGACGGCGATCTCCATATGCTCTGGCTGGCGGAGACCAACAGCCATCCGTCCTTCTCCATGCTGGTCCACCATGACGATGAGGAGCGGGAATATGCGTATGACATCGGCAGCGAGAAGACGCTGAGGATGGCCCCCGAGCACGGCTGGACCGTGGTCAGCATGAAAGAGGATTGGGCGCGCATCTTCCCCTGGGAGTAGGCGCACCTGGGAGCGCCAAGCTCCAGCTTGGCAAGGCTTGCCGGACTGGAGTCCGGCGCTCCCGGGGGGCCCCTGTCGGGCCGGAGACCCGACCTACGTGTCAGTAGGTCGGGCATCCCCGCCCGACAAATTTTGGATGCGGAATGATCGGTGCCAAAGTCAATCCGAGATCAGCGCCCCCCGTCGGGCCGGAGACCCGACCTACCAACGAGTGGAGGCCAACGTGCCTGAGTTACATTGAGTTGGCCGGGATTACTCTGCATCCGGTCGCCAAGCAAGATAGCATTGCAGATGATGAACGAGAGCTGGGGTCAAGAAACAGACACGACCCTCCTGATTTTTTGCATCATGAATGAAGAGGCGTAGGGTGGAAAAGTCCAAGTCGCTCAAGCGTAGATCAAGGAGTTCTGAAATACGGATGCCGGTGAAGGCCAAGGTCAAGAACCAGGCACGGTGAAGAATGCCGCCGTCAGTTTCTTCTGTTTCAGCGAGATCGAGAATCTGATAAGGTCAATGCCAAAAATTGTACCGGTTCTATCCCGGCGTGACGATGCGACCGGGCGTAGCGCCGGTATGCTCACCGTCAACCAGGACGCGCGCGCCGTTGATCCACACGTCCCGCACGCCCGTGGAGAGCTGATGGGAATCGGTGTACGTGGCGTGATCGGCGACGGTCGCGGGGTCGAAGATGACCACATCGGCGGCCATCCCTTCGCGCAGCAGTCCCCGGTCCCGAATGCCCAAGCGCGCGGCCACTGCGCCGCTCATCTTGCGTACGGCGTCCTCCAGCGGAATGACCTGTTCGTCCCGTACGTAACGCCCCAGGATACGGGCATACGTGCCGTATGCCCGGGGATGGGTGGGGCCCATGTCCGCGGCCCAGGCGGGGTCAAAACCGCCGGCGTCCGTGCCGATGGTCATCCAGGGCTGCTGAAGCTGGCGACGAATATTTCCCTCATTCACCCAGAAAAAGAGCGCGGCAATACGCTGTTCCTCGCTAAGAAGGATATCCATGGCCGCATCCAGCCAGTGCTGTTCGCGCATATCGCCGATTTCGGCCAGGCTCTTGCCTACGTAGGCCTGATTCTCAGGGTTTTGCAACGCCACGGGCACGACGCCTTCCGGGCCGCACAGAGCAGCCAACGCCTCCCAGCCGCCCGACGGATTGAGCGCCTCGGCCCGAATACGCGCCCGCATCCGGGGATCGGCCAGGTTCTCATGCAGGCGATCGCCTTCGACTGCCCAAGGCGGCAAAATGGAGGTCAGACCCGTGCCGCCCGCGCGGTAGGGATAGAGGTCGGCAGTGATATCGATGCCGTCGGCCCGGGCCCGGTTGATGCGCGCAATCGCCTCGTCCATCTTGTACCAGTTGGGTTTGCCCGCAGCCTTGAGGTGATAGATTTCCACAGGGACATTGGCTTCCCGGCCAATGGTGACGGCCTCTTCCAGCGCGGCCAGGAAGTCATCGGCTTCCGAGCGCAAATGGGTAATGTAAACGCCGCCCCGCTCACCTGCGATGCGGGCAATGTCAACGAGTTCGTTGGTGGCGGTATAGGCGCTGGGCGGGTAGATGAGGGCCATGGAGACGCCGAAAGCGCCGTCATCCATGGCCGCGGCCATGGTGCGCTGCATGAGTGCAAGCTGATCCGCTGACGGGGCGCCCATGTCGTAGCCCATGGCAATCGAGCGCAGGGAGCCGCCGCCCAGAAACGAGCCGATATTGGGCGAAACGCCGGATTCCAGCATGGCGTCCAGCCAATCCCGGAAACGGCCCCATTCAGGAATGCGCTCCATCCAGTCGGGCAGCCGTCGGGAGAGATGATGGCGCTGCAGCTCTTTGACCGTGCGCCGTCCGATAAAGGGGGCGGGCGTCCAGCCTTCGCCCATAATCTCGGTGGTCACGCCCTGGGTGATTTTGGAGAGGCAACGGCCATCCAGCATAAGGGGCAGAATGGAGTGGCTGAGAATGTCAATAAAGCCAGGCGCGACCACATGACCGGCCGCATCGACGACGTCACGCGCCGAGTCGGGGTCAATGCTGCCCGGCGGGGCAATGGCGGCAACGCGATCATCCGCCAGCGCTACGTCGCCGTAACGCCACGGATTTCCGCTGCCGTCCACAATACGACCATTGGTAATCAGGGTGGTGTACATGGAGATGATGTCCTGTGGGTGGGAAGCAAGTGGGTACTCGTTGATGACGGCATAAATGCCGTGGGGAGAAATCAGGGCCTTCTGCCTCGGGCAGGAACTATTGGCTTATTTCCCCTGGGATTTACAGAATACAGTGCAAGCCAGTCGCCTTCGTCCGCAGCGGCAAGTTGGGCGGATATGGCGAGCGGGATCGATTACGCTGCACGCAGTACGCATTATTTTGAGTCTTTCGGGTCCAGCGCATCGCGCAGGCCGTCGCCGATGAAATTGAAGGCGAGAACGGTAATCACGATCATGATGCCGGGGAAGATGGAGATGTGGGGATAGCGCAGAATAAAGGCGCGTCCGTCGGCCAGGATGCCGCCCCAGGAGGGGGTCGGCGGACGCACGCCCAATCCCAGAAAGGAGAGCGCAGCCTCCAGGATGATGATGCTGCCCACGCCCAGGGAAGCGAGAACGATTACCGGCCCCAGGACATTGGGGAGCATGTGCCGCCAGATAATGCGCCAATCATTGACGCCGGTTGCCTGGGCGGCAACGATGAAGTCGCGTTGACGCAGGCTCATGACGTCGGCGCGCACCACCCGGGCATAGCGCGCCCAAACGGTCAGGCCGATAACCAAGATGGTGGTGGGCAGGCTGGGGCCGATGACCGCGGCCAGCACCACGAGCAGGGCAATGATGGGGAAGGCCATGAGCGTGTCGGTAAGGCGCGAGAGGAGCTGATCGACCCAACCGCCGAAATAGCCGGCCAATGCGCCGATGATGACGCCCACGGTCACGGAGATGGCGGTGGAAAAAATGCCCACAAGGAGCGCTACCCGGGTGCCGAAGATAACCCGGCTCAGCAGATCCCGGGAAAGGTGATCAAAGCCCATGGGGTGAGCCATGCTGGGCCCGACGCCGCGCATTCCCCGGAATATGTCCTTAATCGGATCATAGGGCGCAATCAGCGGGGCGAACACGGCGATGAGCACCAGCAGGGCCACGACGATCAGGCCGATAATGGCGATGCGATTGGCGGAAAAGCGCCGCCAGGCTCGAGACCATTCAGAACGATGCCGGGTGCGCGCTCCGCCGGGCAACGTGTTGCCGGAAGTAGTAAGTGATGTCATATGGATTGAACTTTAGTCGAAGCGGATGCGCGGATCGATGAGGGCATAGAGCAGGTCCGTGAGCAAGTTGACGACAACGACCAGGGCCGCCAACAGCACAAAGAGCGACTGGACGACCTGATAGTCGAGCCGAAAAACCGAGTCGGTGAAGAGGCGACCGATGCCCGGCAGGGCGAAGACGGTCTCTACCACAATGGTGCCGCTGAGGATAAAGGCGATGTTGAAGCCGATAACCGTTACCACGGGCAGGAGCGCGTTGCGCACCGCATGGCGGATGATAACCGTCCGTTCGGTAAGCCCCTTGGCCCGGGCGGTCCGCACGTAATCCTCATTGAGAACCTCTACGGTCGAGCTGCGCATCACCCGGGTGACTACGGCCATCTGCTCAGCGGCCAACACAATCACCGGCAGGATATAGCCCTGCCACGAACGCAGTCCAAAGGGCGGCAGCAGGCCCAACACCAGGGAAAAGATCACGATGAGCATCAAGCCGAGCCAGAAATTGGGCGTAGCGATGCCCATGGCTGAAACGATAGAGGCGAAATAATCGACGAAGGAATTACGCCGCATGCCCGCCCAGATGCCCAAGGGAATGGAGATGGAGAGAGCCAGCAGCATGGCGTATAAGTTGAGGGTCAACGTCACGGGGATGGCCTCGAAGATCATCTGGCGTACCGGCGTGCCGGTGCGGATGAGGGAGTCGCCGAAATCACCCGTGAGCATGTTGCGCGCCCACACCATGTACTGGACATAGTAGGGCTGGTCCAGTCCCCAGCGGGCGCGGATGGCCTGCATCTGCTCCTCGGTAATGCGCACCTTGCCCTCGCCAAAAAGCAGATAGACCGGATCGCCCGGCATCATGCGCATGATAATGAAGGTGAGTACGCTGATGAGGAAGATGACGACGATGCCCTGCATCACCCGCACAAAGATATAACGCCCCATTCACCGCTCGCTTTGTTCGTTTTGTATAGAAAAAAATGAGGAGTCCGGCCCGCCACATAAACCGGATCCCCAGGGAGGTGACGCATAATTGAGGAATACGTGATGAGGAATTGGGCGCTGTGGAGTCGGTTGCGAGATATCCCCTGCAACCAACTCCACGGCGATACCCAATTACTCATTACTCATTACTCATTACTCATTACTCATTACGTATTCCTCATTGCTTTATCCGTTGCCGCTGAGCGTCCAGGTGCTCGCCCGCATATAGTACGAGGTAGAAGCCGTGGGGTCTACCGGCAAGCCCTGAATGCGATTGCTAAAGGGAATCAGCCAATTGTCGAACTGGAGGAAAAGGCAGGGAACCTCATCCACAAAAATCGCCTGCAACTCATCATAGAGAGGCTTGCGTTCAGCCGGATCAACGATCTGCAGGCCCTGCTCGATCAGCTCATCCATCCGATCATTCTTGAAGTTGCAGAAATTATTGCCGCCATCGGAATGGAGGGTGGAGAAGGGATCCGGCTCCACGGCGTTGGTGCAATAGGTCCAGTTAAAGAGCGACGCGTCCATGGTGCCGGCGCGCATGCCCTCCAGGATGGAGGCGACGGGCGCTTCGGCCAACTGCATATCCACACCCACTTCCGAGAGCATCAACTGGACCAGCTCCGCAATGGGGCGGCGGGCCTGATCGCCGGTGATGGTGGTGCAGGTGAAAGAAAGCTTCTGGCCGTCCTTTTCCCGGATGCCGTCATCGCCCGCGGTCCAGCCGGCCTCGTCCAGCATGGCGGCCGCCTTTTCCGGATCATACTCATACTGGGGCAGATCGTCCCGGTAGTAGTAGCTGGAAGGCGAAATATTGGAGTGGGCAACCTGAGCCGTACCCGACCACAGATCATCGATGATGCGCTGGCGATCCAGGGCGTGAAGCAAGGCCTTGCGCACCATCTTGTCCGACAGCTGGGGCAAGGTATTGTTGAGGGGGAAGTGCTTGATGGAATTGCCCGGCGTACTGTATACGGTGAAGTTGGGGTCATCCATGAGGGTCAGGCTGTCTTCCACCAGCAGCGGCCAGGCGGAAGAGTCCGCATCGCCGGTCTGGAGGGCGATCATGCGTACCGAATCCTCGGGCACCACGTCCAGGCGAACGACGTCAATGCTGGGACGGCCCATGAAGTAGTCATCAAAGGCTTCCAGTTCGGTAAACTCAGCCGCACGCCATTCCTTGAGCTTATAGGGGCCGGTGCCGATGGGCGCGGCCTTGTACGCGTCTTCGCCGATCTCGGCGTGGTATTCGGACTGAACGATGCAGAACTCGGCCCAGTTGGCCAGAGACGCAGCATTTACGGAACTCATATTGACCACGACGGTGTAGTCATCCGGCGTATCGATGCTGTCCACGCCCTCAAAGTCGCCGACGCTTACGGCCGCGTTATCAGGATTGCGGTAGTAGTCCCACGTGTACTTCACATCGGCGGAAGTCAGCTCTTTGCCGTCATGGAAGAGGACGCCCTGCTTGAGGTTGAAGGTGTAGGTCAAACCGTCATCCGCAACTTCGTATGAGTCGGCCAACACGGCTTCAGGCTCGTTGAACTCATTGTAGTAGACGACCGGACTGTGGATGTTGCGAATCATCACGTATTGGATGTCAGGGCCGTCATCGTCGGGGCTGAGGCTGGCCACTTCCTGATGGCCCAGCCAGACCATGGTCCCGCCGCCGGCCGCGGCTTCGCCGGCGCCGGACGCCGCGGCGCCGGTATCACCGCCGGCAGGCGTTTCGGTGGGGACAGCGCATGCGGCCAGCAGTGCGGTCGCGCCTGCGCCCATGACGGTCAGGCGCATGAACTGACGCCGATCAAGCTGGGTGGCGCCAAGCGTTTTGCGTTGTTTCTCGTTCTTCATGCATTCCTCCTTGTTGGCTAACGAATATACATAGCGATAATTTGGCATTATGCCAAGAGATTAAGACTGTCAAAAGCAAGGATAGCGGCCAAGCGGGTCTATCGGGGAATGGATGGTATCCATCAGGTGAAAGTTAATAATCGAGGACAACCGCAGTCTAGCACGGCGCTTTTTGCTCTGTCAAACAGCACAAATTGTTGTGCGACCATACGCACCACGGCCTATCCCATCCGGTTGCCGGGTCGTGATGAAAGATGATAGGATACAGTCGCATACAACATCTGCAACCACGCCTACACCAACAGCAGCTATAAAACAGCCAAAGGAGCTCCTCTTGACCAAGACGCTACGCTGGGCGCTTTTATCGACAGCCAATATCAACCGCGCCCTGATTCAACCCATCCGCGATGCGGAACGCAGCGAATTGGCCGCGGTCGCCAGTCGTGATGGAGCACGCGGCCAGGCGTATGCGGATGAGTGGGGCATTCCCCGGGCATACGCCAGTTACGAAGCGCTTCTGGCCGATCCCGAAATCGACGTCATCTACAATCCCCTGCCCAACACCTTCCACGCGGAATGGAGTATTAAGGCGGCCCAGGCGGGCAAGCACGTCCTGTGCGAAAAGCCCCTCACCCTGACGTTGGACGAACTGGATCGGGTGGAGGCTGCGGCGGGCCAAAACGACGTAACCATTTTTGAAGCGTTCATGTATCTGCACCATCCCCAAACCCGGGCCGTCAAGCGCCTGATCGACGAAGGGCGGATCGGGACCTTGCAGCTCATCAACTCGTGGTTTAACTTTCACCTGCCGGCCAGGAATGCCGACAATATTCGGCTCCAGCCGGCTTTGGGCGGCGGTTCACTGTGGGATGTGGGCGTCTATCCCAACAGCCTGGCCATCGTCATGAGCGGCGGGCGGGCCCCGGCCGAAGTCTGGGCGCAGCAGGTGACGGCGGAAAATGATGTGGAAGTAGGCATGATGGGGCAGTTATGCTTCGCAGACGGCCCTACCGCACAAATTTCATCCGGCTTCCGAACGCCCTTCCGCGAAGGAGCTTACTTTGTAGGCGACGCCGGCATCATCCACGCGCCCGAGCCGTGGAAGCCCGGCGAGCAGGGCAAGCCCAGCCACATCACCGTGACGGACCTGTCCGGACAGACCGAAACCCTTGTCTTTGACGGCATATCGCCTTACGTTTACGAGGTCGCGGCCATGGAAGCCTGCGTGCTTGACGGAGAGGAGCCCATCGTGCCCCTGAGTCTGAGCCGGGAATTTCTGCGCTCCGTCCTGGCGCTGTATGCATCGGCGCGCAGCGGAGAAACCGTCCGATTAGGCTGAAGGGTGGATGGGGGAATCGCGATATCCATCAAAAAAGCGGGCCTCGGATTTAACCGAAGCCCGCTTTTTTTGATTACGCGGTCTTTTATGAGGAAAGAGCTTCTTTAGCTGTTTTGGGCGCGCAGAATATCGCGGATTTCGGTCAGCAGCTCTTCCTCGGGCGTGGGGCCGGCCGGCGCCGCCTCTTCCTCTTTGTGTCCCGATACGCGGTTGACGGCACGTACGATGAGGAAGACGACAAAGGCGACGAGCAAGAAGTTGATAATGGCCTGAATGAAGTTGCCATAGGTCAACGTGGCGTTACCCACCTGAATTGCCAGACCGGTAAAGTCAATACCGCCCAGAATAATACCGATAATGGGCATGATGATATCATCCACCAACGAGGTGACAATCGCCGTAAAGGCGGCGCCCAGGACTACGGCAACCGCCAGGTCCATAACGTTACCGCGGTTAATAAACTCTCTAAATTCTTTCAGCATAATTCGGGTTCCTAGTCTTTGCTTGATTGAGTGATTGGATAGTTTGAATCCTGATAAAAACAGACGCTTTGCGTCAACGCGCCCAAAAATCTTACATAAAAGCAACCCTTCCCCCGGGGGAAGGGTTGCTTCTTTTAGCCGCGATGGTTACCGACGACCAAAGAAAGATTTGAGCAGCTTCCCGCCCAAACTCGCAACGTCATCAGAAATCTGGCCGTCGCCGTCCATATCCAAAAAGCTGGCAATGTTGAAATCGCCGGCCATAATCTGATCCTGTTCCTGGCTCAGCATGCTCGTCAAATCCTGCACGTTGAGGCCGTTTTGCTGCTGCTGTTGGCCCAGCACGCCCATGGCGATGGGCGCCAGCATGGACATAAGCTGGTCCGACGATTGGGCGCTCAGGCCGCTCATCTGGCTCACGCCCTTATCGACCTGGGCGCGCTCCGTACCAAAAACGTGATTGAGAATTTTGTCGCCGTCCTGCAGCGTGCTCTGGCTGGACAAGGCGTCGGTTACATTGGAAAGAATGCTGCCGTTATGATCCTGGGCCAGCGCATCGTATAAAGAACGCGCCCCCTGGGGAGACTGGGCATTGCGGGCAAGCGCCCCCATAAGCAAGGGGAGGGCTGCAGCGGCGGCTCGTTTGGCCGTTTTTTCATCAACGCCTAGCTTATTAGCGATCAGGGTGACGGCCTGGTCGCTGAACTGCTGGGTAATCAAATTGGTTAAGTTCATGTTTTCTCCTGGGACCTTTACTACAAGAAAATGGAAACGGATTGCAACGGTCATCAACTGTCGCAGCGGCGAGCAAGTGGGGGGCCTTATCTGAAAGGACGGGGCTTCTTCCTCGCCGACAACAGTGTAGCGCACAAGTATTACGGCATATGTTACAACAACCACAGGAAAGCAAAATTTCTCAGGGAGGCCGTTGATTGACAAAGCCGTCAGCTTGCATGTATCGTCTACCCATACGCTGTTTCCGTCAACATTTCCGCCAACCCTGTCATTTTTTACCCGATAATTATGCCATCAGCTCATTCCACAACTTCGCCTCTCCAATCCGCGCTATTGGATTCGCTCCAGCTATCTCGGGAGAGCATCGGCGCCCTGCCGCCCGAACTGCGCGACATGCTGCTCGTCTTCACCCGGGATTGGGGCGCACCCGCGGACATGCTCGCCCTGACGACCGCATTACGCGAAGCCCACGGTCCCCTGCTGAGCCTGCTGGACGATCAGGCCCGCGCCCAACTGAATAACGGCGACGCGCAGGATGCGCTGGAAACCATCGAACGCCGGCAGCGCCGCAGCGCCACCATTCAAAGCCAGGCTATGGAGGCCCTGTCGCTTCTGGCCGCGGGCCATGGAGAGGCGGCCTGGGACGTAGCGCAGGATGTCAGCGCGGCGCATCCGCGCAACCCCGCGGCCGTTATCGCGGCCGCCCGCATCCTGGCGGCGCAGGGCCGCTTTGACGACGCGATAGCGCGTCTGCAGGCGTACCTGACGGAGCGTCCCAACGATCTGGATGCGACGCTTGCCGTGGCGGAACTGGCCGTAGCGGCCGGACGCAAGGACCTGATCGAAGAATTTTCCGCGCGGCTGGGCGCGGGCGTTCCGGCCGGTATCACCGTAGCCGAACTCCAACGCCTGCAAAAACTACATGAGTCTATCGGCCAGAAGCAAAGCGCGCAGGCCGCACAATTAGAACTGGAGCGCCGCCACGCGCTGCAACTCCGGGCCCTGACCGAAGCCCTCACCCCCTTCACCGGCCAGACGGCCATGAGCGAAGAGACCCTCCAGGAGCTTTATCGCACGCTGGGCGGCGGCACGCCCATTAAGTTGGAGCGCAAGGAGCAACGCAATATCCAGCTGGAGATGGTACGCCGTTTCGGCTTCATGGAACTACGCGAAGGGCAGGCCGAAACCATTGCCGCGGCCCTGCGCGGCGAATCTATTCTCACCGTCATGCCCACGGGCGCGGGCAAGTCGGTCTGCTATCAACTGCCCGCGCTGACCAATCCCCGGGCCACCCTGGTCATCAGTCCTCTCATCGCGCTCATGAAAGACCAGGTAGAAAGCTTGCCCGCCACGGCCCGCAAGCAGGCCACTTTTATCAACAGCACCCTGAGCGACGAAGAATTGAGCGAACGCATGGCCGGCATCGCCGCGGGCGATTACAAGCTCATCTACGCTGCGCCCGAACGGCTGCGCCAGCGGGAATTTCTCTATGCCCTGCGCGGGGCGGGGCTGGACCTCTTCGTGGTGGATGAGGCCCACTGCGTCAGCTTATGGGGGCATGACTTCCGACCCGACTATCTCTTCATTCAGGAAGCGCGGGCGGAGTTAGGCAATCCTCCTGCGCTGGCCATGACCGCGACCGCGCCGCCCCGGGTACGCGACGAAATTGTGGAATATATCAGCAGCAGCGGCGCGGCGGATCTCACAGACGACGATCCGGCCGCGGGGCAGCCTGCACGCCCCCACGTGCTGGCGCTGGATATCTTCCGGGACAATCTCCATCTTTCGGGCCTGCGTTTTCACAACGAAGAGGAAAAGCTGACCGCACTGCTCAAGTTTGTGACCGAAACGGAAGGCAGCGGCATTGTTTATGTCAATAGCCGCCACAAGGCGGAATCGTTGGCCTACCACCTGCGGGATGCGGGCGTGCGGGCGGAAGCCTACCACGCGGGCATCAGCGATCGCAGCGGCGTACAGGACCGCTTCATGCGCGATGAGACCCGGGTCGTAGTGGCCACCATCGCCTTCGGCATGGG
>JAGRCP010000052.1 GCA_020433455.1 Caldilineaceae bacterium | reverse complement strand
CAGTCCGTACGGACTGCGCCCTTTTGCATGGCTGTTTTTGCCGGCAACTTGCTTACATGACGTTGCGATAGGCGTAGGTGCGACGATAGCCGTAGTCGGTGCTGAAGCTGCCGAAGAGCTTCTTGCTTGCCTGGTTGATGGGATAGCGTCCCAGTGAGCGCGCGCCGCGCCGGGCAATCTGATAGGGGCTGTAAATCTTGCGGCAGAGCCAATCGTAGGCGTCGCGTAATTCCTGGACCGTAAAATTCTTGGGAACAAAGGTTACGTGGGCCGTATCGTAGTGGCTCCACGGCACGTCCAACAGGCGATTTTCCCGCTCCACCACCCCCCGGAACGGCGTGCCGGGGTAGGGCGTGAGCATGGTGGTGCTGACGCTGTCCAGCTCGCTGTGGCGAATAAAGTCCCACATGGCCTGGAAGGTTTTGGGCGTATCCTCGTCAAAGCCCATGACGAAAAGGCCGACCACGCCCACGCCGTGGGAGCGGATGGTGCGAATCGCCTCTTCCGCCGTGGTAGCCTGCCCCTTGGATTTGCCGCCGAGCGAACGTCGGTTATCGGGGTTGACGCTCTCGAAACCGATAAAATGCTTGTCCAGATGTGCGGGTACGCTCATGCTCAGGAGTTCGGGGTGATTGGCAACGCTCATCTCCGACTGGCAAGTCCAGCCGTGGAGATCGAGCTTGGCAAGAGCCTGGAACAATTCAGCCACGTAGTCGCCGTCGGTCGTAAAGTTGAGGCCGAAATTATCGTCGGTCAGGAAGAAGCGCTTGATGCCCCGGCGTTCAATCTCATCGATAACCTCGTCCACAGGGCGCAGCCGCATGCGCCGGCCGCTGACCCGAATCGCGGTACAGAAGGAACAGTTGCGGGGACAGCCTCGGGTAATCTCCAGATACGGCGTCCAGTAATTCTCGTTCTCGTTCACCATGTTGATGACGCGGTCGCTGATGGTGGCAATCCCCTGCAGGTCAGCCCAGGTTTCGTCCTCATAAACCGGCTTCATGCCCTGAATGCCCTCCGCGGCAAAGTCCTGGACGAGTTGCTGCCAGGTAAAATAGCCTTCGCCCACCATGATGCTGTGGGCGAAAGTGCTGGTGTGTACGGGCATCAGCGTTGCATGAACGCCCCCCACCACAACGCCCGCGCCCTGTTTCATGGCCTTGCGTGCGATCTCTTCCGCACGCTTCACGGTTACGGTCATGGTGGTAATGCCGACCAGGTCGCCTTCGCGCAGGGTATCTAAATCCAGGTCATACAGATTTTCATCCCAGATTTCGACCGGGATTTCCTCGGGAACCAGAGACGCCAGACGCATAAGCGTATAGGGTGAGCCGGGAGACTTGCCGAATATTCGTCCATCGCGACGCGGCTGGATCAAGACAATTCGTCGCATAAATCCTCCTGTTGTTCGCACTCCGTACCATCGCCTGAAAGCAGGCAAAATCGCGCTTGATAATAGCACAGGCAGGAAGAAGGGGCAAGAATTTGTAGAAAAGAATTGATAAAAATTACCTATGCGTGGGGAGCGACGTTCAAAAAGAAAAGACAGAGGAGCGTATAGCTGACGCCGAAAATCCCGCCCACCAGCACTTGATTGGGCGTATGGCCCACCAGTTCCTTGAGCTTAATCTCGCCGATGGGCTCACCGCGGAAGAACTCGCGGACAAGCTGGTTAAGCACCCGGGCCTGCTTGCCGCTCTCCTGACGAACGCCCCGGGCGTCGTAGATGACAATCAAGGAGATAACCACAGAGAAAGCAAAGATGGTGCTGCTCACGCCTTCAATCCAGCCGACCGTGGTGGCGAGGCTGGTAATCATAGCCGTGTGGCTGCTGGGCATGCCGCCCGAACGATGCAGAACCTGAAAATCAAATTCGCCGACCTGATACCATTCCCAAAAAAACTTGTAGGCCTGCACCAGCAGCGATGCGCTGATGGGCAGCCAAATCGCGACATTTGTCCAAAATCCGGCCATAATCAAACGTTACTCCCAATCAGCAAAATCGGCCGGAGCCTCATCGCCTTGCCAACGCCGGACGCGCAACGCCGCTTCTTCCAGCAGGCGCTCGCACCGGGCGGCCAGCATGACGCCTTCTTCATAGCGCGTCAGGGCGTCATCCAGGGGCAGGTCGCCCGTCTCCAGTTCATTCAACAGCTCCTCGAGACGAGCCAACGCCGCCTCATATGTAAGGTCAGCTATGAGGTCAGCTTGCGGAACATCCTCGGTTTTACTCATCTTCCCATCCTCCTCTCCGGTTTCTTCGACGCGTAAGTATACCAAAGAGCGCAACCAGGCGTGCAACTTCTATCTATGCGGGATAAAAAACGAATCGAGACGCCCAATCCATAACAAAAAAAAGCGGCAGCCGGAATTCCGGCTACCGCTTCTGGCCTGATACAGTCCGGCGCGAATGCCTTACTTGGCCTGAATCTTAATCTGTTTGGGGCGAATCGCCTCCGCCTTGGGTACGGTCAAGGTCAGCAGACCGTTCTCGAAGACGGCTTCGGTCTTCTCCATCTCCACGGGCACGTTGAAGGTCAAGCGGCGCTCAAAAGGACCGTAGTAGAGTTCGCGCTTAATGACTTCGACTTCCTCGGGCATGGCCGGGAAGTTACCGCGGATGGTCAGCTCTTCGCCCTCGAAGGTGATGTCCACCGTTTCGGGATCGACGCCGGGCAGATTGGCCTGCAGGACAAAGTTATCGCCGTCCATCCAGGCATTCAGGGGCAGACGCCGGACCGGATTGTCATCGCCGTTACTGCCGCCACTGGCGGCGTAATCATAGCGGGAATCCCATACGCGGTTCATGGCGTCAGCCACGCCGGCAAAGTCACGGACCATATCGTTGTAGCTGTAGTTACGGACTCGCATCATGTATCTCCTTTAGAAAAAATAGTGTTCACAGATTCTGCGCCATCTCCTCCGCCATACCGTCGCATGTCGGATTCGATGCATCTGCCCATTAGTATGGCGGGCGTACATTAGATGAGGGCTAGCGCTGCATTATTAACGGCTATGCGCAGCGTCAGAACTTCGTTAGCGCAAACCATTGCACCGCGCGCGCGCCCTTGTTTGACAAGAGGCTTTTCTCGTTGTTACAATTTACATGGGAGAGATTCCTTTCCATTCCCATCCGCTTCTTTACGCTTTCGAAGCCATTTCCGAAACAGGTGCGGTTCCTATCCACATTGAGTTTTCCCTCGTCGACTTATTGCCTATCCGTATTGTACAAACAATACTGTGTATTCTAGATTGAAGGAGAGTCCAAAATGATCGGTGGTTTTGCCAACAAGATTGCCTGGATTGATCTCGGCAGCGGCGATGTAGAATATAAGAGCATCAATGAAGACGATGCCAGGAAATATTTGGGCGCCCGGGGGTTGGGCGTCAAATATGTATTTGACAACGGCCCCGACATCGATCCCCTCTCGCCCGACAACCTGCTCTGCGTCATGAACGGTCCCCTTACCGGCACTAACGTGAACATGAGCGGCCGCCTGGCCGTCGTGACCAAATCGCCCCTTACCGGCACGGTGGCGGACGCTCACATGGGCGGCTGGACCGCGGCCAAGCTTAAGTGGGCGGGCTTTGACGGCCTGGTCTTCAAGGGTAAGGCCGACAAGCCGGTCTACGCCTATTGCGAAGACGGCCAGGTAACCCTCCACGATGCGTCGGACGTGTGGGGCAAGGGGGTTCACGAAACCCTGGCCATCCTGCGCGAACGCCACGGCGAAGAGTGCGACGGTATGGCTATTGGTCAGGCGGGTGAAAATCTGGTGCGCTTTGCCGGCTGGATCAATATCGACGATCGTGCAGCCGGCCGCAACGGAACCGGTGCGGTAGGCGGCAGCAAGAATCTCAAGGCCATCATCATCAAAGGCGACAAAAAAGATCGCCCCGAGCCCGCGGACAAGGAAGCCGACAAAGCCGCCCGACGCAAGGCCCTTTCCGCCATCATGGCCGAAGAAAATATCACCAACCCAAAATCCGGCGGGCTGAGCCTCTACGGCACCAATGTACTCATGAACATCACCGAGAGCATCGGCGCCCTGCCCACCAGCAATGCCCAAAAGACTGCTTTCGGTGCAGAGAATGCGGAAAAGCTTTCAGGCGAATACGTACGCGAGCATGTCCTGGTCGATGAGCCGACCTGTCATGCCTGCCCCGTCGCATGCAAGAAGGAAGTGGAAATTACCGAAGGCCCCTTCCAGGTGCGCATGGAGAGCGTGGAATACGAGCCGGCCTGGTCACTGGGCGCCAACTGCGACAACGATGACATTGGCGCGGTAGCTTACATCATCGATCAGTGCAATGACTTCGGCATGGACCCCATCGAGTTGGGCAACGTATTGTCCATGTACATGGAAGCTACGGAGAAGGGTTACACCAGCGGCGACGAAGGCCTGGCCTGGGGCGACACGAAAAGCATGTCGCAGGTAACCCGCCAGATCGCCCTGCGCGAAGGCGTAGGCGACAAGCTGTCCGGCGGCACGTACCGGGGCGCAGAGGCATTCGGCCATCCCGAACTCGCTATGACGGTCAAAGGGCAGGCCATTCCCGCCTATGATCCCCGGGGCCTCAAGGGTATGGGCATTGCCTACGCAACCAGCAATCGGGGCGCCTGCCACCTGCGCGCGTATACGCCTGCCGCCGAACTGGGCGTCATGCCCTTCGGCTCGCTCAAGGTCGATCCCCTGGAGTGGAAGGGCAAGGGCGAATTGACCAAGGTCTTCCAGGACGTACACGCCGTTTCCGACTCCTTGGACCTTTGCAAATTTTCCGCTTTTGCCATGGGCATGGACGAGTATACGGAACAGTTCAACGCCGTCACCGGACTGAGCTACAGCGTGGAAGAACTGTTGACCTGCGGCGAACGCATCTACAACCTGGAGCGCTATTACAACAACCAAGCCGGCTATGCCGAAGGTTCTGACTACCTGCCCAAGCGCTTTACCCATGAGCCCAGCACCATGCCCGGCTCCGAAGGCCATGTTTGCGAACTGGACAAGATGCTGGAGGAGTACTACGCCGCCCGGGGATGGGAAGACGGCGTCGTGCCCGAAAGCAAGCTTCAGGAATTGGCCATCATCTAGGCGATGACCGCAAGCACGTAACGCGATAACAAAAAGAGGGCGGGGACAATTGACATGTCCCCGCCCTCTTTTGCGTTTACAGGCCATTAGCTCGGGATGGCCGAGCGTCGGCAGCGCTACTGCCGGACCGGCGTCCGGCGCGCCCGGGCGGCATCCCGTAATCGCCACGTTATTTGCGGAACCTTTACTTACCAATCGACGACCTTGCGTGCAGCCGCCACCCGGGCATAAAGCGCCGTGGTTTTTTGGGCGACCAGTTTCCAGTTATAGAGCGTCTCGACTTCGCGACGGGCGCGAAGCCTGCGCTGCTTGCCGGCCTCCATGTCGCTAAAAAGGCGATCCACCGCCCAGACGATACTGCGATGATCGTTGGGCAATACGGTCAGACCGTTGATCTCGTGATGGATTACCTCGCCCAGGCCGCCTTCCTCGCTGACGATGACGTTGCAATCGTTGGCCATAGCTTCCAGCGCCACAATACCGAACGGCTCGTAGAGGCTGGGAAAGATAGCCGCGTCCACGGACTGATAGAGCAGATCGCGTTCCGAATCGCTCACAAAGCCCAAAAAATCCACCCGATCGACCACGCCGTACTGCTGGGCAAGTTCCGCCATCTGATGGGGATTCTTGCCTGCCACCACCAGACGGGTATCCGGATAGCGAGCCAGGATGCCGGGCATGGCTTTAAGCAGCACGGGTAAGCCCTTTTCATAGACCATGCGCCCCACAAAAAAGAGGAGCCGCTCGCCATTGGGCGCCAGCCGCTCCCGGCAGGCTAAACGGGCCTCAGGCGAATGTTGGTGGATCTGGTTCAGATTCACACCGTTGGGAATCACGTCGATCTTGCCGATAGGCACGCGAAAAAACTGATTGACTTCCCGAGCCATGTGCCGACTACAGACAATAACCTCCCACGCTTCATAGCAGGCGCGCCATTCCATATGATCGATGTGCGCGTTGTCGGCATTAGGCAAATGACCCCGGTAGCGGCCGCGCTCCGTGGCGTGAATGGTGGTAACCAGGGGCACCCGGTGGCGCAGCTTCAGCGTAATCCCGGCTTCGGCAACCAGCCAATCGTGAGTGTGAATAATGTCATACTGCTGCTGGCTCAACAGCTTATCGCCGTAATAAATGAGCTGACGATTGGCATCCACCACGCTGTTAACCAGATCGATGGGATACACTTCCGGCAGGTCAATGCGATGCACCCTTGTGTAGGGATCCAACTCCTCCAACGCGGGCGCGCCATTGGTGCGTTGGGTCACCACATCCATATAAAGGGGCTCTTGATATTCGTTGCTGCTTGAAAGGGCGGGGATTAGTTCAGCGACGTGTTTGCCCATGCCGCCTACGACATAAGGGGGATATTCCCACGAAATGGTTAAAACATGCATACGTCCAACTCACTTCTTCAGTGTGCGATGACACTCCGGCCGGATGATAGATCAAAAATCTGAAGCTGCCAGCCGTGATCAAGCGGTAATGAGGATGCGGTGATCCGATTCAGCGCGGCCTGGGTGGCGAGATAGACAAGCTGCGCAGGCGACGCATCAGGGAGGCCGGGAGCGATTGCGGGATTATAATCGACGGGCGCCCATATCGTCCAGTAGACGCTTTCCAGGCTCTCGGCGCGATCGATAAAAACGGACGTGGCGGCGTGCATCCCCGTCCAAAACGGCGTCTGCGGCGCGTATACGCGCAGGGCGTTCAGGTAGGCCGCGCCGTCGCCGCCGTCGCCCAGCCACAGCACGGCATCACCCGGCGCAACGGCAGTCGGCTCATCGCTCACCAAAACGGGCATGGCGGCAATGGCCGCCCACTCCTCCGCACTATAGGCGGGCCAGCCGGCGCGCCGGCCGGCCAGGATCAACCGCACAGCTCCCCTCGCCTGCATGGCCTGAGCCGTTGCCGCCACCCAGGCATCAGCCCACCCATAGCCGGCGCGCGGATCCACAAAACCTGTTTCAGGCGTCAGGGCAAAAGGCGTCAGCCACAGCGTTTCGTCCGCCAGCGCGACGGCCGCACCGGCCGCGGCCCAAGGCGTCAGTGGTCCCACCACCGCCGCCACCTGGGGATCAATCAGCAGCTTCTCCCCGCTGCGCCGGGCCGTCTCCGCCCGATCGCCGTCATCCAGCGCCAGGGGCAAGATGGCCGCGGCCGGCGCATTTCCGTCCGCCAGCGCGGCGCGCGTCGCGACCAACGCAGCGTAGCCGCTTTCCCGGTACAGACCTTCAAAAGGAGCCAGCAGGCCAATTTTGGTTATGGGAGGGGTAGAGGCGCAGGCGGAGAATAAGAGTGGGAGGATAATAATGTAGAGGAAGAAAATTAGAGATTGGGAAATTGGGAGATTGGGGGATTGGGGGATTGGAGAATTGGCGCGTCTAATCTCCCAATCTCCAATCTCCAATCGCTTATCTTTACTGATACCCATAAATCCGCAAATTCTGCTCATGTTCGGCCAGGGTTTGGGCGAATACGTGACGCCCATCCTCGCCCGTGCCCAGGAAGAAGCAGTACGCGGTTTGGGCAGGATTACGGGTTGCGTCCAGTGCGCTCAAGCCGGGATTGGCGATGGGACCGGGCGGCAGGCCCTCGTAGAGATAGGTATTGTACGGACTCTGAACCTGACCGTATTCTTCAATGCTTGTGGGCTCCCACCACCAGTCGCCCACCGTGCCCCGGGCATACTGCACCGTGGGATCGGCCTGAAGATAGCGGCCGCCCACATCGCTGACGCAGGAGCTGTTTAAGCGATTGACGTACACGCTGGCAATGAGGGGACGCTCGTCAGACTGGACGGCCTCGCGCTCCACGATGGCGGCCAGGTTGACCAGATCCCGGCCGCTGAGGCCACTACTGCCGCCGATCAAGCCGCTGCTGCCCACCCGGGCCTGGAAATTATCCAGGAACGAGCCGATCACCAGCTCGGGCGTGGACGCAAAGACGGGCAGGCGATAGGTATCGGGGAAAAGAAAGCCCTCCAGAGATGCGCCATCGGGCAATGATTGGAGGAAATCATAGTCTTCATAGATGCTGAGGGTGCGGGGATTGCGCACGGCCTGGAGAAAGCGGTCCGGCTCAATGATGTTGGCCTCGGCCAGACGCTCGGCGATCTCCTCGGCCCGGAAGCCTTCGGGAATCGTGACCACAGCCTCTTCAAAGAGGGCGTTTTGAAGCGCCTCCGCTACCTCGGGCATGGTCATATTATCGGCGAGCATAAAGTTGCCGGCCTCGATCCGGCGCTCCAATCCGCTGACCCGCAGATAGAGGTTGAAGAGGTCGGCATCGTTGATAAAGCCTTCGGCCTGAAGACGGGCCGCAATAAAGCGGGCCGGTTCGCCCAGATAGACAACAAACGGCCGCGGCCGCGGATCCTCGCCCGCGGCTAGATAAAGTTCATTCTCGCGCAGGCGCAAATTGAAGGCCAGGATCTGATCTTCAATGTTGTCGGGCGTGAGCGCGCCCTCGCCCGCATTGGGGTCAATGAGGCCCGCGGTCTGCTGGGGCGCGCCCCGAAATTGCTCGGTCAGATGTGCGCTGCTCACCACCCAGACGCCCGCCAGTACGGCCAGCACCATAAGCAAAAAGCCGACGCGCACCAAATTTGCAATCAGCGCACTGCCCTGAAACTGCTCCCGCCAATCGCCTGATTCACTTTGTACGTCTGACGATCGCCGCGCAAGGGACAATCGCTGATTTCGGTCAATGGTCATGGTGTTGCGCCTTGCGCCCCTCGTCTTTCCAGTTCAATCCGTCCGTAATTACGCAGGCGACCTTCCCGCCGCGCATCCAGATAACTTTGCAGCATCACAGCCGCGGCCACAGCGTCCTGCCCGGCCTTGAGCGCGGAACGATCCAGCAGATCATCGGCGGCAAAGGATGTGAGGCGTTCATCCCAAAAAATGATGGGAACGGGACGGCCCAGCAGGGCGCGCAGGCCGTGGGCCAGGCGCATGGCCCATTTACGCGTTGCAGCCGCCTGCCCGCCCTCGCTGCCGTCCATGTTAAGGGGCAATCCGCAAACCACGGACGTTGCTTCTTCCTCACGGAAAAGCTCAGCCAGACGTGCAAAGTCATCGCGTTTGCTGCGCCGCTGGACCACGGTCAACGGCCGGGCGGCCAGTCCCAACGGATCGCAGACGGCCACGCCAATGCGGGCCGCGCCCATATCCAACGCCAGCAGCTTGCCCGCGAGCCCATCGTTCGTTCGCTCGCTCACGGCGCAGACTGCCCGGCCACGGCATCGGCGTATTCGATGCGCACCTGAATGCGCGTCGGAAAGCGGGGCAGCGTTCCCATCCATCCCGGATCCTGGTAAATGTCCGGCAGCTTGTTGAGCAGCCAGCGCTCATCCAGCATCCGGGCCGCGTCCTCGGCCTTCATGCCGGCAGCCGAGTTCCGCACTTCCTGGGGATCAATCGGCACGACATAATCGCCCGCGGCCGTAATCTCAAAGTCCACGCTGCGGGATCCGGCCGTGGCGTTGGGATTGCGCTGGAAGGTGATGGTGTCGGCCACCAGGCGCGCCTCATCAGGAATGGCGTTCTCCAATGCGTTGAGGGTCGCCTCCTGCATTTCGCTTTCCGCCACGGCCACGCCCTGGACAAGCACCCGCAAGGTTAGCCCCACTTCGTCAGCTTCCGAATCCTGGTAGCGGTCAAAAACCTGGGCGATAATGAGCGTCTGCACCGAGTCGGGCGCCAGCCACTCACTCTCGGCTACTTCGACCTGAAGCGTAGCCAATGCCTGCGCCTCTATCAGCGCGGTGACCTCATCCAGCAGCCGGGCCTGATCTTCGGCAGTAACCACACGCGTCAACGCCGCGCCGCCGCCGCCCGTTCCCTGGGAGTTGATGACCCGGGCACGAAAGCGCAGGGCTCCGCTGATGGTGTTGATGGTGTTGGCCCGCACATTGCCCTGAATGCCCGGCTCCAGCGCCTCGATGGGCACGTTCACCCGCTGACCGACGCCGCCTTCCAGCCGGGCATCCTGCACCGTTCGGAAGGTGACGGGCGTACCGGAGCTGGTGGAGACGGCCGTCCCCGCGGGGATGTCGATGGCCGCGCTGCCCAGATTGGTAAAGGTGGCCGTACCGACCGCATTTTCCGTCGCCTTCTGGCGCGAACCGCTGGTCGCGGTTGCACCGGTCTCCACGATTGTCGTCTCCACCAGCCGTGCGGCCAGCAGGTTCTCGGCCAGGTCCGATTCCGTCAGGTCCGCACTGGCGGTCAGAGGCACGACGACTTCGATGCGTTCCCGACCGGGAGAGAGGGTAATGGTGGCCGCGGGCAGTACGTAGAAGACAAAGAGCAGGAGCGCGCCGGCAATCATTCCGCCCATGACCGCGTTCCAGCCAATGGTCATCCACGCAGGCGGGGGCGTACGATAGCGCGCTTCACGGGCAATGCGCCGCTGCCTGGCCCGGTACTGGGTGGGACGTGCGGCCCGGTTGCGGATATCCTGCCGACGCCAGGGCGGCGCTTCGGGCAGGCTATCTTCCGGCCGGATAATATTCA
Source organism: Caldilineaceae bacterium (assembly GCA_020433455.1). Lineage (GTDB taxonomy): Bacteria > Chloroflexota > Anaerolineae > Caldilineales > Caldilineaceae > JAGRCP01. The sequence continues at coordinate 21,365 of JAGRCP010000052.1, read as the reverse complement.
CGGGCGGCAGGAGCGTATCCATAGACCAATTGCCCTGCTCCGCTTGTTCCGGGCGGAGGAAAACCGGCACGCCTACCGCTTGGGCGGCCTTGCGCGTCGCCTCATGGCGGGTGACGACGGCGACGTCTTTCCCCTGCACCTGGGCCTGACGCTGGATCAAACGCATCCGTGCGGGATTATTCAGTTCCAGCCAGCCGTCAGGAATGACCAGCACGACCTGCCGGGCATTTGTCTGGGCCAGCCGGCGACGTACCGCCTCAAATCCGGCCGTCTCGGGAATGGTAAAAATCTGAGTCATAGCGCCCCATTATGCTGCCTGCCTGCCGCTCTATGCAATTTTTAGACCCTCGATTGATTCGGGGAGATAAGCGATAGCCGTCCTCACTGCCTGGCGACAAGCGAGTAGGTTGCTGCGGGGAACTTCATGTTGCTGGCAATTCGCCCCTGGCGACGCAGACGATCCACCAGGTCTGCGGACACAACTGTGGTCTCGCCGTTTGGTCCGTGGAGCAGGTGTTCCTTACGGCCGTCCAAAAAGCGGTGGTCCTTAAGCGTATGGCCCGCCGCCATGCGCTGCAAGAGGTCCTCTTCCTCGGGCGACGGCCTGCGTCGAATCCACATGGCTCGGTCGGGGTTTACTAGCCCAAATTGTCCACGTGCTGCTGGAGCGAACGCTGCGAAATTTTGACGTGCTTGTCGGGCAAAATCTCGTCCATTTCCGCCTGGCTCAGGCGGATGCGCAAAACGTCCAGAGCGTCTTCCGGCGACTGACCGTAGGCCAGCTTTTGCTTGCCGTTCTTCATTTCAAAAAGGTACATATAGTGGGGATTACTGAAGCTGCTCATGGTTGCCTGTCTCAAATAATAAGAAACGAGAGACCAGGAACAAGAAATCGCGATTTCTGATTTCTGATTTCTCATTCCTGATTTCTCATTCGCCCTACGCTTTTATCAACGCATCCTCATACAAGTCTGCGCCGCGGAGCATATCGGTCAGGCCGCGGTTGATTTCGGCGTCAAATTTGCCGGCCAACAGCTCGCGGTAAAACTGATAATCCACGCCCTTCACCTTCTCATCATCGGGGAAGCGGTGATAATTGTCCTTGGACATCAGGCTCTTGCCCTCGGCGATAAGCTGATTGCCCAAAGCCGAACCGGGATACGGTGCGTAGAAGGCGATGGACGGCATGACCCGCTTCATGCGCTTCAACATGCGCATGGTCTTATACGCATCCTCCCGCTCCTCGCCGGGGATGCCCAGCATGATGTTGGACCAGAAGACAGGCGGCGTCTCGCCTGCGGCCTCCAACTCGTCGCCGATGCGGTTAACCAGGTCAATGGTAAAGTAGTTGTCTTCCTCGGTCACTTCCTTATTGAGCAGGCGCAGAATCCGATCGCTGCCTGACTCGAAGCCGATGGAAACGGTGCGCCAGTTGGTCTCCTTGACCAGGGCCTCAAACAGATCCGGCCATTGACGCACCGTGTCAGCCCGACCGGCGGCCCAGTATGACCAGCGCTTGCGCGCCTTGGTGGGATAAAGCTCCAGCCATTCCCGCAGCCACTTGGGGTTCTGGAAGAACATGGAATCGTGGATCACCACTGAACCGACGCCATACTTGCGGTCCAGATAATTCAACTCGTCAATGACCGCCTCCACCGGGCGACGGCCCATATTGGGGATGTACGAATTTTCGTTGCAAAAGACGCACTGCCAGGGACAGACCCGGCTGGTGAGGATGGTCGCCACCGGTCCCGGCCCCCAGCCGCACTCGGGCTCCATGGGCCATTTCCACTTGAAGCGCCGCTTGATTTTCCGCCCCTGGGGCTGGGGCCACAGCTCCCGATCAATCGCGGGCCATTCAGCCATGGTGCGTGCGCCCTTGCCCTGAAGCAGCCGGGGATAGGCGTCAGGATTGCGGACCAAATCCACAATTACATTCTCGCCCGGTCCCTGACAGATCTTATCAAACTCTTCGATCTCCATCATCTCATCAGGGGCGACGGTGGCGTGCATCCCGCCCGTCATCACCAGTCCGTCAGGGTTCAGCTCCTTATAGAGCTGAGCGGCCTTGAGCGCTGAAGGATACGTATAGCTGCGCACGTTCATGAGCAGCATGTCGTAGCCCTTAATTTGGGGGGCAAGCTGCTCCCAACTGGTCACCGTACGCGTTGACGCCAGATCGGTCTGAATGTCGTTCTCGTGCAGAATGGTGCGCAACAGGCCCAACCCGTGATCTTGCCACTGTTCGTGGGGACCGCCGGGATTGACCAGGTCGCCCAGGTCGCCCAGGTCGAGCCAGAGAATATTTGATTTCGGCTTTTTTGCCCACGGCCAAAAATCGGACATGGCGAGGATGCCTCCATTACAAAACTGCAAAAAATAAGACTGCAAAAATAAGACTTATAGAACAAATCGCCGGACTGCGACGAAAAAATCAGCACAGCCGACCGGGGAAGCCATTTGCAGGTGCGGTCGCTGTGCTATGTTCAGACGCCCGCAGAGTATAGCATGGAGCCCAAACCAGGTCAATTATTATGAATTCAATGATAAATATTATCAAACGGCTCACTGGCTTTGTGAAAAAATTTACTTGACGCTAAAATACCTGCCCGGTATAATCGGGTAAAGTGCCGGGGATAGCAGCGAAATTTGCTTCTGTATTCGCCCTCCGGTACAATTCCTTTTACCACAGCTTGTTTATTACTTCAGCCTCAAGCGATCATTCTGTCGCGCGCGCTTCTGCGACCATCATACGGCAAGGGAAGAAGCTCTATGACTACAACTCCTGAAGGCGGCTTCCAGGCTCTTAAGGAAGAGCAGATTCAGCAATATCTCCACGATTCCATTGTCGTTCCCGAAGAACTTCAGGCCAATGTTCTGGTAACGACAGTAGACAAGATCTACAACTGGAGCCGCAAGGCCAGCATGTGGCCTCTGCTTTTTGGCCTGGCCTGCTGCGCAATCGAGATGATCGCTACGGCGTCCGCCCGCTTTGATCTCGCCCGTTTCGGCATGGAGGTCATGCGCCCCAGCCCCCGTCAGAGCGATCTCATGTTTGTTTCGGGAACGGTGACCAAGAAGATGGTGCCGGCCATTGTGCGCATCTATAACCAAATGGCGGAACCGCGCTACGTGGTGAGCATGGGCGCCTGCGCCACGGGCGGCGGCCCCTTCAAAGAAGGGTATACCGTCGTGAGCGGCATCGATAAGTACATTCCGGTTGACATCTACGTTCCGGGTTGCCCGCCCACGCCCGAAGCCCTCATCTACGGCCTGATGAAGGTGCACGAGAAGGTGGAGCGTCAGAGCATTCAGCAGGTGCCCTGGTATCGCAAGGAGCGAAGCGAATTCGTTCCGATTCCGGTTTTGGGCCCCGACATTTTTGATCCGCGTCAGGTACAGTTGATTCGCGAGCATACGCTGGGCGAAGGCGCAGCCCAGGCTGCTACCGACGACGGCGGCGGCATCACGCTCAAGCCGAATCTGCTGACGGCTGAGCAAAAGCAGCAGTTGAGAGAGATCAAGGCGCGCTACATGGCCGCCAAGCAGCCGGCATAAGCGGTCTCCGCGTACGCCGTTCCGTCTTACCCGCGTTCCAGCAGCATTTAAGCAGCATGAAGAAAGGCTTACGGCATGAGTGACGAAGCAACAATGGTAGCCGAAGAAGCGCCGGCAGTTGAGCATTCGCTGAATGACGCCGTACCCGGAGCCATTATCGGCGAGTGGGCGGAAGAGACAGAGAAGGCGCTCTTTGTCGCGCCGGACAAGCTTTTGCCTCTTCTCCGCCATCTCAAAGAGAATGAAGCGTATGACTACCTGTCGAGTCTTACCTGTACCGACTATTTAAGCTACGGCGGTAAGAAGCGCGGCGGGATCAGCGAACGATTCGATGTTGTCTACCACCTCTTTAGCACGGCGAACAAGGGCGGCTCCCTGAACCTCCACGTGCGCGTCCCGGAAGGCGACACGGTAGACTCGGCCACGAGCATCTACCCGGGCGCGAATCTTCAGGAGTCGGAAGTCTACGATCTGTACGGCATTCATTTTGCCGGTCACCCCAATCTGCGCCGGGTGCTGACCTGGGACGGCTTCCATGGCCACCCCATGCGCAAGGATTGGAAAGAAGCCTATTTCGAAGAGGATGCCAAGCCCTTCCGCAGTCGCCATCCCAAAGGCGGCTACCAGTGGCAAGAAGACAAGCTGCCGTGGGGCAAAAACGCCACGTATCCGCCCGAATGGGACCCGGAAACGTGGGAAAAGCCCATCTCCTATGTGCCTGTCAGCCAGGCGCCCCATCACAAGCCCGGCGACATTGATACCGACAGTCTAGTCATCAATTTCGGTCCCCATCACCCCAGCACCCACGGCGTCTTCCGCATGTTGACCCGGGTAGAGGGCGAAACCATCATCGCTCTCGAGCCGGAGATGGGCTACCTGCATCGCAATCACGAAAAAATCGGCGAGCGCAACACGTGGCTCATGAATATGCCCTTTACGGATCGGCTGGACTACATTAACTCCATGAGCAACAACTGGGCCTATGCTCTGGCCGTTGAAAAGCTGGCCGGCATTGAAGTCCCGGAACGCGCCGAATACATCCGCGTCATCATGGCCGAATTTTCCCGCACGCTCAACCACATGTGGGGCATCGGCTTTATTCTGAACGATCTGGGTGCGCTCCAGACGCCGGCCCAGTATGCGATTGAAGAGCGGGAGATGATTCTCGACCTCTTTGAAGAGGTCAGCGGCGCACGCCTCATGTGTAACTACATGCGTTTCGGCGGCGTGGTGCGCGACCTGACGCCCGGCTGGGTAGAGCGGGCTCGCTATCTGGCCAACGAACGTCTGCCCCGGGCGTTGGACATGCTGGATCGCCTCCTGTCGGACAACGAGATTGTGCGCGGTCGCGGCTACGGCGTCGGCTATCTGCCGCCGGAGGACCTGATCGCGCTGAGCATCAGCGGCCCCATGCTGCGGGCGGCAGGCATTAAGTATGACGTGCGCAAGGCTGAGCCGTACGGCATTTACGACCGCTTCGAGTTCGATATTCCCACCCTTAGCGACGGCGACATCTACGCCCGCTACTATATTCGGCTGCTGGAAGCCCGGGAAGCGGTGCGTATTTTGCAGCAGGCCCTGCGGGATATCCCCGGCGGCGAAGTCCAGGGCGCGCCGGCCTATGCATCCGCTACGCTGGATCAGGGCTTCGGCACCATCATGGGCGGCAAGGGCGGCTATACCCTGCGCCCGCCGGAAGGCGAAGTGTATCATCGCGTTGAAGCGCCCAAGGGAGAGCTGGGCTTTTATCTGGTCAGCGACGGCAAGGCCAATCCCTTCCGCTATCACGTCCGCAGCCCAAGCTTTATCAACCTGAACGGTCTGGGACCCATGTCCGTGGGTTACAAGGTCGCCGATGCGGTGGTGATTCTGGGCGCGATTGACATCGTCTTGGGCGAAGTGGATCGGTAATAAACGCCCAGGTGATGCGTGAGGCGTGACGGTCACGCAAAGGGTCGAACGTCACAAAATTTGACATACCAGTTGGCACATACCTGTTGGATGAGGAGAACCCATTATGTTTGGATCCGGTTTGCTGAAGGGGTTGGGCGTTACAATCAAGCATATCGCGGAAACCTATATCGATGACGGCAAAGATTCGCCCAGCCGCTACGAGAACAGCATCGATCTGGGCAATGGGCGCAAGATTATCCGACAGTCCATGGATCAGGAGGGGTTGCTGACGATCCAGTATCCCGAAGAGCGACGTCTGCTGCCCGAACGCTTCCGCTATATTCCCATGCTTATCTGGGACACGGAAAAAAATGAAGACCGCTGTACGGCCTGCGGCATTTGCGCCAAAGTCTGTCCGCCCCAGTGCATCTGGATCGTGCGCGACAGCGACGATGCAGGCAAGCCCATCACCCGACCGGCTGAGTTCTACATCGACATCTCCGTCTGTATGAGTTGCAGCTTCTGCGCCGAGTTCTGTCCCTTTGACGCCATTAAGATGAATCATGACTTTGAGCTTGCGGTCTACGATCGCTATCCCAACCTGATTTACGACAAGGCGGAGTTGACCGTCCCCGTCGAGTATTACGCCACGCTGTGGCCTGTTCAATATGAGCAGGAAGAGACGGTACGACATCAAAAGGAAGAAGAAGATAAGCGCAAGGCCGAAGAAAAAGCCCGCAAGGCGGCCGAAAAGAAAGCCGCCGCGGAAGCGGACAAAAGCGCGGATAAGCCCAAGCGCTCGTCGGAAGAGATTCAGGCGCTGAAGGAACGGGCGGCCGCCGCGGCGAAGGCCAAGCAGAGCGATGGCGCTGACGCCAAAAAGGCCCGGCTGGAAGAACTAAAGCGCAAGGCTGCCGAACGGGCCAAGCAACGCCGCGAAAATGACGAATGATGTCTGAATATTGGTATGCCTATTCGACAACAGCGGCATAGAAAGAACGCACAGCCAGACTTGCCGCGGCAAGTCTGGCTTCTTTACAGCGGCTTTTTCTGCGCCGCGACGTTCCGGAAAGGCGCCTGGGAGAGGGGAGAATCTCATGACAGTTAAGTTGACCTATTATGGACATAGCACATTCGGCGCTGACGTCGATGGAACCAAACTGATTATCGATCCTTTTTTTGCGCCCAATAATCCGGTCGCGACCGTCACCGTTGACGAAGTGGAAGCCGACTTCATCCTGATTACCCACGGGCACAGCGATCACATCGTCGACGCCGTAGCGCTGGCCAAGCGTACCGGAGCCCAATGTATTGCCAACTTCGAAATCGTCGGCTGGCTCAACAATCAGGGCATCGACAACACCCATCCCCTCCATATCGGCGGCGGCAACAGCTTCCCCTTTGGTCGCGTCAAAATGACCATTGCCCACCACGGCAGCGGCCTGCCCGACGGCAGCTACGGCGGAAATCCCGGCGGCTTCCTCATCAATTTTAATGACGGTACGGACGTCCTCTTTGCCGGCGACACTGCCCTGACCTACGACATGCGCCTCATCGGCGAAGTAGGCGGCGTAGATCTCGCCGTCCTGCCCATTGGCGACAACTTCACCATGGGACCGGATGACGCCGTCATCGCGGCCGAATTTATCAAAGCCAAGCGGGTCGTTCCCTGCCACTACAACACGTGGCCCTATATCGAGCAGGACCCCAACGCCTATGCCGACAAGCTGGACGCAATCGATATCGACTGCACGGTTATGGACGTAAACGACAGCCTGACGGTATAGCTTGACAGTGCGGCTTGACAATATGGGTATACTATATGGATGATTCAACTATCTTCAGGCGTCCCATCCCATTTCAAGCCCGACAGGCAGTGGGAACGTCTGGAGGTTATGTCCTTTCCCGTCGTTTGTTAAGGAGGCTCTTTTTAGATGACCGATGCAAGTGAATTTGCCCTGCATGCCAAGGCTGAACTGCTTTTTCCCGCCCACCTCATCAGCGCTTTACGCGAACTGCGGGGCGAGGAATGGCAGGCGCTGGTGGACCGTATTTCAGCGCTGCCTGAAACCCACCCCGACAGCCTGGCATTTGTTTTTATGATGATCGAGTTGGACGGATGCATGAAGTGCAACAGCAATAACTACAAATTTCTGCGCGGCTGCTTTCTCTGCGCCACCCAAACGGTTCAGTCCTTTAAGGGCAGCGACCAGGAATTGTTAGATATGTACGAGCGTTCCAAGCATGAGCTGAACCTGCATTTGCAGCAAGGCGTGCTGCCCGGCGTCCTGTCACTGGCCGCATAGTCTATTCATATGGCGACTGCCGGCCGTCGCCCGTCAGGACAGCATTTTTTATGATTCTCAAAGGCATTACCGTTGGTCTTTACCAGGAAAATTGCTACATCTTCGGCTGCGAGGAGACCAATCAGGCGGTTGTCGTCGATCCCGGCGATAACGGCCCGGCCATCATGAAGCTGGTTGCGGAGATGGGCGTAACGGTGGAAAAAATCATCAACACCCACGCTCACCTGGATCACGTGATGGCCGTCAACTTTGTCAAGGCAAGGACGGGCGCACCCTTCTACCTGCACGAAGCGGATCTGCCCGTATTGCGGGCGGTGCCCGACACGGCTCGCCTCATGCTCAGCGCCGAGGTTGATGCAGTGGATGAGCCCGACGAATTTCTGACCCACGGACAGATTATCTCCGTGGGCAATGAAGAGCTGGAAGTGCGCTTCACGCCCGGCCATGCCCCCGGTCACGTGGTCTTCATCCACCACCCGAGCAAAACCGTGCTGGGCGGCGACACCCTCTTTCAGGGCAGTATCGGGCGGTATGATTTGCCCGGCGCGGACGGACCGACGTTGCTGCAAAGCATTCGCGAACAGCTCTTTACGTTGGATGACGATTACGTCGTGTATCCCGGCCACGGCGGCGCAACCCGGATTGGCATCGAGCGGATTCACAATCCTTTCGTGGGCGAGCGGGGACAATGGGGATGATCTACCATATGCTGCCCAGGTCCGTTTGGGCTGATCAGAGGTCTGATCAGCCTTACGTCGGCGATACGCTGGCAACGGAAGGCTTCATCCACTGCACGGGTGATGCCGGGCTGTTGACCCAGGTAGCAAATCACTTTTATCGCGCCATGCCCGACGCCTTTGTCGTCCTGGCCATCGACGAGGATACAGTGCAAGCGCCGGTGAAGTGGGAAGAGGCGGACGGCCATCTCTTTCCCCACATTTACGGCGTCCTCAATTTGGATGCCGTCCGGGCTGTACGCCCGCTTTTGCGCAATGCGGCAGGCGAATTCTTGCCCTTTTCACCCGATGAAAATGTCTAACAAAGATGCAGAATAATGAGCAGCAACGCAGATAGCTTCGGCCATATCTTCCAACATTCGTCTTCCGGAGAGGATGCAGCCCCGCGCGCATCAACGACCGCCGGCGGTAGGGGCGAGCAAGAGCCGGAAGTCGTCTGGGAAGCGGCCAATCTGCTGGAAGCCCAAATCGTAAAAGGGCGGCTGGAGAGTGAAGGCATTCCCGCGGTTATTCGCGGTGAAGCGTTGGGCCAAATTTACGGATTAACTACGGGCAATTTGGCCGCCACTGATGTGCTGGTTCCCGGTCCTTTGGCGGATCAGGCCCGGGCTATTCTGGCGACGGATGTGGAATGGAACGAAGAGGACTGGGATGATGTTGAGGACGCCGATTCTGCACAAGAAGAGGCGTAAACGGGGAATTTAACGTACAAACTCTACGCATAAACTCTATACATATTGCAAAGAGAGAAGGGAAGGTCGATCATGGCAATGAGTTACGGAAACAAACAGAACTTTCACGTGCCAGGCTTATCCCCCGCGCCGGATTCGGATGAGCGGCAGAGCGCGCCTGCGCATGAATTTGATGATGCGATTCCCGCGGAACTGGCGCAAAAAAAACGCAGCGGCCTGAACGCTCGCTTTCTGGCCGGCGGACTGCTTTTGCTGGCTTTTGTCTCCTTTTTGGGTTATCAGATGGTTCAGGCCACCAGCAGCACCGGCGCGTACTATATGACGGTGAGCGAATTGCAGGCCGAACAGCCCGCCATCGTCGGTGAGCGGGTGCGCGTGAACGGCAACGTGGTGGCCGGCACGGAAGATTGGCAGGCGGAAGAAGTAACCCTGCGCTTTTCCATTGCCGATGAAAACGGCGACGAGCTGCCCATCGTCTTCTATGGTCCGCGCCCGGACAACTTCCAGCGCGCGGCCTCGGCCATTGTAGAAGGCGAGTTGCTCCCTAGCGGAGCCTTCCAGGCGGATACGCTTTTGCTCAAATGCCCCAGTCGCTATGAGGAAGAGCCGGAAGAGGTCTTTGTCGAGTCAACGCATTAGGCCGCAGCAATACTTGGCCAATCCAGAGACTGAAAACCCGCTTCCAACAGGAAAAAGCGCATAAGCGCCGGATGCCATCGCGGAAGCGGTTTTTCGTTGCGGGCAGGCGATTTTAATCGCCCGCCCGGGCCAATGACAACGAACCCGTATCAACCTCTGACATGAAATGAGACGTATTACATAATGCGCCCAGTTTTTCGGTCCCGCCGCCGCATGCCGGCGGCTTGGGGGACCGCCCTATTCGCCTTCCTCTTACTCCTGTTCTTTGCGCTTTCCGCCCCTTCCAGCCGGGCCCAGGAGGAAACGCCTTTTGATCCCGCAGACGTCCCCCCGCCCGCCGCACGGCCCACAACCGCTCTCACCGCCAATAGCTATCTCCAGAATTGCGCCCCCTGTCACGGAGCCAACGGCAATAGCGACGGCCCAACGGTAGCCGACCTGCCTGCGCCGCCGCCCCGCTTCGCGGACCCGAACACGGTATGGGATGTTACGCCGGCCGAATATTTTCACATCACCAAATTCGGCAGCCTTGAAAACCTCATGCCGCCCTGGGGCAACGAACTGAGCGATGCCGAAATTTGGTCCGCGGTCTATTTTGCCATGACCCTCCACACCGACAGGAACGCCGTGGAGCAGGGGCAAACGCTCTACAATGAAAGCTGCGCGGCCTGTCATGGCGAAAACGGTTCCGGCGACGGCCCGGAGGCCGAAGGAGACTTAACCGATTTGAGCGATAGCGCGGCCCTAATCCAGGTCAGCAACGCTGAGCTGTCAGCGGGCTGGAACGCCGCGCACCGGGAAATCGGCAGCGAATGGACGGATCAGGAACGGCGCAACGTCCTTGACTATGTGCGCACATTCACCTATGGCCCGCCATGGGAATCCCCCTATCAGCCTGGCGCCGGCGTCATCCGCGGCACGCTGAACCAGGGCACCCCCGGCGGTCCTGCGCCGGCCAACCTGCCCGTCATGCTGTACGCCTTTCTCAACTTCACCGAAGTCATGAGCGATACCGTATCCAGCGGGGCTGACGGCGCTTTCACCTTTACCGACCTGGCCGTTAATCCCGAAATCACCTACATGGTGCAGGCCGAGAGCGAGGGAATCACCTACCCGGCCGACTTCATCAACCTGAGTCCGGAAACGCCCGAGCAGGAAATCGCGCTCTCGGTCTATGAAAAGGGAGACGATGACAGCGGCCTGGCAATCAGCCGCGCCAATACCATCATCGACTACCAGCCGGGCGCGTTGCTGATCGGCGTCATTGCCCTCTACAGCAACCAGAGCGACCGAACCTATGCGGGCAAAACAGCGGACGGGATAGAGACGCCGGTTACTTTGTCCGTCCCGGTTCCTGCTGAAGCCACGGATATCCAGTTTCCCGACGGCGTGCTGGGCGGACGCTTTGTGCGCGACGGCGACCAGGTTTGGGATACAGCGTCCGTCCCTCCAGGGGAACGGGTGCGCCAGATTTTCGTTTCCTATCGCTTGCCCATTGACGGAAACGCAGCCGAGCTGAGCCAGCGTTGGGTCTATCCGGTAAATAGCATGAACCTGCTGGCGGCCCAGTTGCCCGATCTGGATATCGAGGCCGAGTCGTTCACCTACGACAGCAACGACACGCTGGAGAACGTAGAGTTTCAAATCTGGACAAATGAAGGCCTGCCCGCAGACGGCGTGACCACGGTCAAACTTGCCGGCCTGCCGGCCGCAGGCGATGAGGATCCCCGCGCATCGGCTATCGCCGCGACTGCGGCCAACAGCAACACGCCCATGGCCGCCGCGGTTATTCCCCCCCTGCCCGCATGGGTCCTCGGGGCTGTCGGCGTCATTACGCTCGTGCTGGCCGGCGGGATGCTGGTGATCTATCGCACCCGCAAGGATGACGACACGGTACAACCTGCCGCGCAACAAGACGCGCTCCTTACCCAAATTGCGGTGCTGGATGACCGTCATGCGGCAGGCGAAATCGACGACGTTACCTGGTCGCAAACCCGGAAAAAGCTCAAAAATCGCCTCCTGGAAGTCGCTCAGCAAGTTGCGACGGCGGACACAGAGACGCCATGAGCAATCAGGCGCTCATCAGCGTGCAGGGCATCACCAAACGCTTTGATCGTAAGCCGGTCCTGCGCGGCGTGGATTTGGCCGTCGCGCCGGGCGAGATCGTCACCCTCCTGGGGGCCAACGGCGCAGGCAAGACGACGCTCATGCGCATCATCAGCGGCCTGAGTGCGCCGGACCGGGGCGAGGTGCAGTTGGGCGGGGCGAGCTTTGCCACGGGCGGGCATGAGCTGCGCCGCTATATCGGTCTGGTCAGTCACACCCCTTTGCTCTACGATAACCTGAGCGGGGAAGAGAATCTCGCCTTCTTCGCCCGCCTCTACGATCTGGTCGAGCCCCAGGCGCGCATCGAATGGGCGCTCCATGCGGTGGACCTCTGGCCCCGCCGGCGCGATGCCGTCCGCACCTACAGTCGGGGAATGACCCAGCGGCTGGCCATTGCCCGAGCCATACTCCACAACCCGCCCGTACTGCTGCTGGACGAGCCGGATACCGGGCTGGACCAGGCCGGGGCCGATCTGCTCCATGGGCTATTGCAGCAGTTGGACACGGCGCAGCGTGCGGTGCTCTTCACCACCCACAATCTCAGCCGCGCGCGGGCCTGGGCGGATCGGGTTGCGCTATTGGTAGATGGTCGCATCGTCCAGATGGCGTCCACCGTCGGCATGACTGATGCTGACCTGCAAAAACTCTACCGGGAGGCCGGTCGCCCCGCATGAGCGCATATTTGTCCGACGGCGAGCCGCTCCCCGTCATGCAGACGGGCGGCGGCCCTAAGCGATACCTGGCCAAGGTGTGGGCCATTACCCGCAAAGAGCTGCAAAGCGAGTGGCGGGCCAAGGAAGTACTGGGCACAATGACGGTTTTCGCCGTACTGGCGATCATTATCTTCGGCATGGCTTTTGATCTGCGCGTGCCCCAGCCGGAGATGGTGGCTCCGGGCGTACTCTGGGTCGTAACGCTCTTTGCAGGGGTCATGGGGCTGAATCGCACCTTCGGCGCCGAGGCGGACCGGGGCAGCCTGCCCGCGCTCCTGCTCGCGCCCATGGACCGCAGCGCCATTTACTTCGGCAAGCTGCTGGCCAGTTTGTTCTTTATGCTGGCGACAGAGGTCATCATGTTGCCCATACTGCTGGTTATCTTCGACGTCAATCTCATGCGGCCGTGGATTCTGGCGGCCCTCATATTGGGGACAATCGGCTACGTGAGCGTGGGCTCCCTGTTCGGTGCGCTGACCGCCAGCGCCCGCGCGCGGGAGACCATGTTACCGATTTTGCTGTTGCCGCTCATGGTTCCGGTTTTTATGGCGGGCGTCGCCCTGACCGGCGGGGTATTGGATGGACGCAGCTTCTCCGATTTCCGCCATTGGCTAGGCATCCTGACCGCGTATGACCTGATTTTTGTGACGATTGCATTTTTGGTCTTCGACCTAATTTGGCAAGAAGGGTAGAAAAGAAGGACAATCATAGCATGAGCACGCAAACGCTTTCTGCATCCAAAACATCGGTGCGGGGCTGGGAAATGCTCCAGACCGCCCTCAACATCGCCACTGCGCTGGCCATGGCCGCACTTATGTGGGCGGCGCTCCTTTACGCCAGGCCGGCCCTCAACCTGGCCGGTGACGAGCAGCTCGCCCAGCGCATCTTTTACCTGCACATGGGCTGCAATATCGGCGCGCTGGTCGCTTTCCTCATGTCCGTCACCGGCAGCATTGTCTATCTGCTGACCCGGGACATGGATTGGGATCGGGTGACCCAGGCCAGCATTGAAACGGGCATCATCATCGGCCTGGGCACAGTGACCACTGGCGCAATCTGGGCCAAGCCGGCGTGGAATACCTTCTGGACGTGGGACCCCCGGCTGACGGCATCCACGATTACGGTGCTCATATACATCGCCTATCTGCTTTTCCGCAACGGCATCGATAACCGCCGCACCCAGGCGCTCTTCGGCAGCATCTACGCCCTTTTCGCATTCCTCAGCATTCCGCTGACATATTACAGCGCACGCTGGTTCCGCTCCATTCACCCCGTCGTGTTTGACGGAGAGAATATGGAAGGTCAGGGCGGCTTCAACATTGGCGCAACCATGACCCAGACGCTCTGGATTGCCGTGGTCGCCTTCTGCCTGCTTTTCAGCGCACTCATGATCATGCGTTGGCGTCAACTGCGGCATGAAGATGCGCTGGAAGAATTGAGAGAGGAATTCTATTCATGATCTACCTTGCTTCCGCATTCATTATCGTCTGGCTGTTGGTGGGCCTGTACGTCATCCAAATTGGCCGACGGCAAAATAATATTGCCGCTGAGTTGGAGGCGCTGCAGGAAATGAGAAATGAGAAATAAAAAATTATGCAAACAGTCCAAACACCGCCCAAATCCGGCGTAAGTCAGGCCCAACCGGGCAAGCAGCAGGGTTCAGCCGACAGCGGAAGGATGCAGATATTCTTCCATGCCCTCGCCTTTGTGTTGGGCTTTTCCATCGTCTTCACCCTCTTCGGTTCAGCCGCCGGGCTGGTGGGACGCAGCATGAATCAGTATCTGATCTATCTGCAACGATTCGGCGCGATTCTGTTGGTAATTTTCGCCCTTTCCACTATGGGCGTCTTCCGCTGGCTGGCGGACTACTTAACGCGCGCAACGGACCTGGAGACCAACCCGGCCGCGGCCGCACTGGTCAGCATCCTCTCCTTTTTCAATGGTCTCATGTATGGCGAGCGGCGCGTGGTGGAGATGCACGAAGTCAACCGGGGTTACGGCTACCTGAGCAGCATGCTGCTGGGCATGAGCTTCAGCGCGGGATGGGCGCCCTGCATCGGCCCCATTCTGGCCGGCATTCTGTTCCTGGCCGGAGACAGCGCAACCGTGACCACCGGCGCCGTGCTCCTGGGCGTCTACAGCCTGGGGCTGGGCATTCCCTTTTTGATCACGGGCGCGGCATTCAGCACCACCACCAAATGGCTACGCAAAATCAACCGCTATTCCAATAGCATCGGCTTCGTCAGCGGCATTTTCCTGCTCCTGGTCGCATTTCTGCTTTGGACCGACAGCCTGGCGACCCTGACGACACGCTTCAGCTTCCTGAACGAGATGGTCTTCGGGCTGGAGGAAGCGTTGGTGGGCGGAACGGGCGCCGGCATTGATATCTTTAACGTCAACCTCGCCAGCGCCTTGCCCCTGGCCTTTACCGCGGGAATCATCAGTTTCATCAGCCCCTGCGTACTGCCCCTGGTGCCCGCCTATCTGGGCTACCTGAGCGGCACGGCCGTCAGCAGCAGGCGCTAAATGCGCGTGCGCCTGTATACCAAGCCCGGCTGCTCCCTGTGCGACGAGTTGAAGGCCGATCTGCAAGCGCTCCAGTCTGAGATCGGCTTTGTGGTAGAGGAATGCAATATTGAAGCCAATCAGGCTGATTTTGCCCGCTTCCGCTACCTGATTCCCGTTCTGGACATTGAGGGCGGTCCGCTCCTCCATCCGCCCCATGATTTTGTCACGCTACGCCATGCCCTCCTCGCTGCGGGCCGGCAAGTTGACGCATGAGGGAGACCCCATGACCTACGCCCAGCCCGATCAGCGCATCAATAAATTTGCAAGCGATCTGGTCCTTTGGATCGCCCGCCACTGGGTGGCGATCTTTACTGCGCTCTGGGGCGTCTACTGGCTGCTGCCGCTCCTGGCGCCCGTTTTTATGCATCTCGGCTTAACCGCTCCGGCCCGGCTCATCTACTACATCTACAGCTTTTTTTGTCATCAGCTGCCCGATCATAGCTATTTCTTCTTCAGCCATAGCCATGAAGCCGCGCCCTCTACGGCCGAGTTGGTCGCGGGCGGCATGCCTGAGGGATTGTCCCTCCTGCAAGTGCGTCGCTTTATCGGCAATCCGGAAGTCGGGTACAAAGCTGCGGTCTGCCAACGTGATGTCGCGATTTACGGCGCGATCTTCCTGGCCAGCTTTTCATACGGTCTTTTGCGCCGGCGCATCCGGGGAATCCACTGGAAGCTCTTCCTCCTCCTCGCCCTGCCCATGGCCATTGACGGCGGCGTCCAGCTTATCGGCCTGCGGGAAAGCAACTGGCTCTTGCGCACCATCACCGGCGCGCTCTTCGGCGTGGGGGCCATCTGGTTTCTCTACCCCTTCATTCAAACTTCTATGGACGAAGTAATCCGCAATGAGCAGCAGTTGAATGCACCGCATGAAATGAAGCAGGATTTGCGCAAGCCTCTGGAGTCCAGCTCCGAAATATGATGAGGGAACGTTGAGGAGATCGCCATGAACCAGGAAAAAATCCGCGTACTGGTCGCCAAGCCCGGCCTGGACGGTCATGACCGGGGGGCCAAGGTTGTGGCGCGCACCCTGCGTGACGCCGGCTTTGAGGTCATCTATACCGGCATCCGGCAAACGCCGGGGATGATCGCCGAAGCCGCACTGCAGGAAGATGTGGATGTGGTGGGCCTGAGCATTCTCAGCGGCGCGCACATGACGCTTTGCCCCAAGGTTGTGGAGTTGCTGCGCGCGCAGGGCCAGGATGACGTGATCGTACTGGTAGGCGGCATTGTACCCGATGAGGATATCCCCCGGCTGCGGGAAGCCGGCGTCCATGGCATCTTCGGGCCGGGAGCGTCGACGCGGGAGATCGCCGACTTTATTGAGCAGGCCGTCGCGCAGCGAGATGGGCAGTAGCCATGTCAGCGAGGGATCGACGCAACCCCGCCGCGTTGGCCCAAGGCGTTGCGGCAGGCGATCGGTTGGCCCTGGCCCGCGCGATGACACTGGCCGAGAACGAGCAACCGGGCGCACACGCGATGCTCAGCGCCCTCTTCCCCCGTACCGGCCAAGCCCGCATCATCGGCGTTACCGGCGCGCCGGGCACAGGCAAGTCAACCTTGGTTACGGCCCTGGCCAAAGCCTATCGAAATGCGGGGTTGAGCGTGGGCATCGCGGCCGTGGACCCCAGCAGCCCCTTTACCGGCGGCGCGCTCCTGGGCGACCGGGTGCGCATGCGCGCGCTGAGCGGCGACGACGGCGTCTTCATGCGCAGCATGGCTACCCGAGGCAGCCTGGGCGGATTGGCCAAAGCCACCAACGAAATCGTCATGCTGCTGGATGCGGCCGGGTTTGAGCGCATTATTGTGGAGACGGTGGGCGTGGGGCAGGCGGAAGTGGAGATTGCCCGTACGGCCCACACGACGCTGGTGGTGGAAGCGCCGGGACTGGGCGATGAGGTGCAGGCCATCAAGGCGGGCATTCTGGAGATTGCCGATATCCTGGTCGTCAACAAGGCGGACCGGCCCGGTGCGGACCGTACCATCCGCGCGTTGGAGTTGATGCTGGAACTGGGCGCAGACGAGCCGCGCTATGCAGGGCATCACGGGATAATCCGCTACCCGGCCGGCCAGGAGTCGCCGCTCCCCGGGCACGAATGGCAGGTAGACGTTCTAAAAACGACCGCGGTAAATGGTGCGGGCGTAGAAGCGCTATGCGGGCATATCGAAGCCCACTGGGCCTGGCTGGAAGAGTCGGGCGAACTGGCCGTTCGGGGGCGGCAGCGGATCGCCTACGCGCTGGAAAGCATCATCCGCGCCGAGCTGAACCAACGCGTTGCCGCGGCCATGCCCCAAACAGACGTTGACCGGGTCATCGACGCGATCTATGCTCACGAAACCGATCCGTATCAGGCCGCAGCTAAACTCCTGTCCCCGGAAAACGCAGAAGGGTGACCCATACCATCTTGCATTCCTTCGGCAGGCTTAGGACAAGTGTAGTAGCTGAGCCCCTCACCGCCGAGCCGGCCGGCTTCATGGTATTGCCCTCCTTTATAATTGACCCCAAAATGCCGGAGCGAGGCCAACGATATCCTTTGCGGAGCTTTGGAGGCAGGGGTATACTAGCGCATAGGGCAGTGCGCGATCCCAACCATCACGACAACGCGGAACTCATAGCGGCGTAAGGCACTTGCCTTCCATGGAAGCAGCCGGATTATTTCGGGTCCGGCTGCGTATTTTGGAGAGGATAAACGCGACAGATCATTCATGCTATAATGGTGACCATGAACCGGTCCCTGCTTTTTTGGATGGAAGGAAGAATTCGATAATAGTAGCGCCAACAATCGATTCACTCATTGAGAAAAACTCAGAGCTGCGCGGCGGCCGGCTGGTTATTGCTGGAATCGGGGCCACAGTACGTGCAGTTGCAAGTCTATACAAATTGGGACTGAGCGCAGAAGAGATTGCGACACAGCACCCTCGTATGGAGGTAGTTATGAACGCGAACTTGCAAACTCTGATTCATTCTGCTGAACAATTAACCCCAGTTGAACAAGTGGAACTGATTAATGCGATTTCCAGCCTCTTGTACCGGCGCTATCAACAAGAATTGCCCACGCCGGATTTTTGGTAGCCACAGCCGATTGAGTCAGTAGTCGCATCTCAACAAACACAACCCGCCTCTGACGTTTCAGCCTTAAAAGCTGATTTCTGGCCGGAAGATGAATCCGCGGACGACTTTATCGAGTTTGTCGAAGGACAACGGCAAGAGGATTATGTAGCCGACTAATGGGCATCGTTCTACTCGACACCAATATCGTATCGTTCATCCTCAAGGGAGATAGTCACGCTGCGGATTATGAACTACATCTGAATACCACTCATTACTCACAACCCAAAAGACTTCGTTGACATTTCCAATCTCGAGATCATCACAACCGTAGAATAGCTAAATAAACGGCGCTGGTTACCTATACGGAATACAACCCCTACACTGATCTGACCGTAGAAGGCCAGGGGATTCAGACCTGCTACAAATACATGTGGCGGCAGACAGCTGCATACTCCTCCCTGACCGAGCCTGCTTCCCACCCGATTGCCGCGCCGGGCTTGGCTGAGCGACCGCGGCGTGATCCGCCCCATGATCTTCGAACCCTGAGCCTCCAAAGCGCGCCGACCGGGCGATGACAAATCGCCGGCCGAGAGGCGAGTATGGCGCATTATTTGCCTGGCAACTCTAAAGTTGCCAGGCAAATACATCTGTCGTTCGCCGCGTCAACCACGTCTGTTGCAGGTGCGGTATTCCGGCCACATAATCTTCAGATATCCTGACTGCCCGGGGCGCGCCGACTGGGCAATGACAATTATCGACGGAGAGGCGACAAGGCCATCGTACTTACCTGGCAAATAGAAACTCCAAAACGCTGGAGTGGGACCAACGATACCCTTTGCAGGGCTTGGGCGGTAGGGGTGCGATCCGGGCTGCCATGACAGCGCAAAACCGCGTATTGCCGGTGAATTGGCATTCTCATTATGCTCGGTGGCAGGTCGCTGCGAGCGGCAATATTTCGTGAACGGTTGTTGATTTCCGTTATCATGAGTTGGCCCCGCAAACCGGAAATACCCGCTGACGGTATGGTTGGGGCCCAACATGCCGTTGCCAAGATAGGCAATTTGTAGAATAATAGCTTCTACCGGCTTGATAATGGAGGCACTTATGAACGCGAACTTACAAACTCTGATTCATTCAGCTGAACAATTAACCCCAGTTGAACAAGTGGAATTGATCAATGCGATTTCCAGCCTCTTATACCGGCGCTATCAGCAAGAATTGCCCACGCCGGATTTTTGGCAGCCACAGCCGATTGAGTCGGTAGTCGCATCTCAACAAACGCAACCCGCCTCTGACATCTCAGCCTTAAAAGCGGATTTCTGGCCGGAGGATGAATCCGCGGATGACTTTATTGCGTTTGTCGAACGACAACGGCAAGAGGATTATGTAGCCAACTAATGGGCATAGTTCTACTCGACACCAATATCGTATCGTTCATTCTCAAAGGAGATAGTCGCGCTGCGGATTATGAACCACATCTGACCGATCAGCAGCTAGCCATTTCGTTTATGACGGTGGCGGAATTGTATCAGTGGGCAGCAGTTCGCAAATGGGGTGAACGTCGTCGAGATCAACTCACGCAAACACTGAAAGCAGACTATACGGTCCTCTCATTTGATGTCAGACTTTGTCAGATCTGGGGTGAAATCAGAGCAAGACGGCTATCAATCGGAAAGCCTATCTCTGCCCAAGATGCCTGGGTGGCGGCGACCGCTTCACATTACGCGATACCGCTCATTACTCACAATCCAAAAGACTTCATCGACATTTCCAATCTCAAGATCATCACAACCGTAGAATAGCGAAATAAACGGCGCTGGTTCCCAATATGGCTTACAACCCCTATACCGAACTGATCTGACCATGGAAGGCCGTCCAATACAAATACATGTAACGGCACAGCCGCACGGCCCTCCTTGACCGAGTCCGGTTCCCACCTGATTACCGCGCCGGCCGCCGCGCCGGGCTTGGCTGAGCGACCGCGACGTGACCCGTCCCATGATCTTCGAACCCTGAGCCTCCAAAGCGCGCCAACCGGGCGATGACAAATTGCCGGCGGAGAGGCGGCAAGGCCATCGTACTTGCCCGGCGGCTTGGAGCCGCCTGGCCAATTCAACCCGAAAGAAACCCCAAAACGCCGAAGTGGGGCCAACGATACCCTTTACGGAGCTTGGAAGGAAAGGGTATACTATCGCAAAGGGCAGCGCGATCCCAGTCATTACGACAACGCCGAACTCTGGCGGCGTAAGGAACTTGCTTCCTCTGTGGCAGCCGGATTATTTGTCATCAAACAGACTTGGAATTAGTCGGAAGTCTCAGAGTGAGCACTCTTGTGGAAAGGCTCAGCTTCAATGATTATTAAAGCTCGTTTACTGTTCATTATGTCTGTAATAGTTATATCTTCTATCGGTTGTGGGAATAATAACGAACCTGAGCTGATGGCTGCGGATACCCCCACCTTTGCTTCGGCCATTACTCCAACGCCCGAACCACTTATTCGTGTGATCCCATCAGGTGCTGAGCCACAAAAGAGACAATTATTCACAGAAACTTATCCACAGAATAATTGTGGTGGAGTATCAGAAGTTGTTAGTACCTTTCGACAAGAACATTCGATTACCCATGTTTTAGACTTAGGGCAGGAGTTAGTAGTATCGGCTGATGGCAGTGCAGGTATCCCGGGTGTAGGACAAGTTCAGATAGGTGCCGCCGTTGCCACAAAGTACAATGTTTCTTATGGTTCGACGGAAACCAAGGAAAGTGAGATTAAGCTAACGGCCAAGGAAAAGACAAGGGTGGAACATATTCTAAAGCATCTTGAACTGTTGGATAGTGGAACAGTTATAGTAACTGTGGGACCCCAAGATCATATGTTTTCCTATAATTTTCCAATAGGATATCGAATTGAACTTCAAAATACTGTAAAAATTCCCTGTCCAACGGATGCTATTACCACTCCATTATCTACCATTTCAAGCGAGGATATTACATCAACCAAGCCCATAGTTCCTGAAATCCCAGAAGTATTGCCGACGCCGCCACCTATTACCATCGGAACGATTATTGTGCCAGGTAATTCTGGCTCTATGGGAATTCAGGGGGTT
>JAGRCP010000051.1 GCA_020433455.1 Caldilineaceae bacterium | reverse complement strand
CGTTTGACGGCCGGGCGGACCCCGCGGGTCGGAATCGTCGGGATCATCTGCGCGGCTGGCGCTCCCGAAGGCTGGAATAAAGTCGCCGGAAATAAAAAAAAGGGGGCGGGATTGTTTAACAATCCCGCCCCCTTTTTTTGAACCTATCGGTTAACCAGCGGCAGGTAATAGGTGACGCCCTGTTCACTCTGATCCGGCGTTGAGTGGGCGGGCGCACTATACTCGATTAAATCGCTGCCCGTCGTATCGTCACTGCCGGCACGCATTTCCGCCTCTACTTCGTGGAGACCGGCGGTCCGGGGAATTTCCCATTGCAGCCTGTTGGAGAACGTATGCCAGTCTGACCACTCGCCGCTGTTGTTGCGGAAGCGTACTTCATCCCACTCGCCGTAAGCGTAGACCTGAACGTGGCTGTCTTCCGTGCTGGAAGCCTCGTCGTTCACGATGACCGGATAGACTTCACGCCGTGTTGCAAAATTTTGCACCCAGTGTTGGTTATAGTATCCGATGCCGACTTCCCGGTAATCGCCCAGAATGTTGTCCCGATGTCCTTCGCTGTCCATCCACGCGGCCATGACTTCTTCCGGCGTGGGGTAGTTGCGGGCAATGTTTTCGCCCAGGCGGCTGGGACCGGGCAGGTAGGTGCGGATGCGTACGTGCCACAAGCAAGCCTCTACCAACTCGTCGTTCACCCGATCGTGGGAATTGTGCATAAAATAGCGATCCGCGGCCATATCGTGGGCGTGGTAGCGCGCGGCCAGCGACAGGTCATCGTTCAGCTTCAGCGGCGGAAGACCTGCCTGCTCCCGCTCACGATTGATGAGTACAATGAGGCGGGCCTCAAACTCCGCATTGAAGCCCTCATCGGTTGCAGCGTAAATTGGGCCCCCACAGCCTTCGTCATCTACGCTCATGGCCGCGTCAACGCCGCCGGAGAGCGATAATTCATCGATTTGGACGGCGGGAAGAAGTTCGGCTGTTGATGAGGGCGGCGGGAGGGGATCGTTGCTGTCAGCCAGTGCGGCGGTAGCGGTTGCGGTAAAGATACAGCAGAACAAGCCAAGAGATAAAAGAATCTGATGATGCAGTTTTGACATATTGAAACGCTCTCGAATAGCGATAAATAATTCCGCCCGATTTTTTATGTTCGTAAAAGTTACAGCATTATTAAATTACGATGACCAGCTTAACACAACTTCGATTTTACAACCGAACGACTCATCCGTTAGAGCTTGACATTTGGTTGACGGGTCTCGTGTGTTTTCCATACGCTTTTTGTACGCTTGATGGGCGTAACCCGTGCGAAACCCCGATATCTTGCCTGTGAGCGCGCCTATTTTTGCTCTACAGCGTAGAGCAGCGCGCCGGCCGCGGTAGAAAAGCCTGCGTTTTCCGGCATCTCCAGGGGCATGCCGAAAAAGTGACTCACGCGGGCGATGGCTGTACGCATACTTTGCATGTCGGTCAGGTGGCCGGTAAAGACCGCCCGCTCGATTTTTTCGCCCCGCGCGGCGGTAACGGCCAGCGTAGCCACTACCTGTCCGACCAGCGTAACAATCCCCGCAGCCATGTCCTCGCGCGCGGGGGCGGCTGCCGATCGGGCCATGCGTCCAAAATTGACCGCCGTCGTATCGGGCGGCAGGGTTCCGATAGGGCCCGCGACCACATCGCTCAGCGCCAGGTCTACGCCGTTGGCGTCGCCTTCCAGCGCCAGCCGGTCAATAACCTGGGGATTGGTCGTGCCCAGCAGGAGCCGGGCCAGGCCCAGCATGGTCCCGCCGCCTACGCCGGAGCCGATGACGTGGCGGTAGGCGCGGCCGCGGGCTTCCATATACGCCGTACCCGATCCCGCGCTTACCACGATGAGCGGCTCGTCCAGGGCGGACGGCTCCAGCCCGGCCAGGGCCTGACCGCCCCGTGCGATGGCTTCCAACTCGCCTACGGGCGCAATCTGTATGCCTTCGATGGCCGCGGGCAGCGTACGGTGGCGACCGCCTGTAGTGGCGATCAGTTCCAGTACGCTGGGGTCCGTGCCGCAGGCCGCCAGCAGATCCACGACCTGTCCCGGCGACGGCTCGCCGTGGGTGCGCATCTTGGCCGTGCGCACTTCTCCCTTCACCAGAGTAATCACGTCCGTGTTGCTGATGCCGTAGTCAATGGCCGCGTAGTTTCCGGTCAGGTACGATAGATTCATAGTATGTCTCCTCATGCGGAAGGGGCGGAGTTGCGAAATGCGCTTCCCTTGCCCTTGGCGTCACATGGACAACGAGCCTTTGCGAAAATCGCTCTTGCCCAGAATGGCGTTGACGAGAACGGCCCGGCCGTCATGCATAATGGCTTGGGCCTGATGCAGGGTTTCTTCCGCCAATTCTGGATCGTCCAGGCGCAGACCCGCGCCGCCGAATCCCGCGGCCACGCTGTCATAATCGGTGTAGGCCAGCGCCGTACCCACATCGTCGCCCAGCATTTCCACCTGATCCCGGGCGATCTGCGTCCAGCCGGCGTCGTTGCCCACCAGCGCTGCAATGGCAATGTTGTGGCGGGTGAAGGTATCAAACTCGGCCAGGCTATAGCCCGCCGAGCCGTCACCGTAAATGATCCAGACGTCGGCGTCAGGATGGACAAGCTTGGCTCCCAGGGCAAAGCCCGCGCCCACGCCCAGCGTACCGAATGCGCCGGGGTCCAGCCAGGTGAGCGGTCCCCGGGGGCGGAGGATATAGGACGCCGTGCCCACGAAGTCGCCGCCGTCGGCCACCAGGATGGCCTTATCACCCAGGAGCCCGTCCAGCGTCCGGAGCAAGTGGAGGGGGTTGATGCGGGCGGATGGTTCCCGCGCCTGCTCAGCGATTTCAGCCTCACGGGTATCGTCCCGGGCCTGAAGCTGGGCGTGCCAATCCGATCGGGGGGGAAGATGGCCCGCTTGTACCGCCAGCGCGCGCAGAAAGTCGCCGGGATCGCCGAGGATGCCGATGTCGGGCTTGCGGTTTTTGGTCAGGTCTTCTTTGGAGCGGTTAACGGAGATATAGGTCGCTGAGCCGCGAATGTGGTTGCCGTAATCCAAACGGAAGTCCACGGGCACGCCGGCCAGGAGGACAAGGTCCGCTTCGCGTAGCGCATTGCGTCGCTTGTGCCGCATTTGCAAGGGGTGATTGGGGCCCAGCAGCCCGCGCGCCATGCCGGATAGATAGACCGGTACGCCGATGGTCTCTACCGCCCAGGCAATTTCATGTATGGCCGGAGCATTGAGTGTGGCCTGGCTGCCGGCCAGCATCAGCGGTCGCTCGGCCTTACCGAGCGCGTCGAGAACCCTGGCGACTTGTTCCGCATCCGGTGCGGCCGTCACCGGCTCCCGGCGCGGTCCGGCGGATGCATTTTGCGCACCGGCGAAAAGACGTCGAAGATGGCGGCGCAGATAAAGCTGGGTGACGCGCCCCATGAATGAACCGCCGCGGTCGGACTTGAGGCCGTACCATTCCCGCACCACTTTCTCGTTATAGAGGAGATCGACGGGCAGTTCCACAAACACGGGGCCGGGCACGCCTTCCAGGCTGCGCTGAAAGGCTTCTTCCAGCGCCGGGACGATCTCCTTGACCCGGCGCACCGATTTTGCCCACTTCACGACCGGGCGCAGGAGGGAAAGCTGATCGATATCCTGGAGCGCGCCCCGGCCCTGGAGCACCGTTGCGGCCGCGCCGCCCAGGAGGACGACAGGCGACTGGGCCATCTGCGCGTTTTTTACAGCCGTCAGCGTGTTGGTGACGCCCGGTCCCGCGGTCACCGCGGCCACGCCCGGCCGACCGGTGAGGCGCGCCACGGCATCGGCGGCAAAGACGGCATTGACTTCATGCCGCACATCGATCACCCGGATTCCCCGGGCTTTACAGCCCACCAGGATAGGCGAAATATGCCCGCCGATGAGCGTAAACAGGAAGGGTACGCCCTGCGCGTGAAGAACCTCGGCTACCAGATCGCCGCCATTCATGGCCGGGGCCTCGCTTCGGATCGCGCGCAATCAGGCGCGCAGACGCAGAATGTCAGACGGCGGGAATCCCTGCCCATCACTTGAGCCCCAGAACTTTCTGGCGGTAGTGCTCATCCGGCCGGGTGAAAATGCGCTCTACGTTTTCCGGGGTCATGTATTGGGGGCCGCCCGCCGCAAAGGTTCCCAGCAGCGTGCGGGCCGTCTTAGCAAACATGTTGGTGATGCTTTCCACTTCCTGGGCGCTTTTGCCCAGAGCGATCATGCCGTGATTCTGGAGCAGGATGACTTTGGGCGGCATGCCGTATTCATCACTGTAGCGTGAAATGGCGTCACCGATGGCCAGTGCCAGGGGCGCGCCCGGGTCTACGTACGGTACGAATGCCGGGGCGGGACCGCAAACCACAATCTGATCGGGAAAGAGGGGACGGGCAAAAGCTTTCTCGGCGGATTGGGAACAGAGAACCGCATTGACGATGCTGGGATGAGTATGGCCGACAAAATTGGCCCCGCCCATGGTCAGGCAGAGAGCGTGAAAGGTCGTTTCGACGGAGGGGCGCAGGCCCGCGTCGTTGTCCACCGTGGCGGCCATGAGGCCGTCCTTGACGCCGGTTTCTGCGTGGTCGCCTTCGTTTTCCAGCAAGGCCAGGGCCTTGTCGAAGCGAACGCGTACAAAGCCCGACGCGCCGATAGAGGGCAGGGAATGACCGCTGGCCTTCACCAGAAAGGTTTCGTTGTCTACCCGTGCGGACGTATTGCCCTCGCCCAGGATAACGTAATCGTTTTCCGGCGCGCCCAGCCGGAGCGACATGGCGACGAGTTGATCGAGCGTCGATTGCATGAACGGATCTCCTTTTTTGAATGGGTGACTGGATTTTATGATGGGTGACTGAATGATGCAGTGTTCTACGCCTATCCTCCATTGTACTCTAAGGATGGTGCATCAAAAAGGAATGGGGGCGGCGCGGCATTCTGTCGTTTTTTCATTTTGACATGAAATCCGATGCGTGCTATCTTGCCTCCATCAATTACAGCTTATGCAGCACGCTTTTTTTATGCTAACCCAAAATTCTTCGCACCAAACCAGCCAATGCCTTGCTACGCAGCCTCTTCAGACTGCGTCATTTGCGTTTGCTTCCAACCCGCACCACGTTTGGTGTGGGTTTTTTGGTTATTTCTGGTTTACCTATTTTAGCGACGACTCGCCATCCTGCGTCGAGGGAGCGAAGATGTCTGGTTAGCACAGACGGAACGACCACTCAACGAGAGCGTGGACTGGCGAAAGTCTCCCGCTCTCGTTTTTTTATGCATAAAAATAGGGGATTGGAGTTCTCCATGACGATTTGCCGAGGGATACGCGGTGCGACAACTGTAACAAAAGATGAGCAGGAGGAGGTGCTGCGCGCGACGCGCGAGCTGCTGGCGCTTATGATCCGCTTAAACGGGATCGAGCCGGCGGACGTCGCCAGCGCCATCTTTACCACCACCCACGATGTTCGCTCCGTTTTCCCCGCGCTGGCCGCCCGCCAGTTGGGGTGGCTAGAGGTGCCCCTGCTTTGTACCCATGAAATTAGCGTGCCCGGCAGCTTGCCCCTCTGTGTCCGCGTTCTGCTCCACTGGAACACGCAGTTGGGCCAGAGCGAAATTCAGCACGTCTATCTGCGTGACGCCGTCTCCCTGCGGCCGGATCAATCGCTGCTGCTGTCGGAAGTGGATTTTGGCGATCTCAACCGCTGGATTGACGAGCAGCTCGTCATCTGGCGTGCGCGTGATGTCTGATTGGAGGATGAAATGACAATCGTTGCTTTTCAGGGTGAATTGGGCGCTTATTCGGAGGAGGCGTTGCGCCTTCATTTCGGCGATGAGGTGACGCCTCTGCCCTGCCGTGCGTTTGAACATATCTTTGAGGCCGTGGAGGGGGGGCAGGCGGACTATGCCGCGGTGCCGGTGGAGAACTCCACTGCCGGCAGCATCAACAAGGCCTATGACCTACTTTTGGACCACGATCTCAAGGTCCACGGCGAGGTGACGCTCCAGGTCCAGCACTATCTGATGACCGCGCCGGGAACGCAGCTGCCGATTACCCATGTGCGCAGTCACCATCAGGCGTTGGCCCAATGCGAGGAGTATCTCAACCGTAACGGGTATGTCGCCGTGCCCTGGTACGATACCGCGGGCAGCGCCAAGGACCTGGCAGCCAATCCGGCGGATGGGGTTGCCGTGATTGCCAGTCGTCTGGCCGCGCGCCACTACGGTTTGGAGGTTCTGGCCGAGCGCATTGAGGATTTGAAGCAGAACTATACCCGCTTTTTTATTGTGGGCAAGGGCGACGCTCCCCGAGCTGAGCCGGCCAAGACCTCCTTGGTCTTCGCCGTCCCCAACACGGCCGGCTCGCTCTACGGCGCGCTGCGCGAATTTGCGGATCGGCAGATCAATCTCACCAAGCTGGAGAGCCGGCCGCGCCGCAATCGGCCCTGGCAGTACGTCTTCTATCTTGATTTTGACGGACATTGGGAGGATGCCGCGGCCCGGGATGCGCTCATTGCGCTGCTCAGCCGCGCGGCATTTGTCAAGCTGCTGGGTAGCTATCCGCCTGCGGCGCAGAACGGACAGGGCGCCGGTCCCAGCAGCGCGCAATCAACGCTTCTTCAGATTTAGCCGATATCTTGCTTTTACACCCGTTTTTCGCATGAAAGGACTTCTTCCATGATCGTTGTAATGAAGCCGGGCGCCACTGCGGCGCAAATTGGCAACGTTATCGCCCGCGCGGAGCAGATGGGCTGCCAGACTCATCCCATCTACGGGGATAACCGAACGGTGGTTGCGCTGGTGGGCGACCTGACCAATGTCTCCCGCGAGGTTTTCGGCGCGCTGGACGGCGTTCTGCACACCGTGCGCATTCAGGAACCCTACAAGCTCAGCAGCCGGGCAACCCGTCCCGAAGATACGGTTATCGAAGTGGCCGGCGGCGCGGTGCAGATCGGCGGACCGGAGATCATCGTCATGGCCGGACCGTGCAGCGTGGAAAGCCGGGAGGGCATTGTGGAGATCGCGCATGCCGTCAAGGAGGCGGGCGCGAAGGTCTTGCGCGGCGGCGCGTTCAAGCCTCGTACCAGCCCGTACGATTTCCAGGGCCACGGCCTCAAGGGGTTGGAGTATCTGGCCGAAGCGCGGGAAGCCACGGGGCTGCCCGTCATCACCGAGGTGATGACGGTGGAGACGCTGCCCATGGTGGCTGAATATACGGACATTTTGCAGATTGGCGCGCGCAATATGCAAAATTACGGCCTCCTCCAGGCGGTGGGCAAGATCAACAAACCGGTGATGCTCAAGCGGGGCATGAGCGGCACCATCAAGGAATGGCTCATGTGCGCGGAGTATATTGTGAGCAGCGGCAACAAAAACGTGATGCTGTGCGAGCGGGGCATTCGCACCTACGAGACGGCGACGCGTAACACATTCGACCTCAATGCCGTACCGTTCGTTAAGCAGACGAGCCATCTGCCCGTCATTGCCGATCCGTCCCACGGGACGGGGCTGCGGGAGCTGGTTCCGGCCATGGCTAAGGCATCGATCGCGGCCGGCGCGGACGCCCTGATCCTTGAAGTGCATCCCGACCCCGATAACGCCATCAGCGATGGCCGGCAGAGCCTGACTTTAGAGATGTTCGCCCAGCTTATGCACGATCTGCGCCGGGTGGCTACGGCCGTGGACCGGTTTGTCGGCGAAGCGCCGGTGGAGATCGCGGTCGATGAGTTGATGCCGGCATGATCAGGCGAGGCGCTTGGTAATTGGGGTGAAGACGTGACGTGATGCGTGAAGGTACATGCCGTCACGTATCACGAGTCACGTTTCAAAAAGTGGGCCGCATGAATTCCAAAAGCGGCGTGGCCGGAATAAGAAGCCGCTAATTATCCAATACGAAAAGAGCAAACTGCATGATTATTATCATGAAACAGGGCGCGTCGCCCGCCAATGTAGAAACCGTCGTCGATCGGGTTGAGGAACTCGGCTACAAGGTTCATCTGAGCCGAGGTGAGGCGACCACCATCGTGGGCATCATCGGTGCGGATGAACACTTGCTCCAGCGCGCCACGTTCGAGGTGATGGACGGCGTGGAGCGGGTCATGCGCGTCATGCAGCCCTACAAGCTGGCCAGCCGTGATTTTAGCCAGGCCGACACGGAGATTGAGGTCAACGGCGTCACCATCGGCGGCAATCGCATCGTCGTCATGGCCGGGCCGTGCAGCGTGGAGGGCCGGGAGATGATTCTGGAACTGGCCCATGCGGTCAAAGAGGCGGGTGCGACCATCCTGCGCGGCGGCGCATTCAAGCCCCGCAGCAGCCCCTACAGTTTTCAAGGTCTGGGAGAAGAGGGCCTGCGCTACCTGGCTGAAGCCCGGGAGCAGACGGGACTGGCCATTATCACCGAAGTCATGAGCACTGACGATCTCGCATTGGTGGGCGAGTATACGGATATTTTCCAGGTGGGTGCGCGCAATACCCAAAATTATTCGTTGCTCAAGGCGCTCGGTCAGGCAAATAAGCCGGTTTTTCTCAAGCGGGGCATCAGCGGCACCATTGAAGAGCTGCTCATGAGCGCCGAATACGTGTTGAGCGGCGGCAACATGCAGGTCATGCTCTGCGAGCGGGGCATTCGCACCTACGAGACGGCCACGCGCAACACCTTCGACATCAATGCGATTCCCGTGCTGAAGCAGCTCACGCATCTGCCCGTGGTGGCGGACCCGGCCCACGGCACGGGCAAGTGGGACCTGGTGGGCGCGGTCTCCAAGGCGGCGGTGGCCGCGGGCGCGGATGCGCTTATGCTGGAGGTCCACGGCGATCCCGGGCGGGCCTGGTCAGACGGCGCGCAGAGCATCACGCCGGACCGCTTTGCCAATCTCATGCGCGAGCTGCGACCGATTGCGGGCGCGGTGGGGCGGAGTATTTAAGAAGGATAAAGATTGAAGATTAAAGATTGGGTAGCGAGATTGGCTCTGCTGGATCGCCATGTCTGGATTCCCAATCTTTATTCTTCAATTTTTAATCTTCATTCGAGCGTTATGACCAAACCTCTACGCGACTGTCGCATCACCGTGATTGGGCTGGGCCTTATGGGCGCGAGCCTGTGCATGGACCTGAGCCGTGAGGGCCTCTGCCGGGAGGTACGCGGCGTGGCCCGGCGTACGCGGACGGTGCTGGACGCCTTCTTTTCCGGCGCCGTGGACCTGGCGACCAACGATCTCCATACCGGCGTGATGGGTGCGGATGTGGTCATTCTGGCGACGCCCGTCTGGTCCATCATCGACATGCTGGAGGAGATTGGGCCCTATCTCTGGCCCGGCGCCCTGATCATGGACATGGGGAGCACCAAGGCCGAGATCTGTGCGGCCATGGCGCGGCTGCCGTCGGGCATCCAGCCCATCGGCGGTCACCCCATGACGGGCAAGGAAACGTCCGGTTTTGACGCGGCCGAGCCGGGTCTCTACCAAGGCGCGACGTGGGTGCTTAGTCCCCTGGAACGAACCGCGCCCCCGGCTCTGGAGCTGGCGCACGAGTTGGTCCTGGCGGTGGGCGCGCGTCCTGTGGTGCTGGAACCGACGCGCCACGATCGGCTGGTGGCCGCCATCAGCCATCTTCCCTACCTGCTTGCCAGCGCGCTGGTGGACGCGGTGTCCGCCGTGGGCGCAGCCGATCCCCTGGTTTGGGACTTGGCAGCCGGCGGTTTTCGGGATACCAGCCGCGTCGCGGCCAGCGATACCCGGATGTTCCTGGACATTCTCGCCACCAACCGCGACGCAATCCTGGAGCAGGTGGATCGTTTTGCAGCCGAATTGGGTGAATTGCGCGGCCTGTTGCGTGATGAGGACGAAGCCGGCTTGCGCGCAAAGCTGGAGCAGTCTGAACGGGCGCGCCAGTTGTGGGAGAGAAGAATAGATAATTGTGAATAAATAATGATGAATTGGTAATGAAGGAGGCCCCCGATATGAAAGGTGACGATATTGAAGAACGGCTGATAGAATTTGCTGTTCGCATCATTACTGTTTCTGCTCAATTACCCAAAACCATGGCCGGTCGTCATGTTGCCAGACAGATTTTGCGCAGCGGCACATCGCCCGCACCTAATTATGCAGAGGCTCGCGGAGCGGAGAGCCGCAAGGACTTCATTCACAAGCTCAAGATTTGTCTGAAAGAACTCAATGAGACGCGTGTTTGGTTGCGCATTATTGTTGGCGGAAACTTGATTGCCGCGGTTCGCCTCGCTAACTTGCAACAAGAATGCGACGAACTTTGTCGCATTATCGCCGCCAGCATTAAGACGGCTGCACGGCGTACAGAGCAATAACAATTTTCAATTCATCATTTTCCATTTTCCATTGAGCCTTTAAGGATTCCTATGACCCGTCTAATCATCCACGCCGGTTCGCCTCTCGCCGGCCGCTGTCTCATTCCCGGCGATAAGTCCATCAGCCATCGGGCGGTGATGTTCGCTGCCATTGCCGAGGGAGAGACGACCATTCACAATTTCCTGGATGGCCATGATTGCCGTGCGACGGTCGCTGTCATGCGTGAACTGGGCGTGACGATCGATGAGATCACGCCCACCGACCTTGTCGTTCACGGCCGGGGCCTGGACGGGTTGATTGAACCAGCGACGGTACTCGATTGCGCCAACTCAGGAACAACCATTCGCCTGCTTACCGGGCTGCTGGCCGGCCAGAACTTTACGTCGTTTCTCACCGGTACGGCCCAGATTCGCCGTCGGCCCATGGAGCGTATTGTGCGCCCGTTGCGGGGCATGGGCGCGGACATCATGGGCCGACAGAACGGCAAATACGCGCCCCTGGGCGTGCGTCCGGCGCGCCTGCGCGGGGTTGAGTACGACTTGCCCGTGGCCAGCGCCCAGGTCAAGAGCTGCGTGCTGTTGGCCGGGCTGTACGCCAAGGGACTCACCATCGTCCGTGAGCCCGGCCCGGCCCGGGACCACACCGAGCGCCTATTGCAGGCTATGGGCGCCCCCATCGAGGTTCTGGGCGACACGATTCATATCGAACGGCCCGTGGAGCCCCTGCGTTCGCTGGAGATCAACGTGCCCGGCGATATGTCGTCAGCCGCATTTTTGCTGGCCGCGGGCGCGATTGCGCCGGGCAGCCTTCTTACCATCGCGGGCGTGGGCGTGAATCCGACACGCACGGGGATCGTTGATGCCCTGCTGGAGATGGGCGCGCAAATCAGCTACGAGAATGAGCGCACGGAGAGCGGCGAACCGGTGGCCGACATCACCGTACGGGGCGGCGACCTGCGCGCGGCAACATTCGGCGGCCGGGATCTCGTGACCATGATCGATGAATTGCCCATTCTGGCCGTGGCCGCGACCCAGGCCCACGGGCGCACCGTCATTCAGGATGCAGGCGAGCTGCGCGTCAAGGAGACCGACCGCATCGCCACCACCGTGAGCGAATTACGTAAGCTGGGCGCCAGGATCGAGCCGACCCCGGACGGCCTCATCATCGACGGACCCACGCGCCTCATGGGCGGCCCGGTGGAGAGTCATGGCGATCATCGCCTGGCCATGGCCCTCACCGTCGCCGGCCTCATCGCGCAGGGGCGGACTACCGTTGCCGGCGGTGAAGTCACCGCCGATAGCTTTCCTGGGTTTGAAGAGACGTTGCGAGTGTTGGGCGGGGATGTGGGGGTTGAAGCGTAAAGATTGAAGATTGAAGAGTAAAGAGTAAAGATTAAAGATTAAAGATTGGGAGGATTTACTTGCGGGAGGGAGCGGTCGCGCATTGACAATTAACCATTATCAATTCTCCATTAACCATTATGTCGGCCTCCTGGGCTGGCCGGTGAGCCACAGCGTGAGCCCGGCCATGCACAACGCCGCCTTTGCCGAGCTGGGGCTGGACGACTGGCGTTATGTGACCTTGCCCGTGCCGCCGGAGCCGTCGGCGCGCATCCTTGAGGCGGTGTTGGGCCTGCGTGCATTGGGCCTGCGCGGGGCCAATGTCACCGTACCCCACAAGCAGGCCGTCATTCCGACGCTGGATGAGCTGACGCCGGCGGCCCGGGCCATGGGCGCGGTCAACACCATCTGGATCGAGGAAGATCGGCTGTGGGGTGACAATACCGATGGGCCGGGCTTCGTGGCCGACCTGCGGCAGCACGCGGTTGATCCTGCTGGCAAGACTGCCCTGGTGCTGGGCGCAGGGGGATCGGCCCGGGCCGTGGTCTACGGTTTGGCTGATGCGGGCTGCCGGGCCATCGTCATTCTCAACCGCACCGTAGGCAAAGCGGAAGCCCTGGCGGAGACCATGCAGCAGCTTTTTCCCGCGTGCGCAATCAGCGCCGGCCGGATGGTGGCGGATTTGGCCCGCTGCGCAGATGCCGATCTGGTGATTAACTGCACTTCGCTGGGCATGACGCCCAACGTGACGAGCATGCCGTGGAGCGCCGACATTCCCTTCCGCGCGGGGCAGGTCGTTTATGATCTGGTCTACAATCCGGCCGAGACGCGTCTGCTGCGTAAGGCCTCAGAGGACGGCGCCCAGGCCGTCGGCGGATTGGGCATGTTGGTCATGCAGGGCGCGCTGGCTTTTGCGCGCTGGACGGGCCGGCCCGCGCCGGGAGACGTTATGCGTAAGGCAGCAGAGGAAGCAATGGCCGCGCGTTATTGAAAAATCTGAATTTCTAGTCCCTCTCATCACCATCTGAAAGGATTCGCTTATGGCCGCAGTCCAACGTGAGCCAATCAACTACAATGCCTGGCCCGATGAAGACGGCCACTTTGGCCCGTACGGCGGCAAATTTGTGCCCGAAACGCTTATGCCCGCGCTGGATGAGCTGGAAGAAGCCTATCTTGCGGCGCGCAACGACAGGGAATTCATGGCCGAGTTGGCCTATCTCCAACGCACGTATGTGGGCCGACCTACGCCGGTCACCTACGCCGCACGCCTGACTGAGTATCTGGGCGGCGCACAGATCTACCTCAAACGCGAGGACCTGGCCCACACGGGCGCACACAAGATCAACAATGCGCTGGGCCAGGCGCTGCTCATGAAGCGCAAGATGGGCAAGACGCGCATCGTCGCGGAGACGGGCGCAGGTCAACACGGCGTGGCCACGGCCACCTCGGCCGCGCTGCTGGGCATTGAGTGCGTCGTCTACATGGGAACGGTGGACATGGCCCGTCAGGAACCCAACGTCTTTCGCATGCGGCTTCTGGGCACGGAAGTGCGGGGCGTGGAGAGCGGGAGCAAGACGCTCAAGGACGCCATCAACGAAGCCATCCGCGATTGGGTAACCAACGTCAACACCACCCACTATCTTCTGGGCAGCGCGCTGGGCCCCCATCCATATCCGGCCATGGTGCGGGATTTCCAGAGCATTATCGGTCAGGAAGCGCTGGTGCAGATGGGGGAAAGCGACGACGGTCCCGGCCGCCTGCCCGATGCCATCGTCGCGTGCGTGGGCGGCGGCAGTAACGCCATCGGCATCTTCCACCCCTTTCTGGCCTATGAAGATGTACGTCTCATCGGCGTGGAGGCGGGCGGACGCGGAATTGAGGGCGGCGAGCATGCCGCGCGCTTCGCCGATCCGGAGATGGGGCGATTGGGCGTTCTTCAGGGAACCAAGAGCTTTGTCCTCCAGGACAGCGACGGTCAGATTGCCCTGACCCACAGCATTTCCGCCGGGCTGGACTACGCCAGCGTCGGGCCGGAGCACGCCTGGCTGCGGGATCAGGGCCGTACCGAATACACCTATTGCACTGACGAGCAGGCCATGGCCGGCTTCCGGCTTCTCTGCGATTTGGAAGGCATCATCCCCGCGCTGGAGAGTGCGCACGCGGTAGGACATCTGATTGACCTGGCCCCTCAAATGGCGAAGGACCAGATCATCCTGGTCAACCTGAGCGGACGAGGGGATAAGGATCTGGGGACGGTGATGGGGGACTGGGGCGCGGTGTAATTTTCCCAGCGAGAATCAGGCTGGAAGCTTGTCAGGCGCAGGGGTTACCCGACGGTCTCAATCCGCCTGATAGGTCACCGATTCCTCAAACAACATATTGATCCAGCTATTGAGACTTTTGTCCTGCAATTTGGCATGGACATACAGTTTTCGGTGCAGCTCCGGCGAGATGCGGACGGTAAACTTGCCCGAGAAGGGGCGTTCCGGCTCTTCTCCGCGTTCTGCGCAGAAAGCCAGATAATCTTCCACTGAGTCCTGAAAGGCCTGGCGGAGTTCTTGCACCGATTCACCCTGAAAGGTAATCACATCACGCAGATTGACCACTTCACCGTGGAAAATATTGGCCTCGTCGTCAAACTCAACCTTGCCGACATAGCCTTTGTAATTCATCATGGTTGTACTCCTGCTTCATTCAAAAAGCGACGAACTGATTTGACCGCTCCTTTATCCGTTTCTTTTTGAGGATGCGGTCGATGAAAGACGGCGCGAACATCGTTCAGTGCGACGCGAATCCGAGAACCGCGGCCCTCCGATAACTCGGCGTCCAGCGTAACGAAAAGCGCTTCAATGTCGGCCCATGCAATATTGGCCCGTTCGGGCTGAGAAAAAATTGCATTTAGGGTGCGTTGGCGCTTTCGCTGCATGATTAGATGATATCAAATAATGGTGACAGGAGACAACTTCCTACAATACCAGAGTAATCAAGGAGTATGCAATGACCGGAGTTGAACGGATTCGCGCCGCCTTTGCCCAGGCCGGGCAGGAGCGACGAGCGGCTTTTATGCCCTACCACGCCATGGGCTACCCTACTCGGGCGGAGACGCTGGAGATCATAGCGGGCCTGGCCGCGGACGGAGCCGATCTCTTCGAGATCGGC
Source organism: Caldilineaceae bacterium (assembly GCA_020433455.1). Classification (GTDB taxonomy): domain Bacteria; phylum Chloroflexota; class Anaerolineae; order Caldilineales; family Caldilineaceae; genus JAGRCP01. The sequence goes on along the minus strand of JAGRCP010000051.1, from coordinate 10,615 downwards.
ATTCCCCACAGCGATCCCCTGGCCGACGGACCCACCGTTCAGGGCGCGACCTATACGGCCATCACCCAGGGCACCACCGTGGCCGATTGCCTGACCATGGTGCGGGAATTGCGCGACGCAGGCGTTACGGCGCCTTTTTGCGCCATGGGTTATTACAACCCCATCTTTCGCTATGGCGTGGAGCGCTTTGTGGCGGATGCGGCTGCTGCGGGCATTGATGGCCTGATTGTACCCGATCTGCCGCCCGAGGAGGCGGGCGAACTGGAGCCGGCCTGTCGGCAAGCGGGGCTGGCCACCATCTACCTGCTTGCGCCTACCAGCACCGAAGCGCGCATTCGTCAGGTGGTCCAACATGCGACGGGCTTTATCTATCTGGTGAGCATCACCGGCACTACCGGCGTCCGCACTGAATTGCCGCCGGATTTGGCGGATTTTGTTCAGCGGGTGCGCCGCCATACGGACCTGCCTCTGGCCGTGGGCTTCGGCATCGGCGCCCGGGCCCAGGCTGCGGCCGTTGCCGGAATTGCCGACGGCGTCGTCGTGGGATCAGCGCTGGTGAAGGCCGGCGGAGAGAGCGTAGACGCGGCTCTGCTGCTGGGGCGGGAGCTGATCAAGGGCGTGCAGGAAGCGAGAGGCTGAACATGGCAAAGCGATCAAAGAAGAAATCACGTAAGCCGGCGCGTAAAACCTCTTCCTCTTCTTCTGCGTACCCGTCGCGCAGATCGCGTCAACTAGAGGAGGCCTTGGAAGAGGTCAATAGCCTGCTGAAGCGGAAGCAGTGGGATGAAGCGCGCGCACTGTTGCAGGATATGGATCGCCAATACAAGAATCACCCTGCTGTGTTATCCGAGTTAGTGAACCTCGCCTATGACACCAAAGACATGCGGGCCTATCAGCTGTATTGCGAACGACTCGCAAAGGTGATGCCCGACGACCCTGATGTGCAGCGCGGATTGGCCGGCGCGTATCTGACCAATGGGTATCCGTGGCTGGCTTTGGCGGAATACCAGCGGCTGCGCGCGCGATTTGCCGCGGATAAGGAGGGTGCAAAGATCGATGAAGTGATCGCCCTGCTGGAAGCCGAATTGCCTTTGAGCGCGATTGGCAGCAATCTATCAGAGGCTGAGCAGATGGAGATTATGCCGCTGCAGGATCGCGGGCGGGCCATGCTGGAGGGAAGGGATCTACGCGGGGGGCGGCAGATTATTCAAAAGGTATTGGCTATGAAGCCGACCTTTGTCCCCGCGCTGAACAATTTGAGCCAGATTGAACATAAGTTAGGCAATACGGGGAGGGCTATTCAGTTAGCGCAGCAGGTGCTGGAGCAGGAGCCGGATAACGTTCAGGCCCTGTCGAACTTGTCCCGCTACCTCTTTCTCTCCGGTGATGAAGAAGCTGCCCACCGCGTTGTGGAGCGTCTCTTGCCCCTCGCTTCAGACGAGCCCGTGGTTCCGCTCAAGAAGCTTGAAGCATTACTCTACCTGGATCGAAATGAAGACGCATTGGCTGTCGCCCGGGCTGTTGAGCAGGCGGACGGGCCCATAAAATATGAAAATGAGGCCCTTTTTCATCATTATCGAGCCGCGGCCGCGGCTCGCACCGGCGATGAGCGCCTGGCGCAACAGGCATGGAAGGCTGCTTTGGCCGCAAATCCCCATTTCCGTATGGCGCAGGAAAATCTGGCGGACCTGGCGCTGCCGAGCCATGAGCGATATGGCGCATGGGCGATTGAGCCGGATACGTTTCTGTCCCAACCGGCAATAGATGAGTTTCGGCAATTGGCGATTGGTCTGCACAAAGAGGTTTCGTCTGTACAGGAGCGGGCCGTACGACGCTATTTGCGCCGTTATCCGGAAGTCGTCACGTTGTTGCCGATCCTTCTGGAGCGCAGCGGTCCCATTGGCCGCAATATTGCATTAACGTTGCTTCTCTACGGCGGTCAGCCGGATTTACATGCGCTGATTCCCGGCTTTCTGGCGGGTGATTATGGTCCGGATCAATTGCGTCTTATGATACATGATATTGCCCATCAACGGGGCATTCTTCCCGCCGGAGAAGTTGATGTGCGTATTCGAGGAAAGCTCGAAAAAGTGCAGGTGCTCAATTTTACAATCCATGATCGGCCGACTGGAGACCTTCCCCCGAAAGCCGAAGATTTCTATGCTGATGCTTTTGAGGCTCAATCCAACGGCGACCTGGCTACTGCCGAACGACTCTATTTGCGCGCCCGCGAAGCCGCACCGGACTCACCCGTGATTTTAAATAACTTGGCGCGCGTCTACCATGATCAGGGGCATACCGGGAAGGCGGACGCCATTATCGAGGAGCTGCAGGAACGCTTCCCCGACTATTTCTTTGGGATTGTCGCCCAGATCAATCGTGCAACTATTGCCGGCGATTATGATCGTGCGCACGAATTATTGCGGAGCCTTACTTCGCGTCCCGAACTGCATATTAGCGAGTTCAGGGCGTTGGCCACAGCCTATGTGCAATTTCTCCTCAGGCAGGACGAGGACTCGGGGGCCCGCCGGTGGTTGGATATGTGGGAAGAGATGGAGCCGGATCACCCCGATCTCTTGCGGCTGAAGGCTCGAATGGACGGTCCTGCTTTTTCGTCTGTCTTGGAGAAGCTTGTGCGCGGGAGGAAAAAAGGGACCTCCCGGCGCAGGTAGGCGGCGGTTGAAGTCGTGAATATTTGACTCATGATCCGTGCTCGACTTGGTCACGGATCGAATGAATTCCCCAAAAGCTAAATCCGAATCTATCCCTCTTCTCGTTTAGCCGCGCATGGTCGGTTGCAGCTTCAGGGCCAGTTGCAGGGCGAAGCGAGCCTCGGGATCGTTGAGGTCCAGGCGGGTGATCTCCGCAATCCGCTCCAGGCGATAGGAGAGAGTGTTGCGATGGATGTGGAGCAGCTTGGCTGTCTGGCTCAGGTTGCCATGGCAGGCGAAATAGCCTTCCAGCGTCATTACCAACTCGCCGTTGTGCGCTTCATCATGGTTGATGAGCAGGCCCAGGGTTTTGCGATAGAAGCGCTTGGCTTCACCATTGTCGCCCAAAGCTGTGAGCAACTGATAGAGGCCCAGATCGCCGAAGTAGGTGACGGGTGAACCCTGCCAGGCTTTCCCCATGCGCCAGCTTTCCCGGGCCTGCTGCTGGCTTTGCATCCACAACCCGGGCGTTGACGCCGGGCGTCCCACGCCGATGATAATCCGGCCGGCTCCGGAAAGGGCTTCGATTTGGCGCACCAGTTCATTGGCCAGGAGCTTATGCTCCCGCGCGCTTTTGGGGTTATCCACCGGCCAAAAGATCAGCGTGCCTTCATCCCGGCGGCTGAGGGGCGCTTCGACGCCTTTCTCCTCCAGAAAGCGTACCAATGGCGCGGGCCAGTCGGGTATCTGACGCGCCTCCACCATCCACGCCGCATGGGGGCGGGCCAGGTCGTAGTTGAGGGAAGCGCCGCGCTGGATCCACGCCTGCTCGTCAGCGATTTCGGCTGCCAGCAGCTCATCCACAAACGCGGCCCGCATGCGATCTTCCGCAATGTCCACTGCGTGCTGCTTGGCCCACTCCAAGGCTGCTGCGGCCGCGCCCTGCACCACGGTCATCTCTTCCACAGCCGAGATTTCGGAGGCCCCGGGGGCCTGGAGCAGAAGGCAGAAGCCGCGCACCGCGTGATTGCCCAAAATAGGCGAGATCACCGTCTGGCTTGGACGTCCAGGCGCAGCGCCTGCGGTTAGGGGCAGGATGCCGATTGCTCCCAGCAGCTCTTCCGGCGGCTGTTGGGCGGTCCACATACGCAGCGCGGTGATTGTGGGCAGGCTTTGCAAAATGGCCTGCTGCGCTTTGAGGCTCTCCTGCTCCAGTCCGGCGGCTGCCGCCACGTCGCCCTCACTGCGCAACAGGATGACGGGCTGGCGGGAAAATTTATGCAGGTGCCGGGCCAACTGGTCCAGCCCGCCGCCGTCCATGGCGATGCGGTTTAGCTTGCTCTGGAGTTCTGCCGTGCGCTGGGCGATATAGCTGGCCCGGTCTACGATCAGACGGATGATACTGCGCTCCACCTCCATGAGGCGGTTTTCTGCCGGCAGGCGGAAGAGGGGCATCTCGCTGCGAACGGCCGCGCTGATTGCGCTTTGATCCACCTGGCCCTGAACAACCATGGCTGCTACCCGGGCCTTGCTGAGGCTGTGGATGACTTCTTCCAGCCCCTTGCGGGAACCCAGGCTTTCCAGGTCCTGCATGTCAACCAGGGCCAGCTCGCTGCCGTTCAGGGTGGGAAATGCCGGCGGGCTGGGACGCATGCTGCACGCCCAGCTGACCGGCCGGTCAAGGTGCGCCTCGCCGGCCAGAAGCTGGGTTCCGGCCGGGAGGGCAAGACGAAAGATATCTTTTACGGTTGTCGATTTTTTGTGCATTTTGCATAAAATAAGGCGGCGCAACAAAGATTGATGCGCCGCCTTGGCGTAGGGTTTATTTGGATTATTATTGCAGGTTTCACAATAAATTGGGCAATTGACCGTCATTATAAGCGGAGAAGAGCCAGCCTACAAGATTGCTGTCTCCTCGTAGCGCCAAACAAATTTTTGCAGATATTGATTGTGCCGGGGTTCCCGGCAAATTCCTGTGCGATGGGCGTAAAGGGCGTGCGTAAAATCAGTTCGCTCTTAAATCTGTTTCCTGCTAAGATAGCTGCCAACGCGCATTTCCTCCATTAACCATCCGTCGTTATTTTTAGGGAGCCTGACTTGGATCCCGTTATCCGTCTGGAACAGGTTCGTCACGTTTACAATGCTGATAGCGACGCGCCCGTCACCGCGCTGGACGGCGTCGACCTGGCCGTCCGTCCCGGCGAGTATCTGGTGATCCTGGGCCATAACGGCTCGGGAAAATCGACGCTGGCCAAACACCTCAACGGCTTGCTTACGCCGACGGCGGGTGATGTTTGGGTGAAGGAGTGGAATACCCGGGAGACGGCGCGCCTGCGCGAAATTCGCTCTACAGTGGGCATGGTTTTTCAAACGCCCGACAACCAGATTGTGGCGACCATTGTGGAAGAGGATGTGGCCTTCGGTCCGGAAAATCTGGGCGTTCCCCATGATGAGATTGTGGCGCGGGTGGATTGGTCTCTGGAGCAAGTGGAGATGTCGGCCCTGCGCAAGCGTGCGCCGCACATGCTTTCCGGCGGCCAGAAGCAGCGTATCTGCATCGCGGGCATGCTGGCCATGCAGCCCGACGTGCTGGTGCTGGACGAAGCCACGGCCATGCTCGACCCCCTGGGGCGCAAGGAGGTTCTCTCTATCGTTCAGCGCCTCAACCGGGAGCAGGGCACGACCATTGTGGCCATCACCCACTTCATGGAAGAAGCGGTTGACGCTGATCGGCTCATCATTATGGCCGAGGGCCGGATTGTCATGCAGGGAACGCCCCGGGAACTTTTCGCCCAGCCCGAGCGCCTGCGCGATCTCCAACTCGGCGTGCCCCAGGCTACCCGCCTGGCCCATGCCCTGCACGAACGGGACTCCGCTTTTCCCCAGGCCATTTTGACGGCCGACGAATTTGTCCAGGCGTATGCCGCGTACGTGGACAATCAACCCCTGTCCGCGCCGCCTCCGGCCGTTCCCCAGGCGGATGCCGCGGCTGAAGGCCGGGAGCCCATCATTGAGTTGGTCAACGTCTCCCACAACTACATGCACGATACGCCCCTGGAAGTAACGGCCATCGAGCACGTCAATCTGGTCGTGCGGCCGGGCGAAACCCTCGGCATTATCGGCCATACGGGGTCGGGAAAATCGACCATCGTACAGCACTTTAACGCCCTGCTCAGCCCCCACGTCGGAACGGTTACCGTCTTTGGCCATGATACGGAGAGGCGGGACGCGCCCATTCGTGAAATCCGCCGCCAGGTGGGGCTGGTCTTCCAGCAGCCCGAGACCCAGCTTTTTGAGCGCTACGTAGGGGATGATATCGCCTACGGCCCGCGTAACCTCAAGCTCTCCCGAGAGGAAATTCGGGAGCGGGTGCGCCGGGCCATGACCGCGGTGGGCCTGGGCTTTGAGGAGTATAAGGACCGGGTCACCTTCGCGCTGAGCGGCGGCCAAAAGCGCCGGGTTGCGCTGGCGGGTGTCCTGGCCCTGGAGCCGGACGTGCTGGTGCTGGACGAACCCACGTCGGGCCTGGATCCGGCCGGCCGCCGCCGCCTGCTCGCGCTCATCGATGCGCTGCGGGATCAAGGCATTACCCTGGTCGTTATCTCCCATAACATGGAAGAGCTGGCTGAAATCTGCGATCGCCTCTACGTCATCGCCGGCGGCACGACGATTCTGGACGGTACGGTGGAAGAGATCTTCAGCCGGCAGGCGCAGCTCAATGAATTGGGACTGGACGTGCCCGGCGTGACCCGGGTATTGGCCCTCCTGGCCGAACGGGGGTTGCTTACCCCGGATCAGGCCGCTGCTTACACTGTGGATGCCGCGGCCGAGCTGCTGGGGAGCGCAATCGATGCAAAACTTTGATTTGATGCGCAATGTCACCATCGGCCAATATATTCCCACCGGTTCGCCTATTCATCGCCTGGACCCCCGGACCAAAATTCTGGCCGCCACATTTCTGATTCTGGGCATCTCCTTCAACGCGTCGATTGTGGCCAATACCCTCTTCCTGCTCCTGGTCTTGGTCATCACCTATCTTTCCCGGGTGCCCGTACGCTACATGCTGCGCGGCTTCATTCTGGGGCTGCCTGTTCTGGTGCTTATTTTTGTCATGCAGCTCTTTTTTCAGGGCTGGACCGAGCCCGCGGGCAAAGTCTATTTTCAATGGGGCATCCTGCGCGCAACCCGCTATAGCTTTCAGCTGATGGCCATTAGCCTTTTTCGGGTAATTTCCTTCATTTTTCTTACCAGCCTCATCACCATGACCGCAACTACGACTGAGCTGACCCACGGCGTCGAAAGCATTCTCAAGCCCCTGCGCCGCATTGGTCTCCCTTCCCATGAGTTGGCGCTGATTCTCATGATTTCCCTGCGCTTTGTGCCGACCCTGGCCGAAGAGATGGAGCGCATTATGAAGGCCCAGGCCAGCCGGGGCGCGGACATCAGCCGTCAGGGCTTCTGGCGACCGGATAAGGCCGCGCGCATGATCCTGCCCCTGATCGTGCCTCTCTTCATGAGCGCCTTCCGCCGGGCTGAGGATCTGGTCCTGGCCATGGAAGCCCGCTGTTACGTGGGCGGCGAGGGGCGCACCAAGTATGTTGAGCTTCACGCTCGTCCCGTGGATTATGTGGTCGTCATCGTGAGCTTTCTCTTCATGCTGCTGCTCATCTTCTATCCCTGGCCGTCCGTGCGCGCCATTATGGCCGCGCTGGGGCTGCCGGATGTCTTGTAAAAAAAACGGTCTGCAATCCGCCCAATCAACCAGTCACCTAATCAACCAATCAACCATGATCACACCTCAGGAACAAGCCGTTCTCAACCACATCGACGACGCCCAACTCATCGATTGGGTGCAGGAGCTGACCCGCATCCCCAGCGTTTGGCGACCGGAGCAGGGCGTGGGCGAGGAAGCCGCCGCCCGCTGGGTGGACGCCCGCTGTCGGGAGATGGGCCTGGAGACCCATTTTGAATTTGCGGCTCCCGGTCGGCCTAACGTGATCGCGACCTATGGCCCCGCCCATGGCCCCACCCTCATGTTCGAGGGCCACACCGACGTCGTTACGGAGGGCGATCCCACTTTGTGGACGGATCCGCCCTTCAGCGCAACCATCCGCGACGGGCGCATCTATGGCCGGGGCGCCAACGACATGAAGGCCGGCGTGGTCTGCGCGCTGATCGCGACCAAGGCCATTGTGGAGAGCGGCGTGAAGCTGAACGGGCGCATTCTGCTGGGCATCGTCTGCGATGAAGAGGGGGACATGATCGGCATCAAGCATTTCGTCGATCAGGGTTGGGCCGACGGGGTGGACGCGGCCGTCATCTGCGAGCCGGAGGAGAATCATCTCTGCATCGCGCAGAAGGGCGTCATGTGGGTGCGGGTGCGCATCAACGGCATCATGAGCCACGGCGCTATGCCCCTCACGGGCGTGAACAGCGCCTATCCCATGGCCCGTTTTCTTACCGCGGCGGCGGAGCTGGAGGCGGCGGAGATCGGGACGTGGGGCGCGGTGGAATTTCTGGGCCAACCCAGCATCACGCCCACGATCCTGCGTTCGCCCGTCGCGGGAGAAGCACAGAAGAACGTCATGCCCGGCGCGACGGAAGTTGTGCTGGACTTGCGCCTGACGCCGGGGCAGGATCCCGACGATCTGGCCGCGCGCCTGGAAGAGCGCCTGCGCACCGTCTGCGCTGAGGACGCGCGCCTGGCCTACGAGTTTGAGGTCATGGAAGTGCGCCATCCCACGGCCACGGACCGGACCGAGCCCATCGTGCAGGTGATGGCTGACGCCTATACGCATTTGACCGGCGCTGCGCCCGTCTACGGCGGCGTGCCCGGCTCCACGGACGGCACGATTCTCCACGCGCGCAAGGGCATTCCCATCGTTACCTGCGGTCCGGGCGACATTCACATCCCCCACCACATTGACGAGTGGGTGAGCATCGACGAAATCAAGACCGCGGCGCGGCTGTACGTGCTGGCCGCGTTGCGCTACCTGGGTAATGAGGGATTATGATCACCGAAATCCCTGGCATAACCGTAGGTCACTGGACTAATTTAGACGCGGGCACGGGCTGTACGGTCGTGCTTTGTCCTGAGGGCGCGTGCGCGGGCGTGGACGTACGCGGTTCCGCGCCGGGCACCCGCGAAACGGATCTGCTGGATCCCCTCTGCATGGTGGAGGAGGTCCATGCCGTGCTGCTGGGCGGAGGCAGCGCCTATGGCCTGGCCGCGGCCGACGGCGTTATGCGCTGGCTGGAGGAGCATGGATTTGGTCTGGACGTGGGCGTGGCCCGGGTGCCCATTGTGCCCGCGGCGATTCTCTTCGACCTGCCTTTGGGACGGCCCGACGTGCGGCCTGACGCAGCGGCGGGCTATGCCGCCTGCGCGGCCGCGAGCGACGGCCCCGTGACCGAGGGTTCGGTGGGCGCGGGGACGGGCGCGGCCGTGGGCAAGATCATGGGCTTTCAGCGTGCGGTCAAGGGGGGATTGGGCGTGGCGGGCCGCCGCTTGAGCAGCGGCGTCATCGTCAGCGCGCTGGTGGCGGTCAACCCCTTCGGCGGCGTGGTGGATCCGGCGACGGGTGCGGTCCTGGCCGGGCCGCGCCAAGATGACGGCAGCTTTGCCGACACGGTGGCTTGCGGCGAGCGCCTTCTGGGCCGGACGCTCCAGGAGATGGCGGGGACCAATACGACTCTGGCCGTGGTGGCAACCGATGCCCGGCTCGACAAGGCGGGCTGCCGCAAGGTGGCGCAGATGGCCCAGGACGGATACGCCCGGGCCATTCGTCCCGCCCATACCCGGCTGGACGGCGACACCATCTTTGCCCTTTCCCGGGGCGATAAGCCGGGCGATGCGGGCCTCATCGGCGCGGTCGCCGCGGATCTGGTGGCCGAGGCCATCGTGCGCGCCGTGCAGGCCGCCACATCGCTCCACGGCATTCCCGCAATTCGGGACTTGCGGGGCGCTGCGTAATGCGTCCTGCATAAGGTCGCATTACTTGTTTCTCATCTCTCATTCCCTTCTTATTCCTGTTTTCTCTTTCTACTTCCCAAGGAGGAACCGCCATGCAATCCCGCACCATGTCTATTCGCAGCATCGTCATTACCGGCATTTTGGCCGCGGTGGCCATCTTGCTGGGCGCGACCCGGTTAGGCTTCATCCCCGTGCCCAATCCCAGCGGCAACGCCACCATCATGCACGTGCCCGCCATCATCGCCGGGATTATTGCCGGTCCCGTTTCGGGCCTGATTGTGGGCGGCATCTTTGGCCTGTACAGCTTCCTCAGCTCGACTACGCCCTTCTTTAAGGATCCGCTTGTGGCCATCCTGCCGCGTCTCTTCATCGGCGTGACTGCCTACTACGCCTATGTTTCCCTGCGTAGTCTCAACCGGACAACCGGCTATATTCTGACCGCGATTCTGGCGGTTCTGGTGGTTGCGTTCCTCTTCATCTCCTTCCGCAACATTCCTCCGGCCGACACGGCCTCCATCATCTATCCGCCTTTGGCCGCTGACGCGCCTGAGGGCGCGCGCAGCCTGATCAACCTGACCGGTACGGCCGCGGTGCGGGCCTATCAGGTGATCGGCGCGGTAATCGGTCTGATTGGCGTTGCCGTGGTCTTTGCGCTCTGGCGCTTCATTCAGCGCGACGAGATTGAGATGCTTTCGGTGAGCACGGCGGCCATCGTGGGGACGTTGACCAACACTATCCTTGTGGTGACCATGCTGATCGTGCGCAACTGGTTCCCGGCCGGCGTCATCATCCCTTCGGTGACGCCCCAGGCCTTCGCCGAGATCGTCATCGCCGTGATCGTGACGGTGGCGGTGGTCGCGGGGTGGAAGCAGATGGATTCGGGCAGCGGAAAATCGTCGATTTAGCGTTTGGGAGGGAGCAGGGGGGGGCAGCCCGATCATGCGGGCTGCCCCCCCCTGTCTTTTCGGTTCTCTGACGGATTATGGGGCAA